>NZ_JBIWLV010000011.1:73154-269058 GCF_044766345.1 Streptomyces sp. NPDC102278 | reverse complement strand
CCCCCGCGCCCGGTGCCTGGCCCGGCGCGGCCCAGCCGGGCTCCGGCGCCCCCGCCCCCGCCGAAGGTCGGCCGGGTGCCTGGCCGGGAGCCGCGCGCCCCCCCCCCCCCCCCCCCCCCCCCCCCCCCCCCGGCCCCCCCCCCCCCCCCCCCCCCCCCCCCCCCGGGGGGGGGGGGGGGCCCCCCCCCCCCCCCCCGCGCCGGGGGGCGGGCCCCTGTGCGCGGGGGCCGGCGCTTGTTATGGTCGCGCCGTGTCGCGTATCGAGATCGACCTGCTGACCGCCGAGTTCTTCGGAGCCTTCGACAATCGGGACGGCAAGCGTGCCGACGTGGAGCGGATCCGCCGGCTCCTCCTCCCGGGCGGTGTGATCGTCAAGACCGGCCCGGAGTTCACCGTCTACACCGTCGAGGAGTTCATCGCACCCCGTCGCAGCCTGCTGGCCGACGGCCGGTTGGTGGAGTTCTCCGAGTGGGAGACCTCCGAACGGACCGAGATCAGCGGGGACGTCGCGTCGCGGTTCGGCGAGTACCGCAAGTCCGGGATCCTGGACGGCGAGCCGTTCGAGGACGGGGGGACCAAGGTCATCCAGTTCGTCCGCACCCCGGACGGCTGGCGGATCGCTGCGCTCTCCTGGTACGACCGACCCTGACCGCGCCCGGGTTCACGGGCGGGGCGCGGTGGCGGCGGGTTGGAAGTGGGGCAGTGGGAGATGGCCGTGCCCGTCTCGGTGCACCGGTCGCGTTCGCATCCGGTCAGGTGCACTCCGTGTGCGAGCACCGTGCCACGTGATCGCGTAGAGGTTGCGGTCCTTGCCGTGCCAACGCTCCAGCGGCGCCTTGGAGTCGTCGTGGGTCGACCGGTTCTCCGGGTACTCCGCGCAGAACGTCTGCGCGGTCGTCGTCCCGTTGCGCAGGAGTTCGTCGCAGAACGAGGAGGCGACGGCGCGGGCGTAGCAAGGGGTCGGAGAACCGCTGTTCCTCCGCGCCCGCACACGGACTTCCCCCGGCCGCGACCGTTCGGGTCGCGGGGCGGGGGAAGCGTGGGGCGGGGGGCGGCTCGGAATCGGCCGCCGGTGGGATTCGGGCTGTCGGCGGGATTCGGTCCGCCGGCGGGGATTTCAGGCCGCGCGGAAGGCGGTGGCGCGGACGCTGTTGCCGCAGATCGCGAAGTTGCCGCCGTCGTTCGGGGCGATCTGGGTCTTGGCGCCGGCGACGCCGACGACCATCGTCGGCGCGGCGAACGGCTTGGCGCCGGAGGCGCAGTAGCCGTCCGCCTCACCGAGGACCGGCGGGAAGACGAGCTGGGACGCCGCCCGGCCGCCGACCGCGAGTTGTACGGGCTTCGCGGTGCCTGTCCGGGTGACGTTGAGCGGCTTGTTCCGGTCGGGTGAGCCCTGTCCGGCGAGTGCGACGGTGGGGAACCCCGAGAGCACGCACGCCTTCGGGCCCTTGTTGACGACGGTGACCCGCGCCTGGCCCGTTCCCGAGGTCCCGCTGACCGTCAACTGTCCGCCCTTGCACGGCGGCGCCGGTGCCCGCTGAGGGGTCGCCTGGTCGGCCGCCACCGCCGATCCCGCGCCGGCCAGCGCGCCGCCTGACAGCACCAGCGCCGCCAAGAGCGAGCGGCAGACCCGCGTTCCGGTCCTCTTCGCTGCGCAGTTCATCATGGTTCTCCCACGGTGTCGGGGAACGGCCCTCCGTCGAAGGCGAGCGCGCCCGTCGGTGTCCGGGACCCGCGACGCCTGCGGCGGCGAGGGGTACGACCGGCCGGTGCCGGGGCTCGTGGGGAGGCCGCCCTCTCCATCCTCCCCCGCGTGTCACGGGGTGTCGACCGGGGGCCGGATCACAGCGGGCCCGGGCCTCGACCGGCGTCGGCGGCCGTCAGCAGGACGTGGCGGACGTCGAGGTAGCGGGAGCGGAACCCGGCCTCGGAGTAGGCGAGGTAGAGCTCCCACATGCGCTGGAAGACGTGGTCGAAGCCGAGTTCCGTCACCCGGGTGGCGTGGCCGGTGAACCGTTCGCGCCACAGCCTCAGGGTTTCGGCGTAGTGCTCGCCGTAGCCGTGATCGGCGGTGACGCACAGGCCCGCTCGCGCCGCCTCCGTGCGGATGGCCTCGCGGGAAGGGATGAGGCCCCCGGGGAAGATGTACTTGCTGATCCAGGTGTGGCTCTGGGCGGTGGCGAGCATCCGGTCGTGGGCCATGGTGATGGCCTGGAGCGCGATGCGGCCTCCGGGGGCGAGTGCGGTGCGCAGGGTGTCGAAGTAGGCGGGCCAGTACTCGGCGCCGACGGCCTCGATCATCTCGACGCTCACGATGGCGTCGTACTGCCCCTGGACGTCGCGGTAGTCGCACAGTTCGACGCTGACACGGTCCGTGTGACCGGCGGCGGCCACGCGGCTGCGGGCGAGGTCGCACTGCTCGGTGGAGAGCGTGATGGTCACGACGTCGGCGCCCCGGGCGGCGGCCCGCAGCGCGAGTTCGCCCCAGCCCGTGCCGATTTCCAGCAGGCGGGTCCCGGGGCCGACGGACGCGAGGTCCAGCAGACGGTCGATCTTGCGGTGTTGGGCGTCCTCCAGCGATTCCTGCCGGGCCGGGAAGACGGTGAAGAGGGCCGAGGAGTAGGTCATGGTGGGGTCGAGGAAGAGCTCGAAGAGGTCGTTGGACAGGTCGTAGTGCCGCTGGATGTTCCGGCGGGCGCCCACGGGGGTGTTGCGGTGTGCGTGGGGGCGGCGGCGTATCCACGCGCGGCGCAACTCCGCGAGGGGCGCCGGCACCAGTGCGTCGACGTGCGAGGCGAGGACGGTCAGGGCCGCGACGAGGTCGTCGCTGTCCCATTCACCGGCCATGTAGGACTCGCCGAAGCCGATCAGGCCGTCGGCGCCGATCCGGCGGTGGAAGGCGGCGGGGTCGTGGAGGACCAGGGAGGGTTGTCCTCCCCCGAGGGCGTCGACGTCGCTCCTGAGGGGGGAGCCGCTCCTCGGGGACGTCTCGCTTCTCAGGGAGAGGGGCATGCGACCGAACGCGCGACGCAACAGAGTTCTGGCCACGGCCGTGCGCGCGGCCGAGGCCGGTGGCAGGCGGTTGACGTCCGGCCAGAGGGACGGTTCGCCCGGGCGGTGTTGCGGTGCCTCCGTCACGGGGCCGCCCTTCACGGGCCGGCCCGTGGCGGAGGCCGTCGTGGGGTGAGCGGACGCGGCGTCGCGGGCGATCGTGGTGGGGCGGGGCGTCGAGGTCGTCATATGAGCCCTTCGGAGGCCCGGCCGGAGCGGATTGGTACGGGCGCTGCGGTTGTCGCGCCGCGAGTCCGCCGCTGCGGTCGCCGGTCCGCTCCGGTCGCCCCGGTCCCCGCTCCGATCCCGCCGCTCCCGTCGCCGGTCCGAACCCGCCGGTCCGATCCCGCCGCTACCGTCGCCGGTCCGATCCCGCCGGTCCGGTCGCCGGTCCGGTCGGCCGGTGGTGGTCCCGGTCAGGCGGGGAGGTTGAGCAGGATCAGCGGGCTGCCGGTGGGGCGCGGCGACCCGCCCGAGGGCTCCAGGGTGACCCCGACGGCGGTGGCCCCGCCGATGCCGCCCGTCAGCAGGACGGCTCCGCTGTGGTCGAGGTGTCCGGCCGGCCGCATGACGGTCCCGTCGGCGAACCAGAGTTGGTAGGTCTTGCCCTGCGGAGGCGGGGGCAACCGGTCGGCGATCACCACGGCTCGACCGCGTTCCCGGGAGGTCACGAGGGTGGCGGTGGCGCCGGTCCCGAAGGCACCGCGCACGGTGCGGGCGTCGGAGGCGGCGATGACCGCGCTCAGGTTGCGGTTGCCGGCGTCCAGTCGCAGCGCCTGCTCGTGGGCCTGGTCGGCCTGCCTGCCTTCCCATACCGTGATCCCGCCGAGGACCGCCGCGGCGGCGATGCCCGCGGCGATCCCGAACCCCCAGGCCTTGCCCCGCGCGAGGGCGAGGACGCCCGTGGGCGTGACGGGTTCCGGTACCCGAGGGGGAAGCCGGCGTACCGCGTCGATCCGGTGGAGCACCGCTTCCCTCAGATGTGCGGGAGGGGCGTGTTCCACTGCCGCCGCGAGGCGACCGGCCGTGTCCAGGAAGCCGGGCAGTTCGGCGCGGCACGCCTCGCAGCCCCGCAGGTGTCGGGTGAAGCGGTCGTGTTCGTCACCGGTGAGCGCGTCGAGGGCGTAGGCGCCGATGAGGGCGTGGAGCTCGTCGTCATGTTTCACGTGGTCACCCCCATGCGTTCGCTCGGTGGATACGGTTCGTCGGGTATCCGGTTCCCACTGGCACGAGAACGGGGGGAAACGTCACTGCCGAGGCTCCCTCCCCGACCGCGTCCGGTCCGGCGTCCCGCTGCTTGTTCGTCGCCGGATCCCGCCCGGATTGGCCGGAAACGACTCGCGTGCCCGGGACGGGGGATCGGTGCGCCGACCCATCCGGCGGGGCCGCGGCGTCGAATGCAGGTCGTGAGGATCAACCGAAGGACCGTCAAACGCGGCGCGCTCGCCGCGGCAAGCGGCCTGCTCGCCGGCTACACGGCACTGGCCGTGGGCGAACTGGCCGCCTCCCTCGTACGGCCCCAGGCCGGCCCGGTCACCGTGGTCGGCGGAGCCGCCATCGATCGGACACCGGCGTGGCTCAAGGACTACGCGATCCGCACGTTCGGACAGAACGACAAGCTCGTGCTCCAGCTCGGGATCCTGGCCACCATCGGCCTCCTGGCCGCCCTGCTGGGTCTCTTCGCCCTGCGGCACCGGCGTGCGGGATCCGTCGGCATCCTGGTCTTCGGGCTCGTCGGCGCCGGGGCCGCGCTGACCCGGCCCGACTCGGCCGGCGCGGGTGATGTCCTGCCCTCGCTGCTGGGCGCCGTGGCCGGGGCGCTCGTACTGTACGTACTGATCGGCCACCTGAACGGGCCGAACGCGACCGCCTCGACGGAGCCCGAGCCGGACCGACGGACCGGGCTCGACGGATCGGCCGGGCTCGACGGTCGGCCCGCCGGGGACGCCGCCGGGCAGGGTGCCGGATGGAACCGGCGCGGGTTCCTGATCGCCGCGGGCGTCACCGCTCTGGCCTCCACCGCGGCGGGGGCCCTCGGCCGGACGCTGACGGGCCGCAGCGGTCAGGGGGCGGCCGCCTCCCGGGCGGCCGTGCGGCTCCCCGCACCGGCCTCGGCCGCCGCCGCGACCCCGGCCCGCGCGGCGCTGCGGATCCCCGGGATCAGCGCCTTCACCACCCCGAACAAGGACTTCTACCGCGTGGACACCGCTCTGGTCGTCCCCAAGCTGGACGCGGACACCTGGCGGTTGCGGATCCACGGCAAGGGCGTGTCCCGCCCGCGCACCTACACCTTCCAGGACCTGCTGAACCGGCCCCTCATCGAGCGGAACATCACCCTGACCTGCGTGTCGAACGAGGTGGGTGGTCCCTACGTGGGCAACGCCCGATGGCTCGGCGTACGCCTCGCCGACCTGTTGGAGGAGGCGGGCGTCAAGGCGCCGTCGAAGGGCGGACCCGCCGATCAGCTGGTGGCCCGGTCCGTGGACGGCATGACCCTGGGCACCCCGGTCGAGGATCTGTTGGACGGACGGGACGCGATGCTCGCGGTGGGGATGAACGGCGAACCGCTGCCGTTCGACCACGGTTTCCCGGTGCGCATGGTCGTCCCGGGGCTGTACGGCTACGTCTCGGCCTGCAAGTGGATCGAGGACATCGAGCTGACCACCTTCGCCTCCTACGACCCGTACTGGGTGAAGCGGAAGTGGGCACGGAAGGCACCGATCAAGACGCAGGCGCGCATCGACACCCCCAAGCCCTTCGCGCAGGCCGCAGCGGGCACCGTCATGGTCGCCGGCGTCGCCTGGGCCCAGCACCGGGGCGTCGAGCGGGTCGAGGTCCGGATCGACGACGGGCCGTGGCAGGAGGCGCAGCTCGCCGAGCAGGACACCACCGACACCTGGCGCCAGTGGTCCTACCCCTGGAAGACCACGCCCGGTGGCCACAACCTCACCGTCCGCGCCACCGACGGCACCGGTCAGGTACAGACGGAGCAGCGTGCCCGGACCATTCCCGACGGCGCCAGTGGATGGCACAGCGTGTTCGTGACCGCCACCTGACCCCTCTGGGCCCCCCGCCCTCTCTCCGCCCTCCTGAGCGCCCCGCAGCGGCTCGCGCGACCACCCGATCCGGGCGCCGTGTGGGCCGCTGCGGG
Source organism: Streptomyces sp. NPDC102278 (assembly GCF_044766345.1). NCBI lineage: Bacteria > Bacillati > Actinomycetota > Actinomycetes > Kitasatosporales > Streptomycetaceae > Streptomyces > Streptomyces sp. NPDC102278. The sequence goes on along the minus strand of NZ_JBIWLV010000011.1, from coordinate 262,856 downwards.
GCGTGGGCGAGCGACCACGGAGTGTCCGATTTTCTCACCCATTGATACGGATGCGGCCGATTCTCGATTCACACCATCTTTTCTCCCGTCGGCATCGAATAAGGGGCATGACGTCGGGCTGTCGCCCGTACGGGGATCGGAGCCCGCGAAGCCGGTCCGCCCCCGATGAGCCGACCTGGTGTGGGAACCGCGTGACGCGGTCCGCCGGAGCCCGATGAGCGTGCCGGCCGGATGCCAGGAGCACCGGGCCTTGGCCATCGGAACCCAGGGAGCCGATCATGACGGGAAGGCCCATCGAGGCGTTGACCTCCGATCGGGAAGACCGGGCGTCCGCCCGGGGCGATCCCCACGCCCCGCACACCGCCGTCGAAGGGATGCTCGCCGCGATACTGGCGGACGTCACGCACGTCGAGCGGGTACCGGTGCGGAGCCACTTCTTCGACGAACTGGGCGCCGACTCGATGGTGATGGCGCACTTCTGCGCGCGGGTGCGCAAATCCGAGGGGCTGCCGTCGGTGTCGATGAAGGACATCTACCGGAACCCGACGATCCGTAGCCTCGCGACGGCGCTCTCCGCGCCCGCCCCCGCGTCCCCCGACGAGTCGCTCGCGCCCGTCGAGCCGCCGGCGCCGGTGTCCCCTCCCCCGGTCGGCGTGCCGCGCCCTCTGCTCTGCGGCGTGCTCCAGGTGCTGGCCTTCCTCGGTTACTCCTACCTCGTCGCCCTCGTGGGCGTACTGGGGTACGAGTGGGTCTCCGCGGGTTCGGGCGCCCTCGAGGTGTACCTGCGGTCGGTGCTGTTCGGCGTGGCCGCCTTCGTGTGGCTGTGCGGCTTTCCGGTCCTGGTGAAGTGGGTGCTCATCGGCCGGTGGCGGCCTTCGCAGGTCCGCGTCTGGAGTGTGCGCTACGTCCGCTTCTGGGCGGTCAAGACGCTCGTCCGGTCGGACCCGCTGGTGCTGTTCGTCGGCTCGCCCCTCTACGTCCTCTACCTCCGGGCGTTGGGTGCCAGGATCGGCCCCGGCGTGGCGGTCTTCTCCCGGATCGTGCCCGTGTGCACGGACCTGCTGACGATCGGCGCCGGAGCGGTGGTCCGCAAGGACGCGTACTTCACCTGCTACCGGGCCCACCGCGGTCTGATCCAGACGGGTCCGGTCACCCTCGGCGCGGACTCGGTGGTCGGCGACGCCACCGTCCTGGACATCGCGACCACCGTGGGCGACCGCGGCCGGCTCGGCCACGCCTCCAGCCTGCACAGCGGGCAGGCGGTGCCGGCCGGCGCGCACTGGCACGGATCTCCCGCGCAGCCGGCTCCGGTGGACTTCCGCACGGTCGATCCGGCGGACTGCGGTACCTGGCGCAGGGCGCTGCACGGCGTTCTCCAGGTCCTGGCCGTGCTGCTCGTGTACCTGCCGCTGACGTTCGGCGGTGTGGGCCTCCTGCTGGCCGAGGCCCCACAGCTCTCCTCGGTCCTGGCGCCGGGACCCACCGCGCTCTCCTCCTGGACGTTCTACGTCGAGGCGCTGACCGCCTCGGTGGTCGTCTTCTTCGGGGCCGTCCCCCTGGGTCTCCTCGTGATCGCCACCGTTCCCCGGTTGCTGAGCCGGGCCCTCGCCGCCGGTCGGGTGTATCCGCTGTACGGGTTCCACCACGGGGTGCACCGGGTGATCACGCTGATGACCAACAGGCGTTTCCTGAACCGCCTGTTCGGCGACAGTTCCGCCGTCGTGCACTATCTGCGGCGGTGTCTCGGGTACGACCTCTCGCGCGTCGAGCAGACCGGCTCGAACTTCGGCACGGAGGTGAAGCAGGACTCCCCGTACCTCAGTTCCGTGGGCAGCGGAACCATGGTCGCCGACGGCCTGTCGATCAACAACGCCGAATACTCGGGCAGTTCGTTCCGTGTGTCCCGGGTCGCGATCGGCCCCCGCAACTTCCTCGGGAACAGGATCGCCTACCCCGCCGGAGGCAGGACGGGTGACAACTGCCTGCTCGCGACGAAGGTCATGGTGCCCGTCGACGGAAAGGTCAGGGAGGGCGTGGGCCTGCTGGGCTCGCCGAGTTTCGAGATCCCCCGATCGGTGCTGCGGGACAGCGGTTTCGACGAACTGCGCGGCGGCGCGGACCTGCGGCGCCTGCTGCCCGCCAAGAACCGGCACAACGCGGCCACCATGGCCTGGTACCTGCTGGTGCGGTGGCTGTACTTCTTCCTGGTCAGCCTGCTCTTCGCGGTCGCCGCGGAACTCTACGACGTGCTCGGCGCCATCGTGATCGCGCTGGCCAACGTGCTCGTCGTGCTCCTGGGCACCGTGTACTTCGTGCTCGTCGAGCGGGCCGTCACGGCGCGGCACCGCCCCGGCCCGCTCTTCTGCTCGATCTACGACGTCCGCTTCTGGCGGCGCGAACGGTACTGGAAGGTGCCCTCGGACGCGTACCTGCGGCTCTTCAACGGCACTCCGTTCAAAGGCCCGCTCTGGCGTCTGTCGGGCGCGCGGATCGGCCGCGAGGTCTTCGACGACGGATGCGGTCTGAGCGAGCGGCCGATGGTCACCATCGGGGACCGCTGCACCCTCAACGCGGGCGGCGTGGTCCAGTGCCACTCGCAGGAGGACGGCGCCTTCAAGTCGGACACCACCACGATCGGTTCGCACTGCACGCTCGGTGTCGGGGCCCTGGTGCACTACGGCGTGACGCTCGGCGACGGTGCGGTGCTCGCTCCCGATTCCTTCGTCATGAAGGGCGAGACGGTACCGCGGAACGCGTACTGGGGCGGGAATCCGGCCCGGCAGATCGGCCGGGCCGACGACGGGCAGCGGAGGTGGGAGTGATGGGAAGGCCCGGGACGACGGACGAGCGGTTCCCCGACCCCACGGACACCGACACGAAGCCGGACACGGACGCGGACACGGACACGGACACGGCGGGAGGCTTCACGGCCGTCCCGCACTGGACCCGTATGCCGGTACCGGGCACGGCCGAGTACCGCGTGGTGATCCCCGACGGCCTCGTGGCCGACCTCGACCGGCTCTGCGACGATCTCGGCGTGAGCGCGGCGTCGGCGCTGTCGGCCGCGCACCTCAAGGTCATCGGCGCGCTGTCCGGGGAGTCCGAGGTCATGGGCGCCTGTGTCACCGCGCCGGGCGGCGAGCCGCTGCCCTGCCGGCTGACGATCACGACCGGTTCCTGGCGGACGCTGCTGTTCGACGCGCATCGGGCGCTGTCCGCCGCGTCCGCCGCGCGGGGCTCCCGCCGCGGGCCGTCCGTCGACGCCGGCGGGCGCCGACCGCCCCTTCCCGGTTCCGCGCCGGGGGTCGTGTTCGATCCGTACGGTGAGGACGACGGGCCCGGCGACGGCCCCGCCGACCTGCCCGACGAGGGCCCGGCCGTGCGGGTGTCGGTGATCCGCCGGGGCGGCCGGTGGACGTGCCGGCTGCGCCACCGGACGGACGCGTACGACCACGACTGCGCCGAGCGGATCGCGGGCTACCACCGCACCGCGCTGGAACTCATGGCCGCCGACCCGGACGCCGCGCCGGGGCCTCAGAGCCTCTTGGGCGCGGTCGAACTCCACCACCAGGTCGAGGAGCTCGCCGGACCCCCGCGGGACCTGCCGCCGTTGCGGGCGCACGAGGTCTTCGCGCAACGGGCGCGAGCGCACCCGGACGCGGTCGCCGTCGTGCGCGGCGAGCGGCAGTGGACGTACGGGGAACTCGACGCGCGCGCGAACCGGCTGGCCCGCATCCTGTTGGCCCAAGGCCTGCGCGGGGAGGACGTGGTGGCCGTGGTCGGCGAACGTGACCTCGGCTGGACGGCCGCCGTCCTCGGGGTCCTCAAGGCGGGCGGAGCATACCTGCCCGTCGAACCGCGCTTCCCCGCCGACCGCGTCGGCGCGATGCTCGGCCGGGCCGCGTGCCGGTTCGCGCTGGTCGGGTCCGGTGACACCGGCTCCCTCGACCGTGCGTTGGCCTTGTTGCCGGAGGTCCGGGTCCTGCCCGTCGCGGCGGCGGACGACGAGAGCCTGGACGCCACGGATCCCCGCGTGCACGTCCCCCCGCAGGCGCTGGCCTACATCTACTTCACCTCGGGTTCCACCGGCGAACCCAAGGGGGCGATGTGCGAGCACGCCGGCTTGCTCAACCACCTCTACGCCAAGATCGACGACTTGGGGATCGGCCCGGACACGGTCGTCGCCCAGAGCGCCCCCCAGTGCTTCGACATCTCCCTGTGGCAACTGCTCTCCGCCCTGCTCACGGGCGGACGCACACTGCTGGTCGAACAGGAGGCCGTCCTGGACGTCCCGCGCTTCCTCGACACCCTGGCCCGCGGTGGGGTCAACGTGCTCCAGGTGGTGCCCTCCTACCTCGACGCGATCCTGTCCTGCCTCGAGCGGGCCCCCCGCGCCCTGCCGGACCTGCGCCGCGTCTGCGTCACCGGCGAGGCGGTCAAGCGGGAACTCGTCCAGCGCTGGTTCGCCGCCGAGCCCGGTGTACGGCTGGTCAACGCGTACGGGCTCACCGAGACCTCCGACGACACCAACCACCACGTCATGGACCGGGCACCGGACTCCGCGCGCGTCCCCCTCGGTCGGCCCGTGAACAACGTGCGCGTCTACGTCGTCGACGCCGACCTGACGCCCGTGCCGCTCGGCGCTCCCGGAGAGATCGTGCTCTCCGGGGTGTGCGTGGGCCGCGGGTACGTCAACGACCCGGAGCGCACCCGGCAGGCCTTCGGCGTCGACCCGCACCGGCCCGGCAGTCGCCTCTACCGCAGCGGTGACCGCGGCCGGCTGCTGCCGGGCGGGGAACTGGAGTTCCTCGGGCGCCGCGACCACCAGGTGAAGATCCACGGTTTCCGCATCGAGGTCGACGAGATCGACAACGCCCTGGTGCGGGTGCCGGGCGTCCGCGACGGCGCGGTGGTGGTGGCCGGGCGCCCGGGCCGCGACCGCCACCTGGCCGCCTTCTACACGGGACGCGGCCCGCTCGCGGCGGCCGACGTACGGGAGCGGCTGGGCGCGAGGCTCCCCGCCTACATGGTTCCGTCGGTGTTCCATTGGCGACCGGACCTGCCGCTGACCCCCAATGGCAAGATCGACAAGCGGGCCCTGATCGCCCTCGCGTCCGCACGCGACCCGGCCGAGGAGCAGCACCGGCCGGACGGCACGCCGACCGAACGCCGCGTCGCCGCCGCGTGGGCGGGCGCCCTGGGCGTCCCGGCGGATCGGATCGGCCGCCAGGACGGCTTCTTCGATCTCGGGGGCACCTCGCTGGCCGCCCTCCGGGTCGCCGTCTCCCTGGACCGGACGATCTCCCTCAAGGACCTGACCCGACACCCGGTGCTCGCCGACCTGGCCCGGCTGATCGAAAGCCGCACCGCGCGACACGACCCGCCGGCCGAACGGCGGCCCGACGCGATCGACAGGAGAATCCGATGACCGTCACCCTGCCGTCCACCCTCCTCGACGCCCGCCCCCGACCGGACGAACTCCCCCTCCTGCGGGTCGAGACCGCCGACCCCGCCGGCTGGGTGGCCCTGCACCGGGACGCGCTGCGCGCGGCGACCGTCGACCACGGGGCCGTCCTGGTACGGGGTCTGGACATCGCCGACGCGGCAGGGGTGGGTGCGGTCCTGCACCGGCTCGGCGCGCCACCGGTGACCGAGCGGGAGGCCTTCGCGCCCCGGCACTCGTATGCGGAGGGCGTCTACTCCTCGACGAAGTGGCCCGCGAACCAACCCATGTGCATGCATCACGAACTCAGCTACGCCCTCGAGTTCCCCTCGCTGATGCTCTTCGGCTGCGTCCAGGCTCCCGAGGAGGGCGGGGCCACCGCGGTGGCCGACTCGACGGCGGTCCTGGAGGCCCTGCCGAGCGAGTTGACCGACCGCTTCGAACGGGAGGGTTGGCTCCTCGCCCGCAGCTACAACGACGAGATCGGAGCCGGCCTGGCGGAGGCCTTCGGCACCGAGGACCGGGAGCTGATCGCCCGCCACTGCCGCGCCAACGCGATCGACTTCGACTGGCTGCCGGACGGCACGCTGCGCACCAGACAGCGGCGCGGCGCCGTGCTGCGCCACCCCATCGGTGGTCAACGGTGCTGGTTCAACCAGATCGCCTTCCTCAACGAGTGGACGATCGCGCCCGAGATCCGCGAGTACCTGATCGACGAGTACGGCGCCGACGGGCTGCCCTTCAACACCTTGCACGGCAACGGCGACCCCGTCTCCGAGGACACCGTCCGACGGATCAACGAGGTGTACGAGGCCCACACCGTCCGCCGCCCCTGGCAGACAGGGGACCTGCTGCTGCTGGACAACATCCGCACCGCTCACGCCAGGGAGCCCTTCCAGGGCTCGAGGAACGTGGTCGTGGCCATGGCCGATCCCATGCGGCTGCCGGACCGCGCGCCGACCAACGAGGTGACCGTCCCATGACCACCACCGCCCGCACGACGCCGACGCCGGCTCCGACCCGGGCTCCCGACCCGGTGGCTCGCCCGACCGCGCCGCCCGCGCCGCTCTCCGTTCCCCCGTTCGCCGTGATTGCGGGAGAGCAGGTTCAACGAGCACTCCAGGGGCGCGAGGAACACCTCGTGAAGGTGGTCGAGGAGACGTACCGCCTGCACGGCGCCGGCCGATCGGTGAACCCGCCCTCCGCGTTCCTCCGCTTCCCGGACCGCCCGTCGTCCCGGATGATCGCGCTGCCCGCCTCCATCGGCGGGGCAGCCCCCGTGGACGGGCTGAAGTGGATCTCCAGCTTCCCGGGGAACGTCTCGGCCGACCTGCCCAGGGCCTCGGCCGTGCTGATCCTCAACGACCCGGTCACGGGCTACCCGTTCGCCTGTCTGGAGAGTTCCATCATCAGTGCGAGCAGGACCGCGGCCTCCGCCGCCCTGGCAGCCGACTGGCTCACCCGCGGCCGGCCCCGGCCGCCGCGCGTCGGGTTCTTCGGCACGGGACTGATCGCCCGCTACGTGCACGCGTTCCTGACGGCCACCGGCTGGACCTTCGACGAGGTCGGCGTCCACGACGTCAGCGCCCGCAGCGCCGCGGGCTTCCGGCTGTACCTGGAACAATCGGGCGCGCCGGGCCGGATCACCGTCCACCACGACCCGGAGAGCCTGATCCGCCTCAGCGACCTGGTGGTCTTCGCCACCGTCGCCGACCGGCCGCACGTGGAGGATCCCGCGTGGTTCTCCCACGATCCGGTGGTGCTGCACATCTCGCTGCGCGACCTCGCGCCGCGGGTCCTGCTGGCCTCGACGAACATCGTGGACGACGTCGACCACTGTCTGAGGGCCGCCACGTCCCCGCATCTGACCGAGCAGCTCACGGGCGACCGCCGGTTCATCGACGGAACGTTGGACGACGTCATGGCGGGCCGGGTGACGATCGGCGGGGACCGGCCGACCGTGTTCTCGCCGTTCGGCCTCGGCGTGCTCGACCTGGCCGTCGGCAAGTACGTCTACGACGAGGTGGACCGTTGTGGGGAGCTCCAGGTGATCGACCGGTTCTTCCACGAAGTGCGCAGGTACGGATAGAGGAGGCCGTCGTGCAAGTCATATCCGTTCCCCAGGCGTTCAACGAGGAAGAGCTGTACGTGGACCTCCGGCCGACCCTCGGGTGCCCGTTGTTCCTGAAGTGCGAGGGCTTCAACTTCGCCGGCTCGGTCAAGTTGAAGGCCGCCACCGAGATGGTGGAGTCCGCCGAACGAGAAGGGATCCTGACACCCGGTTCGACCCTCGTGGAGTCCTCGTCCGGGAACCTGGGCGTGGCATTGAGCGTGATCGCGGCGAGCAGGGGCTACCGGTTCGTCTGTGTGACGGACTCCCGCTGCAATCTGGCCACCCGGCTGATGATGGAGGCGCTGGGCAGTGAGGTGCACGTCATCACCGGCCACGAGGACAACGGCAGCTTCCTCGCGGCGCGGCTCGACTACGTGCGCGAGCTGTGCGCGGCGGACCCGCGGTACGTGTGGCTCAGCCAGTACACCAATCCGGCCAACTGGAGGGCGCACTACCGCCGCACCGCTCCGGCCATCGCCCGCGCCTTCCCCCGGTTGGACGTGCTGTTCGTGGGCGCCGGCACCACCGGCACGCTCATGGGCTGTGCCCGTTGGTTCCGGCAGTGGCACCGTCCGGTGACCGTCGTCGCGGTGGACAGCGTCGGATCCGTGACGTTCGGCGGAGCGCCCGGGCGCAGGATGATCCCGGGCCTGGGGATGAGCGTTCGCCCTCCGCTGCTGGACGAGTCCTTCGTGGACGAGGCGGTGTGCGTCGAGGAGAAGGACACCATCCGCACCTGCCGCCTCCTCGCCCGGCGGGGCTTCCTGTTCGGCGGCTCGACCGGCACGGTGGTCGACGGCGCGACGCAGTGGCTGGCACGGCACGACACCGCGGGCATCACCGCGGTCGCCATCGCCCCGGACCTCGGCGAGCGGTACCTCGACACGATCTACCAGACCAACTGGGTGGAAGGCCTCTTCGGCGAGGACACGGGTCTTCAACTCCTGGGCCCCGACCCCCTCGACGCCCCGTAGGACCCCGGGCGGCCCGCGCTGCCGTGCCGGCCGGGGGGTCTCAGGCCTCGTTCAGTCACGCGGCCGGCCTGAAGCGGGGTCAGTCGGCCTTGAGGGAGTGTGCGGGGGTGAGGGCCGCGGCGATGCGTTCGGCGATCTTCTCGGCCTGGTTGCCCTCGGGGCTCTTGGGGCCCTTCGTCGTCGACACCGCGATGGAGATCTGTTCCGCCGGCAGGTAGGCCTGGATCGCCGCGTAGCCCGAGAACGAGGGGTTCGTCAGGATCCAGCCGTTGATGACCAGGACCCCGAATCCGAAGTGCGTGGAGGGCGTGTTCGTCAGGCAGACCGTGGCCGGGCAGTCGGCCGTGGCATGGCCCAGACCGACCGTGCCCGGGTCGAGTTGGGTCTTGAAGGACTGCGCGGACAGCAACTCGCCGGTGCCGAGCGCACGGGCCGAGCGGGTCAGGTCGCAGATGTCGCCGGTGAGGACGGCGCCGCGGGCGGTGGTCCACGAGGGGTTCCAGTAGGTGGATTCCTCGTACGTGCCGCGCTCGGAGGTGAAGGCGTGCAGCGCGGGGGCCGGGATCTCCGGGGTGTACTGGTTGCTGGTCTGGCTCAGGCCCAGCGGGCCGAAGACGCGTTCGGCGAGCAGTCGTTGCAACGGGATCCCGCTGATCTTCTCCAGTGCGGCCCCGAGGAGCTGGAAGTTGGCGTGCGAATAGCTCCAGTTGGTGCCCGGCTCGTACAGCAGCGGCTGCGAGGTGGCGTACTCGTTCACGTCGTTCGCGGTCCACTCGCGGAAGGGGGCGGCTTCGAGGGCGGCCAGGAACTTCGGGTCGGTGACGTAGTCGTGGAGACCCGACGTGGAGGCGCCGAGCATCCGCAGGGTGATCCCCGAGCCGTGCGGAGGGTCGGGCAACCACCGGGACACCGGATCGTCCAGTGCGACCTCCCCCCGCTCGGCGAGTTGGAGCAGGACGGTCGCCATGTAGGCGATGCCCACGGAGCCCGTGCGCAAGTGCATCGACGGCCGGGCGGGAACACCCGTCATCGACTCGCCGAGGGCCGTGGTGAGCACGTCCTTGTCGCCGGAGGTGACGCGCAGGATCACCGAGTTCAGGTCGAACTCCCGCCGTGCCTGCTCGGCGATGTCGAGAACCTGCCGCGCCTCGCCTTGGGCGGGGCCCGGCGAGGCGGTGCACGCCTGCGGATCGGTGGCGGTGGAGACCGACGTGGCGGTCCCGGCCGGAACGACGGCGGCGAGCAGGCCGGCGAGGGAGAGCAATACCGTGCGCGTACGCCTCATCCCCACAGTGTGGGCGAGCACCCGAACGGGCGCACGCCGCCGGGAAACGCCCTGGTCACGTACGGTCCGCGAGGACGGCCGACCGGGGCCGGGAGCGACCGGCCGGCGCCCCGGGAGATCCCGTGCTCCGCCCGGAGGGCTCGGCGCGGCGGTACCGGGGGCGCCGCGACGACGCCACTACCCTCGGCTCATGGCAGACACGTTCGAGCACACACCCCAGGTCTGGACCGCCGGGCGCCTCCGGGCCGTCCTCGCGGGACTCCCCGACGACACCCCGATCCACGTCGGCGTGGCGGACGCGCCGGGCGACTTCGACGCGTACGGCGAGTTCGTACTGGTCGACGCCGAACCCGTGGAGGTGGACCTCACGGACCTGACGGATCTCACGGACCGGTCCGACCCCTCGGGCCTCTCCCGGGGCGGTGACGCGGCCCCCGAGGTCCGGTTCACCCTCTTCGCCGACGCCAAGGCGGGTGTGTACCACCTCGACGTGGACTGACCCCGTCGCGCGCGCTCCCCCACCCGCCCCGCCAGGTGCGAAACACCACACCCGGTGGGGCTTTTCACGGCCTCAGGCGGAGGCGCCGCCGTCGATCACCAGGTCGGTGCCGACCAACGAAGCGGCGTCCCCCGAGGCCAGGTACAGCACGGCTGCCGCGATCTCCTTGGTGGAGGACACCCGTCCCAGGGGCGATTCGTCCTTCATGCGCAGGGCGCGGTCCTCGGGGCTCTCCCCGGCCCGCAGGGACATCCCGGTGGCCGACGGGCCGGGGCTGACCGCGTTGATGCGCACCCCGTCGGCGATGTGGTCCAGGGCGGCGGCGCGGGTCAGGGCGGAGACCGCGGCCTTGGTCGCGAGGTAACCGGCCGCGCCCGGGATGCGGGTGTGCGCGCCCAGGTTGGAGGAGATGTTGACGATCACCCCGCCGTCGGACTGACGACGCATCCGGGCGACCTGGGCCTGGAGGCCGAGCAACACGCCGGTCACGTTCACGTCGAGCATGGTGCGCCACTCCTGCTCGGGCAGATCGGCGACGGGCGCGCCGCCCCGGAAGACGCCCGCGTTGTTGACGGCCACGTCGAGGCTGCCGAAGCGCTCGACCGTACGGTCGACCAGGGCCCGTACGTCCTGCGAGCGGGTCACGTCCGCGGTGATCGCCACGGCCGTGCCGCCCTCCTTCTCGATGAGCGCGACCGTCTCGTCCAACGACGCGGCCGTGCGGCCGGCGACGACCACGGCGGCGCCTTCGGCGGCGAAGGCGCGGGCGACGGTCCGGCCGATGCCGGAACCCGCGCCGGTGACGAGCACGGTCTTGTCGGTGAACCGCGAGGGCGTGCGCGTGGACGTGCCCGTGGACGTGCGTGTGGACATCATGGTGAGGCTCCTTGTCGAGTGATCGGTCAGTTGGAGCGGCCGTGGAACACGGCCAACACGGCGAAGGCGACCGCGGTCGCCGCGAGCGAGATCGCGTCGGAGCCCAGGGTGAGCAGGGCGGCGAAGACGACCGTCGGCCCGAGTTCCATCGCGGTGTTCATGACGCCGCCCGCCAGCCCGGCCTGGTGCGGCTCCACCCCCTCGGTCGCGAGGACGGCGCCGCCCGCGAACCCGAGGGCCGAGCCGGCCGCCAGGAGGAGCAGGCCGGGGAGGAGTCCGTAGGCGTAGGGGTGGTGGGGGGCGAGACCCAGGAGTGCGAGCGTCCCCAGGCCCGCCGCCGCGATCGCGAGTCCGAAGCCGGTCACGGCGCGTGCCCCGCGCCGGGCGATGAGGGGGCCTGCCGTTCGGCCGGCCAGGAGCAGGGTCGCCGCGTAGGGGACGAACGCGGCCGAGGTGCGCAGGACCGACCAGTTCCGGTCCTGCTGAAGGTGGAGGGACAGGAGGACGAAGGTGGTGGCCGTGCCGGCCGCGGTCAGTGCGATGACCGCGAGCGCCCGGGCCCGCCGCCGGCCGCGGAGGAATCCCGGTGGCAGCAGCGGGTCGCGGGCTCGACGCTCGACCACGGCGAAGGCCACGAGGAGCACGGCCCCGGTGAGCATGGGGACCAGGACGGCCGGTGACCTCCAGGGGTGGGCGTCCGTGAGGACCAGGCCGTAGCCGGACAGGGTGATTCCGGCGGTGGCGAGCAGTGCGCCCGGGATGTCGACCGAACGGCCCTCTCCGGGCGGTGTGGCCGGCAGCAGCCGCGGCGCGAGGGCGAGGGCGGCCACGGCGACCACGACCGGTACGGCGAAGGTCGACCGCCAGTCGGTCAGGGCGGAGATGGCGCCGGAGAGCAGGTTGCCCGCTGTCGCACCGAGGACCGAGAGGCCGCCCCAGGTGGTCATCGCCCTTCCGTACGCGGCGGGTCGGGGGAAGAGCGCCCGCAGTACGGCCATGGCGGCGGGGGCGGTGAGGGCCGCGCCCGCGCCCTGGGCGAAGCGGGCCGTGAGCAGCGCGGCCGGCCCTTGGGTGAACGGGGCGGCGAGGGAGGCCGCGGTGAAGACGAGCAGTCCTGCCGTGAGGGCCCGGCGTCCGCCGTAACGGTCGGCGAGGCGCCCGCCGAAGAGCAGGAGTCCGGCGAAAGTCAGCCCGTACGCCGCACTGAGGAGGATCAACTCATCCCGTGCGAGGGAGAGTTCGCGGCCGATCGAGGGCAGCGGGACGACGAGGGAGGTGAGGGTGAAGATCAGCGCCATCTGAACGGCGCCGAGCAGGACGAAGCCGGGTCCGGGCGCGGGCGCGGGTCTCGTCGCATCCCCTGCGGCCACGGCGTTCCCGCTGTGCGTGACAGTCACTGAATCCCCCTGTTATTTGACCGAACGTTCCATAATGAGCGCATGACAGAACCCCGCCCCGGGGGTCGTCGTTCAGTCGAGCAGCTCCAGCGCCTGCTCGGCCGCGTCCCGCACCCGGGCGGGATCACCCGAGGCCTTGCCGACCACGCGCAGGCCCTGCATCAGCACCAGGAGCATCCGCGCGAGCGCACGCGGGTCCCGCCCCTCGGGCAGTTCGCCCTGGGCGCGGGCCCGCGTGAGCGCCGAGTGCAGCAGGGTCTCGACGTGGCTCCAGCTCGCCTCGACCCGGCGGGCGGCCGCCGCATCGTGCGCCCCCACCTCGGCGGCGGCATTGGTGATGAAGCATCCGTCGAGGCGTCCGCCGTCGGAACCGGCCTCGCCGGCGTAGCGGCGCACGACCGCGCGCACGGCCGGCAGGGCCGGTCCCGGTTGGGACAGTTCCGACAGGAGTCCCAGGTCGCCGTTCTCCGCGTACCGGTCCAACGCCTTCAGGTACAGCGCGTGCTTGTTTCCGAAGGTGGCGTAGATGCTCGCCCGCCCGATGCCGAGGTGTTCGACGAGGTCCGCCATGGACGTCGCCTCGTAGCCGCGCCGCCAGAACAGCTCCAGGGCTGCCTGCAGCGCGACGTCCGGATCGAATTCCTTGGTTCTGGCCACATCGGGAGCCTAGATCATTCTGAAACGATCAGTCAAATACTTCCCGTGGCGCGCGTTGCACGAGCCCCGGGGGCGCGGCGGGGTCAACCGGCGGTCCGCAGTCGGGCGGCCGCGGCCTCGGCCTCGCGCACGACGGCCCGGGTGTCCACGTCGAGCAGCCGACCTTCCAGTACGAGCGGTCGGCCGTCCACGAAGACCGCGTGGACGTTCTCCGGCCGGCCGTTGAAGACGATCTGGTTGACCCAGTCGAACCGGGGCGCGAAGTTGAGCGTGGCGGGGTCGATCACCACGACGTCGGCCCGCTTGCCCGGGGTCAGCGATCCGATCCGGTCGGCCATGCCGATCGCCTCGGCCCCGCCGAGTGTGGCGGCCCGCAGTACGTCCTCGACCCCGGGGTACACCCCGGCGTCCTGCGATCGGGCGCGTTGGAGGCCGATGGCGCTCTTCATGAGGGCGAAGAAGTCCGAGCTGTCGTTCGTGCCGCCGTCCTGACCGAGCCCCACCTTGACGCCCCGCCGGCCGAGATCCGGTAACCGCATGACTCCCGAGGCGAGCCGCATGTTGCTGAGCGGGCAGTGCGCCAGTCGCACGTCGTGGTCCGCGACGGCGGCGATCTCCTCGTCGTTCAGGTGGATCGCGTGGTTCATCAGGAGCCGGGGGCCGAACGCGCCGATGTCGCCGAGCAGGTCGATCGGCTGGTCCGCGCGCTGCTCGACGCGCTCCAGGACGTGGCTGTTGAGCATGACGCCGAGGTCTTGGGCGATCTCCCAGTGGAGACGGTTCAGCCCTTCGATGGCCCGCGCCGCGTGGGTGGCGATCTGCGCCGAGGCCAGCGGAGCCGGGTCGATGAGCTCCTTCTTCACCCGGGCCAGGAGCGCCGCCTGCGGTTGTGCCTGGAACATGGCGTAGGTGAAGCGCACTCCGGTGTCGGTCAGGGCCCGCACGTACTGGACGGTGGTGTCGTAGCCGATCGCGTCCACCCAGTCCACGAGCGTGGTCACGCCGGACCGCAGGGAGTCGAGCGCCGCCAGCCGCACGAAGCGGTACATGTCGGCGGGCGCGATGCGCGAGAACGTCGGCCTGTTGCAGGCCGCCAACCAGCCGAACAGGTCACGGTCCGCGCATCCGCCCCGCATCGAGGACTGCCACAGGTGCGTGTGGACGTCCACGAATCCCGGAAGGACCAGCTTGCCGGAGGCCTCGATCACCCGTGCGCCGGGCGGCGTCGGGAGGCGGGTGCCGACGGCCGCGACGGCGCCGTCCCGCAGGATGACGTCGGCGTGTTCGACGGCGCCCAGCCGGCCGTGCCCCGCGGCGGTGTCCATCGTCAGGACCAGGGAAGCGTTCCGGAGCACGGTGGCCCGGCCGACCGGGCCGGCGCCGCTCCCGGGGCGGTCCCTCGCCTGGACCCGCGCCGCACCGAGGACGAGGGGAGCCGCTGCAGCCATGCCCAGGCCCGTCAACACGCCGCGACGGGTGGGGGCTCCGCGGGTCGGCCGGGAGGGGGGCGGGTCCGACGGCCGGATCGGAGGAGGGGTGGAGGTGGGACACGCGCCGTGTGGATCCATGTCGTGGTGCCTCCCGACGGAATCTGGGCGGATCCCTTCCCGTGGGCCGGGCGGTGCACCGGGGGAACGGGGAGGGTATCTGGATGGTGCGCCGGGTCACGCGTTCCCGAAAGGGGTGCGTCAACAGTTTGTTTCAGGCGTCAACAGTTTGTTTCAAAGGGGCGGGGGCCGCTTCGCACCGCCGGCCCCACAAGCCACTCGATCGGCCCAGCAGAGCGCGCCCTCCCGCGCTCCCGACGCTTGACTGGCTGTCGGGGTCCGCTCGTCCTGCGGCGTGATGGGAGGTGTCATGTCGTGGAAGGAACGGCTGCGAGCCCTGCGATCCCGGACCGAGGAGAGGTTTCCCGTCGTCACCGAACTGACGGGTCGCCTGCTGTCGACGAACCTCCTGGACGGGGCGACGCGGCTGGCCTCCCAGGCCTTCCTGGCGTCCGTCCCGTTGTTGTTCGCCGTGGCCGCCTTCGCCCCCCAGGGCATGCGCGATCAGTTGCGGGACTCGTTGCGGGCCGTGTTCGGCCTGACCGGCCAAGCCGACGCTCAACTCCAGCAGGTGCTGGGCTCCTCCACCGGCAAGAGCCTGCGCGAGACCACGGGCGTGATCGGCCTGCTGATGGCCCTGATCTCGGCCACCAGTTTCAGCCGGGCCATGGCAAGGGTCTGCGAACGCGCTTGGCAGCTGCCCAAATCGCGTACCCGGATCGCCGCCTGGCGATGGTTCGCGTGGCTGCTCGCCCTGCTGCTGGTGGTCTTCATGGAGGGTCCGATCCGCGAGGGGTTCGGGGCGGGCCTGTGGGTCGGCGTTCCCCTGTCCTTCCTCCTCGGCGTCGGCGTCTGGCTGTGGACCCAGCACCTGTTCCTCGCCGGACGGATCGGCTGGTGGGCGTTGCTGCCCGGCGCCGTCCTCTCCGCGATCGCCACGACCGTCCTCTCGCTGAGCGCGGCCCTGTACATGCCGGCGGCGCTCAACCGGGCGCTGCACGAGTACGGCTCCCTGGGTCTGGTGCTGACCCTCCTTTCCTGGCTGATCGTGATCTGCGCCGCCGTCACGTTCGCCGTGACCATCGGCGCGGTCCTGGCGCAGGAGCCGCCGCTGAATCGCCTTCTCACGACCGATCGGAGAACTCCGTGACGCACGCCCAGGACGCGGAAGTCGCCCGCTTGCGGGCCCAGGTGGCGGAGTTGTCCCGTCCGCACCGGACTCTGCGTTCCACCCTGTCCGTCATCCTCATGGTGCTCGTCCTCGTCCTCACGCCCCTGGCCGTCGTCGCCTCCTGGACGTCCTCCCTCGTGGGTGACACCGACCGTTACGTCGCCACGATGGGTCCGCTCGTCGACGACCGGGCCATCCAGGAGGCGGTGGGCGCTCGCGCGGCGCAGGCCGTGACGACACATCTGGACCTGGACACGTTGCTGCAGGAGGCGGCGCCGGAGGACCGACCGGTGCTCTCGAAGGCGCTGGGGAAACTGGGCTCGCCGATCGAGGGCGCCGTGGCGAGTTTCGTCGGCAAGGAAGCCACGAACGTCGTCGCCAGTTCCTGGTTCCGGACGTTCTGGACGGACGCCAACCGGCGCGTCCACGCCGCCATGGTCAAGGCGCTCACGGGCCAGGGCGGCGGCGCCGTGAAGTTGACCGACGACGCGGTGACCATCGACCTCGCCCCCGTGATCGACCAGCTGAAGCAGCGGCTGGTCGACGCGGGTCTCGGCGTCGCGGCGAAGGTCCCGGAGATCCACACCGATTTCACCGTCGTCCAGTCGAAGGACGTCAAGAAGGCCCAGACCGGCTTCCGGCTGTTGCAGATCCTCGGTACCTGGCTGGCCGTGGTCGTGGTGCTGCTCGCCGGCGCGGCCGTGTGGCTGGCCCGGCGCCGCCGGCGCGCGCTGACGACGGTCGCCCTGCTGACCGCCGCGGGCGCGCTGTTGCTGGGCCTGGGGCTGGTGATCGCCCGCGCCCTGTACCTGGACGCGCTGCCCGCCGGGGTCTCCTCCGACGCGGCGGCCGCCGTGTTCGACCAGCTGGTGCGCTTCCTGCGGACCGCCGTGCGGTCGGTCGCCGTGCTCGGTGTGGCGGTCGCCCTCGCTGCCTGGCTCAGCGGCCCCGGTCGCCGCGCCGCCCAGGTGCGCCACCTGTGGTCGGCGGGGATCGACGCCACGCGGGGAGCCGCCGAACAGATGGGGATGCGGCTGGGGCCGGTGGGTGGTTTCGTGCACCGCTGGAAGCGCCGGCTGGTCCAGGCGACCCTGGTGGTGGGGGCCCTGACGCTCGCGTTGTGGTCCTATCCCACCGGCTGGGTCGTCGTCGGCATCGTCCTGTCGGTCCTGTTCGTCGTCACGGTGATCGAGTTCCTCGACACGCGGCCGGTCGACCTCGCGGGTCGCGGGGCGACGGAGCCGGTGGAGGCACCGGGCGCACCCGGCACACCCGGCGCACCGCAAGCGTAGGGGTGGGCCGTGGGCCTCACCTCTCCGGCTCACCCGCCGTGCGCGCGGCGTCGGGCGGACCGAACCTGGTGGGGAACGCCACCGGTCACCGGCAGTGGCTACATGGAGGGGGCTCGGCAGGCATGACGCAGTCGCAGCAACAACCGACCCTCCGTCAGGCCCTCACCGCGCCGGGCACGCTACGACTGCTCCTGGCGTCCGCGCTCGTCGGCATCCCCGTCTCGCTCGTCGCCTTCGGGTTCATCAGCCTCGAACACGAACTCCAGCACTGGGTGTGGGAGTCCGCGCCCGAGGCGCTCGGCTACTCCGTGCCCCCGTGGTGGTGGGGGCTGCCCACGCTGGCCCTCGCCGGACTCCTGGCCGCGCCCGTCATCACCCGGATGGTCGGCGCGGGCGGTCACGTGCCCGTCTTCGGAATCGGCGGGGCGACGACCACGCCCCGCGAGGTGCCGAGCGTCGCCCTGGCCGCGCTGGCCTGTCTCCCCCTCGGCGTGATCCTGGGACCCGAGGCGCCCCTCATGGCACTGGGCAGCGGCTTGGCCCTGCTCTTCGTCCGCTCCGCGCAGCGCACGGCCCAGCCCCAGATGACTGCGGTGCTCGGCATGGCGGGGTCGACCGCCGCCATCAGCACCATCTTCGGCAGCCCGCTCATCCCGGTGGTGATGGTGCTGGAGGCCGCCGGGCTCGGCGGCGTGCGGCTGGTCGTGCTGATCCTGCCCGCCCTGGTCGCCGCCGGTGTCGGCGCCCTGGTGTTCACCGGGTTCGGCCACTGGACCGGCCTCGGCATCGGCTCCCTGGCCCTCCCGCAGAAGCCTCCCACGGGGCTGCTCGACGCCGCCGATTTCCTGTGGGGCATCCCCATGGCGGCCCTGATCGGGGCGCTCGTCGCGGCGGGGAAGTTGCTGGGCCTGCGGACCCATCGGTGGGTCGGTGTCTCCGCGGTCCGGATCATCCTGTGCGCCCTGGCCATCGGCGTGTCCATCACCGTCTACGCCCTGACCACCTGGCGTTCCCCGGGCGAGGTTGCCTTGTCCGGCCAGATCGTGATCGGCGCGCTGGCGGCCGACCCGGGGGCCTGGGCGGTGGGCTCGCTGGTGGCCTTGGCCGTCTTCAAGCTGGTCGGCTGGGGTATCGCCCTGGGCAGCCTCCGAGGTGGCCCCATCTTCCCTGCGATCAGCATCGGGGCCGCCGCCGGCATCGCCTGTGGCGGTCTTCCGGGCTTCGGCATGGCCCCCGCCCTGGCCGCGGGCATCTGCGCCGCGGGGGTCGCGGCCACCCGCCTACCGATCACCGGCGTCGTGCTGGCCGCCGCCCTGCTGGGCAAGGAGGCCGTCACCCTGATGCCGCTGATGGTGATCAGCTCGGTCACGGCACTGCTCGTCGAGGTCGCGTTGGACCGACCGCGGGCCTCGGGTGTGGAACTCGACGTGGGCGGCGTCAAGACCGAATGAGGATCCGGCCGACATCAGCCGACGACAACCGGCAGCGGCCGGCGTCAGCGGACGTCACCGGACCTCAGCCGAGGACGGCGCGGTAGCCGGTGCGGGCGCCGGCCCCGCGTGACGTCCGAAAGCCGATGCCGCCGGCGTACAGGCTCAGCATCGCGAGGGCGACCGTGACGGCGACGACGACGGCGCGGCCGCTGGTGGCGCTGGTGCGGGCGGCGGCGTCGACGGGATCGTGGCCGTCCATGAGGTCTTGGCGGAACCGGGTCGTCAGGAAGAGGGCGTAGTCGATGCCCACGCCGAGGCCGATCATGGTGGCCGGCGCGGGGGCGGCGGTCGCGAGGGTGACGACGCCGGCCACGATGCCCACCACGCCGAGGCCCACCGCGATACTGATCTGCGCGGTGACCAGGGGCAGCAGGGCGGCGGCGACGCTGCCGAAGGCGAGCACGAGGATCACCAGGGCCGCCGTGACACCGACGGTCTCGCTCGCCTTGTCGTTGGCTGGTTCCCTGACGACCTCGTCGAGGTCCCCGCCGTACGCGACCCGCACGCCGGCCGCGCGGGCCGGGGCGGTGGCCTCGCCGAGAGAGCCCCTGTACGCGTGCCCGAGCGTCTTGACCTGCCGGTCGAATGAGACGGTCGTGCAGGCGGTACGGCCGTCGGCGCTGGTCACCGGCTTGGACGTGGCGGTGACGTGGGGCAGCTCCGCGAGGGCGGCAAGGCTCTCGTCGAGGCCCCGACGGTGACCGGCCACGGTGCCCGAATCCACGTGGAACACCACGCGGCCACTGGGGTTCCCGACCCCCGGCGCGTGGACGGCCAGGGGGTCGGCGCCCGTGCGCGACCGTGTGCTCGGCAGGCTGGTCTCGCCCCTGTAGGCGGGGCCGACGGCGTGGCGTCCGAGTACGGCGCCGAGCAACAGGACGAGCCAGGCCGCGATCACCCACAGCGGGTGCCGGGCGCAGACGGCGCCGAGCGCCCCGGGGAGCGGGCGCGCGGCCGGGGACGCCGGGGGCGCCGGGGGGAACTGCACATCGACTCCAGATGGAAAGTGGCAGGACTGACACGAACCGACCTCGCACAAAGTGGCAGAGGTGACAATTGACAGGGGTGTCGTCATTGCTAGGCTTCGTACATGCCTCCAGACCCCGACGAGTCCGGACTGCGCGAGCGCAAGAAGGAACAGACCCGCCGACTGTTGCGCGAGGGCGCGGCCGCGCTGTTCGCCGCCCACGGCTTCGCGGGGACCACCGTCGCGGACATCGCCGCGCACGCGAACGTCTCCGAGCGGACCTTCTTCCGGTACTTCGACAGCAAGGAGGCCCTGCTCCTGCCCGACAGCGCCGACCTGTTCCGCCACGTCGAGTCGGAGCTGGCCATCCGCCCCGCGGACGAGGAACCGCTGGACGCGGTGTTCAACGCGCTCCTCTCGGCCGTGGCGCCCTTCGCGGCCTCCAGCCTCACCGCCCTGACCCACTCCATCGAGGGCGCCGAGGTCCTGGTGGCCGCCCGGCTGGTGCAGGCGTTCACCGAGTTCGAGGACCGGCTCACCCTCCTCGTGCTCCGGCGGATCCCCGACGGGACGCCGGACGCCGACCTGCGCGCCGCCGTGATCGCCGGCGCGGCCATGTCCACCGTGCGCGCCGTCCTGCGCACCCAGCGCAGGCGACGCCAGAGCGACGCCGTCGCCCCGACCCCTCCCTCCCACCTCCTGCTCCAGGCCTTCGGGATGCTGAAACAGATCGGAACCGCCGCTTCATGAAGCCCCGCCGCACCTCAGTCCTCGTCACCGCCGGACTCACCGTGGTGCTCGCCGCCGCCACCGGGACGGCCAACGCCGTGGTGGAGCACTCCGCGCAGCAGCGCATCGAGGAGAAGGCCGCATGCCGGCTCCAGGCCGACGGGGCCGTCAACGCGGAGCTCACCGACTCGTTCGCGGGCCTGCGCTCCTTGACCGGCGACGTGGGGGCGGTCCACATATCGGCGCGCGGCGTACACCGCGCCGACACCGAGATGGACGTCGAGGCCGACCTCTACGACGTCACGACCGACGGAGCCGTCGGCGGCGGCCGCGCCACGGCGAGCGTCTCGTACGGAGCCCTCCAGAAGCGGCTCGCGTCGACCGAGGCGGGCATGAAGGTGGGCGGCGACGCGCACGGGCTCACCCTCACCGGCAGCGTGGGAGACCTCGGCCTCCCGGTCACCGTCCACACGCGGCTCGCCACCACGGCGACCGGCCTGACCCTGACTCCGACGACGGTCACCGTCCTGGGGCGCGACCTGCCCGTGGACACCCTGGGTTCACTGCCCGTCGCGGGGGGTCTCGTGGACCGCATCGCCGAACGGCTCGCCCCTCGGACCATCGACATCGACGACCTGCCGGCCGGAGCACGGCTCACCGCCGCCCGGCCGACCGCCTCGGGACTGGAGCTGAACTTCTCGCTGTCCCCGGAATCGATCCGGGTGAACTCCGCGGGCGGCGACGGGGCGGGTTCCGCGGGCGGCGACCGCTGCGCGGGGAAGTAGCCAGGCCCGCCGACGGCGGTTCGCCGGCCTTCGGCTGTCAGTGGGGTCCGTGACAATGGCAGCCGGCCCGACGGGGCCCCGCCGCGGCGCCGGCGCCCCCGTCACGACACGAGGACGAGACGACCACGCCATGAGGTTCACCGCGCGGGAACTCAACCGCTCCACGCTCGCACGTCAGTTGCTGTCGTCCCGGGAGAGGATCGGCGCCGCCGAGGCGGTACGGCGCGTGGTCGCGCTCCAGGCCCAGCAGGCGGCCTCCCCGTACCTCGCCCTGTGGAACCGGGTGAGCGACTTCGAACCCGCCGACTTGGACACCGCGTTCGCCGGACAGTCGGTCGTCAAGTCCACCCTGATGCGGATCACCCTGCACGCCGTGCACGCCGACGACCACCGGGCCTTCCGCGAGGCCGTCCACCCGTCGCTGCGCGCCGCCCGTCTCAACGACCGTTTCACGGCGTCCGGGTTGACCGCCGAGGACGCCGAGGTCCTGGTCCCGGAGATCCTGGCGTTCGCCGACCGGCCGCGCACCAACGCGGACTACGAGGCGTGGCTGGAGCAGCGGCTCGGCGCGCCGGCGCGGCCCGGGGCGTGGTGGGGCCTGCGCCAGTTCGCTCCGTTGCTGCACGCGCCCACCGCTCCCCCGTGGTCGTTCGGTCACCGGCCCTCCTACATCGCTCCCCGTGTCCGGCCGGTGACGACCGACCCCCAGGTGTCCGACCTCTCCCTGCGCACGCTCGTCACGCGCTACCTGGAGGGTTTCGGACCGGCGTCGGTCGCGGACGTGGCGCAGTTCTCCCTGGTCCCGCGGACGCGGGTACGCGCGGCGCTGCGCGCGCTCGGCGATGTCCTGGTACGCCACGAGGGGCCCGGCGGCGAGGAGTTGTTCGACGTGCCGCACGCGCCACGCCCGGACGGCGACGCGCCGGCGCCGCCCCGGCTGATGGCCATGTGGGACAGCGTGCTGCTCGCCTACTCCGACCGGGGCCGGGTGATACCGCCCGAGTACCGCGCCCTCGTCATCCGCAGGAACGGCGACGTGCTGGCGACCGTGCTGGTGGACGGGTACGTGGCCGGGGTGTGGCGACCGGCCGAGGGCGGAATCGAGGTGTCGGCCTTCCATCCGCTGTCGGACGAGGTCTGGGAGCAACTCCGCGTCGAGGCACAGGCTTTGACGTCCTTCCTGCGGGACCGGGAACCGCACGTCTACCGCCGGTACGACCACTGGTGGGCCAAGGTGCCGGGCGCCGTCGTGCGGGTGCTCCCGGGCGGCTGACCGTACGGGCCGCCCCACCGGAGGGGAGCCGCTCCGGTGCGCACGCCGGTACCGGGTCACCGAGACCTTGGAGCAGGACGCCGCGTACGATGCGGACCCGGCGGCGGCCTGCGGGCAGCAGGCCGCGGGTCGGATGTCGGGCGCCGTCCCTCGCACCCCGACATCCGTCACGCCTTCAGCAACCGAGAGGACAGCGATCGTGGGCCGATCCCCAGCCGTGGGCCAAGTGGTGGACGACTTCCGGCTGCCGGGCGGTGAACTGACCGGGGACGGCTTCGTCCGCACCGACTACACCCTGCACGGCCACCGCGGGAGCCCGGTCGTCCTGGCGTTCTACCCCGGCGACAACACCCCGGTGTGCACGACCCAGTTGTGCTCCTACTCCGACGGACTGGAATCCCTGGGAGCCGGTGGGGCGAAGGTCTGGGGCATCAGCCCCCAAAGCGTCGACAGCCACGAGGACTTCGCCCGCTCCCGCGGGCTGCGCCTGCCGCTCCTCGCCGACACCGACCGCGCCGTCGCCCGCGCCTTCGGAATCACCGCACCCCTCATCGGGCTGCGCCGAGCCGTCTTCATCATCGCCCCCGACGGCGTCCTGCACTGGAAGCACGTCACCGCCGTCGGCGCCACCTTCCCCCCGGCCGACACCATCGGCGAACAGCTCTCCCGCCTCGGGACGAACTGACGGACCGCCCGAAGCCGGCCCGGCCCGCGCGCGTCGCCCCGTCGCCGGAGGGGGCTCCGGCCGAGGGGCCCCGCCGACCGCGGTCAGACCTCGCGGAGGGCGCGGGTCGCCACTTCCCAGGCGGCGGTGACGGCGTGTCGGGCGTGGGCGGTGGCCTCGCGGGTGTCGGCGGGCAGGCTGCGGGGGGTGCCGACGTGGACGTGCAGGCGGGGGCGACGGACCGGCGCGGTCAGCAGGCCGGCCAGCTGTTTGCCGGTGCTGCCCGAGGTGATCCGCCGGGCACCGGCCTGGCCGAGCGGTACGAGCGGCACCCCGGCGGCCCCGGCCAGGCGGGCCGGGCCGCTGCGGAAGTCCTCCGGCGGCGCTTCGCCCGAGTCCGGGCGCACCGGCAGGCGGCCTTCCCCGTAGACGAGGACGTGCCGGCCGGCCCGCAGCGCCTCGACCGCGGTTTCCAGCGCCTCCGAGGCCCGCGCGGTGCCCCGGCGCACGGGTAAGTGTCCCTCGCGCGTCAGCGACCAACCGAGCAGCGGAATCCGCCACAGGCCGGCCGTGGCGAGCACGACAGGTTCGGTGCCCAGGCGGCGAAGGGCCGCCATGACGACGGCGGGGTCGGCCAGGCTCGTGTGGTTGGCGACGATCACCGCGCCGCCGGCGGGCAGCGACGCGACGTCGGCCGTGACGGTCAGACGTCCGAGTACGGGTACGACGGCGGAGGCGATGCGACTGAGCACGCTGGGCCTTTCACGAGGGCTTCTTGCGGTGCCTCCATGCTCGGGCCCGACGGGGTCCGCGTCGTGAGCGCGGGTACTCATCCGCGTCTGAGCACTTCCGCTCCCCGGGAGCGCGACAACGGCCCGCGGCATCGGCCCACGGCATCGGCCGCGGCGCCGGTCAGGCGCAGTACGGGCCGGATGACCATCCGCCCATCCGCCCATCCGACCGTCGACCGTCCGGCCGCCCATCCGACCGGCCGGCTGCGGGTCTGCCCCGAACGGGCGATCGCTTTCCCCCACACCGGGGATCTTGACCCCGACGAGGGGTGAAGGAACCCCCGGTCGCGTTGCCTCCTCGGGGGGCCGGACCGTTGTCCGGTTCGTGAGTACAGCAACGAGCAGCCCGATACTGACCCACACGACCCCCCACGACACGGGCGCCGACAGCACGCCCTGCGCCATAACGGTCCATTCCCGGGGCAACGTCCTGACCATCGCCCCGGCGGGCGAGATCGATCACCACACCGCCCGCCCCCTGCGCGTGACGCTCGCCCTCGCCGCCACCCACGGCTACACCGGGCTCGTCCTGGACACCTCGCTCGTCACCTTCGCCGACTCCGGACTCCTGCGGGTCCTCGACGACTGGTGCAGGCACGGACGGCGCCTGAGGATGGTGAACCAGTCCAGGGCCGTACAACGCCTCCTGGCCGCGGCGGCGGCGTCCGCCCCGTCCCCGTACGGCGGCCTCCGGCCCCATCCGGGGGACGGCACCGAGAGCCCGGCGCCACCCGGCCCGCGGGACCGGCCGGGCCCCTCGGGGGAAGCGGCACCGCGGTGACGTTCATACTCCTGACCGTCATCCCGATGCTCCTCGCCGTCCTCCTGCTGCGACGGGAGCCGGGCCGACGGCGGCCTCGACGTCGCAGCGCCCCCGCACCCCACCTCGCCCGCACGGCCGGGCCGCGGAGGCAGCACCGACCCGCCCTGACCTGACCCTCCGAGCCGGTCCGCCCGCCCCGCGCAGCCTCGGGGGCGGGCGGGCCCGTCGAGCCGGGATCCGGGTCCGGGTCCGGGTCCGGGTCCGAGTCCGGGTCCGCTAGGGGATCCGGCCGCCGCCCCGGACGCCGATCAGGTAGTCGGCCTCCTCCGCGAGCCGCGCCCGCCGCTCGTCCGTCGCGGCGCGTTCCAGTTCCCCTCTCAACGCCTGCTCGGTCCGCAGGACGGTCGCCCGCGGGATCGGGATCCGCTGGCCGGGCCTCTCCGTGAACGGCGCCAGCTCGGAAGCCAGGGTCTGCGCGTCCGGTGAGGAGCCGCGACGCAGCGAAAGGAACACCCGGGCCAGCCAGTCGGCCGGAATCTTCACCATGAGATCTGTCATGCATGGGCAACGAACGGCCACCCACCCCGTGACACCCCCTCCCCCGCACGGAGCAACGCGCCGGCCGCGCCACGGGGTGACGCACCGGGCGCCGGCGGTGACCGCCCGTTCGCCGTCTTCGAACGGCTGTTGCCTTGCGCGGAGGCCGGTCCGGTGAGTTGACTGTCTCCATGGACACGAGCACTCCGTCGATCGAGGCCTTCTGGCCGACTCGACGTGTCCGCTTGTTCGACGAGGCTTGTCGGTAGGTCACGCGCACGTGTTCCGGTCCGTGTGCGTGGCCGTTCCGCGTCCGAACCCGCCCGGTTCACGCGGTGGCCCGGGTGGGTCCCCCATCGGCACGACAAGGATCCGAACATGTCCGTCACCGATCAACTGCTCGCCAACAACGCCGTCTACGCGGAGAACTTCACCGGCCCGCTGCCGCTGCCCCCGTCCAAGCAGGTGGCCGTGGTCGCCTGCATGGACGCCCGTATCGACGTCTACGGCGTCCTCGGACTGAACGAGGGGGAGGCGCACGTCATCCGCAACGCGGGCGGAGTGGTCACCGAGGACGAACTCCGGTCGCTGGCGATCAGCCAACGGCTGCTGGGAACAAGGGAGATCATCCTCATCCACCACACCGACTGCGGAATGCTGACGTTCGACGACGACGGCTTCAAGCACGGCATCCTGGAGGAGACGGGCATCAAGCCGGCATGGGCCAGTGAGGCGTTCACCGATCTCGACGTGGACGTACGGCAGTCGGTGGGCCGGATCAAGGCCGACCCGTTCGTCGTGCACAAGGAGCACATCCGCGGGTTCGTCTTCGACGTCGCGACCGGCAAGCTCAACGAGGTCGTCTGACCGACGTCGTGGGGAGGGGCTCGTTCGCGGCTCCTCCCCACGACGGGCACGCGTCGGACGGTGACGGTCTACCCGAACCAGACGAGGTCCAGGACCGACAGTCGCCCGGCCTCCCGGTTGATCCGGTAGATGACGCTCAAACGACCGATGGAAGCCGACCGTACGTCTTCCCCCGCGGGGTCGCCCGCGTCCCACTGCGGCCAACCCCAGGGGGTGCGGGCGGCGATGTCCAGCACGTCGCGCGCCATCTCGCGGGCGTGGGCGGGCAGCCCGGCCAGCACCTGCGCGGCCTGCGGGGAGAGCCGGGCGGGCCATGGCGCACCGATCACGGTCGGGCTCCGATGACGTCTTCGAGGGCCACGTGGTCGGAGTCGTCCATCCCGGAGGCGACGAAGGCGTCCACGGCCGGGGCCGAGTCGAGCCGGCTCCGCCAGGCGCGGACGACGTCGTGCAGCGGGGTGAGCGTGTAGCTGTGGCGGGAGTCCTCCAGCGCCTTGGCCCAGTCCCGTTCGAAGGCCGGCTCCCACCGG
Source organism: Streptomyces sp. NPDC102278 (assembly GCF_044766345.1). Classification (NCBI taxonomy): domain Bacteria; kingdom Bacillati; phylum Actinomycetota; class Actinomycetes; order Kitasatosporales; family Streptomycetaceae; genus Streptomyces; species Streptomyces sp. NPDC102278. The sequence continues at coordinate 236,203 of NZ_JBIWLV010000011.1, read as the reverse complement.
TCCGCCCGGCGGTCGGCGCGGATCCGCGCGAGGAGTTGGGCCGCCGCGGCCGGTGGGGGTGGTGGGACGGACACGTACTCGGGCTGTGCGCTCACGGTTCCTCCAGCGGTCTCCTCGCCACGGTACGCGGCCGACCGGTCGAAGGAAGCGGTCATCCGGGGATCCGGCGGGCGGCGGGCACAAGAAGCTCCGGCATGGGCACGGGTCCGGGGCACGGGTCCGGGGCCGTCCGGTCCTTCCGCCGACGAGGGGCCGGCGCGGCGACGCGCACACCCCGCCGCACCGGCCCGCGAGTGGCACCCGGCCTGTGGCGTGATCGTACGCAAGGATGATCGCCCGGGCCCGCGAGGCCATGGCGGGACGCATCAGGCGCATGACCAGGCCCGGCGACGGGCCGTACGAGGGAACGGTGACATCGGCATGACCCGCGACCAGCAGCTCGCCGAGGCCTTCGTCAGCCTTGGTGACACCCTCGCCGACGACGTCGACCCGCTGACCCTGCTGGACCGGCTCGTCCGGAACTGCGTGGCGCTGACCCCGGTCGACGCCGCGGCCGTGATACTCGCCAACGTGCGCGGGCGGTTGCGCGCGGCGGCCGTCACCGACGACGGGGCCGAGGCGACCGAGCTCTTCCACTTCCATCCGGCCCAGGGCCCCTGCGCCGACAGCTTCCGTCTGGGAGCGCCCGTTCACTCGCCCGATCTCGACGCCGACACCGAGGCCTGGCCCGATGTCGCACGGCTGGCCCGGGCGGCCGGCTATCGGGGAGCCCACGGACTGCCGTTGCGCGTCCGGGCACAGAAGGTCGGCGCGTTGCACCTGCTCACCCGGGACACCACGCCGCTGACCGAGGCGGACGTCACGGTGCTCCAGGCCATGGCCGACGTCACGATCAACGCGGTCGCCACGTGGCGGGCGAATCCGCCACGCCCGGCCGACGTCGTCACCAACACGCAGGCCGCCCTCGCCACGAAGGCCGCCGTCGACACCGCGGCCGTGATGCTCGCCACCGCCGGTTCCCTCGCCCCGCACGAGGCGCGCCAGGCCTTGCACACCTACAGCGCCCGTCGGGGTCAGCGCACCGGCCGGGTGGCGCACGCGCTGATCCTGCGCGATCTGGACCCGCACGCGGTCGTCGCCGACACGTAGGGCCGTCCCCTTCGGGTCCTGGCGGTGACGTCGGTGCGGCACCGCGGGGAAGGAACACGCCCGCGGTGCCGCACCCGGCCGGTGTCAGCGACGCTCGGGCAGGTCCGCCTCGGCCGGGGTCATCGCGAGGCCGCGCGCCTTGGCGGCCGGTGCGGTGGCGGGCTTTCCGCAGAACGCGGCTTCGAGGGTGCCGCCCAGCGCGGTGTTGGCGGCGCCCCTGTTCGAGGTGTTCGCCATGGCGGAGAGGCTGCGGCTGCCGTCGCGGGTGGTGAAGGCGTAGGTGTAGAAGCCCTGGACGGTGCCGGTGTGGCCGTACACCTGCGCCCCGCAGGAGAGGTCGTAGCGGCGCAGACCCAGCCCGTAGAAGCGGGTGTTGGTGGTGTCGGTCGGCGTCATGGTGATCATGGTGTCCAGCAGCGGTGCCGGTACCAGCCTGCCCCGCAGCAGGGCGGACATGAAGGTGCTCAGGTCGGCCTGGTTCGAGATCATCGCGCCGGCGGTCTGCGCCCAGGACACCGTCTGCTCGGTGGAGTCGACCAGCGGGGCCCCCTCCTGGTCCGGGTGGAGGTATCCGTGGGCGTGGGCGCCCTTGATCACCGTGGCGGGGTGGACGTAGGAGGTGTTGCGCAGCTTCAGCGGCTTGATGATGCGGCGCTCGTACTCCTTGGCCACCGGCTGTCCGGTGGCCTTCTCGATGAGCATCCCGACCACGACGAAGTTCGTGTTGGAGTACTTGTACGAGACGCCCGGCTCGGTCGTCCTGGGCTCGGCGAGGGAGAGGTTGACCAGCTCCTTGTACCCGAACACCTTGTTCCGGACGGACTCGAAGCCCGGCACGGTGTTCGCGAACATGACGTTCGTGTAGTCCGACAATCCGCTCCGGTGCGTGAGGAGATGACGCACCGTGATCCGGTCGTCCGGGAGCAGCCCCGGCAGGTGACGGTTGACCGGGTCGTCCAGGCCGATCCGCCCCTCGTTCACCAGTTGGAGGAGCACGACGGTGGAGAACGTCTTCGTGACGCTGCCGATTCGGAAGCGGGCAGCGGGGTCCATCGCCGCGCCGGTGGTGCGGTCCTGGACGCCCGCCACCCGGGTCACCACGCCGGCGGGCCCGGTGAACCGGGCCGTCGCGCCGGGTGCTCCGGCCGCCAGGGTGTTGCGCAGGACCTGCTCCAGGCCGGCCAGGTCGGGCGCCGGCGGCTGGGCGGCGGGGCGCGTCGCCGTCGGGGCGGACGGCGCCGTCGGGGCCGCGTGGGCGGTGGCCGCCGGAGCCAGGCCTGCCACGACGGCAAGCAGGGCGGCACCGATGGTCAGGCGTCGTTCAAGGTGCAGGCGCACGGGTTCCTCGACTCGATCGTGATGGGAATGCGGGTGAGCGGCATGCGGGCATGCGCAGGCGCAGACGCAGGTGCCGTTCGAGGGGGTCAACCTCGGTGAGCGGCAACGGCTCTGAGCCTACGAAAGATCTTGGCGGGAGTCAGCCACGGAGAAGGCCACGGCCCCGGGTCCGGGGGGTGATTTCCGGCCAGGTGTCGGCGTCATCCTCCAGCGGCACACGCTCACCCGACCTTCCGTTTACGACCGGTCATGGGCGTGGCTTCCCCGTACGGGCAAGGGCCGACGGGCGCCAGTCGGCCTGCTCCGTACGGGTTCACTTGTTCCACCGTTCGGCCCCATACGCCCGAGTCATGATCATCATCCTGCCTTGAAATCGTTCTGATGCTGCCATCCGGCCGTGGGCGAACTGGGAGGGCTGCATGACGACGTCATCGACACACCGTGCGCAAGGGCGGCGCCGGAACAAGGTGTGGAGCCTGGTCGGCGGCGCGGTGGTCGGGACCGCGCTCGTGGCCGCCGCGGCCCCCGCGCCCTTTGCCACGCGTCACGGCGCCGACGGGCCGGACGCCTCCGTGGCGCTGCTGGTCGGCCGGATCCTCGACACCGGCGCGAGCGAGGACGAGGACGAGGAGGACGGTGGCGAACGCTGTGGGGGCGAGGCGTTCCGGGCGGGCCTGTGCGGCGAGTTGCAGCGGCAGCGGGTCCTGGCCACGGCACACGGGGCCGGGTCGGTCGTCCGCGACGCGACGGGCTCGGGTTCCGGCGTCGAGGCGAGGGCGGTCGCGCTGCCCACGGACGCGGGCGGCCCGCTGGAGATCTCCCTCGCCGAACCGGGCCGGTTGACGCACGTGACCGTCCGGGACGGGCACGGCCGTCATGTCGGTGGCGCGCTCGGCTCCGTGGACCACCGCTGGACCAACACCGAGCCGCTGCGGGCCGGCGAGCACTACACCGTGCGCGTGGCCGCGCAGGACGCCGCCGGCACCCCGGTCGGGGTCACCATGGCCTTCCGCACCGCGCCGCCGCGGGAACGCGACAGGCTGACGGTCGAGTTCGGCCCGCGATCGGGGACGTACGGGGCGGGCCAGATCGTGACGGCCTCACTGAGCCACCCCGTCCCGGCCACGGACCGGTCGGCCAGGGCCCGTCTCGAAGCGGCGCTCCAGGTGACATCGGAGCCGGTCGTCGAGGGCGGCTGGTACTGGGTCGACGACTCGACCCTGCACTACCGGCCGCGCGCGTACTGGCCCGCCCACACCGAGGTGCGCGTGCACAGCGGTCTCGACGGGGTCGAGATCGGGGACTTGCACGGCGGTCCCTCGGAGCCCTCGCACCTCACCATCGGCGAACGCGTCGAGGCGGTGACCGACTCCGCCGCCCACCGGATGACGGTCCGTCGCAACGGCCGGGTCCTGCGCACGATCCCGGTCACCACCGGGAAGGCCGGGTTCCTGACCCGCAGTGGCGTCAAGGTGGTGCTGGGCAAGGAGGCGAAAGTGCGGATGCGTGGGGACACCGTGGGCATCAAGCGCGGCACGACCGAGTTCTACGACCTGCCGGTGCTCTACGCGACCCGGGTGACCTGGAGCGGCGAGTACGTGCACGCCGCCCCCTGGTCGGTCGAGGCGCAGGGCGAGGAGAACGTCAGCCACGGCTGCACGGGGATGAGCACCGCCGACGCCGCCTGGTTCTTCGACCTGGTGCGGGAGGGGGACATCGTGGAGGTGGTGAACAGCGGTGGCGAGCGGATGACACCGTTCGACAACGGCTTCGGCGACTGGAACCTCGACTGGTCGGCGTGGCAGGCCGGCAGCGCCCTGGCCGCCGCGACGCAGCCCTCGCTGGGGCCGGCCGTGCCGCGTGCGTCGGCGGTGTCCCTCGCCCCGTCGCGGTTGCGCCCCCTCACCTGAGCCGGGAGGCCGGCGTGACCGGGGAGCCTGCGGCGCGGGGGCGCCTTGACGCTCAGACCGGCGCGGGCAGCAGGAACAGCGAGTCCTGGTAGCACCAGGCCCAGGCCTCACCCTTTTCGAACGAGCGTGCCAGCGCGTGGTCGGTGGTGTCCGCGTGTCCCCAGGCGTGCCGACCCGGGGAGCTGTCGCAGCAGCCGATGTGGCCGCAGATCAGGCACTTCCGCAGGTGGACCCATGTGCCACCAGTCGCCAGGCACTCCTCGCAGCCTCGGCCGGCCGCGGCCGGCTCCTCATGGGGCGCCTGGTCGAGGTGTCCGCAGCTCACCTCTTCGACGCGCCCGGCGTCGGGGGCGACGATCCATCCGGCCATCGGTACTCCTGCGTCTCGGGGGCGTGGGTGTGCGGGCCCTGGGCGTGTCCGCCGGCCGTGTCAACCAGCCGTGTCAGTCAGCCGTCGGCGTACCCGGCGGTCCGGGCGGCGGTGGGACCATCGCCCACCTGATGGTGCGGGTCAGGGCGTGTCCGGAGAGCCGTACGAGGCCGCCGCCCAAGCCGGCCGGCGTCCGGGAGAGCCCCAGCATGTCCGGGGCCCACGGCGGCAGCAGGGCCACCGCGTTCGCGGCGAGCACGGCGTAGGGGCCCCGGGCCGCCCTGGGCAGCGGCGGGTGGCGCAGGATGAAGCGCGCCGCCTCCCGGGCCTGGGGGGTGGCACGGAGTTCCGGCCGGTACTCCGCGAGCGTTCGGGCCAGCTCCGCCCGGTTCCGGGGCGGGTCCGCCACGCCGAGCGCGCGGGCCACCCGGGCGGTGTCCGCGAGGTACGCGTCGCAGCCGGCGGCGTCGAGGGGATGCGCGCCGAAGCGCTGGTGGGCGCGGAGGAAGCTGTCGACCTCCGCCGCGTGGACCCAGCCCAGCAGGTGCGGGTCGGCCGCGTGGTAGGCCTGGCCGTCGGATGTCCGGCCGCGGACCTCCTCGTGTACGGCCCGTACCCGGTCGACCGCTCGCCGCGCGTCCTCGGCGGTGCCGTACGTGGTCACCGCGAGGAAGGTGCTGGTGCGTTGGAGCCGCCCCCACGGGTCGCCGCGGAATCCGGAGTGCGCCGCGACGGCGGCCATCGCCCGCGGGTGCAGCGACTGGAACAGGAGAGCGCCGAGGCCGCCGACGAACATCGAGGCGTCCCCGTGCACGGTGCGGATCGGACGCTCGGGCCCGAACCAGCGGGGCCCCGGGGTTCCGTGGATGCGGGCGCGGTTGGCCCGGCCCTCGGGTCCGGCGACGCGGGCGAACAGTCCGGCGCCCAGCCGCTCCCGTGGACCGCGACGCGACGGCGCGAGCGGGTTCATGACGCCATCCTCCTCCGTGACGGCCGGCCCCACCAGGTGGTGGTGTCCGGTCATCCGACCCTCGGCGGTGCCCCGCGCCGTACCGGGCACCGCGCCTCGGCCCGCACCGGGCGCGGTGCGAGGAAGGCCCGGGCGTCGGCCACGGCCGTGTCGATCCCCGGAGCGATGACCCACCGCATCCGATTCGGTCCCGGCCGGCGAAGGACAGGGTGTAGCCGCCACCAGGAGGTACCCGTGAACAGTCGTGACCGGCAGGGCAGCGTGATCGTCGTGGGGGCCGGGCTCGCCGGTCTCACCTGCGCACTCGACCTGGCACGGGCGGGGGTACGCGTGCGGGTGCTGGAGGCGTCCGACGGGGTCGGCGGAAGGATGCGCAGCGATCTTCGGGACGGGTTCGTGCTGGATCGCGGGTTCCAGGTGTTCAATACCGCCTACCCGCAGGTCAAGCGTCGTGTGAACCTGCGCGGGCTGAGGTTGCGCCCCTTCACGCCGGGAGTCCTGGCCCATATGCCGGACGGTGGTCGGGTCCGGTTCGGGGACCCGAGCAGGCGGCCGGGCGACGCGGCCGCGCTGCTGACCGGTCGGCGTACCCCGGTCCGCGGGCTGGCCGGGCTCGGCGCGCTCACGGCGGTGGACGCCCTGGCGCCGGTCCGGGCGCTGCGGCGGCTTCCGGAACGCACGACCCGGCGGGAACTGGCGCGTTGGGGGGTGGACGACGCGCTCGTCGACGCCTTCATGCGGCCGTTCCTGGCGGGCGTCTTCCTGGAGGACGAGCTGGAGACGTCGAGCCGGATGTTCCACCTGACCTGGCGCAGCATGATCCGGGGAACCCTCACCCTGCCCTCGAACGGGATCGGGGCGGTGCCCGAGCAGTTGGCGGGCGCCCTGCCCGAGGGCTCCCTACGGCTCGGGGCGCGCGTCTCGTCCGTGTCCGGCGCCGAAGTGGTGCTCGCGGACGGCAGCGCCCACGAGGCCACCGGCGTCGTGGTCGCCACCGACACCGCGTGCGCGTCCGCGCTCGTGCCGGCGCTGGGCGAGCCCGGCCCGACGCGCACGGTCACCACCTACTACCACGCGACGCCCGTCCCTCCGCTGCGCGAACCGACCCTGCTGGTCGACAGCCGGCGGCGGTTCCTCAACACGTGCGTGCTCACGGAGGTGGCCCCCGGCTACTCCCTCGACGGACGCGCCCTCGTGTCCACCTCCGTCCTCGGCGACGACACCCCCGCCGGACGTACGGCGTTGGCCTCCGTCCTGTCGGAGGTGTACGGCACGGACGCGACCCGATGGCAGGCCGTGGCCGCCGTGACGGTGCCCGGCGCGCTGCCCGCGATGCTCCCGCCCTGGCCCCTCAGCCGGACCACGAGGGTCGAGGACGGCGTGTACGTGTGCGGCGACCACCGCGCGACGGGTTCCGTACAGGGCGCCATGGCCTCCGGGACGCGCGCCGCCCGCGAACTGCTGGCCGATCGCGCCGCCCGCGCCTGAGCGGCCGGGCGGCGGGGCGGCGGGAAGGGCGACCGGCCGGGTCTACCTCCGGGGGCCGAGTACGCTCGCCACCAGCGCGGCGGCGTCGGCGACCAGCGGATCGTCGGCCGGGGCGTCGGGATCGCGTTTGGTCGTCAGCACGGCCAGGACGATCGGGGGACGTCCGGGCGGCCAGGCGATGCCCGCGTCGTTGTTGGTGGCGTACCGGCCGCCTCCCGTCTTGTCCGCGAGCGTCCACTCCCGGGGAAGGCCGGCACGGAACCGATTGCCGCTGGTGGTGTTGGCCAGCATCCAGCCGGTCAGCCGTTCCCGGTCGGGGGGTGTGAGCGCGCCGCCGAGGGTGAGGCGTGCGTAGGTCCGCCCGATGGCCCGGGGGCTTGTGGTATCGGTGACGCGCTCGGGTTCGGCCGAGTTGAGTTCGGGTTCCCAGCGGTCGAGCCGGGTCGTCCCGTCCCCCAGCGAGCGGCAGAACCCGGTGATGGCGGTCGGGCCACCGAGTTCACGCAGCAGGAGGTTGGCGGCGGCGTTGTCGCTGAAGGAGACCATGGCCGAGCACAGTTCCTCGACGGTCATGCCCTGGGCGAGGTTCTCGGCCTTGGAGGTGATCGGTGTGTGGCCGGCCGCCTCCACGTCCTTGGCGGTGTAGTGGACGCGCTTGGCGAGGAACTCGCCGCGGCGATCGAGGTCGCGCAGGACGGCCCCCGCGGCGAGCGTCTTGAACAGCGAGCACATCGGGAAGAGTTCGTCCGCCCGGTGGCTCACGGTCCGGCCGGTGGCCGTGTCGAAGGCGAACACGCCGAGGCGGGCCGAGTGCCGTCGCTCCAGTTCCCGGCACCGGCGTGTTACGAGGTCGTCCTGCCTGCCGGAGGCGTACGCGGTCCCGCCCATCGGGAGGGCCGCGGTCATTGCCGCCCCCGCCCCGAGCGCGAGGATCGCGCGTCGACGCGAGCCCGATCCGGTCGATGTCGTGGAGTTCAAGGGTCGCCCTTCCCGTGGTGTCAGGGTGTTTTCCTCCAGACACGCACCATAGGGACCAATGGTTCCCCTGTGGCGCGGAACCCGGGCATGGCGCCCCCGGGAACAACGCGGCCTGGTTCGAGGACGGGGGCGGTCACACGATGAGCGAAGGCCGGCTCGACCCGCCGGGCCCGCCCCTCGGACGCGCAGATCGGCCTGGAGAGCGCCGTTCCCGCGGTCGACGAGGCGCTCGGAACCGGTGTCCGGCCGGGGCTGAGCATCGACGTGGAGGTGGCGCCGGCCGGCGACATGTTCACGCAGATGCGGACCCTGCACGCGAGCCAACGCATGCGCGCCGTCAACGCGGCGTACGGCACGGGCCGGGAGCCGTCCCGGATCGGCACCCTCGACGTGCTGGACTTCGCGACCCTCCAGGGCGCGCGGACCAACGGGCCGGCGGACGTGACCGGTTCACCGACAAGGGAGGAGGCGCGGGCCTCGCGCGAGCACGTCGTGGCGGCGGCCGGTCGGGCGGCCCGCGGCTGATCGGCCGGCCGTGCGCACCGACGGCTCTGCCCCCGGGGAACGGGGCAGAGCCGTCGCGGTGTGGCGTGGTGTCCGTGGCGTGGACGCCGGGCGGCGCTACCGGCCGCCCGCGCGCTCCCAGCGGTAGAACTGCTGGGCCATGGCGTCCTTGGGACTGCGCCAGGTCTGCGGGTCGTGGGGACTGATGAACACCGAGAGCCGGTCGCTGAGGTCCCGGAACTCCGGATGGTCGGTCACCTGGGCGATCGCCGGGGCCGGCGGCTTGTCGGACTCGATCAGGTGGAGGTACACGTCCCCGAACTGGAAGAGACTGCGGCTCTTGACCCCGACCAGGTGGGGCAGTTCGCCCGCGTCCGACGCGGCGAACAGGCCGGCGATGTCGGGTGCGGAACCGGGGGCCATGCGGGCCACGATGAGAGCCTGGTGCATTGTGCTGTGCCTTTCTTCCATCAGCGCTGACTGGTCACGGGCTCGCGGCTCTCCCGCTCCAGCTGTTCGATCTTGTCCCGGATGAGGGCCATCTGCGTGCGCGAGTTGCGGTTGATGTTGTCGGTCATCCAGGCGTCGTCGACCGGAGCGTCGGGCTTCATCGCGAAGTCCTGGACCCAGCGCATCCGGGTGGATCCGCCGGAGACCGGGTGGTACTCCCAGTGGATGTCCATGTGGGCGAACGGGCCGGTCTCCACCCGCCGCGCCTTGACCGTGAGGCCGTCGCGGTCGACGGTCCGCTCCGACACCCAGCTCCACACCACGCCGTTGTCGTCGGGGTGCATGGTCAGCCGGAACTTCGTGGTGTCCCCGACGCGGTCGAGGATCTCGATCGAGGCGTACTCGCTGAAGAGCTGCGGCCAGTTCTGGAGGTCGTTGGTCACCTCCCACACCACGTCGACGGGTGCGTTCACGGTGATCTCGTTGTCGGTGTGGCCGGGCATGTCAGGCTCCTGTCATGAGGCTGTTGTTGACGAGGTCGAGGAACTCGCGCGGGCTCGCGCAGCGGTCGGCGTCGGTGGGCAGTGCCCGGCCGCGCCGGTTCTCCAGCTCACCGACGATGCCGAGCAGGCCCAGGGAGTCGAGGCCGTACTCGTCGAACCGGGATTCCGGGCGACTCGTCAGCTCGGCGGGGTCGACGGTGATGCCGGCGTTCTTCATCAGCGAGGCCAGCTCTTCCATCGTGAGGCGGTCGGACATGGTGCCTTCTCTCTTCCTACGAGGGCGGGTGGGCCGGCGGCGCCGGCGTGGCGCGCCCTACACGGCGGATTCCGGTCCTCTGCGCAGGACGAGGGCCGAGTTCGAGCCCATCTGGCCCCGGCTGAGCACGAGCGCGGTCCGCAACCGTGCCGTGCGCGCTCCTCCGGTGACCACATCGAGGTCGTGGCAGACCTCGAAGACGTTCGGCGTCGGGGGTACGACGCCGTGTTCCAGTGCCATCACGGCCGCGGCCACGTCGAGGGTGCCGGCGGCGCAGTACGCCCGCCCGGTACCTGTCTTGGGCGCCGTGACCGGCACCCGGCTCGCGCGGCTCCCCAGGACGTCGGTGATGGCCCACGCCTCGGCGGTGTCGGCCGCGGGGATCCCGAGGGCGTCGGCGAAGACCACGTCGATCTCCTCGGGGGCGCAGTCCGCCTCGCGCAGGGCGCCGCGGACGGCGCGGGACAGGCCCTCGCCCGACTCCTCCCAGCGGTGCGGGCCGGTGAAGGTCGCGCAGTGGCCGGCCACGACGGCGCGGACGGTCGCGCCGCGCCGCCGGGCGGACGCGGCGTCCTCGACCACGAACATCGCGCCGCCTTCGGCGGGTACGAAGCCCGATGCCTTCGCGGTGAAGGGGCGGTACGCCCGTTCGGGGTCGTCGTCGGTGCTCAGGCCCTCGTAGCCCAGCTGGCAGACGACCGAGTAGGGGGCGAGTGGTGCCTCCGTCGCGCCGACGAGCATCGCCCGGCTGCCCTGCCGGATGGCCCGGGCGGCGTGGGCGAAGGCGTCCAGCCCGCCGGCCTCGTCCCCGCAGACCACCCCGCAGGGGCCCTTGAGCCCGCGTCGGATGGAGATCTGTCCGGTGCTGGCGGCGTAGAACCAGGCGATCGACTGGTAGGGGCCGACGTAGCGGGGGCCCTGCCCCCACAGCCGTTGCAGTTCGCGCTGCCCGAACTCGCCGCCGCCCGACCCGGCCGCCGTGACGACCCCGACCGAGAAGGCGTCGTCGGCGTAGTCGGCCTGGGCGAGCCGGGCGTCCTCCAGGGCGAGGTCGGCGGCGCCGAGCGCGTAGTGGCTGAACCGGTCGGTCTGTACGAGGAAGCGGTCCTCGACCAGGGTGCCGGGGTCGAAGCCGCGCACCTCTCCCGCGATGCGCAGCGGGAGGTGTTCGCAGCCCTGTCGGCTGACGCGGTCCAGGACGCTGTCGCCGGCCTGGGTCGCCTTCCAGAAGGCTTCGATCCCGATCCCGTTGGGCGCGACCACCCCGATGCCGGTGATCACCGAGGCTCCCTCGGAGCGACTGTTCACGCGCGCACCTCCTTCGGCTGGGTCATGACGACGGCGGACTGGAATCCGCCGAATCCGCTGCCGACGGAGAGCACGCTGCGCAGGGTGTGGCTGCGGGCCGTCTTCGGCACGTAGTCCAGGTCGCACTCCGGGTCGGGGGTCTCGTAGTTCGCCGTCGGCGGCACCACGTGATGGGTCATCGCGAGGACGCAGGCGGCGAGCTCGATGGCGCCGATGGCACCGAGCGAGTGGCCGACCATGGACTTGATGGAGGTCATCGGAGTCCGGTAGGCGTGGTCGCCGAGCACCCGCTTGACGGCGGCGGTCTCGTGCCGGTCGTTCTGCTTGGTCCCGGAGCCGTGCGCGTTGACGTAGTCGATCTCCGCGGCGTTGACCCGGGCCTGCCCGAGGGCGGTCTCTATGGAGCGGGCCATCTCCAGCCCCTCGGTGGTGAGGCCGGTCATGTGGTGGGCGTTGCCGAAGGTGGCGTACCCGCCGATCTCGCAGTAGACGGTGGCGCCGCGGGCACGGGCGCGCTCCAGCTCCTCCAGGACGAGGACGGCTCCGCCCTCGCCGAGGACGAACCCGTCCCGGTCGGCGTCGAACGGCCTCGACGCGTGGGCGGGGTCGTCGTTGTTCGGCGAGGTCGCCTTGATGGCGTCGAAGCAGGCCACGGTGATCGGGGAGACGGGAGAGTCCGAGGCGCCGGCGATGCACACGTCCATCCGACCCTCCTGGATGGCGTGGACGGCGTACCCGATGGCGTCGAGGCCCGAGGTGCAGCCCGTCGAGACGGTCTGTACGGGCCCGCGGGCGCCCGTCTGTTCCGCGACGGCGGAAGCCAGCGTGGCCGGGGTGAACGCCCGGTGCAGGAAGGGCGAGGAGAGCCGGTGGTCGACGTCCCACCAGGCGCCCTTGTCGCTGACGGCGACGTAGTCGTGCTCCAGGCGGGTGGTTCCGCCGACGGCGGTGCCCAGGGAGACTCCCGTGCGCCAGGCCTCGTCGGAGTCGAGCCGGAGGCCGGCGTCGGCCACCGCCTCGCGCGCCGCGACCAGGGCGAACTGGATGTACCGGTCGTGTCGCTGCGCCTCGCCGGGCGCGAACCCGTGCTCGGCGGGGTCGAAGTCGACCTCCGCGGCTATCCGGGAGCGGAACCCGGTCGGGTCGAAGAGGGTGATGCCCCGCGTCGCCGTGCGCCCGTTGGAGAGCAGGTCCCAGAAGGCGCGGGTGCCGATGCCACCGGGGGCGACGACGCCGACCCCGGTCACGGCCACCCGTCGGCGGGTCATGCGACGACCTCCGAGTGCTCGGGTGGCCGCTGGTCCCACGCGGACTCGTGCGGGTGCGGGGCCTCTTCGGTGTCGACGTGGCCGAGTTCCGGCCGGGGGGCGAGCGGGCCCAGGTGGAAGACCATGCGGGCCTCGGTGTCGCCGACGTTGCGGAACCGGTGGCGCACGTTCAGCGGTACGAGCAGCCCCTGGTCGGTGCGCAGCGGGTGGGCCTCCCCGTCGAGGTCGACCTCCAGGTTGCCGGCGACCACGTACACGAACTCCTCGGAGTACGGGTGGTAGTGCTCGGCGATCGACTCGCCCGGGGCCATGACGGCCAGGCCCATGAACCCGCTGGTCGAGCCGACCGAGGTCGGGGTGAGCACCGCTCTCAGGTCGCCTCCGCGCCTGCGGTTGGGCTGGGTCTCGCTGAGGTCGACGATGCGTGGGCGATGTGTGCTCATGACTGACTTCCTCCAGGCGTGCGGGTCGCCTCGACAGGGCGCGGGGCGGGGTGGTGGTGGCGGTGGCCCGGCCGGGCCGCGGGTGCCGGGCGGTCCTTCAGGACCGTTCGGGTGCCCGGCGGTCGGTGACCGGGGTCATGGGGTGGGGCGCTGCCGGGCCGCGGGTCCCGGGCGGCGCCGCGAGCAGCCGTTCCAGGGTCGCCTCGGCGCGCGGTCCTTCGATCTCGAAGGCGGCGGCGAGGTCGGCGCCCGCCGGGAGGGACACGTCGAGGAGGCGCACGACGATGTCGTCGCGCTGGAAGATGCTGCTGCTGCGGACCGGGCCGTCGGGTCGGGCCGCTGCCCGCTCGTCCTGCTGGGACAGGAACTCGGCGAGTTCCGCGCCGCGGCCTTCGCGTGCCGGGTAGAACAGCGCGTGCCGGGTCACGGGGGTGTCGTCGGCGCCGCGGTCGGCCACGTGGTGGACGGCCGGGAGGGCCGCCTTCATGAAGAACAGGCGGGCGGACTCGGGGTCGGCCAGGTCGCGGTCCTGTTCGAGGTACGGGTTGATGGCCTTCTCGACGGCGCGGACCTCCGGCTGCTCGGACACGTGGCGCAGGGCCGCCGTGAGGTCGCCCTCTACCTCTACGGCCCGGACCACCCGGTTGCCGTGCATGAAGAGGGAGGTGCGGCACAGGCGGGTGTGCGCGTCGACCTCCGCCGCCGGGGAGTCGTAGGAGGACAGCAGGTCGGCGACGGCCTTCTCGCTGCCCGGCTTGACCGTGAAGGTCAGGGCGTGGCGGACGATCCCGGCTCCGAGGCGGGGCGTGGGCTGGAGCCGCACGGAGGGGGTCAGCTCGGGCCGGTCGTAGCGCTTGCCGGTCTCCCGCAGCACGGTGAACTTCAGCGGTCGCATGCTGCGGGCGCAGGCGCCGAGCGGCTTGACCTGCTCGGCGTGGTGCTCGCTGTTGACCCAGGCGAGGTACTGGGGCGCGCTCTCCCACTCACTGGTGATGAGCCATTGGGAGGGGTTCTCGAACGACTGGCACAGCTGGTCGCCGAGGTGCCCCGGAACCGAGGCGATGTCGTGGCGGAGCTGCTCGTAGGCGTCGAAGAACTGTTGCTGGACGCCTTCGTGCAGGTCCATCAGCAGGACGACCCGGAGCATGGATCCGTCGAAAGCCGATTGGGACACCCTCTCGGACAGGGCGGTTGTCATCTGCTCACTCCTTCGTGAGGGGTCTCGTTCGTGGGACGTGGTCGTCGGGTGTGTGGTCCCGGAGCACCGCGTCGCCTTCGCCGGCCGGGACGGTCCGGGGCCGGTCACCCCCTCGACAGGACGGACAAGAGGGGGCATATGCGTCGATCCGCTGTCGCTCATCGTCATCCAGCAGGGGGCAGAACGCCAGATCTCAGGATCGTCCGGGTGAGAAGTGACGAATCGCCCGGGTCCGCCGGCTGATCGGGGCATAAGGAAGTGCACCGCCCCGCACAGAAACAGGAGCCCTCAGTTGATCGAAGACAAAGTCGACGTCCGTGTACCGGTCCTTGTGGTGGGCGGCTCACTCGTGGGCCTGTCCACCTCCCTGTTCCTGAGCCGTCACGGCGTCAGGCACATGGTGGTCGAGAAGCACGCCGGTACGTCCGTCCACCCGCGCGGCCGTGGCATCAACGCACGCACGATGGAGCTCTTCCGAACGGCTCAGGCCGAGCCGGCGATCCGCGACGCGGCAGCCGTGCTGGAGGAGAACCACGGAATTCTGCAGGCCCAGTCCCTGGTGGGGGGCGAGTTCAACTGGCTGATCAAGGGCGTTGACCCGTCCGGGGCACTGGCCCGCTTCAGCCCCACCGGCTGGTGCCTGTGCAGCCAGAACAACATCGAGCCGGAGTTGGCCAAGCAGAGCCGCGCACAGGGCGCGGACGTGCGGTTCTCCACCGAGCTGATGAGTTTCGACCAGGACGAGGAAGGCGTCACCGCCCTGGTGAAGGACCGGGAGACGGGCGAGCACCTCACCGTGCGCGCCGACTTCCTCATCGCCGCGGACGGGCCGCGCAGTCCCGTCCGGGAGGCGCTGCGGATCCCCCAGACGGGCAGCGGCGAACTGTTCCACAACGTGAGCATCACGTTCCGTTCCGAGCAGCTCATCGAGGTCCTTGGGGACGTCCGGTTCATCGTCTGCTACCTGATGCGCCCGGGCGCGGACGGGGCGCTGCTGCCGGTCGACAACGAGACCCAGTGGGTCTTCCACGCCCCGTGGCACCCCGAGAACGGGGAGACGCTGGAGGACTTCACGGACGAGCGCTGCGCGCGGCAGATCCGCGCGGCCATCGGCGTGCCCGACCTGGACGTGGAGATCGGCGGCCGGGCTCCCTGGCACGCGGCCGAACGGGTGGCGGAGTGGTACTCGTCGGGCCGGGCCTTCCTGGTCGGCGACGCGGCCCACGAGATGTCCCCGACGGGGGCGTTCGGTTCGAACACCGGCATCCAGGACGCGCACAACCTCGCGTGGAAGATCGCGGCGGTGCTCGAGGGCGCGGCCGGCCAGGAGCTGCTCGACACGTACGAGGCCGAGCGGCTGCCGGTGGCCCGGGCGACGAGCCTGCGGGCCTCGGCGCGTTCCGCGGAACACAGCCACCCCGGGTACACCCCGCCGCCGACCATGGGCGGGGGCCCCGGCAGCGGGGTCCTCACCACGGCGATGGGCTACTGCTACCCGCAGGGCGCGGTCGTCGGCGACGACCCGGGCCGACCGATCATCCCCGAGGCATTGCGCCTGAAGGGTGACGTCGGTACCAGGGCGCCGCACATGTGGGTGACCCGGGCCGGGGAGCGCATCTCGCTGCTCGACCTGTACGAGCGGTCCTTCGTGCTGCTCAGCGGGACGGGTACCCCCTGGCGGACGGCCGCGGCGCAGGTGGCCGAGCAGTTGTCGGCGCGCCTGGAGGGGTACACGATCGGCTCCGCGTCCGACGCCGACCTGGTCCAGCCCGGTGACGCCGACTGGACGGAGGTCCACGAGATCGGGGCCGGGGGCGCGGTTCTCGTGCGGCCGGACGGGTTCGTGGCCTGGCGATGCGAGGACGCGGTGGCCGACCCCCAGGAGGCGCTGCTGGCGGCCATGATGACCGTCCTCAGGCGGGACTGAGTACTGGATCGAGGGCGGGACCGAGGTCCGTGCGGCCTGCCGGTGTCACCGGCAGGCCCAGCACCCCGCCCAGCATCCGTGGCCTCCGGGGCGCGGATGCGGGCGGTGGCGCCCGGACTCATCGGGGCGGGTCGCCGCCCGCGACAGGCGGCCGGCGAGGCAGGCGACCACGACGGCTATCGCGGCCAGTTCCTCCGGTTCGGCGGATCCTCGGTGGACGCGCAGCAGGCTGGACACGGAAGCGTCTTCCGGCATCGGCATGCCCTCCCGTCAGGAGAGTTCGCCCTTCGGGGCACCTGGCCCCCTGATGCCGTTGACGCTACGAGCGCGGCGGCGGCCTGTCGTGTTCGACGGGCTTGTCCACAGCCGTCCGGGTCACGCCCGGGCCGGGCGCCCGGGCGGGAACTCCTGCCCGGGTGGGACGTCATCCGAGGGACGGGCGGCTCTCCGCGCGGTCGGTCGACCGCGGCCCGCCATCCGTTGCGCCGTCGGCTCCGCCCCGCTCCTCGGCGGTGCGGGCGGACAGGGGCTTGGCGATCGATTCGAGCGACTTGCCCTCCGCCGCCACCGCGAAGAAGACCGCGACCAGGCCCGCGGCCACCATCAGCGAGGCCCCGATGCAGAACGCGAGCACGGCGTCGGCGACCACTCCGCTGGAGGTGAGGTCGGCGAAGACCAGCGGGCCCGAGATGCCGCCTGCGGCGGTGCCCACCGCGTAGAAGAAGGCGATCGCCATCGCCCGTGTCTCCATGGGGAAGATCTCGCTGACGGTCAGGTACGCCGAACTGGCCCCGGCGGAGGCGAAGAAGAGCACCACGCACCAGCAGGCGGTCATCGTGAAGGCGGTGAGCATGCCGGCCCCGAAGAGCCACGCGGTACCGAAGAGCAGCAGGCCGGACAGGACGTAGGTGCCGGCGATCATCGGCCGGCGGCCGATCGTGTCGAAGAACCGCCCGAGGAACAGCGGTCCGAGGAAGTTGCCGAAGGCGATGACGGCGAAGTAGTAGCCGGTGACACCGCTGGACACGTCGAAGAACCGGACCAGGATGGTGCCGAAGCCGAAGGTGATCGCGTTGTAGAGGAACGCCTGACCGACGAAGAGGGAGAGGCCGAGCACGGCCCGCCGCGGGTAGGACCGGAAGACGGTCCTGGCGATCTCCCCGAACCCGATGCTGCCGCGCTGCTCGACGGTGATGGCCTCCCCCGGTTCCGGGAGCGGGGTGCCCTTCTCCCGCTCCACCTGGCGTTCGACGTCGGCGACGAGCTTCTCCGCCTCCTCGCCCTTGCCGTGGATGAACATCCACCGCGGGCTTTCGGGCACGTGCCGGCGGACGAGCAGGATCACCAGACCCAGGACGACGCCGAGCGCGAACGTCAGCCGCCAGCCGAGCCAGGCCGGGAAGATGTCGGTGTCGAGCGCGAGGACGGACAGCAGCGCGCCGGCGACCGCGCCGAGCCAGAAGCTGCCGTTGATGATCAGGTCGACGCGCCCCCGGTACTTGCTGGGGATCAGCTCGTCGATCGCGGAGTTGATGGCCGCGTACTCCCCGCCGATGCCGAAGCCGGTGAGGAAGCGGAAGACGAAGAACCACCAGGGGGAGAAGGACACGGCGGTGAGCGCGGTCGCCGCCAGGTACACCCCGAGGGTGATGAGGAAGAGCTTCTTGCGGCCGAACAGGTCGGTGAGGCGTCCGAAGAACAGCGCCCCGGCGCAGGCCCCGGCCACGTACAGGGCCGCCGCGACTCCGGTGACCTGGGCGTCCGTGATGCTGAGGCCGCTGCCGTCCTCGGACAGGCGACCGGCGATGTTGCCGACGATCGTGACTTCCAGACCGTCGAGGATCCAGACGGTCCCCAGTCCGATCACGATCATCCAGTGCCACCGTGACCACGGCAGCCGGTCCAATCGCGCGGGGACGCTCGTCGTGATCGTCCCCTGATTCCCACCCGTGAGCTCAGCCATGACGCACCGTCTGCCCGACCTCCCTCCCGAGCAAACGCGCGCGTGTGAAACGGGGGTATCCGGCGGTTCGTTCGGGCGAATGTGGGCTCGGGCCCGCGGGGGGACGCGCCGCGCCGTGGAACCTGTCCAGGAACACTTCCGGAGGTGGGGCACTGCCATGACCAGGCGATCCGCGGCGCGGTCGGCACCCCGCCCACTCCGCCCGCGCGCGACCGGCCGCCCCGGGCGTCCGCGACCTCCGGTCGGGGCGGGCACGCCCCACGTCTCCCCGCTGCTGCGCACGGTCGCCGCGTACTCCTGGCGGCTGCTGGCCGTGGGAGCCGTGACGTACGCGGTGTTCGTCATCCTGGGGCGGTTCCACGAGGTCGGCGTGGCCGTCTTCCTCGGTCTCGTGGTCACCGCCGTGCTCCGCCCCCTGACGGGTCTCCTGGACCGGTGGATCCCCCGCCCGCTGGCCGTCGCGTGCGCCCTGGTCGGCAGCATCGTGCTGCTGCTCGGCGCGTTCGCCTTCGTCGGCGAGACCATCGCCTCCGAGTGGACGAACCTGCTCGCGGAGTTCAAGGACGGCCTGGGGCGGATCCAGCGCTGGCTGGAGCAGCCGCCGCTGCGCCTGGACCCCCACGCGCTGGACGACTTGCAGGCGCGCATCACCTCGTACCTGTCGAGCCACCGCTCGACCCTGCTCAGCACCGCGGTCAGTGGCGCCGGCCGGCTCGTGGAGATCTTCACCGTGATCGCCCTGGCGCTGTTCTGCTCGGTCTTCTTCATCCACTCGGGCGATCGGCAGTGGGCGTGGTTCTGCGCCCAGCTCCCGCCGACCGCCGAGGACCGGGTGGCCGCCGCCGGACGGGCGGCGTGGCGGACGTTCACCGGATACACCCACGGCATCCTGCTCGTCGCCGGGACGAACGCGATCCTCGTCTGGGTCGCTCTGTTCGCGTTGGGGGTGCCGCTGGCCGTGCCGCTCGCGCTGTTGGAGTTCTTCGCCGCGTTCGTCCCGCTGATCGGATCCCCGGTCGCCCTCGCGGTGGCCGCCGTCATCGCCCTGGCCGCGAAGGGGCCGCTGGTGGCGTGCCTGGTTGTCGCGCTGATCGTGGTCATCGGGCAGATCGAGGGCCATCTGCTGCACCCGCTCGTGATGAGTTGGGCCGTGCGGTTGCATCCGGTGGTCGTGGCCCTGTCGGTGGTGGCCGGTGCCATCGCCGCGGGCGTCGTCGGCGCGGTGGTCGCGGTGCCGCTGGTGTCGGTGGCCTGGGCCGTCCGACAGTCACTGCGTCCGCCCGCCCCCGCCTGAGGAGCCGGTCCGGGGACCCTTCCGGCGTACGCATCGGGTGCGCGGGCCGCGTGCCCCCGTCAAGCTGGGACCCGGGACCGACCGACCACGGACCACCGGCCACGGACATCCCCGGCCGCACGCCTCACACCCACTCCACCCCACCCCACGCCCACGGAAAGGCCTCGGCCTCATGGACATCGACCGGCGCAAGGACCTCGGACTGCTCGCCCTGCGGCTGGGAGCGGGCGGTGTGCTGATGGCGCACGGCACGCAGAAGCTGTTCGGCTGGTTCGGCGGTGGCGGCGTCGACGGCACGGCGAAGGCGATGGAGCACATGGGCTTCGTCCCCGGCCGGCAGAGCGCGATCGCGGCGGGTCTCGGCGAGGCGGGCGGTGGCGCGCTGTTGGCGCTCGGGCTGGCGACCCCGGCCGCGGGCGCCGCCGCGGCGGGCGCGATGGCGGGCGCCGTGTCGGTGCACGCCCCGGCGGGGTTCTTCGCGCAGGGCGGGGGCTTCGAGTACCCGGCCTTCCTCGGCTTCGTGGCGGCCGGACTGGGACTCGCCGGGCCGGGCCGCCACTCCGTCGACCACTTCACCCGGCACCGGCTGGACCGACCGGCGGTGCTGGCGCTGGCGTTCGCGCTCAGCGCGGCCGCGGCGACCGTCGTCGTCGGCCGCCGCACCGCCGCCCTGGCCGCCGCGGCGGCCCCCGGCGAGGTCTCGGACGGGGATCCGCTCTCGGGCGTCGACGCGTAGGCCCCGTCGTCGAAGTGGCGCCGGCAAGGCCCGTGGCGTCCGGGTCGGCCCTACTGGCGCTCCTCGATCCCGATCGCCTTCTCCAGGTCCTCGTGCGCCGTGCCGGGCTTGCCGGCGTGCTGCTCCAGCAGCGCCGCGGCGATGGCGCCCAGCTTGCGCCGGATGGCGTGCTCGGCCCGCCGTTCGGAGTTCTTCAGCAAGGCCAGCAGGAGCAGGGCGACGGAGGCCACGGCGTCGCCCGCCAGGTGTTGCCGGCTCTGGGACAGGTGGAGGGCGTGCACGACGACGACGTTGACCACCAGGGCCACGCACACCCCGCGAAGAAGGCCGCCGAGCTCGTGAAGTTGGAGGCCGGCTCGGCCGGCCTCTCGAACGGACCGACCCGTCCGTCCTCGTTCTTTTCGGCCGGATGTTCGAATTTCATGCCGAGCATCATCCCCTCTTGCGCCCGGCCGCGGGACCGGGCGGCCGCCAGGGTCAGCAGATCCGCGGCAGCTGCTCCCCGATCGGCAGGTCCACCACGCGTGTCCCGCCCAGGCCCGTGCGGGCGACGACGAGACCGGGGTGGGCCTCCACCACTTCCCCGATCACGGCCGCGCGGTGTCCCAGCGGGTGGGCGCGCATCGCTTCGAGGACCGCGTCCGCGTGCTCGCGGGGTACGAACGCGACCAGCTTCCCCTCGTTCGCCACGTACAGGGGGTCGAGGCCGAGGATCGCACAGGCGTTCGCGACCGGGACCGGGATCGGGACCCTGCCCTCCTGGATGACGACTCCGGTGCCGGAGGCGGCCGCGATCTCGTTGAGGGCGGCGGCCACCCCGCCCCGAGTGGGGTCGCGGAGCACGTGCAGGTCGGAGGTGACCGCGAGCATGGCCTCGACAAGGCTGCCGAGCGCCGCGCAGTCGCTTTCGACGTCCACCCCGAATTCCAGGCCCTCGCGCACGCTCATGATGGCCACGCCGTGCAGTCCGATCTCGCCGCTGACGATGACCACGTCGCCGGGCACGACGCGCTGCGCGCGCAGGTCCACGCCGTCCGGGATCAGGCCGATGCCCGCCGTGTTCACGTAGACGCCGTCACCGTGGCCGGCCTCGACGACCTTCGTGTCGCCCGTCGCGATCTCGACGCCGGCGGCGCGCGCGGCCGCGCCCATGGACCGCGCGACGCGGGCCACCACGGACATCTCGACGCCTTCTTCGAGGATGAACCCGCAGGACAGGTACGCGGCGCGGGCGCCGCTCATCGCCAGGTCGTTGACGGTTCCGTTGACGGCCAGGTCGCCGATGTCACCGCCGGGGAAGAACAGCGGCCTGACCACGTACGAGTCGGTGGAGAAGGCCAGTCGGGCGCCACCGAGGGTGACGGCGGCGGCGTCGCCCAACTGGGCCAGCACCTCGCCGCCGAACGCCGGGGCGAAGAGGTGCTGTACCAGTTCGGCGGAGAGCGCGCCGCCGCCGCCGTGGCCCATCACCACGCGGGGACGGTCCCGCAGGGGGGCCGGGCAGGTCCAACCGGTGACGTCGAGGGTGGTGGTCTCAGGCAACGGGGCTCGCCTCCAGCGGCGTGGTCTGTGCGGTGGGGACGGGGCCGCGGACCGGGGTGAGGTCGAGCCGCCGGTAGAGGTAGTACGCGGCGCAGGCGCCCTCGCTGGACACCATGGTGGCGCCGAGGGGGTTGCGCGGCGTACAGGTGGTGCCGAAGGCCTCGCACTGGTTCGGCTTGATGAGGCCCTGGAGGACCTCGCCACTACGGCACTCCGCGGGCTCGCGGGTGGTGATGCCGGTGACGGAGAAGCGGTGTTCGGCGTCGTGGTCCCGGTAGCGCTCGGACAGCCGCCAACCGCTGTTCGGGATGACCCCGATGCCCCGCCAGGCGCGGTCGGTGACCTCGAAGACGTCCTCCAGCATGGCGATGGCGGCCGGGTTGCCCTCCGGGCGGACCGCGCGCGCGTAGGCGTTGTCCACCGTGTGCTCACCGCGTTCGAGTTGGCGCACGGTACGCCGTACGCCTTCGAGGATGTCCAGCGGCTCGAAGCCCGTCACCACGATGGGGACCCGGTGCCTGGCGGCCAGCTCCGGGTACTCCCCCATCCCCATCACGCTGCAGACGTGTCCGGCGGCCAGGAAGGCCTGGACGCGGCAGCTCGGCGACTGCATGATCGCCTCGATGGCAGGGGGGACCCGCACGTGGGAGACGAGCAGGCTGAAGTTGCGGATGCCGAGCTTCCTGGCCTGGTGGACCGTCATGGCGTTGGGCGGGGCGGTGGTCTCGAAGCCGATGCCGAAGAAGACGACTTCCTTCGCCGGGTTCTGCCGGGCGATCTTCAGCGCGTCCAGCGGGGAGTAGACGACGCGTACGTCGCCGCCCTCGCTGCGGACCTGGAAGAGGTCGCGGCCGGTCCCGGGGACGCGGAGCATGTCCCCGAACGAGCAGAAGATCACGCCGGGCCGGGAGGCGATCTCCAGGGCCTTGTCGATGACCTCCAGCGGTGTCACGCACACCGGGCAGCCGGGACCGTGGATCAACTCCACCTGTTCGGGCAGGAGTTGATCGATCCCGTGCCGGATGATGGTGTGGGTCTGCCCTCCGCACACCTCCATCAGCGCCCACGGACGGGTGACGGTGGCGTGGATGTCGTCCAGGAGCCGACGCGCGAGGTCGGGGTCCTGGAACTCCTCGATGTACTTCACTGCTGCTGCGCCTCCTGCGGTACGTGCCCACCGTCGACCGGTCCCACGACCGCCGGGTCGGCGACGGTGTCCGATTCGTCGTCCTCGAACGGCCAGGGGGCCCCGCCCGCCTCCGCCGCCTGTTCCCACGGGTCTGCGAACTCCTCCTGCAACATGCCGAGTTGGGCGAAGAGTTCAAGGGTCTGCTTGGCCGACTCCTCGTCCAGCCGCTGGAGCGCGAAGCCGACGTGGACGATGGCGTACTCGCCCACCTGGAGGTCCGGCAGGTACTCCAGGCACACCTCCTTGACCACTCCGCCGAAGTCGACGGTGGCCATGCGGGTGCCGTTCTCCTCCGCGATCTCAACCACTCTGCCGGGTACCGCCAGGCACATGGGCTTCTCCTCGCTGTGGGTGTTCGATGGTGCGGGCCGCCGCCACCATGAGTTGTCCGAGCGCCAGTCCCCCGTCGTTCGGGGGCACCCGGTGGTGGCGCAGTACCGTGAAGCCGTGCCCCCGCAGGGCCTCGGCGCAGGCCGAGGAGAGGAGGGTGTTGGCGAACACGCCGCCCGTGAGGGCGACGGTGTCCAGGCCGTGCCGCTCCCGGGCGGCGACGCAGACCTCGGCCACCAGGTCCGTGACGGCGCGGTGGAAGCGAGCCCCGATCAGCGACGGCGGTGTTCCCGCGCGCACGTCGGCCACCACGGCCGCGAGCACGGGAGCCGGGTCGACGGTCATCGGGGGGTCGGGTTGGGCGGCGGCCTCGGGGACGGCGTCGGCGCCGGTCCCGGGTGCGGCGGGTCGCAGGACGAAGGAGTACCGCTCGTCCGCGCCGCCGGGGGCATGGGCCGTGCGCGCCGCGGCCTCCAGCTCGATCGCCGCCTGGGCCTCGTAGCCCGCGTGGTGACAGATGCCGGCCAGCGAGGAGACTGCGTCGAAGAGGCGACCCATCGAGGAGGTCGGCACGCAGTTGAGTGAGGTTCTCAACTGGGTTTCCAGCACGCGCAGTTCATCGGGCGGACAGACCGCCACGCACGGCAGGTCCGGCGACCGGTCGAGACCCGCCGCCCGCAGGTGGGACAGCGCCATGCGGTACGGGCGCCGCACGGCGGCGTCGCCTCCGGGCAGCGGCACGTAGGCGAGGTGCGCGAAGCGGGTGTGACCCGCGTAGTCGGCGAGGAGGAACTCCCCGCCCCACACGGCCCCGTCGTCGCCGTGGCCCGTGCCGTCGAACGCGACCCCGATCACCCGGCGGTCCGCGCCCAGACCGTGTTCGGCCATGGCGGAGGCGATGTGCGCGTGGTGGTGTTGGACGCGGATCACGGGCCGGTCCCCGGCGTTGCGGACGGCCCAGTGCGCCGATCGGTAGGCGGGGTGCCGGTCGGCGGCGAGGAGGGCCGGGGCGACGCCGGTGATGCTCTCCAGTTGGCGCACCGCGCCGGCGAAGGCGTCCTGGGTGGCGAGGTCGTCCATGTCGCCGATGTGCGCGGACAGCCAGGCCCGCCGGCCCTCGCCGAGGCAGAAGGCGTTCTTCAGGTCTCCCCCGGTGGCCAGCGTCGCGGGCACCGGGAGGGGGAGCTCCAGGGGCAGGGGTGCGTAGCCTCGCGAGCGCCGCACGAGCAGCGGCTCCCCGTCCAGGACCCGGACCACCGAGTCGTCGCAGGGGACGTGGATGGGACGGTCGTGCGTGAGCCAGGCGTCGGCCAACCGGCCGAGCCGCTCCAGGGCCTCGGCGTCGTCGGTCACGATCGGCTCGCCGGCCAGGTTGCCGCTGGTCATGACGAGCAGGCGGGGACCAGGAGGGTCGCCGGGCAGTCCGAGCAGCAGGTGGTGCAGCGGTGTGTACGGCAGCATCACGCCGAGGTCCGGGTTGCCCGGGGCGACCCCGACGAGTTCGGCGGCCTCGGGACGGCGGCGCAGCAGGACGATGGGGCGTACGGAGCCGGTCAGCAGGCTCCGTTCCCGCGCGTCGAGGTGGACGTGGGGTGCGATGTCCTCGAGGTCGCGGGCCATCAGGGCGAAGGGCTTGTCCCCGCGGCCCTTGCGGTGGCGCAGTTCGGCCACCGCCCCGGGGTGCGTCGCGTCGCAGGCGAGGTGGTAACCGCCGAGTCCCTTGACCGCGAGGATCGCCCCCTCGGCCAGGAGTCGGCGCGCCCCGGCCACCGGGTCGTCGGCCGTCGGGTCGTCGGCCGTCGGGTCGTCGGCCGTCGGGTCGTCGGCCGTCGGGTCGTCGGCCGTCGGACCGGTCGTCCGGTCGCCGACCGTCGCTTCCCGGGGCGGCGTGCCCACGAGGAGCCGCAGCCGGGGGCCGCAGGCCGGGCAGGCGACGGGCTGGGCGTGGAACCGGCGGTCGGTGGGGTCGGTGTACTCCCGGGCGCAGTCCGGGCACATCGGGAAGCGGCCCATCGTGGTGTGGGCCCGGTCGTACGGCAGGCCGGTGACGATCGTGAAGCGGGGCCCGCAGTGCGTGCAGGTGATGAAGGGGTGGCGGTGGCGCCGGTCGGTCGGATCGGCCAGCTCCCTGAGGCAGTCCGCGCAGGTGGCCACGTCGGGCGAGACCAGCGTGCGGGCGGGGCCGCCGCCCCTGGAGGCGACGATGGTGAAGCCGGTGCCGCCCGCGACGGGTACCTCGCAGTGGTCCACGGCGTCCACCACGGCCAACGGCGGGGCGCAGGCCGCGAGCCGCTCACAGAACTCCGAGACGGCCGCCGAGGCGCCCTCGACCTCGGCGACGACGCCTTCGGGGGTGTTGGTGACGTGGCCGGCCAGTCCGAGCGCGATGGCCCGGGTGTAGACGTACGGGCGGAATCCGACGCCCTGGACCACGCCCCGGACGGTGACCCGTCGCCGTTGCACCGCCTCCATCAGCGGGTCTGCGTCGCTGCCGCGTCGGCGTGCCGATGCGGGTGCAGGGGACCGTGGCTGTGGTCGTGGCGGTGATCGTGGCTGTGATCGTGGTCGTGGCTGTGATCGGCCCCGTGGACGTGATCCTGTTCGTGCTCGTGGTCGTGGTCGTGGTCGTGGTCGTGCGCAGCGTGGTGGTGGTCGTGCGCAGCGTGGTGGTCGAGGTGGCCGCCGTCCCGCCCCGCCATGACCGGCGCGTGCACCGCGGCGCCCGCCCCGACGGCCAGGGCCCGGTCGAGCAGGAGGCCCACGCCCTCGTCCGCGCGGGCGGACGTGAGGACCACCTCCACGCCCGGGTTCACCTGCTGCACATGGGCGCGGAAGGCCTCCTCGTCGAACTCGACGGCCTTCGCGATGTCGGTCTTGGTGACGACCACCAGGTGGGCGAGCCCGAAGGCGGTGGGGTACTTGAGCGGCTTGTCCTCGCCCTCGGTCACGGAGGCCAGGACGACCCGCAGGGACTCCCCGAGGTCGTAGGAGGCGGGGCAGACCAGGTTGCCGACGTTCTCCACGAAGAGCAGCCGGGTGTCGTCCGGCATCCAGCCGTCCAGGTGCCGGCTCAGCATCCCGGCTTCCAGGTGGCACAGCCCGTCGGTGAGCACCTGCTTGACGGGAACGCCGGAACGGGCCAGCCGTACCGCGTCGTTCTCGGTGGCGAGGTCGGCGGTGAGGGCGGCGACGGCCACTCCCCGCTCGCGGGCGAGCAGCAGTTCGCGTTCCAGCAACGCCGTCTTCCCGCTGCCCGGGCTGGAGAGCAGGTTGACGACCGTGGTGCCGCGGGCGGTGAGTCGGGCGCGCAGGGTCTGGGCGGCCGCGTCGTTCTTGGCCAGCACCGCCTGTTTGAGGTCGACGACTCGGCACATGGTTCAGCGCTCCTCGGGGATCGGTTGGCGGTGGCGCGTGGGGGCGGGACAGTCCTCCCAGTTCACGGTGAGGATCCGCAGCTCACGGCCCGCGGTCAGTTCGACGTCCGTGGCCTTGCCGCACCGGGGGCAACAGAGCGCGGGCGGCATGCCGACCGCCCAGTCAGCCGCGCAGGGGCGGCAGTGCGCGCGGGCCGCCACGGGCTCGGTGACCAGCTCGGCACCCTCCAGAACCGTTCCGGCACAGGCCAGTTCGAAACAGAATGCGAGTGCGTCGGGCACCACTCCGGCCAACTCGCCGACTTCGAGTCGGACCGAGGTCACCACGCGCGCCCCGCCGGCCTGGGCTGCTTCTTCCACCTGGCTCACCACGGCCATGGCGATCGACATCTCGTGCATCGGGGGCTCCGTCCTGCCGGGGCTCATTAGACCGGCAGGCGGGGGACGGCGCGGGCGGGCACGCCGACGCGCCGCACGCCCCGTACGCCATTCGGGCGCCGGGGCGTGCGAGGGGGTGCGGGGGCCGTCACATCCTGCGCATGCGCAGGTAACGCTTGATGTCGGGGGCGACCAGTGCGGCCACCGTGAGCAGGGCGGCGAGGGCCACGCCGCAGAGGACTTCCTTCTTCATGGGGTTCTCTCCTCCGTTGTCACCAGGTCTTCCCGAACCAGTCCCACGAGCGTCCGCACGGCTTCCGGGACCGCGGCGGCCACCGGTGCGCTGAGGCCCATGCCCTCCTCCACGGAGGCGGGTTCGCAGCCCAGCACCAGCGTGCGTCGGGGCGGGGTGCCGCCCGTGCCCTCGCAGAGGGTGCCCAGGAGCGCGAGCACCGCGTCGGGGGACATGTGGTGGCCGTCGAGCACGGCGCCGCCGATCGGGGCGTCGGCGCGGTCGTCCACCTCGATGAGGTACAGCGTGCCGGGCTCGCCGCCGCGCGCGGTGGCGTCCACCAGGACGAGGGTGTCGTAGCCGTCGAGCAGTTGGTAGGCGAGGTGGACGCCGCGCACGCCGAAGTCCACCACCTCCACGTGGTCCGGGAGGTGGTGCGGGGACAGGCCGCGCACCACCTCGACGCCGAATCCGTCGTCGCCGAGGAAGACGTTGCCGATTCCCGCGATCAGGGTTCTGCCGGTCACGTGCCCTCCGGGGGGATCACGTCGGCCGCGGGGCCCGTCTGCTCCAGGGGGCTCACCTCGTCGGGTTGGAAGTAGAGGAAGCGGCCCTGCTCGCGCCGGATGTCGGCGCCGGGGTCGCCCTCCACCGTGACGGCGAGGTGCACTCCCCCGTCCACGTCGTGCAGCACGGCCTCGACCTGGGCGGAGCGGCCGTGGAGGAACAGGTCCTGCGCGTCGCTGCGCCGCAGGCCCGGGCGCAGCAGCACGCGGCTGCCGACGCCCACCGGAACGCCGTCCACGAGGACAGGTTGCCGGGCGGCGTCGACGGGGTCCGCGTGGGCGGGGTCCCACCAGGGCGTCTCGGGCCGGAACACGGCCTGGCTGTCGAAGGGTTCGAGGGACTCGAGTCCGGTCGGGGCGTCCACGGGGATGCCGGGATCGGTGATCTCCCGCAGGCCCCGAACCGCCCCGTGCAGCCGTTCGAGGACCTCGGGCGGCATCGATTCGGCGAGGTCGATCACGGCGGCGGCCCTCGGGTCGGTGCCGCGCGCCTCGCGCTTCTCCTGGTCGGTGAGGGCGGCGGTGCGCAGCGCGAGGATCTCGTCGATCTCGGTGGCGTCGTACATGGCGCCGATGCTCTCGGGGGCGATGCCGGGGTGGTCCTCCAGGATGATCGGGGAGGAGAGCACCACGTCGGCGCGGCCGGGCTCGCCGGCCAGCACGGGCCAGGTGTGCCGGTTGACGCAGTCGGCGACCGCTCCCTTGGCCCACTCGGGCGGGTCGGTCATCGACAGGAAGGAGCCCTTGTCGAGTCCGAGCAGGAGGTGCGCGGCGACCAGTGAGCGGGGCAGCGCGGCGTCCCGGTCGGCGCCGTTCTCGTCCGGTGCCCACGGGCTGGTGTTCTCCACCACCGCGGTCAGCTTCCAGGCCCG
This sequence comes from Streptomyces sp. NPDC102278, assembly GCF_044766345.1. Taxonomy (NCBI): domain Bacteria; kingdom Bacillati; phylum Actinomycetota; class Actinomycetes; order Kitasatosporales; family Streptomycetaceae; genus Streptomyces; species Streptomyces sp. NPDC102278. Next base: position 207,667 of record NZ_JBIWLV010000011.1, on the reverse strand, counting down.
GTAGGCGCAGTCGAGTTCGCTCGCGCGCAGTCGGACGACCGCGTCGATCTTCTCGGTGCGGCGCAGCAGCCGGCCGAGGACCGGGCCGTCCGCGTCGCGGACGTCCTCGGTCTCCTCGCGTGCGGGTCGGGTGACCGGGACCCGGACGCCCTCGCCGGTGAGGTCGGCCACGTCCACGGTCATCTCGACGCGTTCCTCGGTTCCCTCGTCCCAGGGGACGAGGACCCGGTCCTCGAGGTGCAGCTCCGTCACGTCGGTGAACGACCCGTCCGGTCGGGCCTGTTGGACGGTGCGTCGTTGGGCGTGCAGGAAGCGGAGCTCGACGGCGAGCCTCGCGTGTCCCTTCGGCTCCATCAGGATCTCGGTCTGTTGGAGGCAGTGCTCCTCGTGCGCGGGTGCCCAGGCGGGCGGCACGAGGACGCCGAACTGCCAGCGCAGCCGGTTCTTGGCGGCCGAGGCCCGGTAGGGGTAGAGCACGTACCCCTCGAAGAGCACGGCGTCGGCCACCTGTCGGGCGATCTCGAAACGGGCTTCGAGCGCGGTCGTCCCGGCCGCGCCGGCCGGGGTCGTGGTGGTGGTCGTCCCGGTGGTCGTCGTCCCTGTGGTCGTCGTCCCTGTGGTCGTCGTCATGGCGCGACCGTCCTCTGCGCGGTGCGCGGCGGCAGGGCGCCCGCCCGGAAGCGTTCCTGCGGTGAGGGTTTCGCGTCCGGGGCGGCGGCCGGGACCGCCGCCGCGTCCAGGAGGGCCCGTACGGTGGCCTCCCAGGAGGCGAGGGCGTGCCGGGAGCGGTAGGCGAGCAGCTCGTCCATGGTGTCGCGGGGCAGTCTGAGCCATCCGCAGCCGGGGAAATGCTGCTCGATCATCTCCTGCCAGACCGCGACCGGCATGCGGTACGAGGCTTCGCGGTCCCACGGGACGGGCTCGACGTGGAATCCGCCGGCGCCGGTGAAGGCGGTGCCGGAGAACAGCATGAGCAGGGGCGCCTCGCCGTCCTCCAGGGCGCCGAGGTAGCGGCTCGCCGCGATGTCCATGTCGTAGGTGCAGGGCACGACCAGGTCGATCTCGGTGGAGCCGGTGAAGCTGGGCACCATGAGGGTGACCTGCGCGAACTGCACGGGCAGGAGGGTGTTGCCCCACCGGGAGCGTTCCCCGAACAGGTCGGCGAGGCCTTCGGCCTCGACCGGTCCGTAGCCTCGTCGGGCCGGTTCGATGCGGATCTGGCAGCGCAGGGCGAGGGCGTGGATCCGGGTCTGCTCGGTGGCGGTGATGGCCAGCCGGAAGACGAGTGTGGGGCCGGCGGCGTACTGGTCGGCCCGCACGCCGGTGCAGGTGAAGCCGAACTCCGTCATGGCCTCACCACCTTCGCCGGGGACTTGGCACGGCGCTCGACCTGTTCGAAGAAGGTCGTCAGGGCTGCGCGCGCCTCGGACCCGCCGTCGAAGCCCTGCCACAACAGGCGCATGCGGCCGACGAGTTCGTAGCAGATGTCGATGGGCACCAGGTAGCAGTCGGTACGCCCTTCGGTGCGCCGCAGCAGCAGTGCCTCGACGTCCGCTTCGAGCAGTGCGGACAGGGGGCTGCCGCCGAGCGCGGCCTGCCAGGTGGCGGGGTCGAGTTCGCTCTCGGTGGCGCCGGCGGGGCTGGGGTACAGCGCGACGAGTCGGTCCAGGGCGGCGTTGCGGAAGAAGAACGCGACGCTGACCGGGATCTGGAGCTGTTCCCACACCCCGTCGTCGAGCGGGTGGTCGGGGTCGGTGAGGTGGCGGTTCGGGACGGCGCGGTAGCGTCCGGTCGCCGCGCCGGGCCGGTCGAAGAGCAGGGAGCAGGCCGTGCAGGCGCACACCAGGGCGCGCTTCTCGATCTCGACCAGGTGGCGGTGGCCGTCCTCGGCGACCGCGATCCCGCACAGTTCACAGGTCTCGGGGCGGGGGGCGCGCGGCCCGGCGAACCGGCGCAGGCCGCGCGGTCCGCCGGTCCGCGCGGCGGGCGGTGCCCAGCCCTGTGACGCGCTCACGAAACCCGCGCCGGGCTGGTGTTCGGGCGGACGCCGATCTGCAGCAGCGGCTGCTGTGGCGCGGCCGCTTCCATCCGGATCTCGGTCACCTCGGGCGCGAAGGAGGCCAGCGCGTCCTCGACGGCCTGCCGGCCGTCGTCGGCGCCGCCTGCGCAACCGCAGCCGGAACTCGGGGCGGACCGCAGGCGCAGGACGCCCGTGCTCTCGTCGAAGCCGACCAGTTCCACGGGTTCGCGTACGGCCGCCAGGGCGCGGGCGATCCGGGTGTGCGCGTCCTCGGGGTGCAGGTCGTGCAGGGCCAGCAGCCCGGAGACGAGTTCGTCGTCCAGGAGCGCGGCGAGGGCCTCGTCGTCGAGGCGGGTGGTGATGCTCGCCAGTCCTGCGCCGTAGAGGTCCATGAGCACGCGCACCAGTTCCTCGGCCGCCGCGCACACCTCCCGGTCGCCGGTGGCCGCCAGCCGGTCCAGGACCTCCTCGACGCGCAGGCCCGCCTGCCGGGCGCCGGTGGGGGCGCTCATCCGCCCAGTCCGCTCAGGCCGGTGGGGACGTGCAGTTGCTTGACCGTCTTGCCGCCGCCGACGTACATGTGGACGCCGCACGGCAGACAGGGGTCGAAGCTGCGCACGGCGCGCATGATGTCGATGCCCTTGAAGTTCTCCGGGGTGTTCTCCTCGAAGATGGGCGTGTTCTGCACGGCGTCCTCGTACGGTCCGGGGGTGCCGTAGGTGTCGCGCGTGCTGGCGTTCCACGGGGTCGGCGGGTAGGGGTGGTAGTTGGCGATCTTGCCGTCGCGGATGACCATGTGGTGCGAGAGGACGCCGCGCACGGCCTCGGTGAAGCCGACCCCCAGGCCCTCGTCGGGGACCTCGAACTTCTCCCAGGTCTGGGTGCGTCCGGCGCGTACCTCGGCGAGGCCCTTCTCGGCGCAGTGCAGCGCGATGGCGGCGGCGTACGCCTGGAAGTACGTGCGGGCGCGGTTGCGCTCCAGCGCGTTGCTCCACTTCGGGATCTTCCACTCGAAGCGGGTCTCGGGCTTGGTCATCGTGCGCGGCAGGGTGATGACCACGCTGTGGCCGGTGGCCTGCACGTAGTCGGTGTTCACCAGTCCGGACAGGGCGGTGGACCACAGGCGGGCGAGGGGGCCGCCGCCGGTGTCGAGGGGCAGGTGGTCCTTGCCGTCGAACCAGCGGGGCGACATCACCCAGCTGTACTTGTCGTCGAAGTCGCGCTTCTGCGGCGCGGGGATGGTGTGCTGGTTCCAGGGGTGGCGGGCGTCGACCGGGTTCCCGAGCGGGTCGTGGGTGACGAACTTCTCCTGGCCCTGCCAGTCGTCGTAGTACGAGCTGCCGAGCAGGATCCGGATGCCCAGGTTGATCTCGGTGAGGTCGTTGGTGACCAGTTTGCCGTCCACCACCACGCCCGGGGTGACGAACATCTTCCGTCCCCAGTCGGTCATGTTGGCGTACGTGAAGTCGCAGTGCTCCGGGTCGTTGAGCGCGCCCCAGCAGCCCAAGAGCACGCGCCGACGGCCGACTTCCTCGTAGCCGGGCAGGGCCTCGTAGAAGAAGTCGAACAGGTCGTCGTGGAGCGGTACGACGCGCTTCATGAACTCGCAGTACCGCATGAGGCGGCTCATGTAGTCCGTGAAGAGCTGGACGGATGCGATGGTGCCGACGCCGCCGGGGTAGAGCGTGGAGGGGTGCACGTGGCGCCCTTCCATCAGGCAGAACATCTCGCGCGTGTAGCGGCTGACCTGGAGGGCCTCGCGGTAGAACTCCCCCTCCAGCGGGTTGAGGGAGCGCATGATGTCGGCGATGGTCTTGAAGCCGTGTTCGCCGGCGTGCGGGGCGGGAGTGCGCTCGGCCAGCTCCAGCACGCCGGGGTTGGTCTCGCGGACCATCTTCTCGCAGTAGTCGACCCCGACCAGGTTCTCCTGGAAGATGTTGTGGTCGAACATGTACTCCGCCGCCTCGCCGAGGTTGATGATCCACTCGGCGAGGTGGGGCGGCTTCACCCCGTAGGCCATGTTCTGCGCGTACACGGAACACGTGGCGTGGTTGTCGCCGCAGATCCCGCAGATGCGGCTGGTGATGAAGTGCGCGTCGCGGGGATCCTTGCCGCGCATGAAGACGCTGTAGCCGCGGAAGACCGACGAGGTGCTGTAGCACTCCGCCACGCGCTTCTGCTTGAAGTCGATCTTCGTGTGGATGCCGAGGCTGCCCACGATCCGGGTGATCGGATCCCAGGACATCTCCACCAGGCCGCTGCCGTCTCCGGCCGCCTTCGTCTTCGGTGCCATCGTGTCTGCCGTGACCCTTCTTCGGTGGGGGTGCTGAGGGGTTCTCGCGGGTGCCGGGGTTCTCGCGGGGTGCGGCTCCGCGGCCTACGGTCGGGGTGCGCGGGGAGGTGTCACCACGGCGGCCGGTAGCCGGTGGTCAGCTTCTCGCCCGGGTTGCGCCACTTCGGTTCCTGGTCGACGGTGTGCGCCGTCACCGCGCGGAGCTTTCGGATCACCGCGCCGTAGATGCCGCTGGCGGTGGCGGACACCTTGCCGCCGGGGGGTTCGTCCATGAAGGGCATGAACTTGTCGGGGAAGCCCGGCATGGTGCAGGCGATGCAGATGCCGCCGACGTTGGGGCAGCCGCCGATGCCGTTCATCCAGCCGCGCTTGGGCACGTTGCACTTGACGACGGGACCCCAACACCCCAGCTTGACAAGGCACTTCGGGGAGTCGTAGGTCTCCGCGAACTGGCCCTGCTCGTAGTAGCCGGCCCGGTCGCAGCCCTCGTGGACGGTGGCGCCGAACAGCCAGGTGGGGCGCAGCTTGTCGTCGAGCGGGATCATCGGGGCCGAACCCGCCGCCTGGTACAGGAGGTAGGTGAGGGTCTCGGAGAAGTTGTCCGGCTGGATCGGGCAGCCCGGCACGCACACGATGGGGATGCCCGCCTTGGACTTCCAGTCCCAACCGAGGTAGTCGGGCACGCCCATGGCGCCGGTGGGGTTGCCCTCCATCGCGTGGATGCCGCCGTACGTGGCGCAGGTGCCGATGGCCACCACCGCGAGGGCCTTGGGAGCCAGCCGGTCGAGCCACTCGCTGGTGGTGATGGGCTGGCCGGTCTCCGGATCGTCCCCGAAGCCGCACCAGTAGCCCTCGGGCTTGATCTTCTCGTTGGGGATGGACCCCTCGACGACCAGCACGAAGGGGTCGATCTCGCCGCGCTCGCCCTTGAAGAACCACTCGATGAAGTTGTCGGCGCCGCCGACGGGTCCGCACTCGAAGTCGATGAGCGGCCAGTGCACGGCGATCTTCGGCAGACCGGGCAGCACGCCCATCACGATCTCTTCGATGCTGGGCTGCATCGCTGCCGTCAGGGACACCGAGTCGCCGTCGCAGCTCAGTCCCGCGTTGATCCAGAGGATGTGGATCGGGGGGTCCTCGACCGTGGTCGGCGTTGCTGCATCCATGAGGATGCCTCCTTGGGGAGGTATGCGGGGAGGTGTGGGAAGCGTCCGCGTGTGGGCCGACGCCCTCACCCTTCTTGGTAACAGGACCCCGATCCGGGTGGGCTGTCATGTGCGGCCATTGCGGTGACGTCGCCGCGCCGGCTTGACGCCGGGTCGGCGAGGTGCGGCGGGGTGCCGGTCGCGGGTTCCTTGCGCACGAAGGCCCGGCGCAGGGCGTGGTAGGGGGCCTGCGGGTCGAGGAACGTGGCCCGCATCCGGGTCAGCTCCGCCTCCCGGTGGGAGGCGAGCGGCCTGACGGCCTCGTCGCGGTCGCGAGCCGCCTTCTTGCCCGCGATCCGCGACAGCGTGGCGGGCGAGTGTGCCAGCAGTCCCGCGAGGCGGGCCGTCTCGGCGGCGAACGCGCCGGGGGCGCAGGGCACCGTGCGGTCGATCAGGCCGAGCCCCTCGGCGGCGGCGGCGCTCAGCGGCAGGGCGTCGGTGGTGAGTCGCTCCGCGACGGCGGCGCCCACGCGGCGGGGCAGGGTGTACGTCCAGTACTCGGAGCCGTACAGGCCCATCAGCCGGTAGTGCGGGTTGAGCACGACCCCGCTCCGGCACCAGACCTCGTCGGCGGCGAGGGCCAGCATGGCCCCTCCGGCGGCGGCGTTCCCGCCGAGGGCGGCCACGACGAGGCGGTCGGTGGTGGTCAGGATCGCTTCCACCAGGTCGTCCATGGCCCGGATGTTCGCCCAGGACTCGGCGGCGGGGTCGGCGGCCGCCTCGATGACGCCGAGGTGGATCCCGTTGGAGAAGAAGTCCCGCCCGCCGCCGAGGACCAGGACGGACGTGGGGCGGGCGCAGGCGTGGCGGTAGGCGTGCAGCAGGCGCCGGCAGTGGTCGGTGGCCATCGCGCCACCGGGGAAGGAGAACGACAGGAAGCCGACCCGGCCCTCCTCGCGGTATCCGATGTCGCCCGGGACGCCGTCGCCGCGCGATCCGTCCTGTCCGCGCGATCCGTCCGGGCCGCCTGATCCGTCCCGTCCGTCCGGGCAGTCCGGGCCGTCCGCGCCGCCCGGGCCGTCGAACGAGGGCGGGGCGGGGAGCTCGGGCAGGGGCGGCAGCCGATCGGCGAGGGCCAGGGTGGCGGGCAGTTTGACCGGGGCGGGCTGTCCGGGCTCGCGCCGGGCCCGGAGTTCGGGGATCCAGACGGCGCCGTCGGTGGTCGCCCGGCAGACGGCTCCGTCCCGGGTGGCCAGCAGTTCGCCGGGGCGGCCTCGCAGCTCGTACTCGGGCCGACCGCCGTGCAGGTACCAGGCGCCGCCGAGCAGTTCGTCCAGTACGCCGGGCCGGGAGTCGGCCGCGCGGAGCGTGCGCAGGACCCGGTCCGTCGGATCGGCCGCCCAGTCGATCCGGCGGTCCTCCTGGCCGAGGTAGGGCCGGGTGTGGTGCGTGGTCTGGGGTCGGGGGGTGTACGTACCGGAGGCGAAGCGTTCCACCGCGGTCAGCACCGCCCGCAGGGCCGCGTCCGCGATCTCTCCCCGGTACAGGTCGCTCTTGGCCACCTCGGGCACGGGACAGTCGGCGAAGGCCCAGACGTCGCCGGCGTCCATCTCCCCGGTGGCCTGGAGGACGGTGACCCCCCACCGGTCCTCGCGGTCGAGGATCGCCCGGTCGAGCGAGGACGGGCCGCGGTCCCCGACCGGCCCCGGGTGCACGATCAGGCAGGTGTGGTCCGCCCAGATCTCCCGCGGCAACGCCGTCGTGAGCATCGGCGCGATGATCAGGTCGGGGTGGCGCCGGCGTACCGCGTCGGTGAGGGGGGCGCCCGGCACGGCCAGCTCCACGGAGACACGGTGACCGTGGTCCCGCAGCTCCGCGTGGACGCGCTGGGTCAGGCTGTTGAACGCGCTCGCCACCAGCAGGATGTGCACACCGTCTCCCCGCGACCAGCCGCCGTCGGCGGACCCTGGCCGGGCATCCCCGGCCGCCTGCGATCGTCGGGCACCGCGGTCACGTTGCCGCGGCACGAAGCGCGGACGTCACTCGAAAGCGGGCGGAGCGCGCCGCCACCTGGCGGGCGTCCGGGCGCCGTCGGGCGGCGCCCTCGCCAATCCCGCCCGCGACCGGCGACGAATCAGGGGTGAGTTCGGCGGACCGACCACGGGGCCGGACCGGGACGGTGAGGACCATGACGGACGAGGCGTTCGAGGAACTGCTGGTCGAGGCGCGCGCGGAGGCGCGGCGGGTGTGCCTCCCGCCGGCCGAGCCGACCGGGGAACCGGACTTCGCGCTGCGGACCCAGCACGCCGAGTTCGGCGCGTCGGAGCACTGAGCGCATCCGCCGGCCGCGGCCCGTCGGCCCGGCCGCGGCCCGTCGGCCCGGCCGCGGCCCGGCAGCCCGTCAGCCCGTCAGCCCGTCAGCCCGTCAGGGAGAGTCGTCGGTGTGGCCGCACACCCACGCCAGGGCGTCGTGCACGCCCTGGGTGTAGTCGCGCGGCAGGGTCTGCTGCGGTCCGGCCTCCAGTTGCACCGTGGCGGCGTCCACCTCGGCCGTCAACAGGTCCAGGTCGGGCGTGCTCTCGGCCACCGCGCCGGTGACGGGAGCCCCGTCGCCCCGGCCCAGCGCCCACTGGTAACCGGTCAGGGCGCCCTTGGAGAGCTGGGTCCCGCCGTGCGGCCCGAGGCTGTCGGCCTCCAGCGCGTCGTGGCGGCGTTCGACCTCGGCGCGGGGCCGGGTCCCGATTCGGTCCGAATCGAACTGATCTGCTCGCTGCGTGGTCATACCACTACGTCTGTCCGTCGGGCCGGCATTGATGTGCATGCGTGCACACCACACACGCGTGCGCACCACACACGCCACTCGCCCGCACCACACCTGCGTGCGCGGGGCGCCCGGCTCATGTGAGCAGCGGTCGGTCCTGCGCGCGGACCGGGGCCTGGAGGGCCGTGCCGCCCGTCAGGTAGCGGTCGACGGCGGCGGCGACCGAGCGGCCCTCCGCGATCGCCCACACCACGAGGGACTGCCCGCGGCCCGCGTCGCCCGCCACGAACACGCCGTCCGTCGGCCGGGACGGCCCGCCGAGCGCGGCGAAGTCCGCGTCCCGCGCGAAGTTCCCGCTTTCGTCCCGTACGAGGCCGAGCTGCTCGCCCAGCCCGCAGGCCCGCTCGGGTCCCGAGAAGCCGAGCGCCAGCAGCACCAGCCCCGCCTCGATCACCCGCTCGGTGCCGGGCAGGGCGCGGCGCTCCGCGGGCTCCACCCCGGTCAGGCGCAGTGCCCGGACCCGGCCGGTCGGGTCCCCTTCGAAGTGGAGGGTCGCGCAGGAGAAGGCCCGGGGATCGGCGCCGTGGCGTCCGCGTGCCTCCTCGTGGGCGTGGGAGATCCGGTAGACCTTCGGGTACACCGGCCAGGGCTGGGTGTCGGGCCGGGTGGGGCCGGGCTCCGGGTTGATGTCGAGTTGGACCACCGACAGGGCGTGCTGGCGCAGGGCCGTGCCCAGGCAGTCGGAGCCGGTGTCCCCGCCCCCGATGATCACCACGTGCCGCCCCGCGGCGGTGATCCCGGGTACCGCGAGGTCACCCTCCACGACCCTGTTCGCGCCGGTCAGGTACTCCATGGCCTGGTGGATCCCGCCGAGCTCCCGGCCCGGTACCGGCAGCTCCCGGCGCTCCATGGCGCCGACCGCGACGATGACGGCGTCGTGCCGGCCGCGGAGGTCGGCCGCGTCGACCCGACCGCCGATGTCGCTCTCGGTGCGGAAGACGGTCCCTTCGGCCCGCATCTGTTCGACGCGGCGGTCCAGGTGCGCCTTCTCCATCTTGAACGCCGGGATGCCGTAGCGGAGCAGTCCGCCGATCCGGTCCGCCCGCTCGTACACGACGACGGTGTGCCCGGCACGGGTGAGCTGCTGGGCCGCGGCGAGGCCGGCCGGGCCGGATCCTATGATCGCGACGGTCTTGCCGCTGAGTCGGCCGGGCGGCGCCGGCGCGGTGTAGCCGTGCTCCCACGCCTGGTCGGCGATGGTCTGCTCGACGTTCTTGATGGTCACCGCGTGGGCGTTGATCGTCAGGACGCAGGCGTCCTCGCAGGGGGCCGGGCAGAGCCGGCCGGTGAACTCGGGGAAGTTGTTCGTCGCGTGCAACCGGTCGGAGGCGGCCTGCCAGGCGCCGTGGGCGGCGTACGCGTTCCACTCGGGGATCAGGTTCCCCAGCGGGCACCCGGCGTGGCAGAAGGGGATCCCGCAGTCCATGCACCGGTTCGCCTGCTCGGACACCAGGGGCAGCAGCGCCTGCCCGCGGTGGACCTCGCGCCAGTCTCCGAGCCGCTCGTCCGCGGGGCGCGCCGGGACGGGGCTGCGGGGCGTCCTGAGGAAGCCGAACGGATCGGTCATGCGCCGCCTCCATGACTGACGCGCGGATACGGCGGTTCGACCAGGTTACGCCGCCTTTGTCACTGTTTCGCGAGAGCCGGAAACGGGTGCTCGCCAACGTGACACCGGTCACTTCCCGTGACGTGCGGGACATGACCTCGACTCGCGGGGGCAGGCGGGCCCCACTGCACCATCACCGCGGGTCCGCCGCGGTGCGGAAACCGGAGGTACAGCGCGTCGTGTCGGAGCAACTGAGCATTCACACAGCCGGAAAGTGGCGGTCCGCGTCGACCGGCGCCACGAGGGAGATCCTGGATCCCGCAGACGGCACCGTGCTCGCGGTGGTCGCCGAGGGCAGCGCCGCCGACGCCGACGCGGCCGTGAGCGCGGCCCGCGCCGCCTTCGACGGCGGCGAGTGGCCGCAGACCCCGGTGGCCGAGCGCGCCGAGGTGCTGCGCCGCACGGCCGACCTCCTCCAGCGCGAACGGGAGCGGATCGCGCTCCTGGAGAGCCTGGACGCGGGCAAGACCCTGGAGGAGGGGCGCGTGGACGTGGACTGCGTCAGCGCCGCCTTCCGCTACTTCGCCGACCTCGTCATCGGCGAGGGCGGCGGCCGTGTGGTGGACGCCGGTTCCGCCGACATCCACAGCGTGGTCGTGCACGAGCCGGTCGGGGTGTGCGCCCTGATCACTCCGTGGAACTATCCGCTGCTCCAGGCGAGCTGGAAGGTGGCTCCGGCGCTCGCCGCGGGCAACACCTTCGTCATCAAGCCCAGCGAACTCACCCCGCTGAGCACGGTCGTCCTCGTCGAGCTGCTGGTGGAGGCGGGACTGCCGACCGGGGTCGCCAACCTGGTGACCGGCGCCGGGGACCCCGTCGGCGCCCGCCTCTCCTCCCACCCCGACGTCGACCTCGTGTCGTTCACCGGTGGACTCGCCAGCGGGACGAAGGTCGCCCACGCCGCGGCCGACACCGTGAAGAAGGTCGCCCTCGAACTCGGCGGCAAGAACCCCAACGTCGTCTTCGCCGACGCCTGCGCCACCCCCGACGGCTTCGACACCGCCGTCGACCAGGCCCTGAACGCCGCCTTCATCCACAGCGGGCAGGTCTGCTCGGCCGGATCGCGGCTGATCGTCGAGGAGTCCGTACGGGACCGCTTCGTCACCGAACTCGCCCGGCGCGCCGAGAAGATCCGCCTCGGCCGCGGCACCGACCCGGGCGTCGAGTGCGGCCCGATGGTCTCCGCCGCACAGCGGGAACGGACCGAGTCGTTCGTCGCCTCCGCCCTCGCCGAGGGCGCCGTGCTGCGCGCCGGCGGCGAACGCCCCGAGGGACCGGGCAACTTCTACCGTCCGACCGTGCTGGACCACTGCGACCGCCGGATGCGCGTCGTGCGCGAGGAGGTCTTCGGTCCGGTCCTGACCGTGGAGACGTTCCGCACCGAGGACGAGGCCGTGGCACTGGCCAACGACACCGAGTACGGGCTCGCGGGCGCCGTGTGGACCGCCGACCCGGGCCGCGCCCGCCGGGTGGCGGGCCGGCTGCGCCACGGCACCGTCTGGATCAACGACTTCCACCCCTACCTGCCGCAGGCGGAGTGGGGCGGTTTCGGGAAGTCCGGTGTCGGGCGCGAGCTCGGGCCGTCGGGTCTCGCCGAGTACCGCGAGACGAAGCACGTCTACCAGAACCTGGCGCCGCGTCCCGTGCGCTGGTTCGCGGGCTGAAAGGGAACTTCTTCATGACGACGCACACCGACCTCGGCCGGCACGCCGCCGAGGACACCATCGCGGAGTACGACTACGTCATCGTCGGCGGCGGCACCGCCGGCTCGGTGATCGCCGCCCGGCTGACCCAGGACCCGAACGTCACGGTCGCCGTCATCGAGGGCGGCCCGAGCGACGTCGACCGTCCCGACGTCCTCACCCTGCGGCGCTGGATGGGCCTGCTCGGCGGGGAACTCGACTACGACTACCCCACCACCGAGCAGCCCCGCGGCAACTCGCACATCAGACACAGCCGTGCCCGCGTCCTCGGCGGCTGCTCCTCGCACAACACCCTGATCGCGTTCAAGCCCCTGCCGTCCGACTGGGACGAGTGGTCGGACGCGGGCGCCGAGGGCTGGCACGCCGCCGCCATGGACCCGTACTTCGACAGGCTGCTGAACAACATCGTCCCCGTCGGGGAGGCCGATCGGAACGCCATCGCCCGCGACTTCGTGGACGCGGCCGAGCACGCGCTGGGTGTTCCCCGCGTCGAGGGTTTCAACGCGAAGCCGTTCCACGAGGGCGCCGGGTTCTTCGACCTGGCGTACCACCCGGAGACCAACAAGCGCTCCTCCGCCTCGGTGGCCTACCTCCACCCCGTCATGGACGAGCGGGCGAACCTGACGCTGCTGCTGGAGACCTGGGCGTACCGGCTGGAGCTGGAGGGGACCCGGGCGCGCGGGGTCCACGTACGGTCCGGTGACGGCGCCCGGTCGCTGATCCGGGCCCGCCGCGAGGTCGTGGTGTGCGCGGGCGCGGTCGACACCCCCCGCCTGCTGCTGCACTCCGGCATCGGCCCGCGCGCGGAGCTGGAGGCGCTCGGCATTCCCCCGGTCCACGACCTGCCCGGTGTCGGCGAGAACCTGCTCGACCACCCGGAGTCGGTGATCGTGTGGGAGACCGACGGTCCGATCCCCGAGAACTCGGCGATGGACAGTGACGCCGGCCTGTTCGTGCGGCGCGACCCCGAATCCGCGGGTCCGGACCTGATGTTCCACTTCTACCAGGTCCCCTTCACCGACAACCCGGAGCGCATCGGCTACGAACGCCCCGCGCACGGGGTGTCGTTGACCCCGAACATCCCCAAGCCGCGCAGCCGAGGCCGGCTGTACCTGACCAGCGCGGACCCCGAGGTGAAGCCGGCCCTCGACTTCCGGTACTTCACGGACGACGAGGACTACGACGCCCGCACGCTGGTCGACGGCATCAAGATCGCCCGTGAGATCGCCGCGACGGAGCCGCTGGCCGGATGGCTCAAGCGCGAGGTGTGTCCCGGTCCGGACGTCACCGGCGACGAGGAGCTCAGCGCGTACGCCCGCTCCGTCGCGCACACCGTCTACCACCCGGCGGGCACCTGCCGGATGGGCGCGGCGGACGACCCCGGGGCCGTCGTGGGCCCGGACCTGAGGGTCCGGGGCCTGGACGGGATCCGGATCGCGGACGCGTCGGTCTTCCCGACGATGCCCGCGGTCAATCCGATGATCGGAGTGCTCATGGTCGGCGAGAAAGCCGCCGAGCTGCTGGGAGGCGCCACGCGATGAACCCGAAGACGCACACGACCGACGAAAGCTCCAACGGATCGACTCCCGACACCCGACCGCCGGTGTTCGCCGTCGACGGCCTCTGGAAGGTCTTCGGCCCCCGCGCCGCGGCCGCCAAGGTCCCCGGCTCCGCCGACGCCGGCCTGTCCGCCGCCGAGCTGCGCGAGCGCACCGGCTGTACCGCCGCCGTCCGCGACGTCAGCTTCGACGTCCGCAAGGGCGAGGCCTTCGTCGTGATGGGCCTGTCCGGCTCCGGCAAGTCCACGCTCGTCCGCTGCCTGACCCGGCTGATCGAGCCCACCGCGGGCTCCCTCTCCATCGACGGCGAGGACGTCCTGGCCATGGACCGGGCCAGGCTGCGGGAGCTGCGCCGGCACCGCGCCGCCATGGTCTTCCAGCACTTCGGCCTGCTGCCCCACCGCTCCGTGCTGGACAACGTCGCCTACGGGCTGGAGATCCAGGGGGTGGGCCGCGCCGAACGGCGCGCCAAGGCCGCCGAGATGACCGTCAAGGTCGGGCTCGAAGGCCTGGAGGAGCGCCGCCCCGGCGAGCTGTCCGGCGGTCAGCAGCAGCGCGTCGGCCTCGCCCGCGCCCTCGCCGCCGACCCCGAGGTCCTGCTGTTCGACGAACCGTTCAGCGCCCTGGACCCGCTGATCCGCCGGGAGATGCAGGAGGAGGTGGCCCGCCTGCACCACGAGGAGGGCCGCACGATGGTCTTCATCACGCACGACCTGTCCGAGGCCCTGCGTCTCGGCGACCGGATCGCCCTCATGCGCGACGGTGAGATCGTGCAGCTCGGCACGCCCGAGGAGATCGTCGGCTCCCCCGCCGACGACTACGTGCGGGACTTCGTGCGCGACGTGCCGCGCGAGCAGGTGCTCACCGTGCGCAGCGCCATGCGCCCCGCCTCCGCCGCCGAGGCCGAACAGGGGCCCGCCCTGAACCCGTCCACCACGATCGTGGCGGCCATCGAGGCGGTCGCCCGCAGCGGCGGTCCCGCGCGCGTCGTCGACCGGGGCCGCTGTCTCGGCGTGGTCGACGACGCGGCGCTGCTCGCCGTCGTCGCCGGGATACCCGCCCCCCGGACCGGGGAGGTGGCCGCATGAGAACCGGCGCCGTCCGCAACGTCCCCGCGCCCCGGCGGTGGTGGCGATGACCTCCACCACGACGCCCGTGCGCGAGCCCGCCTCGTCGTCCGCGCCGCGGGACACGAAGCCGCCCACCGGCGGTTCGTCCCCTTCCCCCGACGGCTCCTCGTCCCGTCGCCCCGGGTCCCGGCTCCCCTTCCGTGTCGGTCGCAGGGTCCTGCCCCTCGCCGTCGCCGCGGCCGTGGTGCTCACGCTCGGAGTCCTCTTCCCCGGCGCGGGCAGTTGGCCCGGCGCCCTTGCCGTGGACCTGTCGGGCCCCCTCGGCCGGGCCGGCGACTGGATCATCGACCACCGTGACAGCCACCCGCTGTTCCTCTACTTCTTCGGTCACGTCAGCAACGTGGTCGTGGTGTCGGTCCGCGCCGTGTACGTGGTCCTGCTCGCCGCCGGCTGGACCGGTGTCACCGCGCTCGCCGGGCTCGTGGCCTGGCGCCTCGCCGGTGCCCGGCTCGCCCTGACCTCCATGGCCGCCTTCGCCGTCTGCGGCCTGCTCGGCATGTGGATCCCCACCATGCAGACCCTGGCCCTGATGGTCGTGGCGGTGGCCGCCTCGGTCGCCGTCGGCGGCCTGCTCGGTCTGGCCGCCGGGCTGTCCGCGCGCACCGAGCGCCTCCTGCGCCCCGTGCTCGACACCATGCAGATCCTGCCCGCGTTCGCGTACCTGCTGCCGATGGTGCTGGTCTTCGGCATCGGGGTGCCCGCCGCCGTGCTGGCCACCGTCGTCTACGCCGCCCCGCCCATGGCGCGCCTGACCGCCCTCGGTCTGCGCGACGCCGACGCGGGGGTCATGGAGGCCGCCGCCTCGCTCGGCGCCACCGGCCGCCAGCGGCTGCTGACCGCGCGCCTGCCGCTGGCACGCCGGCAGATCCTGCTGGGCGTCAACCAGGCGATCATGATGGGCCTGTCCATGGCCGTCATCGCCTCCGTGATCGGTGCGGGCGGCCTCGGAGACCGGGTCTACCAGGCCCTGGCCTCCGTCGACGTCGGCGCGGCGCTCGCCGCGGGCATCCCGATCGTGCTGCTGGCCGTGGTCCTGGACCGCACGGCCGACGCGGCGGGTGCCCGGCTCGGCTCCAACCCGGCCCCGGCGGCCGAGCAGCACTTCCTGCGCCGCGTCTTCGCGGGCTGGTACGGACGCCTGCTCTGCCTGCTCGCGGTCGTCGCGGTGGCCGTGGCCGGCCGGATGCTGGGCACCTCGCAGTGGCCCGGGTCCTGGAACGTGTCCCTCGCCGACCCCGTCAACCGGGCCGTGGCCTGGATGACCGACCACCTCTACTCCGGGGTTCCCGTCGTCGGCGGCACCGCCGACTGGGCGGCCCGCTTCACCGGGTGGCTCCTCGACCCGCTGCGCTCCGGGCTCCAGGCCGCCCCGTGGTGGCTGCTCCTGCTGCTGGTCGGCGCGATCGGCGTCCTGGTCGGTACCCGGCGCACCGCGCTGACCGCCGTACTCGCCCTGGCCGCCATCGGCGTGCTCGGCGTGTGGGAGCCCGCGCTGGACACGCTCTCGCAGGTGCTCGCCGCCGTCGCGGTGACGCTGGTGCTCGGCTTCGCGATCTCTGTCGGCGCCGCCCGCAGCGCCCGCGCGGAGCGGCTGTTGCGGCCCGTGCTCGACGTGTGCCAGACGATGCCCCAGTTCGTGTACCTCATCCCGGTCGTCGCCCTCTTCGGTGTGGGCCGCGCCCCGGCGGCGGCCGCCGCCGTCGTGTACGCGCTGCCCGCCGTGGTCCGCATCACCACGCAGGGGCTGCGCGAGGTGAATCCGGCCGCGATGGAGTCCGCCCGCTCCCTCGGGGCCACCGGATACCAGCAGCTGCGGCAGGTACAGCTGCCCCTGGCCCGGCCGGCGCTGCTGCTGGCCGTCAACCAGGCCGTCGTCCTGGTCCTCGCCGTCGTCATCATCGGCGGCCTGGTGGGCGGTGGCGCCCTCGGCTACGACGTCGTCCTGGGCCTGGCCCAGGGTGACCTGGCCACCGGACTGGTCGCGGGCGCCGCGATCGTCTGCCTCGGCCTGATGCTCGACCGGGTGACCCAGCCCTCGACGAAGACGAAGGAGGCCTGAGATGACCGAGACGCGAACCCTTCCCGTGAGACGTGCCCGCCGACGGATCGTCGCCGCGCTCGCCGCGGCGAGCACCCTGGCCGTCGTCACCGGCTGCGGAGCGGCCGACATGACCCGCCAGGCGTCCCCGTACGCCGCCGCCCAGGGCGCCAAGACCGTCACGCTCTCCGTGCAGTCCTGGGTCGGCGCGCAGGCCAACACGGCCGTGGCGGGCTACCTGCTCGAACACGAGCTGGGCTACCGGGTGGACACCGTCCAGGTGGACGAGGTGCCCGCGTGGGACGCCCTCAGTCAGGGCCGGGTCGACGCGATCCTGGAGGACTGGGGCCACCCCGAGCAGCAGAAGCGCTACGTCGAGGACAAGAAGACCATCGTCAACGGCGGTGACCTCGGGGTGACGGGCCACATCGGCTGGTTCGTGCCGACGTACTTCGCCGAGCAGCACCCGGACGTCACCGACTGGAAGAACCTCGACAAGTACGCCGACCAGCTGCGCACGCCCGAGAGCCGCGGCAAGGGTCAGCTGATGGACGGCTCGCCTTCGTACGTGACGAACGACAAGGCGCTGGTGAAGAACCTGGACCTGGACCTGGAGGTGGTCTTCGCCGGTTCCGAGGCCGCCCAGATCACCCAGATCAAGCAGTTCGCCAAGGAGAAGAAGCCCTTCCTGACGTACTGGTACAAGCCCCAGTGGCTCTTCGAGCGGGTCCCGATGACCGAGGTGAAGCTGCCCGAGTACAAGGAGGGCTGCGACGCCGACCCCGAGAAGGTGGCCTGTGCCTACCCGCACACGCCGTTGCAGAAGTACCTCAACGCACGGTTCGCGGACGACGGCGGGAAGGCCGCAGGCTTCCTGAAGAAGTTCCACTGGACCGTGGAGGAGCAGAACGAGGTCGCCCTGATGATCGCCGAGGAGAAGTTGTCACCGCAGCAGGCGGCGAAGAAGTGGGTGGAGCGGAACGAGGACGTCTGGCGGCCCTGGGTCCGCTGACGTCCGCCTGCCCTCCGGGTGCGCGACGGCGCCCCGCCACCGGGATCGCGGTGGCGGGGCGCCGTCGTGTCATGTGCCGGCCCCGGGGCGCGGGCGGCCTCGGGATCGCGCCGGACCCGCGCCCGGTTACCAGCCGAAGCGGCGGTCGGCCTCCCGCTCGAACTCCTCGAAGGTCAGCACCCCGTCACCGTCGAGGTTGGCCCGGTCGAAGAGGGCCGACGACGCGTCGACGTCGCTCACGCCCCAGAAGGGCAGGACACCGGTGGAAGCGAGCGTGGGGCCCTTCGTCCGCAGGGCCGAGATCACCTCGACGCGCGTCAGGACGCCGTCGCTGTCGAGATCGAGTGCGTCGAAGAGCTTGCGGGCCTTCTCGCTCATGACGTCGTCCTTTCCGCAGGAGGGGGCGGTACGGAGGTCCGGTCCGCCGGACCGAAGCCTAGTGCTGTGGCCGGAAGGGTTTGCCGGGTCGCGGTGTCCGGAAACCCTTCCGGTCACAGCACCAGGACCCCCGCCGCGTGCCTCCGCGGCCCGGTCTCCCGCGTCCCCGTTCGTTGTTCCCGTGCAGTCGGGTCAGTGCGGGCGGGCGGCTCGTACGGCGCCCGGGGCGGCGGTCGCCGCGTGGGTCGGGGATCCCTCGTACCGTGCCAGGTAGCCGCGGCGCAGCAGGTCCTCGTAGAGGCGGTCCAGTACGCCGGCGGGTGCGCGGATCCGGGCGTCGCAGCGGGCCGTGCCGCGGTTGTCGGTTTCGGCCGTGCACAGGGTCCGTTCGCGGCGGGCGTCGCTGAAGACCACCGTCCGACCGGGTACGGGGGCGCCGTGGCCGGTGGTGAGGGTGGCGGTGAGGCCCTTGACCGTCAGGACCTGCGGGTGGGATTCCCGCCGGGCGGTCGCGTCGGTCGTCCGCAGCCGGGTCGCGGAGGGCGGGATCGCCAGGCCGGTGGGGGTGTTCAGCCCGGTGACGGGCAGGGTGGTCTGGCCGCCGCCGTTCGGGGCGAGACGCACGACCCGGTTCTTGAAGGCGTCCGCGACGTAGAGGTTGTCGCGCTCGTCCAGGGCCAGTCCCAGCGGGTCGTTGAGCCCGACCGCGGGGACCGTGCTCTGGCCGCCGCCGGCCGCCACCCGCACCACACGGTTGTTGCCGGTGTCGGACACGTACAGGTTGCCCCGGGGGTCCAGTACGATCCCGGCCGGCTGGGAGAGGCCGGTGGTGGGGACGGTGCTCTGACCGCCGCCGTCCGCGCGCAGCCGCACGACGCGGTCGTTGACGAAGTCGGAGACGTAGAGCGTGCCTTCGGAATCGAAGGCGAGGCCCCACGGATGGAGCAGCCCGGTGGTGGGGACGGTGCTCTGACCGCCGCCGTCGGCGTGCACCCGCACGACACGGTCGTTGAAGCTGTCGGCGATGTAGAGGTCGCCGGCGGCGTCGAGGGCGAGGCCCAGGGGGCGGGACAGTCCGTCGGTCGGGACCGTGGTCTGGGGGCCGCCGTCGGCCGGGATCCGAACCACCCGGTTGTTGCCGGTGTCGGAGACGTACAGGTCGCCCGCCGCGTCGGCCACCATGCCCGTGGGGCGGAGCAGGTCGGTGGTGGGGACGAGGTTCTGACCGCCGCTGCCGTCGGCCGGCACCTTCAGGACCCGGTTGTTGCCGTAGTCGGAGACGTACAGCGGGGTGGGAACGGCCCCGCCGGCGGGGTCGGAGGCCGCCGCCGTGCCGACCGGGCCGAGGCCGAACGCACACAGGGTCACCCACAGGAGCAAGGGGCCGAGCCGCCGGCCGGCGCCGGCCGGCCGCCGAATGGTCTCGGGAACTGCGGAACGGGGCACGGCGCACCTACCTGTCCTGATCGTCCGGCCGCCGAGGCTAGACCCCGGACCGTCGCCGTTCCCCGGCACCACGCCACGGCCCGACCGGCTTACACACGGACGGCAGGCCTACGCACGGACGGCGGGCCTACACGCGGGGGGCGGGGCCTGCACACCGACGGCGGGCGTACACGCGGAGGGCGGGTCCTACACACCGACGGCGGGGGAACCGGCTTGCGCGCCCGAGGCCGCGTCGATCGCCTCGTCCAGGACCTCGCGGGTCAGGAGCAGTTCGGTGATCAGGCCGTCGATGCGCCGGCGCTCCGTACGGAGCTCGGCCACCAGCTTCGGCGTGGCGTTCCCGGCCGGGCCGCCGTCCGCGTCGCGCAGGCACGGAAGCAGCTCCGCGATCTTCTTGCTGTGGAGGCCGGCCGCGAAGAGCGCCTGGATACGGATGACGCGGTCGACCGCCCAGTCGCCGTAGTCGCGATGGCCGCCGGGGGTTCGGCCGGGCGTGAGCAGCCCCTGCGCCTCGTAGTAGCGCAGCGACCTCTCGCTCACTCCGGTGGCTCCCGCCAGTTCACCGATTCGCATGTCCCATCCCATCGATCGGTTCATCGACTTGAACCTGACACTGATGTCAACTCCTACGGTACGGCCATGACGATCACACCGAGGGAATCCCGGCTCTTCGAACCCGCCCCGCTGGGCGGCCTGCGGCTTCCGAACCGTCTGGTGATGGCGCCGATGACACGCAACCGCGCCGAGGCCGACGGCACTCCCGGCCCCCTGATGGCCACGTACTACGCCCAACGCGCCTCGGCCGGACTGATCATCGCCGAGGCGTCCACCCCGAACGCGGTCGGACAGACGTACCCGAACATCACGGCGATCCACACCGACGCCCACGTCGCCGGCTGGCGGGCCGTGACGGACGCCGTCGCGGAGGCGGGCGGGCGGATGTTCCTCCAGCTCCAGCACGGCGGGCGGGTGGGCCACCCCGACAACAGCGGCCACATCCCCGTCGCACCGTCGCCCGTGCCGCTCCCCGAGCCCATCCACACCCCGAACGGCGTCCGGCCCGCGGTCACCCCGCGCGAGATGACCACCGCCGACATCCGCTCCACCGCCGCCGACTTCGCCGAGGCCGCCCGCAAGGCCGTCGACGCGGGCTTCGCCGGGGTCGAGGTCCACGCCGCCAACGGCCATCTCCTGCACCAGTTCCTCGCCGGGAACACCAACCGGCGCACCGACGCCTACGGCGGGCCCCTCTCCCACCGGATCCGCTTCGTCCTGGAGACCGTCGAGGCGGTCACCCGCGCGATCGGCGCCCACCGGGTCGGCATCCGCCTGGCGCCGGGCGCGACCTTCAACGGCATCGACGAGCAAGGCGAAACCGCCGACCTCTACCGCGTTCTCCTCGCCGCGCTCCCCCGGGACCTCGCCTACGTCCACGTCGTGTTCGCCGATCCCGACGACGAGGTCTTCCGGCAGATCCGCACGGGCTGGACGGGCACGCTGATGGCCAATCCGGTCCTCGGGTGGGGCGTTCCCCTGCCCGCCGACGGCGGCGCCGCGAAGGCCGAACGCCTTCTCGCCGCCGGCGCGGACCTCGTCTCGCTCGGCCGCGCCTTCATCGCCAACCCGGACCTTGTCGAGCGCCTGCGCCGGGGCGCGCCCCTGAACCCCCTGCACGACCACGGCCTCATGTACGTGGGAGGCGCGTCCGGGTACACGGACTACCCCACCCTGGCCGGAGTCTGACCGGCGGGTGATCTGCCCGGCGGGTCGTCGGGCCGCCGGGCCGTCCGGGCGTCGGGTCAGATCCTGCCGGTCGCTCGCGCCATGTACAACCCGAGGACGGCGACCACACCGACCACGACCAGCCAGGACGCGGGGCTGGTGTGCCTGCCTCTCCGAGCGGGTCGTGGCCGCCGCTTCGAGGACCGCGAGCGGCGCGGCGCCGGTCCGGCGGCCGTGGGCCCGGCCGCGGTTTCCGCGAGGAGCCGGCGGCACACCGCGGCGAGTTCCCCCGTACCGGCGGAGAGGCCGGCAACCGCCTCGCTGCGCGCGGGGGCCGTCGTACCGCCTTCGAGTATCCGACCGGCCCGCAACAGCACCTCGTCACGCCCGGCGCTGGGTGCCAGGCTGATCCAGCGCTGGACGTGCTCCCCCCGGATGACGACGCCGCCGGCGCGGTCCCGGTAGACGGTGTGTTCCCGCCACAGGACCTCGGCCAACTCCGTGGCGATCTCTTTCAGTTGCCCGCTCATTCCCGCCCCCGTCAATTCACTGGTCGAACAAACACGGGACATTAGCGGCAGGCACCGACAGCGCCTTCGGCGGGGTGTCCGGAACGAGCGGCCCCCGCGGGATGCGACGCCCATCCCCTGGAGGTCGGGGTGACCCAGGGGCTCGTGTCGACGGTGAACGGGAACAGCAGCTGGTAGGCGAGCCACAGCCAGATGAGGGACGCGGCAGCGATCAGGCCCATGCCCCAGGCCTGGCGACGGGTGCGCGGGTGGGACGGGGCACCCGGTACGGCTGTCCGGCCGTGTACGCCGTCGCGGGCATTCCCCCCTCCGGCGACGAACCCGGGCCCACGGCCCTGTACCGCCCCGTGCCCGAGGCACCGGATCTGTCGGGCGTGCCCGGAGGGTGTCGGGCGTGCCCGGAGGGTGGGGAAGGTCAGCCGGCGGGGCGGGCCAGGTCGCGCACCGTGGCCATGTCGCTGAAGGGCAGCAGTGCCTCGCCGACGATCTGGTGCGGTTCGCTGCCCTTGCCGGCGATCAGTACCACGTCCTGCGGCCCCGCGGCGGACAGGGCGATGCCGATCGCGGTGCGGCGGTCGGCGGACCGCTCGTACGGGGTGCCGGTGGCCTCGATGCCGGGGGCGATCTGGTCGAGGATCGCCTCGGGGTCCTCGTTGCGGGGATTGTCCGAGGTGAGGACGCACAGGTCGGAGTGGGTTCCGGCGATCCGACCCATCTCCACGCGCTTCGTGGTGTCCCGGTCGCCGCCGCAGCCGAAGACGGTGATGACCCGGCCGCGGGCGAAGCCGCGGATCGCCGTGAGCACCTTGTCCAGGGAGTCCGGCGAGTGCGCGTAGTCCACGATGACGGAGGTTCCGGCGGGGGTCACGAAGCGTTCGAAGCGCCCGGGGACGGCCGGCATCAGGGCGAGCGCGGCGACCAGCCCGCCCAGGTCGTGGCCCAGGACGTGACAGGCCGCCACGGCGGCCAGCGCGTTGGACACGGAGAAGCGGCCCGGGACCGGGATCGCCGCCGCGTACTCCCGGCCGGCGTGACGCAGGGTGAAGCGGGTCCCGGAGGCGTCCGCGACCAGGTCATCGGCCCGGTAGTCGGCCTCGGTGTCGACGGCGTACGTGGTCACGGCGCCCGGCATCATCGCCCGGATGCCCGCCCCCACCGGGTCGTCGAGGTTGACCACGGCGTGCCGGCACAGGCCCTGGAACAGGCGCAGTTTGGCGTCCGTGTAGTGCGCCATCGTGCCGTGGTCGTCCAGGTGGTCCTGGGTCAGGTTGGTGAAGACGCCGACGTCGATGAACGTCCGGTCCACCCGGTACGTCTGGAGGGCCATGGAGGTGGCCTCCAACACCACGGTGCCGGTGCCCCGGTCCCGCATGTGGCCCAGGAGGTACTGGAGGTCCGGGGATTCCGGTGTGGTCAGCACCGACGGGGGCATCGGGATCATCTCGTCGCCGATCCTGCTGCCCGCCGTACCGATCACTCCGACCGCGGCGCCCTCGGAGATCCTCAGCAGCGACTCCACCATGTAGGAGATGGAGGTCTTCCCGTTGGTCCCGGTGACCGCCACCATGTCCATCTGCCGGCCGGGTTCGGTGAAGTAGCGGGAGGAGACGACGGCCGCCGCCTTCCGGGTGTCGGACACCCGCACGACGCACACGCCGGGCGACGCCGCCGGACCCCGGTGCGTGGCGGCCGCGCCGTCGGCGTCGACGAGCACCGCCACCGCGCCTCGGGCGAGGGCCGCGCCGATGGCGGCCGGGCCACCGGCGAGGTGGCCGGGCACCGCGATGAAGAGCGAGCCCGGCGTCACCCGGTCCACGTCGAAGGTGGTACCCGCGGTGATCCGCGTGGCCTCGGTGTCGCCCTGGAGGACGTGGTGGTCGTGGCCTGTCAGCAACCCGCTCAACTTCACGGTGGTCCCTTCGAAGGCGGCGGGGGCCGGGGTGCGGCCGCCGCCGGGCGGCGGCCCCGACGGCGCGTCGGAACCGCGGTGATGGCGGGAGGTGCGGTGGTGCGCGCCCGAACCCCCGGGTCCCGTGGCGCGTATGGCCCGGCCGGGTACGAGGTGCGGGGGGTGCGGGGGGGGTACGGGAGTCAGTGAGGGGAGTGCGAGGTACGGGCGGCGGATTCCGGTGCCGGGCACGGCGGTCGGCACGCGCGGGTCGGGCCCGGGGGTCAGCGGTCGGGTCCGGAGGGCGGCTCGGGGGCGCTGCCCGACCGTGGGGGCGCGCCGGGCCGGGAGCGGTGGTTCGCTAGCCGTGGCCGTGCAGGGCGCCGCGGCCGACCGTGGGGGCCTGGCCGTCGACCGCGGTCCGGGGGCTCACGCCCGTACGGCTCGCGGCAGCCGCACGCGCGGCGGACCCGGCGCGGTGCCGGTGCTCCCCCGTGATGCGTGTGCGGTCCATGCGCCGAGTGTACGGCCGCTCACCCCGCCTCGGACGCCACCCGGACAGTCCCCCGCCGGACTCCCGCTCCCCGCCGACCCGAAGGCCGGCCCGAGGACGATCACCGCCGGAACCCGAGACCGTCCCGACACCGTCCCGAGGACGGCCCGAGGTCGTCCCGAGGTCGTCCCGAGGACGGCGAGGACAACCCGAGGACGATCACCGAGACCTCTCGGGGGCCTGCCGCTTGGCCCGGATGATCGCCCGGAGGCCGCCACGGCCGGGCACGATCGCAGCCGGGCACGATACCGGTCGGCCGCAGGCGCGATCGGCCGCGGGAGCAGGCGCGATCGGCCGCGGGAGCAGGCGCGATCGGCCGCGGGAGCAGGCGCGATCGGCCGCGGGAGCAGGCGCGATCGGTCGCGGGAGCAGGCGCGGTCGGTCGCGGGCGCGCGGGGCGCGCGAACTCCCGCCCTGCCCGCCGCCCTCCTTTCGCCCACCGTCGGCGGGGCTTGCGGCCGGGGCCTCGGCTCGTCCGGTCAACTGCCGTGACGCAGAGGGTCGATGGTGCGTACCGCGCGTGGGGACGCGGCGGGTTGTCGGTGTCCGAGATGGGCCAGGGAGCAGGGGGCATCGGCGAGTCCTCCCGGGTGGGCGCATCCGGCGGAACCCGGAGACCGGCCTGCGCCGCCACCCGCCCGCGCCGCCGATCGGCTGAACCGGGGCACCGCGAGGCGTCGGCGCGGTGTGCGGGGGGCACGCAGCACGGGTGACCTCGACCGACCTGCGGCCGGCTCCGCCCCCGCGCTCCACCGCCCGCCGCGCGCTGCTTGCCGGTTCGGTCGGCAATCTCGTCGAGTGGTACGAGTTCGGCGTGTACGGCTCCTTCGCCACCGTCATCGCCGCCAACTTCTTCGCGCCCGCCACGGGTTCCGGTGCCGGGCCGGGGTCGGGCGGTGCGGCGGCGCTGATGGCGACCTACGCCTCCTTCGCGCTCGCGTTCTTCTTCCGCCCGGTCGGAGCACTCCTCTTCGGGCGCCTGGGAGACCGTCTCGGACGGCGCCCCACCCTGATCCTCGTCGTCGGCCTGATGACGCTCGCCACCACCCTGATCGGGCTGCTGCCCACCCAGGCCACCGTCGGCGCCGTCGCGCCCTGGCTGCTCACCTCGCTGCGGGTGCTCCAAGGGATCTCCGCGGGCGGGGAGTTCGGCGGGGCAGTGGCCCTGATGACGGAGTCCGCCCCGGTGGGCCGGCGCGGTCTCCACGGCGCGTGGCAGTCGTTCACCGTCGCACTGGGCCTGCTCGCCGGCGCCGGTACGGCCGCCGGGCTGGCCGCCACGCTGTCCCCCTCCGCGCTGTACGCGTGGGGCTGGCGGGTCCCGTTCCTGCTGGCCCTGCCGCTCGGTGCCGTCGCGCTGTGGCTGCGTACCGCACTGGAGGGGCCCCCCGGCCCTCCCCCGGCCGGGATCCCGGACAAGGCATCGGACGGGATCCCGGACAAGGCGCCGGGCGGGGCCGGCGCGCACGGTGTCGGGGAGCCGCGACGTCGGGGCGAGCAGGCGCGTGCCGTCGTCCTCGGTGTCGGGCGCGTGATGGGCTGGTCGGCGGCCGGGTACAGCTTCCTCGTCGTCCTGCCGTCCCACCTCCAGTCCGCCCTGGGCGTCTCCTTCCGGGAGGCCCTGCCGGCCGCCGTCCTCGCCAATCTGGGCTTCGCCGCCTCGATCCTTCCGGCCGGGATGCTCAGCGACCGGGTGGGCCGGCGGCCGGTCATGCTCGCGGGAGCGCTGGGTGTCGTCGTGTTGGCCCTCCCCGTCCTGCGGGTCCTCCAGTCGCCCGGGGCCGCGCCCGGGGCGAAGGCGGCGGCCCTCGTGTGCGCGGGGGCGTTGGTCGGGCTGATGGCGGGCCCGGGGCCCGCGATGCTCTCCGAGATGTTCCCGCGCCGCGTGCGCTGCACCGGGCTCGGATTGGCCTACGCCCTGGCCAACGCCGTGTTCTCGGGCTGCGCGGGTCTGGTCATCACCGCCCTGACCGCCCGGACGGGGAGCACCGCCGTCCCCGCCTACTACGCCGCCGGCGTCTGCGCCCTGAGCTCCCTGGCTCTGCTGACCCTGCGCGGCGACGACCATCGGGAGCCCCTGCGATGAGAGTGATCGGCCTGATGTCGGGCACCTCGTACGACGCCGTCGACGCCGCCGCCTGCGATCTCGAACGGGGGCGGGGGGACGGGGCCGGGGAACTGCGTCTCACGCCGCTGGGCATGATCGGCGAACCGTACCCGGCCGACCTGCGGGCGGCGCTCGCGGCGGCCCTGCCACCGGCGGGCACGAGCCTGGCCGAAGTGTGCCGGCTCGACACCGGCATCGGGCGGTCCTTCGCCCGGCTCGCCGTCCGCGCCGACCGCGAACTCTGCTCGGGCCGCGCCGAGTTGATCGCCTCGCACGGCCAGACCGTGTACCACTGGGTGGCCGACGGGCGGGTCCGCGGCACCCTCCAGCTCGGCGAGCCCGCCTGGATCGCGGAGGCTTCGGGATGCCCGGTCGTCTCGGGTTTCCGGCCGCGCGACGTCGCGGCCGGGGGCCAGGGCGCGCCGCTGGTGAGCCTGATCGACCTGATGCTGTTGCGGGGGCGGCCCGGGGTGTCCGCGGCCCTGAACCTCGGCGGGATCGCGAACGTGACGGTCACGGCGGCGACCGGCGACCCGGTGGCGTTCGACACCGGGCCCGGCAACGCGCTGATGGACGCGGCGGTGCGCGAACTGACCTCCGGGCGGCTCGCGTACGACGAGGACGGCGCGCTCGCCGCCGCCGGTCGGGTGCACGAGGCCTTGCTGGAGCGGCTGTCGGCGGAGCCGTACTACCGTCTGCCCCCGCCGAAGACCACGGGCAAGGAGTTGTTCGACGCCGGATACGCGGGCGCCCGTACGGCGGGGTTCGAGCGGATCCCGGCGCCGGACGTGATCGCCACCCTGACCCGTCTGACCGCCCGGACCGTGGCGGACGCGCTGCGGCCGTTCGGGGCGGGGGAGGTCTTCGCCTCGGGAGGGGGCGTCCGCAATCCGACGCTCATGGGAATGCTGCGCGAGGAGTTGGGCGCCACCGCGCTGCGAACCTCCGAGGAGCTCGGGTTGCCCGCCGCGGCGAAGGAGGCGTACGCGTTCGCGGTCCTCGGGTACCTCACCCTGCACGGCCTGCCGGGCAACGCCCCGCCGTGCACGGGCGCGGCCGGCCCCCGGGTCCTGGGCTCGATCACCCCGGGCGCCCGCCCCCTGCGCCTGCCGGCGACCGCGTCGGGCCCCCCGTACGCTCTGGTCGTACGGGGCCCGGGCCCGAGCTGACTCCCCCGGCCCGCGAGCGGCCCCCGGTGTCGGCCGTCCCCCGCCCGCCGCCCCCCGCCCGCCGCCGGCTCACCGCATGACGCGCGGCAGCCGCAGGCTGAGCAGGGCCGTCAGCGCGATCAGGCCCAACTGGACGAACAGGGTCGTGACGAGGGCGTCCCGCATGCCCGTCGACGAGGCCAGGGCGAGGAAGAGACTGCCGACGGTCGCGACACCGAGGGCGAGGGCGGACTGCTGGGTGGTGACCATGACCCCGCCGCCCACGCCGGCCCGGTCGGCCGGTACGTCGGAGAGCATCAGCCGCATCAGGAGCGGCAGTTGCAGGCCCTGGCCGAGTCCGGCGACGGCGACGCCGGGCGCCAAGGCGAGGATGGTGAGATCCGGCCAGTCCCGGCGGACCGCGAGGAGCGTCAGGCAGACGCCGATCGCCTGGAGCACTCCGCCCGCCGTGACCACCCGGGTGCCGTACCGTCCGACCAGTCGGGGGCCGACGAGGGAGGCGGCGAAGAAGGCCACCGCCATCGGCACCAGGGTCAGGCCGGCCGCCACGGGGCCCATGTCCAGGCCCTGTTGGAGGACCACCGCGATCACGAACATGAAACCGCTGAAGCCGATGGAGAAGGGCACCAGCATCACCAGTCCCCGCCGCAGCGAGTCCAGGCGCAGCAGGCTCGGCGGTACGAGGGGGCTGTGGCCGAGGCGGTCGGCGCGCCGTTCCGTCAGGTAGAAGGCCGTGGCGGCGAAGGGGAAGACCGCCAACGAGAGCCGGGTCCACAGCGGCCAGCCGGCCGCCCGCCCCTCGGTCAGCGGCAGCAGCAGGGACACCAGGGTCAGCGCCAGCAGCAGGGTTCCCGGCACGTCGACCGAGGCGGGCCGTTCGGACCGGGTCTCCGGCACGGCGCGGACCGCCAGGACCAGGCCGGCGATCACCACGGGGACGTTCACGAGGAAAACCGAGCGCCAGCCGGTGCCGGCCACGTCGGCGGCGACGAGGACTCCGCCGAGGATCTGCCCGGCGACCATGGACAGCCCGGCCGTGGCCCCGTACAGGCTCATCGCGCGGGCTCGGCGGGCGCCCTGGGTGGTGGCCTGGATGGTGGCGAGCACCTGCGGGAGCATCAGCGCGGCCGCGACGCCCTGGGCGACGCGCGCCCCGACGAGGGTCCAGGCCGTGGGCGCGAGGCCGCAGGCGAGGGAGGTGAGCCCGAAGGCGGCCATGCCGATCAGGAAGAGCCGGCGCCGGCCGGCCATGTCGCCGAGTCGGCCGCCGAGGACGAGCAGGACGGCGTACGTGACTCCGTAGCCGGCGACGATCAGTTCCAGCAGTGCCGGGCCGGCGGCCAGGTCGCGGTCGATGGTGGGCAGCGCCACGTTGACGATGAAGAAGTCGATCAGCGGCAGGGCCGCTCCGAGGAGGACCGTGAACAGGCCGAGCGGGGTGATGCCCGCGGCGGCCCGGGGTGCCGGGGTCGTGCGGCCGGCGGCCGTGGGGGCGACCGGTGTCGGATGGGTCGTGCGTACCGTTGTCTCACTCACGTCCCCGACGATCCTCCCTCCCGGAGCCTGGTACCAGAGTCTCCTTGTCCTGGTACCAGGAGTACCTGGCAACCGGCTGAGCGGTGACGCACCGGTGAGGCACTCTGGAGGCATGACCACTGTGGCCCCCGAGAGCGACGTCCGCCGGCACGAGCTGGCCGAGTTCCTGCGCAGCCGGCGGGAGCGGATCACGCCCGAGCAGGTGGGGCTGCCGCCGGGGCGGCGCCGGCGTACCCCCGGGCTGCGTCGCGAGGAGGTGGCCCAGCTGTCGGCGGTCGGCGTCACCTGGTACACGTGGTTGGAGCAGGCCCGGGAGATCCAGGTGTCGCCGCAGGTGTTGGACGCCGTGGCGCGCGCCCTGCTGCTGGACCCCACCGAGCGCGCCCACCTCTTCTCGCTGGCCGGCAGCCTCGATCCGGCGCCGCACACCCCCTGCCCGAGCGTGACGCCGGCGCTGAGGGCGATGCTCGACCAGTTGGGGCCCATCCCGGCGTGCGTCCAGAACAGCCGGTACGACATCCTCGCCTACAACGCGACCTACGGGCGGCTGCTGTGCGATCTGGACAACCTGCCGCCCGAGGACCGGAACTGCATGTGGCTGGCGTTCACCGATCCGCAGTGGCGGGCGGCCATGGTCGACGTCCCGGACGTGAACCGGGTGATGGCGGCCAAGTTCCGGGCGTCGATGGCGGAGCACCTGGCCGAGCCGGCCTGGAAGACGCTGCTCGCCCGGTTGGACGCGGCCTCGGCGGAGTTCCGGGAGATCTGGGCGCGGCACGAGGTGGTCGGCCTCGGCGGCAAGTCCAAGTACATCCGCAACCGGCACGTGGGGTTGTTGCACGTCGAGCAGACCAATCTGTGGTTGGGCCCGACGGCGGGACCGCGCCTGATGACGTACGTGCCGCTGGACGAGGAGACCCGCTCGCGGCTGGAACGCCTGGCGCGCATGGAACACCTCGACCACCCGGGCCGCCCGGAGCACCCGGGCCGCCCGGACCGGCCGGACCGCCCGGATCGCCTGGGAGAAGATCGCGATACCGTTTGATGGCAATTGCGGTCATGACGACCGTCGACGGACGGCAGGCGGAGCAAGGGGAGGCCACCGGTGCACGGTGAATACAAGGTGCCGGGCGGCAAGCTCGTCGTCGTGGACCTGGACGTCGAGTCCGCGGACCGCGGCGAGGTGCTGCGCGACGTGCGGGTCGCGGGTGACTTCTTCCTCGAACCGGACGAGGCCATCCTCGACATCGACCGCGCCCTGAACGGCGCGCCGGCCGACGCCACCGCCGAGCAACTGGCGGCCCGCGTCGAGGCGGCGCTCCCGCCGGGCACCGTGATGTTCGGCTTCACGGCGGAGGCCGTGGGCATCGCCGTCCGACGGGCGGTGGCGCACGCCACCGACTGGACGGACTACGACTGGCAGCTGATCCACGACGCCCCCCAGTCCCCCGCCCTGCACATGGCCCTGGACGAGGTGCTGACGGCCGAGGTCGCCGCCGGGCGGCGACCGCCGACGCTGCGGATGTGGGAGTGGGGCGCCCCCGCCGTGGTCATCGGAAGCTTCCAGTCGCTGCGCAACGAGGTGGACGCGCGGGCGTTGGAGGAGCACGGGATGACGGTGGTGCGCCGGATCAGCGGCGGCGGCGCCATGTTCATCGAGCCCGGCAACACCATCACGTACTCCCTGAGCGTGCCGGACGCGCTGGTGCGGGGGCTGTCGTTCGCCGACAGCTACGCCTACCTCGACGACTGGGTGTTGGGGGCCCTGGACGGCATGGGCGTGAAGGCCTGGTACCAGCCCCTCAACGACATCGCCACCGAGTCGGGGAAGATCGCGGGCGCCGCGCAGAAGCGCCTGGCCGGGACGGCCGGCGCGGTCCTGCACCACGTGACCATGGCCTACGACATCGACGCGGACAAGATGCTCGACGTGCTCCGCATCGGCAGGGAGAAGCTGTCGGACAAGGGGACGAAGAGCGCGCGCAAGCGGGTGGACCCGTTGCGGCGCCAGACCGGGCTGCCGAGGGACGCGGTGATGCGGCGGATGATCGAGTCCTTCCGGGACCGCCACGGCTTGACGGAAGGCTCGGTCACGCCCGAGGAGATGGCGCGGGCCCGGGAGTTGGCGGCCGGCAAGTTCGGCTCCGAGGATTGGACGGCGCGCATTCCGTGACCCCGCCGGGTGCCGGCTGGTACCGGCCCTCGGGGGCGGGCCGTGGCGCGCGCGGTGTTGCACGCTGGACACCGCGCGCCGTCACGATCATGGCGGCGCGCGGACCTTCAGCGAGCCGTGCCCGACCACACCCGAGGACCCGACATGACCGACTGGATCACCGTCCCCGTGGAGCCCGCTTTCGTGCGCGGCGCCATCGACCTGGAGCGCACCGGCCGGGGCGTCCTGCCGCACCGGCTGCCCGCCTGGGTCCGCGAGCAGTTCCCCGATCCCGGCCTGGGGATGGCCGAGGCCCAGACCTCCGGGGTGCGCGTCGCCTTCCGAACCCGCGCCACCGCCGTGGAGTTGGAGACGGTCCCCACGCGGATGGCCTACCGGGGCGCCCCGCCCCGGCCCGCCGGGGTGTACGACCTGCTCGTGGACGGGGAGCTCACCGGCCGGGCGACCGTGGCCGGCGGGAACGTCCACACCGTCGACATGGCCACCGGCACCGCGGTCACCACCGCGGGACCGGCCGGCGTCGCGCGGTTCACCGGACTGTCCGGGGCGATGAAGGACGTCGAGATCTGGCTGCCGCACACGGAGATGACCGAGTTGATCGCTCTGCGCGCCGACGCGCCGGTCGAGCCGGCATCCGCCGACGGCCGCCGCGTGTGGTTGCACCACGGCAGTTCGATCAGCCACGGTTCCAACGCCGACCGTCCCCGCTCGACCTGGCCCGCGCTCGCCGCCGCCCGGGGCGGGGTGGAGCTGATCAACCTGGGCTTCGGCGGGAACGCGTTGCTCGACCCGTTCGTCGCGCGCGTCATGCGGGACACCGCCGCGGACCTGATCAGCGTCAAGATCGGCATCAATCTGGTCAACACCGACCTGATGCGGCTGCGCGCCTTCACGCCGGCGGTCCACGGCTTCCTCGACACCATCCGCGAGGGGCACCCGAGCACGCCCCTGCTGGTGGTCTCCCCCGTGCTCTGCCCCTTGCAGGAGGACACCCCGGGGCCCCTGGCGCCGGAGTTCGACGGGCAGAGGCTGCGTTTCCGCGCGATGGGCGACCCGGCGGACGTCGCGGCCGGACGGCTGACGCTGACCGTCATCCGAGCGGAGCTGGCCCGCATCACCGCGCGGCGGGCGGCCGGGGACCCGAACCTTCACCACCTCGACGGACGTGCGCTGTACGGCGAGGCGGACTTCGCGGAACTGCCGCTGCCCGACGACCTGCACCCGGACCCCGAGGGGCATCGCCGCATCGGTGAACGCTTCGGCGAGCTGGTCTTCGGTCCCGGCGGCCCGTTCGAGCCCACCCGAGGTTCCATGTAAGAAATAATTGACATGGTGTACGAATGATTTTACATTCCTCGTGTCAAAGTTGCTTTACACGGGAGTGGGTGCGGACGTGGCCTTCGAGGAGAAGCGCGCGTGGATCGCGGCGGTGGTGGCCGTCGTCGGGTACGCCGTCTACCTGGCCGTGGTGCTGGGGCGGGCCGGCGACGGCGTGCCGCTCGCGGAGGTCGCGTACGCGGCCCCCCTGCTGTGGACAGTGGGGGGCGCGATCGCCGCCGCGATCGCCCTGAACATCGCCGTCGCGCTGGCCTCGCCCCGCGAGGCCGACGTCAAGGACCAGCGGGACAAGGAGATCGGCCGCCTCGGCGATCACGCCGGGCAGTCCTTCCTCGTCATCGGCGCCGTGGCCGCCCTGGCCCTGTCGATGGTCGAGGCGGACCATTTCTGGATCTCCAACGCGATCTACCTGGGATTCGTCCTCTCGGCGCTGCTCGGTTCCACCGTGAAGCTCGCCGCCTACCGGTGGGGGTTCCAGTCGTGGTGAAGGCGACCGGCATCACGAACCGGATCCGGACCCTGCGCTTCGCGCACGGGGAGATGACGCAGGCGGAGCTGGCCGAACGCGTCGGCGTGACCCGGCAGACCGTCATCGCCATCGAGAAGGGCCGCTACTCGCCCTCGCTGGAAACGGCGTTCCGGATCGCCCGCGTCTTCGCGGTCCCGCTCGAACAGGTCTTCCAGTACGCGGACGAGGAAGGGACGACGCCGTGAAGGCGATCGCACAGGACAGGTACGGCTCAACCGAGGTGTTGGAGCTCCGGGACGTCGAAACGCCCACGCCGGGCGGCGGCGAGGTGTTGATCGCGGTCCGGGCCGCCGCCCTGGACGCCGGGGTCTGGCACCTCATGACCGGCCGGCCCTACCTCGTGCGCCTGATGGGCTACGGATTGCGGCGGCCCAAGGTGCCCGTGCGCGGCCGGGAGGTGGTCGGGAAGATCGAGGCCGTCGGTGACGGGGTGAGCGCCTTCCGGGTGGGGGACGAGGTGTTCGGCGTGTGCGAGGGTTCGTTCGCCCAGTACGCGACCGCCCGGCAGGACAAGATCGCTCCCGTGCCCGCGGGCATCCCCCCTGAGCACGCCGCCGCCCTCCCCGTCTCGGGCCTCACCGCGCTCCAGGCCCTTCGTGACGCGGGCCGCGTCCGACCGGGGCAGCGGGTCCTGGTCATCGGCGCGGCGGGCGGGGTGGGTACGTACGCCGTGCAATTGGCCAAGGCGTACGGCGCGCACGTCACCGGGGTGTGCAGCACCTCGAAGACGGAACTGGTGCGTTCGCTCGGCGCGGACGAGGTCATCGACTACACCCGCGAGGAGTTCGCCGACGGCGTCCGCGCCTACCACCTCATACTCGACACCGCCGGCAACCGCGGCCTCTCCCACCTGCGACGGGCCCTGACCCCTCGGGGGACGCTCGTCCTCATCGGCGGCGAGGGCGGCGGTCGCTGGATCGGCACGATGGCCCGGGTGCTGCGCGCCGCGCTGCTGAACCCCTTCGTCCGGCACGACCTGAAGCCCTTCATGGCCGTCGAACGCCGAGCCGACCTCGACGTCCTCGGGCGGCACGTCGAGGCGGGCGAGCTGACGCCGGCCATCCATCACGTCCGCCCCCTCTCCGAGGCCCCGGCCGCGATCGACCGGATGTACCGGGGCGAGGCGCGCGGCAAGACGCTAGTCGTTCCCTAGTGCCGTGACCGGAAGGAGTCGGTCGGCACCCCGCAAGGCGGTCAGTGGTGCGCCGCGGTCGTCCTGGCGATCCAGTCCTTGTGCGCGGGTACGGAGGTCCAGATCCCGGGGCCGCCGACGCAGTGCGGGTCTGCGGCGTGGTCGCCGTCCCCGGAGGTGGCGCCGACGAGCTGCCAGCGGCCGGCGAGGCGCTGGATCTGGGGGCCTCCGGAGTCGCCGGAGCAGGCCATCGCCCGGGGGGTGCGCGCGGCCGTGCACAGCTCGCTCTTCGCGTTGATCTCCGCGCAGTGGCCGGTGGCGAGGCCGCGGGTGTCGAGTTCCTGGAGACGTTCGGGGAAGACCCAGTGTTCGGGGTCCAGGGCGTCGACCACGGTTCCGAAGCCGATGACCCGGGTGGGGGCGCCCACCTTGGGCCCGTGGTCGGCGATGGCGACGGGCTTCTGCCGGACGGGGCGGTCCAGTTCGAGGAGGGCGATGTCGTTGGTGGAGCGCTTCTCGCCCAGGCCGTCGTACCCCGGGTGGACCACCTTTCGGACGATCTTGGCGACCGTGCCCCCGGAGTGCCGCTTGTCGCTTCCGATCCGTACCGTCCCGGTCGGGTGGGTCGCCCCGACGTCCTGGGCGCAGTGCGCGGCCGTCACCACCCATTGGGGGGCGATCAGCGCGCCTCCGCACACCCCGTCGAGGGTGGCGGGGCCCTCGTCCAGCGTCATCGGGATCGAGGCCATGAACGGATACGCCTCGGTGGAGTCCTTCCCGTGGACGATCGCCTGGGCGCCGGTGGCCGACGCCACCAGGCACAGGACGGCGGCCGCGCCGACCGCCGTGACCCGCGCCGGGAGGCGGCGTACCGTCCGGGATCGGGCGGTCGGGGGGTGCGGGCTGGTCGGCGGCGCGGAAACGGTCATGGGGTTGTCCTTCCCAGCGGCGCCCGGCTGATGCGCGTGGGAGGCGGGAGGCTTCACGACCGCCCCGACCGCCGGCCCCGCACATGCCGACGGGGCGGCGGCGGGGCCGGGGACCGGATGCCGTCGGCATCGGTCCGCGCCCCACCGTCGCCCCGTCGGGACACCGGGTCGCACGTGCGGCGGGATCAGACCGCCGGGGCCGGGAAGGTCGGGTACTCCACCCCGGAGACGTGCTGGACGACACGGATGACCTGGCAGGAGTAGCCGAACTCGTTGTCGTACCAGAGGTACAGGATCGCGTTGTCACCGTCGACCTTGGTGGCGCCGGCGTCGACGATCGAGGCGTGGCGCGAGCCGATGAAGTCGCTCGACACCGCGTCGGGGGCGGTGGTGAAGTCGATCTGCCGCTTGAGCGGCGAGGTCAGCGACACGTTCCGCAGGTAGTCGAGGACGTCCTCGCGGGTGGTCTCGCGACCGAGCCGCAGGCTGAGGATCGCGATCGACACGTCCGGCACCGGGACGCGGATCGAGCTGCCGGTGATCGGCGCCTTGAGTTCGGGCAGCGCCTTGGCGACGGCGGAGGCGGCGCCGGTCTCGGTGATGACCATGTTGAGCGGCGCGGAGCGGCCTCGACGGTCGGCCGGGTGGTAGTTGTCCAGCAGGTTCTGGTCGTTGGTGAACGAGTGGACGGTCTCCACGTGGCCCCGCAGGACGCCGTACTCGTCCGCCATCGCCTTGAGCGGCGGGACGATCGCGTTGGTGGTGCAGGAGGCGCAGGACAGGATCTGCTCGTCCGGCTTGATCGTGTCGTGGTTGACGCCGTGGACGATGTTCGGGACGTCGCCCTTGCCCGGCGCGGTCAGGACCACCTTGTCGATGCCGGGGCGGAGGTGCTTGGAGAGGCCCTCGCGGTCGCGCCACTTGCCGGTGTTGTCGATGAGGATGGCGTCCTTGATGCCGTACGCCGTGTAGTCGATCTCCGACGGGTCGGCGGCGTAGATCACCTTGATCTCGTTGCCGTTGGCGATGATCTTGCTGTTCGCCTCGTCGACGGTGATCGTGCCCTGGAACTGACCGTGGATGGAGTCACGGCGCAGCAGCGAGGCGCGCTTGACGATGTCCTGCTCGCCGCCCTGACGGACGACGATGGCGCGCAGGCGCAGACCGTTGCCGGAACCGGCCTTCTCGATCAGCAGTCGGGCGACGAGGCGGCCGATGCGGCCGAAGCCGTACAGGACGACGTCACGCGACTCGCGGCACTCGATCTTGTTGTCGCCGGTGGCGCCGGCCACGGACTCGGCGGTGAACTCGCCCACCGAGAGACCCCGGGTGTCGCTCTTGTAGGTCGCGGCGAGCATCCCGATGTCGATCTGGGACGGGCCGAGGTCGAGCGGGGTGAGCGCCTCCAGGAACGGCAGGGTCTCGGTGACCGAGAGCTCCTCGCCGGCGATCTGACGGGCGAATCGGTGGGTCTTGAGGATGCTGACCACCGACTTGTTCACCAAGGAGCGGCTGTGCAGCAGGACGGTCACGTCCCGCTCGCGGTGCAGCTTCCCGATGATCGGGATCATCGATTCCGCGATCTCCTCGCGGTTTTTCCAGTTGGTGAACGAGTCGTCATTGACAGTCACAGGTTTATCTTTCGAGCTAGGCGGCGCTCATATGCTAACCCGACACCAGTTTGATCTTTCAAGGGGTACCGCCCGGCGCGCTCTCCCCCGGGGTCCGCTCGTCCGGCCGCGGGGGCGCGACGCCGCCCGCGGCCCGGCTGACCTGCGATGTCGCGCGGGCGTGGCCGTTCAGAGCGTGCGCCGTACGCCCGCCTGCCGTTCGAGGTTTCGCAGCTGCACCGCGAGGTCGCCCTCGACGGCCGTGTGGGCGGGCCCGCTGCGGCCGATGGGGAGCACCTCCTCGCTGCGCATGTCCTCCATCATCAACGCGAAGGCCGCGTACGTGGCGACGAGCGCCACCGCGATCCCCAGGGCGCCCGCCGTGTACCCGAGCCAGTCGGCCCCGATCAGCCCGGCCGGGCCGGTGGCCGCCCAGCGGGACAGCGACACCACCAGGACCAGCCACAGCGCCCGTTTGGGCCGGGTCACGGCCGCCATCAGCGCCCCGAAGCACAGGAACGCGAGGTTGAACACCCCGAGCACCCGGTGCCCGCCGGCCGCGCCGGTGCCCACGACCAGGGCGTAGGCGAGCCAGCTGCCCGCGAAGGTCCCCATGAGCGTGGCCGCGATCACGTCCCGGGCCCCGAAGGCGAGGACGCTCACCACGAGTTGCAGGGTGAAGGCGGGCAGCACGCACAGGGCTACGGCGCGGCGGTCGTCGGTCTCGAAGACGCCGAGTTGGAGGCAGCCGGTCATCACGGAGGCGATGGCCACGGTGAAGAAGCCGAGCGGCACGGGCGAGGCGATCGGCCGCAGGTTGATCCGCGTCATCGCCCTGAGGTCCGGTCCGAACCGGCGTCCGGGCGGCGCCGGTTCAGTGCCCCCGGCCTCGCCGGGAACGAAGGCGGTACTCATGTGGTGGGTTTCCCTTGTTCGATGCGTGCAGCCGATCGACGCATTGGGCCGATCGGCGCGTGACGCGGGCCGGCGCCGATCAGTGTGTGAAGCAGGCGTCGAGGACGGGCGGCGCCACGGCGGGCGCCGCGCCGCGCGCGACGCGCCAGAGCCGGTGTTGCTCGGACTCCGCCGCGGCCTCCGCCATCGCCTCGGCCTGGCGCACACCGCTCGCCCCGCCTTCGGGACGGGCCTGGTAGCCGCCGAAGTGGGCCACCGGGCTCCAGTGCGGGCTGACCGGTGGAACGGGCTCGTCGAGTCCCTCGTACTCGGCCGTCGCGTAGACGATCCGACCGCCGACGACCGTGAGGACGGATTCGATGTCGGGGATCGCGGCCTCGGGGACGCTCAGGTAGTCCTGCGTCAGGATGGCCAGGTCACCGAGACAGCCCTCCTTGAGGACGCCCTTCACGTCCTCCTCGCCGGTGAGCCGGGCGCCGCCGCGGGTGTAGAGGGCCAGCGCGGTCTCCCGGTCGACCAGGTTCCCGGGCGGGTACAGCGACGTGCCGCCGACGGTGCGGCCCGTCACCAGCCAGTGCGGCGAGACCCACGGGTTGTACGAGGACACGCGCGTGGCGTCGGTTCCGGCGGCGACGGTAAGGCCGCGGTCCAGCATCGCGCGGACCGGCGGTGTGCGGGAGGCGGCCTCGCGCCCGTACCGGTCCAGGAAGGCGGCGCCCTGGAAGGACATCCGGTTCTGGACGGAGAGGGCGCCGCCCAGGGCGGCGATGCGGTCCAGGCTGTCGTCGGAGACCGTTTCGGCATGGTCGAAGAGCCAGCGGCCACCGCCGGGGAACAGGCCTTCGGCAGCGAGCTTCTCGAAGACGGCGAGGTCGCGGCGGATCGTCTCGTCGTAGGTGGCGTGGAGGCGCAAGCCCCAGCCCTTCTCCAGCAGGAGCCGTACGGCCGTCTCGAACTCGTTCTCGCAGTCGGCGGCGAGTTCGGGCCCCGGTTCGGAGAAGTTCTCGAAGTCGGCGGCCGCCCAGGTCAGGTTCTCGCCCGCGCCGTTCAGGCGGAGCCACTCGTCGCCGCCCTCGGGCCTGACCGTCTCGGTCCAGCGGGTCAGGTCGGCGATCTCCTGGCCGGCCGTCTGCGGGAAGAGGTGGTAGGCGATCCGCAGGGACAGCTCTCCCGTGCGGGCCAGGTCGGTGACGGTGGCGTAGTTGTCGGGGAAGTTCTGGAAGCCGCCCGCCGCGTCCACCGCCGAGGTCAGGCCGAAGCGGTTGAGTTCCCGCAGGAAGTGTCGGGTGGAGGTCCGCTTGTCGGCCTCGTCGAGGGTGGGTGCCTTGGCGAGGGTGGAGTACAGGACGAGGGCGCTCGGCGCCGCCAGGAGGACCCCGTTCGGCTCGCCGTCCCTGCCGCGCACGATCTGACCGCCGCGCGGGTCGGGGGTGCTCCGGTCGAAGCCGGCGGCCCGCACCGCGGCGCGGTTCATCAGGGCCGACCGACTGGTAGAGGTGGAGCACGAAGACGGGGGTGTCGGGCGCGGCGGCGTTCAACTCGGCCACGGTGGGCATGCGGCGTTCGGCGAACTGCTCCGCGGTCCAGCCGCCGACGACCCGGATCCACTGCCCCTTGGGGGTCCGGCCGGCCTGCTCGCGGAGCATGGCCAGGGCGTGGCGCAGGGAGCGCACCCCGTCCCAGCGCAGTTCCAGCACGTAGTTGAGACCGCCCCGGATGACGTGCAGGTGCGAGTCGTTCAGGCCGGGGACGACCCGGCACCCCAGGGCGTCGATCACCCTGGTCGCCGGGCCCACCAGGCCCCCGAGCTCATGGTCGTCGCCGATGCCCACGATCCGGCCGTCGCGGATCGCCACGCCCCGGGCCGCGGGGCGATCCGGGTCCGCGGTGAACACCTTGGCGTTGCGCACGAGCAGGTCGGCGGCCGGTTGCCGGCCGTCGGGGGCCGGGGCTATGCCCGCGACCGGCATGCCGGCCGTCACGCGAGGGCCTCGCGCAGGGTGTCGACGGCGAGGTTGATGGCGAGTTCCGCCGCCCGGGTCTCGCGGAGGGCGTTCAGCATGACGAAGTCGTGGATGGTCCCCTGGACGCGCAGGGCGGTGACCGGGACGCCGGCGGCGCGCAGCTTGGCGGCGTACGCCTCGCCCTCGTCGCGCAGGACGTCGGCCTCGGCGGTGACGATCAGGGCGGGGGGCAGTCCGGTGAGTTCGTCGAGGGAGGCGCGCAGCGGGGAGGCGGTGATGCGGGCGCGGTCGGCCTCGTCGGTCGTGTACTGGTCCCAGAACCACTGCATCGCCTCGCGGCGCAGGAAGTAGCCCGTCTCGAACCGCTCGTACGACTCGGTGTCGAAGGCGGCGTCGGTGACCGGGTAGAACAGCACCTGGTGGACGACGGTGACGTCGCCGCGTTCCTTGGCCATGAGGGTGAGGGCGGCGCTCATGTTGCCGCCGACCGAGTCGCCGGCGACGGCGAGGCGCGTGCCGTCGAGGTCCTTCTCCCGCCCCTCGCGGCCGATCCACTGGGCGACGGCGTAGTTCTGCTCGATGGCGACGGGGTAGCGCGCCTCGGGCGAGAGGTCGTACTCGGGGAAGACGACGGCCGCGCCGGCGCCGACGGCGAGCTCGCGGACCAGCCGGTCGTGGGTGTGCGCGTTGCCGAAGACCCAGCCGGCTCCGTGGATGTAGAGGATGACGGGGAGGGGGCCGGTGAGGCCCCGGGGGCGGACGATCCGGGTCCGTACCTCCCCGGTGGGGCCGCCCGGGACGGTGATCCACTCCTCGTCGACCGGGGGCAGGGTGACGCCTTCGCCGTTCTGTACGTCGTCCACGGCCTTGCGGCCGTCGGCGGGCGGGATCTGGTAGAGGAACGGCGGCTGGGCGGTGGCGTTGGCGAAGGCCTGCGCGGCGGGTTCCAGTACGGGCTGACGGTAGGTCATGACGGTGCTCCTTCGGGAGGTCGGAGGGTTCGGGCGGGGCCGGGGGTTCGGGCGGGGCCGGGGGTTCGGGCGGGGCCGGGGGCGACCTGGGTGATCGCGGCGTTCAGGATCACACCGGGGGCCACTGCGAGCCGGGAGACCGCCCGGCGTGTGGCGTGATTGGCCCGACCGGGTGGGCGCGCGGGGCGGGCGCCGTACGGGGCCGTGGGCGGGGCGTGCGGGGGCGCCGCACGAGAGGGGTCGGCGGCGCTCCCGTACGCGGTTCGGGTGGGCGGGTCCGGTCAGCCGATGAAGGCGAGCAGCGCGGTGTTGACCTCGTCCGCGTGGGTCCAGGTCAGGCCGTGCGGGCCGCCCTCGACGACGCGCAGTTCGGCGCCGGCGATCGCCTTCGACAGCGGGATCGCGGTGGCGTCGATGGGCAGGGTCCGGTCGGCGTCGCCGTGGATGATCAGGGTGGGTACGTCGATGCGGGGCAGGTCGGCGCGGAAGTCCGTCAGCCAGGCCCGGACGCAGTCGAGGGTGCCCTTGGCGCAGGCGCCGACGGCGACGTTCCAACTCGCCCGCACGGCCTCCTCGCTGATCCGCTCGCCGCCCAGTGCGTCCACGTTGTAGAAGTCGGCGAGGAAGGCGGTCAGGAAGGCGAAG
Source organism: Streptomyces sp. NPDC102278 (assembly GCF_044766345.1). Classification (NCBI taxonomy): domain Bacteria; kingdom Bacillati; phylum Actinomycetota; class Actinomycetes; order Kitasatosporales; family Streptomycetaceae; genus Streptomyces; species Streptomyces sp. NPDC102278. Next base: position 166,805 of record NZ_JBIWLV010000011.1, on the reverse strand, counting down.
CGGTCGGCCCCGATCGCCTCCTCGATGCCCTCGAAGACGGCGGCGTCGACTCCGCCGGGGTTGTCCTCGGTCTTGAGCAGGAAGGGCGGGACGACCCCGATCACGACGGCCTTGGCGATGCGCTCCGAGCCGTACGTGCCGAGGTAGCGGGTCGCCTCGCCGCTGCCCATCGAGAAGCCGACGAGGGCGGCGTCGCGCAGGTCGAGTGCGGTGAGGACCTCGTTCAGATCGGCCGCGAAGGTGTCGTAGTCGTAACCGCCGCAGGGTTGGTCGGAGCGGCCGAAGCCGCGCCGGTCGTAGGTCACCACGCGGTGGCCCGCGGCGAGCAGGGCGGCGGTCTGCCGCTCCCAGGACGCCCCGTTCAGCGGCCACCCGTGGATCAGGACGACGGGCCGTCCCCGGCCGTGGTCCTCGTAGTACAGCTCGACGGGGGCGGAGTTGCCCTCGGCGACCTTGATGAAAGGCATGGTGTTCTCCTCTGTCGGATGGTGTGCCGCAGGTGTGGCCCTGCGGCCACGCGTCGCCCGTCGGGCGGGGGGCGGCGGTGTGCAGGACGACCCGGGTGAGCAGTCCGCTGCCGACGCCCGAGACCAGGGCGACGCCGAGCCACCACAGGGGGTACGGCGTCAGCCCGAGCACCCGGTCCAGGGACCAGGCGCCGGGTCCGGTGGCCGCCAGGGCGGCCGCCGTCGCGATCAGGACCAGGGGGTATTCGTAGCCGTCGTTCTGCACCCAGAGCCCGTTGTGCCATTTCACGGTGAGCGCGACCGTCATGACGCCGATGGCGCCGGTGGCGGCGAGCGGGGTGAGCAGCCCCAGGGCCAGCAGGAGCCCGGAGCCGATCTGGCCGGCGCCCGCGGCGAGCGCCGTCAGGTTGCCGCCGCGGAAGCCGTCGCCGCGGAACTCCCGTGCCCCGCCTTCGAGTCCGTGCCCGCCGAGGCGGAAACTGATCTTCTGTACCCCGTGCCCGGCGACGAGCAGGCCGGCCAGGAGGCGCAGGATCAGGAGACCGGTGTCCAACTCCGCTCAGCCCGACGCGTGTTCGTCGATGACCGACTGTGCGTACACGACGCCGAGGCCGTAGGCACCGGCGTGCTCCTTGACGATCTCCATCACGGCGCCGTACGTCTCCTGGCGGGCCCAGTCGCGCTGGAGCTCCAGCAGCACCTGCACCCAGGTGACGGGTACGGCGCCGGCGGCGAGCATGCGCTGCGGGGCGTGCTCGTGGGCGGCCGGGCTGACGCCGCCGGAGGCGTCGGAGACCACGTAGACCTCGTATCCCTGCTCCAGTGCGGACAGCGCGGGCAGGACCAGGCAGACCTCGATCCACAGCCCCGACAGGATGATCTTCGTGCGGCCGGTCGCCTTGACCGCCTCGACGAGGGCCTCGTCCTCCCAGGCGTTCATGGAGGTGCGGTCGATGGCGTCCTGCTCGGGGAACACGGCCGCGAGTTGCGGCAGGATCGGGCCGGAGAAGGACTCGGCGGCGACCGTCGTCAGCACGGCCGGGACGTCGAAGGCGCGGGCGGCCTTGGCGAGGCCGACGGTGCTGTCGATGATCGCGGCGCGGTCTCCGCTGCCGACGCCGAAGAACATCTGCGGCTGGTGGTCGACGAAGAGCATGACGGAGTTCTCGGGTGTCAGCAGGTCCCGGCCACCGGCGGCCCGGACCTTGGTGATGTCGAACATGAGGGGTCCTTGTCTCAGGGGGAGGCGATGAGGGCCGAACACCGCGGGCTCCCGCGGCTCGGCACTCCCCGAACGTACGAGCGGAACGCGGCCGCCTCTTTCCCCGCCGTGCGCACGGGATGGCCCGAGAACGCACAACCCGCGGACCCCGACCCCTCCGGTCGCGTACCGACACCCCGTCAACGACGGCGCACGGCACGGCCGTAGGCTGGGTCCTCCGGATCAACGCGCGGTCGTCCCCGGTGGGCGCCGCCTCGGGGAAGGTCGATCGTGCGCACTCCTCTTTCCTGGGCGGCGGCCAGGTTCACGCTCGGTCCCCGCAGCGTCCGGTGGGCCGCGACGACGTCCGTGGTTGCGGCCGTCGCGATCGTCGTGGGCGGTGGGATCGTCCGGGTCACCGGTTCCGGCCTGGGCTGCCCCGAGTGGCCGATGTGCACGACCGGAACGCTGGCCCCCACCTCCGAGATGGGACTGCACGGCGCGATCGAGTTCGGCAACAGGCTGCTCACCGGGGTGCTGTGCCTGATCGTGGGGTGGGTCGTGATCGCGGCCCGCCTTCAACGCCATCCGATGCCCGCGGTGCTGCGCGGCGCCTGGGCGCAGTTCTGGGTCGTCGTCCTGAACGCCCTGGTGGGCGGGGTCACCGTGTGGATGCGGCTGAGCCCCTACGTGGTCGCCGCGCACTTCCTCGCGGCGACCCTGCTGTTGATGGCCGCCGTGTGGACCCGGCACGCGGTGCCGGCCGGGGACGGCGCGTCCCCCTTGGACCTCTCCCCCGGCCGGCGGTCCGCCGGCCGGCACCGCTCGCTGTCCTGGACTCTGGTGGCCACGACGGCCCTGCTGGTCGTGGTGGGCACGGTGACCACCGGGTCCGGTCCGCACGCGGGGGACTCCTCCGACGTGCGGCGGATGCCGTTCGACTGGGCCACGGTGACGGTGGCGCACGGCGTACTGGCCGCCGCGGTGCTGTTGCTCGCCGGGCGGCTCCTCGTCGTGTTGCCGCGGGAGGGGTACGGTGCGGCGCGCCGCACGACGACGCTCTTCGTCGCCGTGCTGGTGGCCCAGGGCGCGGTGGGCCTGTTCCAGTCCCTGACGGGGCTGCCGGCGCTCGCCGTGACCCTGCACCTGCTGGGGTCGGCCCTGGTGTGGGTCGGCGTGCTGCGGGTCCACCTGACGGTCCGGGCGGCGGACGAGGTACGGCCGGACCCGCACCGGGCCGCCGTACGCCGGGAGGGGGTCGGTGGCGGCGTGCGTGGTTGAGCCCGCCTCAGACGAGCGACAGTCGGTCCGCGTCCACGGGTTCGATGTCGGCGGGGTCGGCGATGCGCTCCACTCCCCCGCCGCGCGGGCGGATGTACGCGCGGCGGATCCAGCGGGGGGTGCCCGTGTGGCTGGGGAGTTCCTCGCGAACCACGGCCATCAGGCGTCCCTCGACACCGGACGCGGTGTCCCGCACGAGGCGCCCGACCAGCGGATGCCGTTCGTGGCCGTCGGGGTTGTGGTCGTTGCGCATCGCGGCCTCGCTCACCTCGGGGCGACATGGGTCGACCGGTATTCGGGGCCGGCGCCGCCCCGGATGGGTCTGCCGGCGAACCCGGGACCGCGGGGACGGCGGGGGCGGCTGGGGCGGCCGGGGCGGCGATGGCCTGCCGTGCATGGACGAGCGCGCGAGGACGGTCGCCGGGAGGCGGCGTACGCGTCGCGGACGGGGCCCTGCGCGCCCTGCGCGAGCGTTAACGGACCCCCAGCCTGACCCATTTGGCCGTGCTGGGGACGCCTCGGGAGTTCAGCAGGAACAGCATGTAGTAACCGGGCGGGGCGTCGGCGGCGGACGGGGGCGTCCGCAGGTCGAGGATGTCGCCCCGGGTGCCGGTGCGGCGCAGTTCCAGGTGCCGCTGGCTGGTGTTGATCGAGTGCGTGACGGTCGTCGGGGCGAGGAGCACGGCCCGCGCCACCTCGCCGGGGGTGGAGGTGCGCACCTGGAAGTCGGTGTCGTGGGCGAGCACGTGGCCGGGGACCCGGTCGAGGGCGGGTCGGGTCCCCCGGTGCAGGTAGGCGGGTTCGTACAGCTCGATGCTGCCGTCCATGCCGTCCGCGATGTCGGGGTCGTTGGCGATCTGTTGGAGTTCGTCGCCGGTGACGAGGACCCGCCCGTCGGGCATGACGAGGGCGTTGGAGTGGTAGCCCCGGGGCAGGCGTTGGGCGGGCCCCAGGCTCCAGTGGCCCCGGGCGTCGCGGAGTTCGATCTGTCGGTACTTGAGGTCGGCCTTGGGGTTGAACGGCCCGAAGCCGTAGTCGCGGGTGTCGAGGGCTCCGTTGACGGTGAGCAGGGTCGCGTCCGGCAGGATCAGGGTGTCGTCCTGGGTGCGGCCGAAGGCGCGCGGGCCGTCCGTGCTCCAGGCGCCGCCGGACAGCCGGTACGTGAACGGGTCGCGCGGGTCGCCGCCGAGGACCAGCACCGAGTCCGGACCCCGGAAGCCGGCCGGGAGCGGTACCGCGGATCCGTAGCCCCGGAAGTCCGCCGGGCGACGGGGCAGGTCGACGCGGGTCTCCTTGACCGGGTCGAACAGCCACTGCTGGTCGGCGTCGCGGCCGAGGCCGTAGATCATGCCGTCGCGGAGCGAGAAGAGGTGCGGGTAGTCGTTGCGGAAGGGGGCGTCGGCCCCGAACCGCTCCGAGGGGACACCCACCGGGATGTCGTAGGCACGCCAGGGCACGGGGCGGTTGCGGGCCGGGAACCTCTCCACCAGGGGGGTGGGGTGTCCGGTGCCCCGTTCGTCCTGCCCGGACATGATGAGTTGGCGGCCGTCGGCCCCGGTGACCACGGAGGGGTACCAGCGGCCCACCGCCATGTCGCGGTTGCGGAACCAGGTCTCGGTCCACGGGTCGAAGACGAAGGACAGTCGGGCCCCGGTGCCGCCCTTGCCGCCGCCGTTGCCGCCGAATACGCCGACCATGCCGTTGGGCAGGAAGGAGTGACCCGCGCAGAAGAAGGGGGCCGGGCGCGGGACGTAGGTGCCGTCGGGCATCAGCACGGTGGGGGGCGGCACGTTCTTGAAGGCGCGGGCTCCGGTGCCCTTGGCGGGATCCCAGAGGTAGGCCCGGCCGGCGTTGGTCCCGCCGATCCGGTCGGTCGGCCCGGTCTCCTTGGTCGGGTCCGCCTCGACCCGCTCGAAGGAGAAGAAGAGCACCTTGCCCGTGGGGAGTTGGGCGAGGTGGACCCCGAAGTCGGGGGCGGGGAAGTAGTCGGTGAAGCGTCCGGACCGCGCCGCGGTGAAGCCGGCGTTGGTCCGCCGCTGGGAGGCGCTCAGGGCGTCCAGGCTCTCGGTGCGCTTCGTCTGCGGGTAGCCCTGGGCGCCCCGGGCCGCCAGGCGCCGGCCGGCGTGGGCCCGGGCGTGGTCCTCGCCGAGGGAGGCCGCTTCGCCGGGCCGGGTCTCGGTGGTGATCCTCCGGTGGGAGGGGCCGGACGGCGCGTGGCCGTCGCCGTCGTGCCCGGGACCGCTCGCGGAGGCCGGCAGCGCGGTGGCGAGGACGGCGGAGGCGATCAGGGGCAGGGTGGCCAGTACGGCGGACCAGGGGGATCGGGACACGGCACTCCTCGATGCGACCGCCGACGGGGCCGCCATCGTAGGAGAGGAACGATCTTCGTCACGTCGACTCGGCCGGCGGCGGGCCGGATCCGCCCGGACAGCCTCCGTACGGGTCACGCGCACGGAGGAGTCGCCGTCGCGCGCGGGGGCCGAACGGCGGAGCGGCCACCACCCGGCGCGGGGTGGGGGCCGCTCCCCGGTCATCCGCCGGAGGCGGTCCGTGCGGGACGGCCCGAGCCGCGGGTCAGGGAGTACCCGCCGATGCCCGCGAGGGCGGCGAGCAGCCCGCCGGCCACGGTCCAGATCCAGCGGTCGGACCACCGGCCGCCGGCCCAGCCGCCCTCCGGCTCGATGCCGGCCGCCTGCTGCTCACCATCGGCTTCCGCCGCCCGCGCCGCCGTGATGCCGGGTACCAGGGGCGCGGACAGGGCGCCGTCCACGGCGTAGGCGCCGCCCGTGTCCACCGCGTCGGCCCGGACCCGCGTCCGGACCGGCTGCCCCAGGTCCTCCGGGGCCAGGTCGACCACGGTGAGGCGGACGTAGTAGCTGCCCGGCAGCGGATCGTCGGCCCACTGGTCGGCGCCGGTCCGCACCGGCCGCAGGGTGCAGGACAGCTCGACGGCGCCGGCGTCCTTGGCCGCCGGTGCGGCCTGCTTGCCGTACATGCAGGGCTGGCGGCGGCGCAGCCCGTCGTAGACGTCGATCCGCCAGTTGGCCGCGCCGTGTCGGGAGGCGGCGGCCGGCAGTGTCACCGTGGCCTTGACGGTGGCCCGTTGGCCCGCGTCCAGCGGGAGCACCCAGTACAGGTAGTCACCGGTGGACGCCTCGGCGGTGGCCTCCTGACCCACCTTGACCGAGGTGGCGGTACGGAAGCTCGTGCCCGCCTCCGTCGGCCCGGCGGCGGCGGTGCTCGCCGATGGGGACGGGGTGTCGGCGGCGGCCGCTCCGGCGAGGCCGAGGAGGGCGCCGCCGGCCAGGGCGACGGCCGTCAGTGCGCGTACGGTTCGCATCAGTTGGTCCTCCAGACGGAGATGCGCCAGCGGGAGATCCAGCCCCAGACCACACCGACCACGAGGCCGGTGAGCACGAGCACGCCCAGCAGCCACCAGCCGCGACCGAGGCCGAAGGACGCCACGTCGGAGGTGTCGTCGGGGCCGTCGACCACGTCGATGGTCAGTTCGACGGGCATGCCGGGGGTGGTCTTGACCGAGGCGGGCGCCGAGAAGGAGTTGCTGACCTGGAGGCAGACCGTCTCCGGCTCCGTCACCTCGTTGCCGTCGGCGTCGTCGAGGACGGCCTTGGGGTACCGCAGGCCCGTGGAGAGGAGGTCGGTGCGACCGTCACCCGCCTCCGAGCCCCGGACGATCTCCCGTCCGTGGACGGTCGACGCGCGCAGCATGACGCCGTAGTCGTTGTTGACGGCGCGGTCGGAGCCGATGCTCACCGAGGCGCGCAGTTCCTGGCCGGGCTTGACGGCCACCTTGTACCAGCGGTGCTCGCCGAACGTCTCGCGGTCGGTGTACAGGCCGGCCCCCAGCACGGGGGCGTCCCGGCACTGTCCGGTTCCCGTGGTGGCCACGGGGGTGACCACGGGCGCGGCTGCGCGGTCGACGAGTTGTTTGACCCGGCCGGAGAGTTCCTCGGTGTGTTGGACCGAGGTGTAGGTGCCGCCGGTGGCCTCGGCGATGCAGATGAGCTGCTCGCGCGTCTTGGCGTCGGGTACGAGGCCGAGTGTGTCGATGGTCAGGTGGATGCCCCGGGCGGCGATGTCGCGGGCGACCTCGCAGGGGTCGAGCGGGGCGCAGGTGTCCTCGCCGTCCGTGATGAGCACGATCCTGCGGGTGGCGTCGCCGCCCTTGAGGTCATCGGCGGCGCCGAGCAGGGCCGGGCCGATCGGGGTCCAGCCGGTGGGGGCGAGGGTGGCCACGGCCGTCTTGGCCTCGGTCCGGTTCAGCGGGCCGACGGGGTAGAGGGGCCGGGTGTCCTTGCAGCCGAGTTTCCTGTCGTCGCCGGGGTAGGTGGCGCCGAGGGTCCGTATGCCCAGGAGTACGTCGTCCGGTACGGCGTCGAGGACCTCGTTGAACGCCTGCTTCGCCGCGGACATCCGGGATTTCCCGTCGATGTCGGTCGCCCGCATCGAACCGCTGACGTCCAGGACCAATTCGACCTTGGGCGGCTCTTTCGCCGCCGGCTCGCCTGCCGAGGCCTGTGCCGGGAAGAGCCCGACGGCCAGTGTGGCCAGCAGGCCGCACGCCGCGGCCGCCGCCCTTTTTCTTGTGATCATCGCCGGATCGTATTGAGGATCGTCGGGCAATCCAAAAGCCGACCGGCGTGCGGGCGTTCTCCGGCGCCCCCGCGCGCCGGGTCCGGCCTCCCGGACGCGCCCGGGGGGCCCCGGCCTACGCCGTGCCGACCGTCGGGAACGTCTCGGCGTGCACGGTGTCGAAGAGAGCGGTGACGTCCGAGGGTGTGAGGCCCTCCTCGCGGGCCTGCCGCATCCAGGCGCCGAGTTGGGAACGCAGCGGGGACTCCGGATCGGTCAGGGGGCCCGAGGACGACTGGAGGACGAAGGTGCCGGCGCCCTGCCGCACTTCGACGAGTCCGGCGCGTTCCAGTTCGCGGTACGCCTTGAGGGTGGTGTTCGGGTTGACCTTGGTGCTGGCCGCCACTTGCGCGGCGGTGGGCAGTTTGTCTCCCTCGACGAGGGCGCCCATGCGCAGCGCCTGTTCCACCTGTTGGACGATCTGGAGGTAGGCGGGCAGGCCGCTGCGGCGTTCGATGCGAAACACGACCACGGTGCCCGCCTCCTTCGTTGCTTCGTCGTCGATGGTCAGCGTAGGTCGCGGATCAGAACGGTCCGCGCCTGGTGCGCCAGAGCAGCAGGGCGACGAGGAGCCCGGCCAGGACGAGGAAGATGCCGGAGGCGGCCCACTGCATGCCCGCCATCTGATCCTTGCCGAAGTAGTCCCACACCGAGTTGACGATCCCCATCTTGGCGCGGCAGGCCTCCGGAGCCACGTCGTTCGCGCAGGTGCCCCACCCGTACAGGTCCCCGGAGGCCGTGCCCACCCAGTTGTCGACCAGCACGGCCTCGTCGAGCGCGGCCGGCCGCGCCCCTTCCAGTGGGAAGGCGATCCGGCGCGGGGTGGCGAGCCTGTCCTTGACGAGGTCGAAGGCGATCGTCGCCGCGTACCCGGTGAGGAAGGTGAGGGCCATGGCGGGCACCGTGCGCCGGATCAGGGCGCCGATGGTGACGCCCAGGACCGTGGAGAACAGCCCGAAGGCGACGAAGACGGGAACGGTGGTGTCGAAGGAGACGTCGTGCAGCCAGTCGTGCGGGTTGAAGGGGGCCACGGAGCCGCGCCACCAGGCGAAGAGCCCGCTCAGCGCGCCCGTGGTGACCGTGACGAGCAGGAGGGCGAAGCCCAGCTTCGCGAGGAGCCAGCGTCCCCGGGGGACGGACTGGGTGGTGGCCAGCCGAGCGGTGCCGTTCTCCATGTCGGAGGCCAGCAGGGGCGCTCCGACGAACACGGCGAGGACGGTGGTGAGGAAGGACAGGTTGACGGCGAAGGAGTTGAGGGTCTCCGACGCGTCGCCGGCGACGTTGTCGCCGAGGGCGTCCGCGGGCTTGCCGGGCCAGCCCGCCGCGTGCAGGGTGTCGAGCATCGCGCCGCGCTGGTACACGATCCAGGCGCCTCCGAGGACGATCAGCGCGAGGCAGGTGAGCAGGGCCGGGCGGTGCCGGCGGAACATCAGCCAGGCCAGTCCGCGCAGCCGGCGGGTCTTGGCGGGCGCGGCGTTCTCGGTGGCGCCGGGGCGGGTGAGGGTGCTCATGCCGCGAAGTCCTCTCGATGGCCGGGGGCGGCGGTCGGGGAGACCAGCGCGGGCGCCCGGGGCGAGCGGAGGTAGGCCAGCAGGACTTCCTCCATGCCGGGTTCCGTGAGCTGCCAGTCGGGACTCAGGGGTCCCTGTCGCAGCAGGAGGGCGGTGAACTGCCGTCCGGAGGTGCGCACTTCGATGACGGTGTGATCGGCGAGGGCCGCGGGCAGCCGGCCGTCCTCGGCGACGATTCCGGTCACCAGGGTGTGCATGGGCAGCAGTTCGTCGGCCTCGCCCGCCATGCGGACCTGTCCGTCCGCGAGGACGAGCAGGTAGTCGCACATGTGCTCCAGCTCGCCGAGCATGTGGGAGGACATCAGGACGGTGGTGCCGTGTTCGGCGGTCTCCGACATCAGCAGCGAGCTCAGCTCGTCGCGGGCGACGGGGTCCAGGTCGGCCATCGGCTCGTCCAGCAGGAGGAGTTCGGGGCGCTTGCCGAAGGCGAGGGCGAAGGCCACGCGGGTCCGCTGGCCGCCCGACAGGTCCCCGACGCGGGCGCCGAGGGGGACGTTGCCCGCCCGTACGATCCGTTCGGCCACGGCCGGGTCCCAGTCCGGGTTCAGCTCCTGGCCCATGCGGAGCGTGTCCGCGACGCTGAACTGCTTGAACAGCGGCTTGTCCTGGCCGAGGTACGCCCAGCGGCGCATCGCGGCGGGATCCCCCGCCGGGGCGCCGAAGACCCGGAGCTCGCCGGACGTGGGCTCGATCAGTCGGGTCGCCAGGTTCAGCAGGGTGCTCTTCCCGGCGCCGTTGGGCCCCACCAGGGCGCAGACGCGGCCCGCCGGGATCCGGAAGGAGCAGTCCCGAAGCGCCCACCCCCGGCGGTACTTCTTGCCCAGCCCCCGGGCCTCCAGGGCCCACCGGGTGCCGGTCGTGTCGGGAACGGTCAGATCGCGCACGCCTCCCCCTTTCCATGATTCCACTACTTCATTAATGGAATCATGGTCTGCACGCGGGGCGGGTGTCAACCGCCGCCCCGCCCGGTCGCGAGCGATCCGCCGGGATCCGGAACCGGACGCGCCCCCCGTCCGACTCCTGTGCCGGAGGCGGCGGTGGCCCGCCCGCGGCACGAGGACGGGAAGGCACGGGATGGGCGGACTGGATGTGCGGATGCGGGGGGTGGGGTGCCGGCACGGGCGGGTCGAGGCCGTCACCGGAGTGGACCTGGAGATCTCGGCCGGTGAACGGATCGCGCTGACCGGAACCAACGGCTCGGGCAAGACCACCCTGCTGCGCGCCGTCCTCGGGCTGCACCGGCAGACGACCGGGACCATCCTGGTCGGCGGCCGGGGCACCGGCTCCGCGGCCGAGTGGGCCTGGCGCCGGCGGTCTTGCGCCTGGATCCCCCAGAAGCCGGCGACCGGCCGGTTCCCCCTGCTGGGAGCCGAGTTGCTCGACAGTTCGGGCGCTCCGGCCGAGGCTCGTGAGGCGGCGGAGAAGCTGGGCGTGGGGCCGCTGACGCGCCGCCCGCTGCACAGCCTGTCGGGCGGCCAGCTCCAGCGCATGTACCTCGCGCGCGCCATCGGCGGGGTCGCCGCCGGCGCCATGGTGCTGCTCGCCGACGAACCGACCGCGGCCCTCGACTTCGCTGGCCAGGAGGAGGCGGCTAAGGTCCTGACCTCCCTGGCCGTCACCCTCGTCGTCGTGACCCACGACCGGGCGCTCGCGGACCGCTGTGACCGGGTGCTGGAGATGGCGGCGGGCCGGCTGCGGGAGGTCCGGTGAACCTCGCCGCGGCCGATCTCGGCGAACTCCTCGGGCTCCTGCCCGTGCAACGGGCCGGTGCCGCCCTGCTGTTGGCGGCGATCGGGCTGCCGATCATCGGCGTGATCATCGTGGGCCTCGACATCATGCCGGTGCGCTTCGCCATGATGCACGTGGCGCTGTTCGGCATCGCCGTGGGGCTGCTCACCGGGCTCGACCCGATGCTGTGCGCGCTGGTGGCGTGCGCCCTGGCCGGGGCGGGCGTCGCACCGCTCGCCCGGACCCCCGACGGCCTGTCGGGCGCGATGGGCCTGCTGATGAGCCTGGCGATCGCCGCCGCGCTGCTGTTGCTGGCCGTCTCCGGAGTCAACGCGTCCGGCGCCTTCGCCCTGCTGTGGGGGTCGATCCTGTCCGTGGGCACCACCGACCTGGTGGTGCTGGGCGTACTGGCCCTGCTGGTGCCGGCGCTCTTGCGGTGGCGGCGGCGGGACGTGGCCCTGCTGCTGTACGACCGGGAACTCGCCCAGTGCTCCGGCGTCCCGGTCCGCGCGCTGACCGCGGTGCTGTTGGTCCTGGTCGCGGTCGCGGTCGCCGGGGCGATCAAACTCACCGGCGCCCTGCTGGTCGACGCCCTGACCCTGCTGCCCGCCCTCGCCGCCCGCCGGCTGGGCACCTCGTTGCGGTCCATCACCCTCTGGGCGGTCGCCATCGGAGTCGTCGTGAACCTCACCGGGTTCCTCGTCGCCCTCCGGTTGGACTGGCCGCCCGGCCCGGTCCTCGTCCTCACCGCGGGGGCGGTCGTCCTCGCGGTCCATTTCCTCCCCGAACGGAGAATCAGCCCATGGCGCGTATCCGCGTCCGATTCGCTTCCCTCCTCGCACTGAGCGCGGCACTGACCCTGGTCACCGGCTGCGGCAACGGCTCGGACTCCGGCCCCGCCGCCGACGGCGCGAGCGGCACGCCCGCGCGATCCGGGACGCCGGTGGTCGTCGTCACCACGACGTGGGAGGGCGCCCTGGCGAAGGCGGCCGGGGTCGGTGACCCGAAGGTGATCGTTCCGCAGTCGGTGCACCACGCGCCGGACTACGACCCCAAGCCCTCCGACCTCGCGGCCGTGGCCAAGGCCGACTTCGTGCTGTACGCGCCGTTCGAACCGTACGCGGCGAAGATCAAGGAGGCCGCCGGTTCCCGGGCGAAACTCGTCGAGGTGAACCTCGACAACGACCCCGAGAAGGCCAAGGCCGAGGTGGCACGGTTGGCCGCGCTGTTCGGCACCGAGGGCGCGGCCGCCCGGTGGAGCGCCTCCTTCGACACCGAGTACGCCGCGCTCGTGAAGGACGTCCAGAGCGCCCGGCCCGGCGGGAAGAGCCCCTCCGTCGTCAGCCAGGTCTTCACCACCTGGGCCGCCAAGCTGTCCGGAGCGACCCCCGTCGGCACGTACGGCCCCGAGGCGGTCACGCCGGCCCAACTGGCCGAGCTGTCCGCGAAGAAGCCCGCCCTGGTCCTGGACAACGCGCACATGACAACCGGTGTCGTCCTTCCCGACTCGGGCGCGAAACAGGTCGAGATCGTGAACTACCCCGGCGCGGACCTGGAACTGCTGCCCGTCTACCGCGACGCCGCCGCGGAACTGAAGAAGGCCATGTCCCCCTCCTGAGCCCGGCCTGCTCCCGCCGCCGCACCCCACTCCGCCCGGACGGGCCGGATGACGGTGGGGCGGGGCGGGGCCGTCCCCGCCCCGCCGTCGTCCTACGCGTCGGCCGTGACCCGGCCGAAGTGTTCGCGGACCGCCGTGCGATCGGGCTTGCCCGCGGGGGTCAGCGGCAGTTCCCCCACCACCAGCAGGCGTTCGGGGTGCTTGCGCCGTTCCAGGCCGCGCCGCGCGAGGTGGCCGGCCAGCGAGGCGAGGGTGAGGTCCTGCGGGCCTCGGGCGACGACGCACGCCGCGAGCCGCTCCCCCATGACCTCGTCCGGTACGCCGACACACACCACGTCCCGCACCCGGGGGTGGGAGGCCAGCTCGCGTTCGACCTCGGCCGGGCTGATGTTGGCGCCCCCTCGGATCACTATGTCCTTGAGCCGCCCGACCACGTGCAGGACGCCTCCGTCGTCGATCAGCCCGAGATCGCCGGTGCGGACCCAGCCGTCCGGGGTGCGGTACCGGGCGTCGAGTTCGGGGGAGGCCACGTAGCACATCGGGGTCATCGGACCGCGCGCGATGATCTCCCCGACCTGTCCGTCGGGCAGCCGCTCACGGGTCTCGGCGTCGATGATGTGGATGTCGGCGACGCGGGGGTCGGGCCGCCCGGCCGCCACTCCCGCCTCGTCGGGCTCCGGGCTGTCCGCCCCGAGCCCGGTGTGACAGTTGACCCCGTCGGCCGATCCGTACAGGTTGACGACGGGGCAGCCGAAGGCCTTGCCCGCGCTCTCGGCGGTGGTCTCGTCCAGGGCCGCGCCACCGAGGACCAGGGCGGTGGGTGAGGGCAGTGCGCCGGCGTCGGGGCCTTCCGCGTCGAGGCGTTCCAGCATCATCCGCACCATCGTCGGTACCCCCAGGACGTGGGTGGGACGGTGCTCGCGCACGGCCGCCAGGGCGGCTTCGGCGGTGAAGCGGTCGAGCAGGATGAGCGTCCCCCCGTGCCGGGCGAGGGTCACCGCGGTGCCGTTGGAGCCGAACGCCGAGGCCAGCGGTACGAGGAACAGGCAACGCGGCGCCGCGGCGTCGGGCATCAGCGAGGCCAGGAAGTTGCCGCGACCGCCCGCGAGCGCGTTGTGCGAGTACGCGATCATCTTGGGCTCCGCCTCCGAACCGGAGGACACCAGGATGCGGGCCGCGCTGTCGGGGTCCGGGCGCGCGGCCACGAACGCCGTCGCGTCCGCGCGCAGCAGGCCCGTGAGCGCGACGGTGCCCTCGGGGGCGGCACCGGGCCCGGCGGCGATGACGTGGCGCAGCGCGGGCAGGGTCGCGAGCAGGGCGCGCAGGTCGGCGGCGTGCCGGTTGCCCTGGTGGTCGACGGAGGCGATGACCGCGACGGCCTCGGCTCTGCGCAGCAGGCTCTGCGCCTCTTGGCCGCCCCGGCCGACGGGGAAGGGCAGCGCCACCGCGCCGAGGGCGGCGAGGGCCAGGTCGGCCATGACGGCGTGGCGTCCGTTGGGGAGTTGGACGCCGACCACGTCGCCGGGGCGGATGCCGAGTTCCCGCAGGCCGGTGGCCAGGGAGCGGACCTTGCGGTCGAGCGCGGTGTAACAGAGCGCGCCCTTGGCGTCGATGACGGCGGTGCGGTGCAGGTCGGCGATCTGGCGGGCCCGGAAGAGGCTGTAGAGGTCGAGGTCGGGGCAGGTACCGTCCACCGCCCAGGAGCGGCGGAGGTCGGCGGGCAGCAGGTCGTGCAGGACGACGGTCATGCGTGGCTCCAGGGGTCGGGAACGGCGGGGGCACCGTGCGCGTCCCGGCTGATCGAGCCGGCGAAGCGCGGGTCGTGGTGCAGGTCGGCGAGGTCGGTGGTGACCGCGGTCGCGGCCAGGCCGTGGCCGCGTAGTTGCGCGAGCGCCGCGTCGGTGGACAGTTCACGCAGGTCGTAGGCGCCGGCTGCCGCCGCACAGACGTCGGCGGGCACGATCCAGCCGTCGGCGGTCCGCAGCGGCGCGCGGAATCTGGCGGGCCGGCGCGTCGGCTCGCCGCGTCGGGCCCGGCTCAGGGCGGGGGCGGTGAGGACGTCGGCCGCGCCGAGCAGCGAGGAGTCGACGCGGACGCCCTGTCCGCCGCGCTCGCGGGTCAGCAGGCCCGCAAGGACGGCCTGTGCTCCGAGCAGCCCGCCCAGGACGTCGAGCAGGGTCATCAGCGAGGGCGCCGGTGGTTCGTCGCGGGGGCGGACCGCCTCGCCGACCCCGGTACGGGCCTGGACCATGAAGTCCGTGCCCATGGGGGCGTCGTCGATCCGGCCCGTGCCCCAGCCGCCGGTGTACGCGTAGACCAGCGCGGGGTTCACCGCGGCCAGGTCGGTGCTGTCCAGGCCCAGTTCGGCCGCTTTGCCGGGGCCCCAGTTGTGCAGGAACACGTCGGCGCCGGCGGCCATCTCGCGCAGCCGGGCCCGGTCGCCGGGCGATTTGATGTCCACCTCGACGGCCTTCTTGCCGCGGTTCAGCGCGAGCCACCGGGCGGAGATCCCGGAGCTGGTGGGAGGCATGCCGCGCAGCGGGTCCCCGCCCGGCGGTTCGACCCGGATGACCTCGGCGCCGAGGATGCCCAACAGGTGCGCGGCGAGCGGGGCCTGGATGCGGCGCCCCGCTTCGAGCACGGTGATGCCGGCCAGCGGCTTCCCGAGTCCCGGTGCGGGCACGGACCGGTGGCGCGGTGCCGCGCCGCAGTCGTACGGGGCCAGCGTCCAGGGGGCGGCCCCGTCGTGTTCGGCGGCCCGCTCGGCAAGGGTGCGCAGCCGGCACACCTCGGCGCCGGAGCGCGCGGCGGCCTGCCGCAGCCGGGCCCAGGTGTGGGCGCTCGCGGTGCGGTGCAGCGCCTGGGGGAAGGGCGCGCAGGCGGTGGCGTACCGGAACTGGAAGGGCCGCCAGCCGGCCCGGATCGCGTCGGCGGGGGCGTCGAGGGCCCGCCAGAAGGCCGCCCAGGCCCCCGGGTCCAGGGTCTCCAGCTCGAAGAGCGTGCCGTCGGCCGAGGTGAAGGGCGGTCCTCCGGGGGCGAGTTCGGCGGCCTCGCCCTCGTCGGCGCCGGCCGCCGCGAGGTACTGGGAGACGGTGAGCAGCCCGGCCCGGTCCACGCTCGTCCCGACCCGGCCGGCGGGGCCTCCCCTGGCCTGGCCGAGCAGACCGGCGAGCAGTCCCTGGGTGGTGAGCAGGGCGGTCGCGGTGCTCGCGTAGTCGACGGCGAGCGCGCGCGGGGTGCCTTCGCGGCGGCCGTGCACGGCCATGATGCCGGTGGCGGCTTGCGCCGTGGCCTCGTCGGTGATGCCGTGCGCGGGGTTCGCCGACCAGCGGGTGTGGGCCTCCTGTCGGGCGAAGCCACCTCCGGTGAGGGCGAGTCGGGCGCCCCGTTCGTCGTGGCGGCCGGTGCCCGTCTCGGCGCCGAGGAGTCGCAGGTGTCCGGCGACCAGCGCGGTGAGAGCGGTCAGCCCGGTCGGGCCGGAGAGGCCGGCCGGACGGTTCGCTCGGGTCGGTCCGACGGATCGCTTCGTCCGGTCCGGGCCGCTCGGCAGGGGCGGTCCCGAGACGTCGAGTCGCAGCCCTTCGAGCGGCCGGACGATCTGTGCGGTGACTGGTGAGGCCATGCCTCTCCTCTGGTCCTGGCGCGGCGGTGGCCGGCCCCGGGATGTACGGAACGCGGGAACCGGGTCGGGTGCGCACCCGACCAGTTCCACGGGAAGAGAGTCGGACTGCTGTTCCCGCGGGTTCCCGATCGAGCGAAGGAAAGCGGTGCGGAGCGAAGTGGTGGACGACGGGGTGAGCGGCGCGGTGGACCGGACGGTTGTGCACGCCGGTGTGGGCGCGGTGGACGATGCGGGTGTGGACGCGGTGGGTGGCGGACAGGGCTCGGGGCCGCTCGAAATCGACCCGGAGACCGAGGCGTTGAGGGTGCGGGTCGCCGAGTTCGTCCGGCGCCGGGTGTACCCGCAGGAGGGCGTGCTGGACGCCGGCGGCCCGGCGGCCGCGGCCGCGCTGCGGAAACTGAACGACCTGGCCAGGGCGGAGGGGTTGTGGGCGCTGCCCCTGCCGGTCGCGACGGGGGGCCAGGGACTCCCGCTGGCCCGGTACGCCCGGATCGCCGAGGCCGAGGGGGCGAGTGATCACGGGCCGGCGGCGCTGGGGTCCGCGTCGCTGCTCGACGTCACGATGCTCCTGCGGCACGGCTCGGCGCGCGTGCGCGGCTTGTACCCGGAGCGGCTCACCGCCGGGGAGTGGCGCGCCTGTTACGCCATGACCGAGCCGGACAGCCCCGGCACCGACCCCTCGCTCACCTCGACGCGCGCCGTGCGGGAGGCGGGCGGCTGGGTCGTGACCGGCCGCAAGTGGTTCACCTCGGGCGCCGCGGAGGCCGAACTCGTCACGGTCCTGGCCCGTACGGACGGGGAGCCGGGCGACCGCGAGGGCCTGTCGCTGTTGGTGGTTCCGACATCCTCCCCGGGCTTCCGGGTGGTGCGCGAACTGCCCGTGTTCGGCGCGTCCGGTCAGTGGGAGATCGAGTTCGACGGGGTCCGGGTGCCGGGCGACCACCTGCTCGGCGCACCCGGCCAGGCCCTGACCATCGCGGGGGAACGCCTGCGGCTCGGTCGTACCCTGCGCTGCCTGCGCTGGCTCGGTCAGGGCCGGCGCGCCTTCGACCTGATGTGCGCGCGGGCCGCCTCCCGCACCGGGTCGCGGGGACCACTCGGCGCGCAACAGCTCGTCCAGTCCCATGTGTTCGAGGCGCTGTTGGCCCTGCGCGGAACGCGCCCGCTGGTGTACGAGGCCGCCGACAGGATCGCCGCCGGGCTGGACGCGCACGTGGAGGTCGGGTTGGCGAAGGTGGCCGCCGCGCGCATGCTCCAGCAGGTGACGGACTCGGCCATCCAGGTCCACGGCGCGACGGGGCTCGGTCCCGACACCCCGCTGCCCGCCCTCTTCCGCACCGGGCGCGCCGCCCGGATCCTGGACGGCCCGGACGAGGTGCACATCGGCGCGGTGGCCCGCCGGGTGCTGCGCGACCACCGGGCCTGAGCGGGCCCGGCCGGGCGGGTCACAGCCCTCGGACGTCGACCCGCCCGGTCAGCGCGGCCAGCCCCACCGCGAGGAAGAAGTCGCCCCAGACCAGCTCGTGCCGGGTCGCGACGTCCCGCCCCGCGTCGTGGCAGCCGTCCAGCAGCATGCCCGCGGGGCGGTTCCCGCCGGCCCGTGTCAGGTGGGCGTCGGTCAGCCGGCGCAGGATCGCCACGGCCCGCTCCCGATGCCGCCCGGCCAGGGGCCCGGCGGCGTGCCCCAGTTTGAGCAGGGCGACGGCCGTGATGGCGGCGGCGGAGGTGTCCAGCGGGCCGCCGGTCCCGGACTCGTGGCCGCTCTCGCGGTCGTACGGTACGAGGCGCGCGGCGGCTCGCGTCGGCCCGCGGGCCAGCAGCTCGGCCGCGGCCGCGCACCGTCGCCTGGTCCCCGGCGGAACGGCGGGGCGGTGCACCGCGTCGGCCGCGGCGAGCAGCAGCCAGGCCCGACCCCGGCTCCAGCCGACGGGCGGGTCCTCGCGTACCCGCGGGCCCGTCTCCCGCTCGAACTGCCAGGCGGGGAGCACGACGCCGTCCCCGCGCAGGCAGAGGTCGAGGTGCCGTTCGAGGTGGGCCGCGGCGGCCCGCTCCCCGGCGGGGCCGGCCGCGGCGAGCAGCGGCGCCATCCCGGGCGCCCCGTCGACCCGGACCAGCGTGCGGGGGCCGCCGAAGGCCGACCCCCAGGGCACCGCGCCGAGTTCGGGGTCGAACGCGGCGGCGCAGGCCCGGGCCGCCCGGATCCGCAGCTCCCGTGCCACGGCGTCGTCGGCGGCGAGCGCGGTGCCGTACCAGAGGATCAGCCCGCGGGTCGCGGTGTCGGCGGCCACCCATTCGGCGAGCCGCGCCGTGCACGCGGCGGCGGCGGCCCGGTCCTCCTCGGCCCCGGTGCGCCGGGCCAGGAGCCACAGCAGCCCGGCCCAGAACCCGCCGGTCCACGCGCCCCGGGCGGTGGTGACCCACCGGCCCGTGTCCGGGTCGGCGTGCAGCGGGAACCGCTCCCCGACCTCGGCGCGGGTGCCGGCCACCCGCCCCAGCACGTCGTCCAGCGCCGCGTCGGCCCATCGGGGCCCGATCACGTCGTCACCGCGGCCCGGGCGCGCGCACGGCGCTCCCGTACCGCCCAGGCGGTCGCGACGGCGCAGGCGGCCGCGAACTCGGCGGCGACGAGCAACCACCCGGCGCCGTACCGGCCGGTCTCCGCGAGCACGCCGAACAGCGGCGGGCCCACCGCGAACCCGGCGAAGAACCCGGCCGAGACGAGCGCCGAGTCCTGTCCGGCCCGCCCGGGGCCGGCCCGCTGCATCACCAGCACCATGGACACGGCGTTGCCCGAGACGGCGAACACACCGACGGCCACCGCCGCCACCCAGACCAGCGGGGCCGTCCGGAGGGACGCGGCCAGCAGCCCGGCCGCCACCACCGCGCCGGCCGCCAGCAACCCGGGCAGCCACTCGGCCCGCCCGGGCCGGGCCGCCTTCGCCCAGCCGATGCGGCCGACGATGCCCGCGGCTCCGAGCACCGCCACGAGGGCGGCGGCCGTCGTGGCGCCCATGCCGAGCCGCCGGACACCGAACAGGGCGACGTAGGTGTTCACGGAGGCGATCCCGCAGCCGAGCAGGACGGAGAAGACGGTGAGCCAGGCGATGGCGCCCCGGGGTACCGCCGAGAACCGCGAGGGGGCGGCGGGTGCGGGCGGGTCGGCGGGCAGCGCGCGCCAGGCCCACAGGGCCACGACGGCGGCGGCCGCGGCGGCGGTCCACACCGCGACCCGCCATCCCACTCCGCCGGCGAGCGCCGCCAGCGGCAGCCCGGCGGCGAAGGCCCCCGCCTGGACCCCGGATTGCTTCGTCCCGGTGACCGCGCCGCGCCGGGCCGGGGGGACGGCGGTCAGGATCGCCTTGTTGGTGGCGGGGTTGGCCAGTGCCTGGGGCAGTCCGCCCAGGGCGACGGCGGCGAGCAGGAACCCGGTGCCGGGCGCGGAGCCGATCAGCGCGAGCGCCCCGCCGGAGACGAGGAGCAGGAGCACCAGGGACCGGCGTGGCCCGATCCGGTCGACGAGCCGACCGCCGAACGGCGAGAGTACGGCCGCCGTACCGAAACCGATGGTCGTCGTCAGGCCCAACACGGTCGTCGACACGTGCAGTTCGTCCACCAGCCGTGGTCCGAGCGCGCCGAGCAGGAACAACTGGAGCATGGAGAACGCCATGGAGCAGGTGAGGAGGGCCGTCAACCGGTGCTCCCCCCGTGGTGGTTGCCCTTCCCGCGCCGCCTGCTCTCGATCCGCCACCCGTTGCCCCGTTCCTCGATCGGCCGTCCGCCCGCCCGCCCGCCCGGTCGCCCGGTCGCCCGGTCAGTCATGTCGCCCCGTCGGTCATCCGGTCGACGCTGCGGTCGGGACAGGAGTCGAGGGAGCCGACTCCGTGGTTCCGGAGCCCTGTTGTGGCCTGCGCCACACCACTTTTTGTCAGGTCGGGGCAAGTTCGGGCGCTCCCCTGGGGATGCCGTGAAGGGAATGCGACGATGAGCCCGCCATGACACCGGGTCGATGTTGCCGAGCGTTGCGGGCCGCGATGTTCGCGGCCACCTGCGTGCTGCTCGCGGCCGTCGGACACGTCCTCATGTCGGACAGGGCCGTCCCCTGGTGGGCCATGGCCGCCGGGTTCGCCGGCGTCGGGGCGAGCGCCTGGATCCTCGCCGGCCACGAACGGGGCCTGTTCTCCGTGACCTCGGCGGCGGTCGCCGCCCAAGGCGCCCTGCACTACGGGTTCTCGCTGGTCCAGGCGGGAACCGCCACCACCGGCGGGGCCCTCGCCCACCCGCCGGGGACGCTGTCCCACGGCGCGGTCACGGCCCACGGCGCCGTCATGGCCCACACCGGCCACCACATGGCGGGCGCGGTTCCCCCGGGTACCGCGACCGCCGTGGACGGGGCGACGGGAATCCCCGTGCCCGGCGGCGCGGCCGGGATGAACGCCATGGCCCCGATGGCCGACGTCTCCTCGACCGGGATGCTCGCCGCCCACCTGCTCGCCGCCCTGCTGTGCGGCCTCTGGCTCGCCTACGGCGAGCAGGGCGCGTTCCGCGTGCTGCGCGCCGTGGTGCGCCGGATCCGTCTCCCTCTCGGGCTCCTCTTCCACCTTCCCCCTCCCGCGCACCGGCCCCGGGTCCGCACCCGTCGCGACCACCGGTCCCGGCCGCTGCGCGGTCTGCTCCTCGTCCACGCCATCACCTCACGGGGCCCGCCTCCGGGGACCGCTGTCAACTGACAGCCGGCTCCCCGGACCGCGACGGCCCCCGGCCGCGCGTACCGGGCATCGGTCCTGCCGTCCGGCGGGCCGTACCCCTCACCGGCGCCGCCGCCGCCGATCGGCGCGGCGGCACATCCCGGATTCCCGGAAGGACATCAGGCGATGACCCCTGCCCTGCTCCCCCGCCCGATCACCGCCGAGACCGCGCCCGCGCGACACACCGCCGGATCGGACGAGCCCACCACGCGGCTCGCGCTCGCCGCCCGTGACGGCGACCCGGACGCGGTGGACCGCTTCGTCCGCGCCCTCCAGCGCGACGTGTGGCGCTACGTCGCCTACCTCAGCGCGGACCCGCAGGCCGCGGACGACCTCACCCAGGAGACGTTCCTGCGGGCCCTGGGCAGCCTGCACCGCTTCGAGGGGCGGTCGTCCGCCCGTACCTGGCTGCTGTCCATAGCGCGGCGCACGGTGGTCGACAACCTCCGGTACAAGGCCGCCCGGCCCAGGCTCTCCGGGCGGGACGACTGGCAGACCGCGGCCGAACAGACCCAGCCGTTGGATCTGCCGGGGTTCGAGGACGGCATCGCGCTGGCGGAGCTCCTCGGCGCGATTCCCGCCGAACGCCGGGACGTCTTCGTCCTCACCCAGGTACTGGGACTCCCCTACGCGGAGGCCGCCGTGGCCCTGGGCTGTCCGATCGGCACCGTCCGTTCGCGGGTGGCGCGTGCCCGCACGTCCCTGATCGCGCTGCTGCGCGCGTAGGGGCTGTCTCCCTGATCCGGCCTGATCCGAAAAACAGACCCCAGTCGACGCGGGCCGGCGACCACCCGGTCACCGGCCCGCGCGCGGCCGCCGCATGGGCGGTCGCACCATGTCGCGGGCCCGGACTGTGTGGTGCGGCGCCATGGGCGGAGGGCGGCCGCCGTCCCTAGTGTTCCCGCATGACGAGCAGACTTTCCCTCCCCCATCCCCCACCGGCCCCGGACCCGGCCGGCACGGATCCGCGGGGGCGGGTCGCGCTGGTGACGGGCGGCGGCAGCGGCATCGGCCGGGCCTGCGCCGTCGCCCTCGCCGCGGCCGGCGCGACGGTGCACGTCGTCGACATCGCGCGGGAGCCGGCCCGCGAGGTCGCGGCGGCGATCGGCGGCCGGGCCCACACCGCGGACCTGGCCGACCCGGCGGCCATCTCCGCGCTGCCCACCCACGTCGACATCCTGGTCAACTGCGCGGGTCTCCAGCACGTCGCCCCGATCACCGAGTTCCCCCCGGAACGCTTCGCCCTCATCCAGCAGGTGATGGTCACCGCGCCCTTCCTGCTCCTGCGTCACGTGCTGCCGCACATGTACGCGGGCGGCTGGGGCCGGGTGGTCAACATCTCCAGCGTGCACGGGCTGCGGGCCAGCGCGTACAAGTCCGCCTACGTGGCGGCCAAACACGCCCTGGAGGGGCTGAGCAAGGTCACCGCGATCGAGGGGGCCGGCCACGGGGTGACCAGCAACTGCGTCAGCCCCGGCTACGTCCGTACGCCCCTGGTGGAGGGGCAGGTCCGGGACCAGGCCGCGGCCCACGGGGTGAGCCCCGAGGACGTCCTGTCGGACGTGCTGCTCGCCCGCTCGCCGATCAAGCGGCTCATCGAGCCGGAGGAGGTCGCCGCGGCGGTCCTGTGGCTCTGCGGCCCCCACACCGGTTACGTCACCGGCACCTCGGTCTCCTTGGACGGTGGCTGGGGCGCGAACTGAACGCGGTGATCGTGCCCGGCGGCGCTGCGGGGAGGCGGGTCGCGCGCCCGCCCGGCGGCCCGACACGCCAAACGGACCCTCGGATCTCGGGGTCCGGGGGTCCGTTCTCGCGCCATCATGTGCCATGGCCCCGCGCCCGGTCGGGACTCCCGCCGGACCGGCTGCGATTCTCACCCCTTCGGCCACCCCACGGCAGTTCGGCCGCGGCCCGGCGGACTGCCCCGACAGGACTGGACGCGTCTGCATGGTGCACGTACTCGCCGGCAGGATCCTGCTGACACCCACCGACCCCGAACGCTCCCGCGCCTTCTACGGCGAGGCCCTGGGGCTCGCCGTCCACCGGGAGTTCGGCACCGGACCCGAGCGGGGGACCGTCTACTTCCTGGGCGGCGGCTTCCTGGAACTCTCGGGCCGCGCCGACACCCCGCCCGCGCCCGGGCTTCGACTGTGGCTCCAGGTCGCGGACGCGCAGGAAACCCACGAGGAGCTGCTCGGCCGGGGCGTCGAGGTGCTGCGTCCCCCGCTGCGCGAGCCCTGGGGCCTGATCGAGATGTGGATCGCGGATCCGGACGGAGTGCGGATCGCCGTGGTGGAGGTGCCCGCCGACCATCCACTGCGGTTCCGTCCCTGAGGCCGTACCGCGACGTACGCGGCGTACGCGGCGTACCCGGCGTATCCCGGTCCAGGACGAGCGCCGCCCGAGCCGGGCAGGGTACCCCTGTAGCCCTCGGTGACGGGAGGTCACGCCGCGTCATCAGGCCCGCGCGCCTACAGCCCGCGCCCTGACGGCCCGGCGCGGCGTCCCCTCGGCGCTCCGAGCTCCGGGCGGCGGAGGAGCGGGTACGCCTGGCGGTGGCCCGGATCACCCGTTCGGCCCCAGGGCGGGCAGCGGGGAGCGACGGGGCCGCCCCGTACGGCGGCCGGGTCCCGGTCCGCGAGGGGCTCGGCCGCCGTACGGGATCACGCGACGCGTCTGGCCCAGTGGCGGGGAACTTCGGCTCCCCGACCTGCGCGTACCGTCTCGACCACAGCCTGATGGAGGTCCCGGCTCTCTTCTTCCGAGATGCACTCCACCGGGCTGCCGGACAGGGTGAACCAGTCCGAGGAACCGCTGTACTGCACCGCCACCTGTGCCCGCGCGCCCGTCCAGGTCGTGTGCACGGTCAGGTTCCCGGAGATGACGCCCACCTCCGTGGTGCGGACACCGCCTGCCTCCGGGTAGATCCCCGTGGTCGTCCATGAGGCCCAGGCCATTCGGCACCCACCTCCTTCCTGCAGCGATCGGCGAGACGTCGGAGGCGGGACTCGGGGCCTGCGCACCGGCCGTCCACGATCACCACCGGCGTCCCCGCTCAAACCTCCACCACCTCATTTCCCTCCTCTTGGTCTACCCCCATTGGCCCCATCGCTCACAGGGGGCTCTCATGGAAAGCACGCCGGTCCCGCTGCCCGCGTCGAGCACGGAAGGGTACGCCCATGTACGAAATGCGCGCCGAGTCCACCTCCGACCGCCACCAACTGCTGTGGCACGTGATCGCCAAGGAAGCGACCCTCAACACCCTGTGCGGCTTCCAGCTCGGTCCTGACCAAGCCGCGAAGGCGATGACCGAGCCCGGCTCGGAGCGGTACTGCGCTCCCTGCATGGACGCCTTCGGCAAGGCCGTGCACCGCTCCACGAGCCCTGCCCTCTCCCCCACGAGCACGGGCGACTAGGTCGTCTCTTTCGGATCTTGTCGGTCGGGGTCGCGGTATCCGGTGCCGTGCCTGGCAAGGCGGAGGGGCACCCGTGTACTGGACGTACTCGGGTGCCCCGACAACGCCGCCAGGGGCGGCACCGGGCGCCGCGACCCCGGCAAGATCCGAAAGAGACGACCTACCCCGCCCCCGACCGCGCGCCCGGGCTCCGGTGCGCGCGGTCAACCGGCGTCGGGGCGCCGGCCCTGTTCGAAGTACGCCGCCGGCCCCGGATCGAGCGGGGGTACCCGTCGCGGAGTACCCCCGTCCCGCAGTGATTCGGTGGCGAGGCAGCCCGCCGCGACCGCCATGCGGGCCGCGACGGGTGAGGTGTCGGTCGGTCCCCCGTGGCGGGCGAAGCGCAGGAACTCGTCGATCAGGAGCGGATCGGCGCCGCCGTGCTCGCCGCCGCCCGAGGGGGCGGCGATGGCGTGGGAGGCGTCCGGGGCGGCCCGGTACCCGGACCGCCGGCTGTTCCAGACCCGTACCTCGCCGCCCGGGATGTCACCGAAGTTCTCCAGACGACCGGCGTCACCGATGACGGTGTAGTTGCGCCAGTAGTCGGGGGTGAAGTGGCACTGCTGGTAGGCGGCCAGGACGCCGTTGGCGAGCCTCAGGTTCAGCAGCGAGACGTCCTCCACGTCGATGACCGGATTGAGGCCGCGCTGGGTGTGCGGCGGCCAGTGCCCGTCCTCGGTGTACCAGTCCTCGTGTTTGGGTTCGCCGTGGGCGCGGCGGTGCGGGTTCTCTCCGTAGACCATCAGGTCGCCCATCGCCTGCACGTCACGGGTGTAGGACCCCGCGAGCCAGTGCAGGACGTCGATGTCGTGCGCCGCCTTCTGGAGCAACAGACCGGTGGTGTGACGACGTTCGGCGTGCCAGTCCTTGAAGTACCAGTCCCCGCCGTAGCCCACGAAGTGGCGGACCCAGATCGTCCTGACGCGGCCGACGGTGCCGCGCTCGATGAGCTCGCGCATCAGCCGCACCACGGGCATGTGCCGCATGTTGTGGCCGACGTACAGCCGTGTGCCCGTTTCGCGGGCGGTGCGCAGGATGGTGTCGCAGCCGGCCACGGAGATGTCGAGGGGTTTCTCGACGAACACCGGTTTGCGGGCCCTGAGGACCCGGCAGGCCAGGTCGGCGTGCGTGTGGTCGGGGGTGAGGACGAGGACGGCGTCGGTTCCGGGGTCCTCGATCACCGTGAGGTGGTCGGCGGTGACGCGCGCGTCCGGGAACGCCGCCGCGGCGGCCGCCCGGGCGCGCGGATCGGGGTCCGCGACGGCGGTGACGGCGGCGCCCCGGCCGGGGCGGTGGGCGGTGCGCGCGAGGCTGCCGCGCAAGCCGTATCCGAGGACACCGATACGGATGTCGGTCAAGGTCGGCTTCCTTCGCGTCGGGCGTGGTCCCGGCGCAGGCGCCGGCGGGCCTCGTGACGCTTCCCCTCACCGGCGCACCACAACCGGGCGCGTTCGGCCGTCGGGAGCGTGCACCGGGGCGCGTGCACCCGGGCCCGTTCACCCGGGCGCGTTCACCCGGGCGCGGGATCGCGCCGGCCCCAGGCGGTGAGCATGCCGGCCGACAGGTCCGCGCAGTCGGGCGAGTCGAGGTACGCGATCGCCGCGTCGACGGTCGCGTCGTCCACCTGCCCCGTCGCCACGATCGCCGCTCTCGCCCGCTCCCATGTGTCGGCCCAGAAGCGGCTGATGGGGCTCCCGGGCAACAGTGGGGGCACCCGGATCTCCGCTCCCACACGGGTGAGTCCGGCGGCGTGCAGCAGGTGCGGATGGTCCGTGATCCGGGAGACGTCGGTGCCGATGGTGTCCCGCAGCCCCCGCCACATGGCCCGCATGACCCGGGTGTACGGCGTCGGGTCCGCGCCGCTCGGGTCGACGCCGTTCGGGTCGAAGGCGTCGCTGATGACCAACCAACCTCCTGGCAGCAGGAGTTGGGCGAGACCGGAGATCAGGCGCGGGCGTTCGCGAAGGTGCATGAGGACGAACCGGGCGTGCACCAGGTGGAACCGGCGGCCGGGGTCGAAGTCCGCGGCGGTGATGTCCGCTTCCATGACGTCGAGTCCGGGGACGGGGTGGGCGGTCAGGAAGCGCACGTCACGGTCGACGGCGAGGACGGAGTCGACGTTCTTCTCCCGCAGCAGTCGCCTGCCGACCGTTCCCGTTCCGGCGCCCAGGTCGAGGCAGTTCCATCCCGGTCCGACCCCGAGGTCGCGCAGGCGGGCCAGGGTGACGTCGTCGTAGGTGAGGGCTCCGAGGTCGATGCGGTCGCCCTCGCCGTCCAGATCGGGCGGGAAGACGTCTTCGCCGTACCGGCCCGCGGTGCGGGGCCCGGGTCTCGGCCCGTCGGGGGGCCTGGCTTCTGCGCACACGTGCAAGTCACCGCCGTTCCAACGGGGTTCGGAGCCGGTCCGGCGAGAGCCGCCGGGGGTCCCGGCGGCTCTCCTCGGTTCTGGCTCTCCTGGTTCGGCTCGCTCGGTCAGCAGGTGAGGCCGCTCTTGGCGGACTTCGTCGCGTCGTCCAGGGTCATCACGCTCGGGGCGAGCTTGCTCGCGGCGTCCTTGCCGGTCGTGTCGCCGGGCAGGCCCTCGTAGGCCTTCTTCAGGTCCTCGGCGGCCTTCTTCACGGAGTCCTTCTTCGCGGCGTCCCAGGTGGCCGTGGACTTGTCCACTTCCGACCAGCTCTTCTGGACGTCGTCGTACGCTTCCTTGATCTGGTCCTTGGTGGCGTTCGCAGGGTTGAGCGCACGCAGAGCCGCGGTGTCGGAGTTGAGTTCGGTCAGGTTGGTGCACAACTCCGCCGCGGCGCTGCTCGGGTCGTCACTCGGGTCCGCGAACGCCGCGGACGCTCCTGAGGCGGCCAGGACGATCGTGGCCGCGGTGGCCACGGCTGTGCTCAGAATGCGCTTCATGTTGTGATTCCCCTCTTCGGGATCCTTGCCGGGATGAAGCCCCGCTCCCCCGTTCCCCGAGCTCCCCGGCTATCCACGTTGGCATGGGGCGAGCCCGCCCGCAATCGCGGACCGGCTCGGACCGCGGTCGCCCGAACATGCCGAAACCGCCGGTGACCAGGGCGGACACCGGCGGTTCGACAGGTTCGACAGGTTCGACAGGTTGGCGGGGCCCCTCAGGGGCGGATCCCGTCGCAGGTGATCTCCAGGTGGCGAGGACCGCGCAGTACCGCGTTCCGGCGGTAGGGCGGCGGGTCCTCGACGAGTCGGGGGTTGTCCAGGCGGCGGGCCAGTTCACTGAGCGCGAGTTGGGCCTCCAGGCGGGCCAGCGGCGCGCCGAAGCAGCTGTGGATGCCGCTGCCGAGTCCCAGGTGCTGGATGTCCTTGCGGTACGGGTCGAAGCGGTCGGGGTCCTCGAAGCGGTTCGGGTCCCGGTTGCCCGAGGCCAGGATCAGCCACATCGACGAGCCCTTGGGAATGGTGACGCCGCGGACCTCGATGTCGACGAGCGGGGTCCGCTGCGGGAGCAGTTGCACCGGGGGCTCGTAGCGCAGCAGTTCCTCCACCAGCGGCACGGCGAGCTCCGGGTTCTCGCGCAGGTCCGCCAGGACGTCCGGGTGGCGCAGCAGCGTGAGCATGCCGTTGGTGATGAGGTTGACGGTGGTCTCGTGGCCGGCGATGAGCAGCAGGGCGGAGGTGCTGAGCAGTTCCATCGTGCTCATCGTGTCGTCCTGGCCGTGTCCGGCGGCCAGTTCGGAGAGCATGTCGTCCTGGGGGTTCTTGCGTCGTTCCTCGATCAACCCGGCCAGGTACATGCCCAGTTCCATGCGGGCGTCGTGGGTGACCCGGAGCCGCTCGGCGGGGTCGGCGTCCGGGTCGGGGTCCAGGCCGGCGGCGATGGTGTCGGCCCAGGTGTGGAAGCGGGGCTCGTCCTCGCGCGGCACGCCCAGCAGCCGACAGATCATGGTGACGGGGAACGGATAGGCGAACTGGTCCACCAGGTCGATGCGGCCGGGGTCGCCGAGGTTGTCGATGAGGCCGGTGACGATGCCGTGGAGGTCGTCGCGCATGTTCTCGATGCGGTGCGGGGAGTGCGGCGGCCCGAAGGGCCGGTTGGTCATCCGTCGCAGTCGGTCGTGCTCCGGGGGGTCGAGCTTCAGGAAGCTCGGGGGCAGCGCCGCCTCCTCGCCCCCGCCCCCGCCCTCGCCGTCGGCCAACGGGTCGCCGGCCGCCGCGGCGAGGTTGTGGGCGTCGGAGCTGAGCCGCGGGTCGTGCAGCAGGCTCTGGATGTCGTGGTAGGTGCTGATGACGTACGGCCCGGTTCCGTCGTGGAAGACGGGGGTCTTGCGCAGTTCCTCGTACAGGGGGTAGGGGTTCGCGCGGTTCGAGTAGTCCAGGATCTGCTTCAGGATGCCTTCGGCCATGTCGGTCCTCCGGGGCGTGCGGGTCAGTGCCCGGCGGGGGTGAAGGTCATCCGGCGGTCGGCCGGCGAGTACCCGCTGAGGGTGATGGTGGGGCCGTGCGTGGGCACGGAGGGGTCGGGGAAGTCCGCGGGGATGGGGCGCTGCCCGTCGGAGCGCCGGTCGACCGTGGGGAACGGCGGCGGGAAGGGCGCGGTCGCCTCGATCTGCTGCTCGTAGAACTGGAGCCAGCGGCAGTTGTCGAAGGTGACCGCGCCGATGACGCGGCCCTGGTAGCCGTAGACGCCGGTGAAGCGGCGCTCGGCGCGCGAACCCTGGGTGAACATGATCTCGGTGCCCATGGAGGGCACGCCGACCGACTTGATGTTCACTCCGAACTGCGAGGACCAGAAGGCCGGCACCCAGATGTGGGGGCGCCGGTCGCTGCTTTCGCTGAGCATGTTGTGCGCGGCCGTCTCGGCCTGGGCGACGGCGTTGCCCCAGTGCTCCAGCGACAGGAACTGGTAGCCGAACAGCGGGTGCGGGGAGCGTGCCACGTCGCCCGCCACGTAGATGTCGTCGGTGACGATGCCCCGGATGTCGAAGACCCGACAGCCGGCGTCGCAGGCGATGCCGCGCGGGCCCGCTCCGAGGCCGGAGCCGGCCAGCCAATCGGTGTTGCGCTGGGCGCCGAGGGAGACCACCACGACGTCGCACTCCAGGGTGGTGCCGTCCGAGAAGTGGGCGGCGCGGACCCGTCCGGTCGCGTCGCCCTCCAGGCGGGTGACCATGACGCCGGTGCGCAGGTCGACGCCGTTCTCCCGGTGCATTTCGGCTGCCACCGCGCCGATCACCCCGCCGAGCGCGCCGACCAGGGGGGCGTCGCCGCGCTCGGCGACGGTGACCTCCAGGCCGCGTTCGCGGCAGGCCGAGGCGATCTCGGAGCCGGTGAACCCGGCGCCGATGACCAGGACCCGCTTGGGGCCCGCGTCGAGGCGGCGGGCCAGGCCCGCCCCGTCGTCGCGGGTGCGGAGTACGAAGACCCCGTCGAGTTCGCCCTCGACCTCGTTCGGCCAGGGCCGGGCGCGGACGCCGGTGGCGATCATCAGGCGGTCGTAGGGCACCTCGTCGCCGTCGGCCAGCTTGACGCGCCGGGCCGCCATGTCGAGCCCACTGGCCGCCACGCCCAGTCGCCACACGGCGTCGATCTCCCGGCGGCGGGGCAGCGCGGTGTGCTCGGCGGTGGCCCTGCCGAGCAGGACCTGCTTGGACAGGGGCGGCCGGTCGTACGGTTCGTGGGGTTCGTCGCCGATCATCGTGAGCGTTCCCTGGAAGCCCTTGTCCCGGAGCGTCTCGGCGGCGCGCAGACCGGCCAGCGACGCGCCGACGACGACGATCCGTCCCTCGCGCTTCAGCTGGTCCAGGGACCCGTCATGCATGGGGGGCCTCCCCACCGCTCGCGGCGGTCCGTCCCGCGGCGGCCATGTCCATCTCGTCCACGAGGATCGCCTGCACGGGGCAGGCGGCGACGGCCTGGGCCACGCGCTCGCGCTGGGCCTCCTCGGCCGCCGGGTCGTAGAGCAGTCCTTCGTCCCCGTGCATCGCGAAGACGTCGGGCGCGAGGAATGCGCACTGGGCGTACCCCTGGCACCGGTTCAGGTCGACGACAAGCCTCAACAAGGTGCGGTCCTTTCGGTGACCCCCGCGGCTACCGGATCCAGCGTGCGCGGCGGCGCCGGTCACGGCGCGTCCGGAAAGCCATTGGGGTGAGGCGGGACGCGTCAGGCGGGGCGGCGGCCCGCCCGCAGGATGTACGCGCTGACGAGCAGGGCCCAGGCCGGGAAGACCATCTCGGACCACGGCAGGTTGGAGCCGAACACCAGCAGGACCAGGCCGACGGCGTAGCCGAGCAGGGTCAGCGGGCGAGGGAAGACGCCGAGCTTGCGCCCCATGGTCGAGGTGGCGAAGACGAAGACGGCGGCCATCCGCATCGCGTAGGTCGTGAGCAGGGTGTACGCGAAGTGCCGGCCGAAGTCCTGGGGCTGGGTGGCTTCCAGTACCGTCCCGGCGGCCGCGGCGGCCCCGAACAGCGAGGCGACGAAGACCAGGCCGCTGCCCAGGAAGGCGGTGGCGACGAACCGGTCCTCGGAGTCGCCGGTGTGGGCGCGCAGGGCGCCCATGAACCAGAGGAAGGCGATGCCGGCGAACGGTACGAGTTCCACCGCCGTGGTGACGGCGCTCCGTTGGCCCGAGGTGACGGCGACGTCGTCGCCGCCCGCCCCGGCGGGCAGACCGATCCGGGCGAGCACGATCGCCGCCGCCAGCAGCAGGGCGAAGACGATGCCCGCCAGTCCCGCGGCGCGCGGGCTGCTCAGGCTCTGTGCCGGGATCGCGCCCGGTGGTCCCTGTCTCATGGCTCCAGCAAGCCGGGCCCGGGCCCGGTGTGCCAGCGGGGCCGGGCGGTCGGGTGACGGGAGGGACCTTCCGGGCGGGCGGCGCGCGGGCGAGCGGCCGGTTGGGCGGGTCAGCCCGTCCGGTCCATGCTCCACATCGGCAGGGTGCGGAAGAAGGCGACGGCTTCCGGGCGCCAGTACGCCTCCCAGGAGGCGGCCTCCGCGGCGGCGGCCTCCGCGTGGGAGCGCATCTCCTCGCGCAGCCGCCGGTCCGCGCCGGAGCGGCGGGCGATGTCCCGGATCCGGGCGATCGTGGCGTCGGTGCAGTGCGGGTCGCCGAGCGCGGATTCCACGAGGGCCGCGTCGGACCCGGTCGCGCGGGCGAGTACCGCGGCGACCGCGTAGGTGCGTCGGCCGGATCGGATGTCGGCCCCCGTCGACTTGCCGAGCCCCGCGTCATCGCCGAACAGGTCGAGGTGGTCGTCGCGCATCTGCTCGGCGATCCCCACCAGGCGTGCGTACCGGTGCAGCCGGTCGTGGTGCGGCGCGGGATCCTCGCCCGCGGCCAGCAGTCCCATGGTCAGCGGCGCCAGGAGCGAGTAGCGGGCGCTCTTGAAGTCGGTGACGGTGTGCAGGAACTCCTCGTCGGGCCGGGCGTGGGTGTCGCGCTCCAGGTCCACGATCTGTCCGACCACCGTCTCCGCCGCGGTCCGCAGCTGTACGCCCAGGAGGCTCTGGCGGAGTTCGGCGGGAACGTCGGCCTCCAGCAGGACCTGCATCGAGAGGAACGCCGCGAGGTCCCCGGCGAGCACGGCCAGGCCGAGGGCGGTGGGGGCGTGGTCGGGGAACTCCTCGCGGTAGGCCTGGTGGGTGGAGGGCCCGCCGCGGCGCAGGGGCGCGTCGTCGATGATGTCGTCGTGGACGAGCCCGTGGGTCTGCAGCAGTTCGATGCTCAGGGCGGCTTCCGTCAGTCCCGGCACCTCGTCGGTGGTGACCAGCCGGGCCGCCTCGTGGAGGAGGACGACGCGCAGGCGCTTGCCTCCGCGCAGGGACAGGTCCCGCAGGAGTTCCAGGCACCGGGGGGCGAACCCGCTCAGCGGCGGGGTGTCGAGCCGTTGGCCGAGGGTGTCGAAGTACCGCGCGAAGTGCGCGTCGAACCGGCGGCGGTGTCCGGATATCCGTTCCAGGGTGGTGGCGGTGGCCGTGGCGTCCATGAAGATCAGTATCGGGTGTGCGCCGACGCTCCCGGAAGCCGGCGGCACCCGCGCTCAGGCGGGGATGTCGATGACGCCGACCGGTTCGGTGGTGGGACCCACGGAACCGGCGGCGGATTCGATCGTGACGCCGA
Organism: Streptomyces sp. NPDC102278; assembly: GCF_044766345.1. Lineage (NCBI taxonomy): Bacteria > Bacillati > Actinomycetota > Actinomycetes > Kitasatosporales > Streptomycetaceae > Streptomyces > Streptomyces sp. NPDC102278. The sequence goes on along the minus strand of NZ_JBIWLV010000011.1, from coordinate 134,380 downwards.
CGGAGGTCGCCCGGTCGACGGGCCCGTCCAGGAGTTTGACGTGCCAGTTGTCGCCGCCCCGCAGGGTGCCGGCCGGGCGGGTGGTGCCCGCGTCGTCGTACCAGAGCTTGTACACCTGGTCGTCGGGGAGCTTCGGCAGCCCCGAGGCGATGAAGGCGGCCCTGCTCTCGCTGCGGGAGACGATCACGCAGCCGGTGGCCCCGTCCTCGAACCGGGCGGCGCTGACCTTCGCGTCGGGGGCCGCGAGCACGTCGGCGAGTTCCGCGACGGGGCCGGTGCGGCGGGTGGACTCGATGAGGCTGCTCCGTGCCTGTACGGCCTCCTGGTGCTGCCACAGGGCGATGCCGCCGAAGCCGACCGCCGCGGCCAGACACGCCGCGAGGACCCAGCGCCCGCGCCGCCCCGGACGGCCCGGGCGGGCTCCCGGGCGGGTCTGCGGCCAGGCCGCGCCCGGGGCGTGGAGGGCGACGGGGGCCGGCGGCGGCACGACGACCGGCGGCAGGGCGGGCTCCTGGGGGGTGCCCGCGATCCGTTCGAGGACCGTGCGGCGCAGGTCGGCGGGGGGCGACACCGGGGGCGTGCCGCACAGGTCGGCGACGACCGGGGTCAGCGCGGCGGCTTCGCGGCGGCAGGACACGCAGCCGGCCAGGTGCCGCGCGAAGGCGGCTTCCTCGTCGGGCGCCATGGCGTGCAGGAGGTACGCGCCGAGAGGGGCGTGGGGGTCGGGCGCGATGCTCATCGGGATGCCTCCAGACAGTCGCGCAGCCGGTGCAGTCCGTCGCGGAGCCTCGATTTGACCGTGCCCTCGGGCGACTCCAGCGAGCGGGCCACCTCCCGGTAGGTCATCCCCTCGTAGAAGGCCATCCGTACCGCCTGCCGCTGGGGGGCGCTCAGGCCGTCCAGGCAGCGGCGCACCTGCCGGTACTCCTCCCTGCCCTCGACCTCGTCCGCCACCTCGTCGAAGGCGGGCATCCGGTCGAGGAGGGCCGCCTTCTCCTCGCGCGCCCCCCGGGCCTGGGCGGACCGTACGCGGTCCACGGCCCGGCGGTGGGCCAGCACCATCACCCAGGCCTTCGCGGTGCCGAGTTCCGGGCGGAACCGGCCGGCGGTGCGCCACACCTCGATCATCACCTCCTGGGTCACCTCGGCCGCCTGGTCCTCGTCCCGCAGGACCCGGCAGACCAGCCCCATCACGGGCCCGCACATCGCGTCGTAGAGGGGGGCGAAGGCTTCTCCGTCGCCGTGGGCCACCCGCAGGAGCAGCTCGTCCGGCCCGTCGGCCGGGCCGTCGCTCACGTCGTCCGGGCTGTCCGCCCTTTCGGTCCTGTCGGTCCTGTCCGCCATCAGAGGTCCCGTGCTCCTTCGGGTGCACCGGCTTCCGATCCCATCACCGTTGGGGGCCGGGCGCATCCGGAGGGGCGGGGGAAAAGAGCGACGAGGGCCCGCGGCGCGGGCCCTCGTCAACCAACCGTCGTGCGGGAGAAACAGCTGTCAGCGGTGCTTGTACGAGCAGTCCCAGTGCCCCTTGACCCAGTCCTTGTCCCAGTGGCCGGAGACGTACACCCACTTCCAGTGGCCCTGGCCGCCTCGCCAGGAGTCACCGTGGTCCTGGTCTTGGCCCTGGCCGCGGTCCCGGTCGCGGTCCCACTTGCCGTTGCCGTCGCCGTGTCCGTTCCCGTTGCCGTCGCCGTGTCCGTTCCCGTTGCCGTTGTCGTGCTTCCAGTGGTCCTTGACCCAGCGCTTCTCCCAGTGGCCCTTGACCCACCGCTTCTCCCAGTGGGCCTTCTTCCAGACGCACTGCTCGCCGCGGTCCCCGGTGACGGAAGCCCCCACGGTCTGTGTCGCGGCCGGCGCGGCCATCGCGGGGGCCGCGGCTCCGAGCGCCGCGCCGCCGACGAGTACGCCGGTCGAGGCCACGGCCACCGCCATGTGTCTGACACGGATGGGAACGGACATGGATCCCACCTCCTCGCCCTCACCCGAGTGAGAGCAGTGAGTGATGTGACACAAGTAATTCGATGCAGGCGGTGGGTCTGGATGGGATGAGTTCGCGTCAGGTTCGGCGCGCCGAACCCGTGACGGGGGACGCGGTCGCCTCCGCGGCGGCCGGTGCCGCCGGAGCGGACGAGCCCGTCGGGGTGGTCGGCGCGGTCGGGGCACCCGAGGGGGCGGGGGTCTGGGGGGTGCAGGTGACCTCGTCGCGCGGGGTGTAGTGCGTCGTGTACGTCTCCCGCTTGGCCTCCTGACCGCCCTGCACGAAGACGCGGTCGACGGCCACGTCGAAGCCCTCCAGCGGGGTCTGCACCTCACAGGTGGGGCCGGATCCGGTGCGCTTGCCCGGGGGCGTGATCGCGGTGCGCGGGCCCTGGGTGGCGCGTATCTCGTCGTACTTCTTCGTGCCGAGGAAGCTGATGGTCAGCGAGGTGTCGGTGGACCGGGCCTGGATGTAGATCGCGTGGCCGGAGTCGTTCTTCCAGCGCAGGTCGAGCGTGCCCCAGGCGACGGTGGCCTCGCGGCCCTCGGGGTAGCGCTCGATGTAGAAGGAGTGGGCGCCGTGCTCCAACGGCTTGACGCCGGCGAAGAACAGGGCGTTGTACATGGTCGTCGCGACGGCCGAGACACCGCCGCCGGGCGATTTCACGTACTGCCCGTCATTGATCATGATCCCGTCGACGAACCCGTTCTCCTTGGTGCGCTCGCCGACCGTCTTGTTGAAGCTCCAGGTCTCGCCGGGCATGACGACGGAGCCGTTGATCAGGTCCACCGCCCGGCCTATGTTCGTGGTGCGGTAGGGCGCGGCGGGAAAGTCGACCGTGAAGGACGACATCTTCTCCTTGATCCCCAGGCGCTGCGCGTCCTTGGCCGTCAGGGCCGGGTGAATCGGCGTCCCGCTGAGCTCGGCGGTGCGGGCGGCGGCGCCGGTGCGGGTCAGCAGCGGTTCGACGGCCGCGCCGAGGGCCTTGTCCGTGACCTTGGTCCCGCTGCGTCCGTCGGACGCGAGGACCGCCCGGTCGGCGGAGTCGACCCGGAACGTGGCGTTGCGCGGCTCGGGGGTGGCGGCGTCCACCTGGTGGGCGACCGCGGGGTCGGCCAGCAGGGACTTGGCGTCGAGTCGGGGCTTCAGGCGGCCCTGGCCGTCGGCATCGACGTCCAAGTGGTCGCCGAGCACGGCCGGCGATATCGATATCGGCCGGCCCGCGAGGTTGAGCGTGACGGGACCGGACATCGCGGGCGCGGCGAACTCACGCAGCGCGCGATCGGTCTCCCGGCGGTCTATGGCCGGGTCCGTCCGGTCGACGGGGAGGACGACGGGGCCGGTCTGCGGGCCCAGGTAGGCGGCGCGCACGGCCCGCGCCACGCCCTCGGCGCGCAGTGCGACGCCGGTGACGGGCTGGGTGACCTGCGGCTTGCCGTCGCTGAAGGTGATGGCGCCGTCGCGGGCCTTGCGGTCGCCGGCGACGAGCCGGTCGACCGCGGCGGCGCTCTCGGCCTCGTCCACGCGGGTCACGGGCTCGACGGCGCGTTCCCGGGTCGGAGCGAAGAGTCGCCCGATGACGGTGAACGGGTCGGATCCGGTGTCCGCGGCCTGGTCGACGGTGGCCGCGGCGTCGAGGGACAGGCCGAAGGAGGCCGGGGCGATCCGCTCCGTCCGGTCGCCGATCCGCAGCTCCAGGGGGGTGGTGGCGACCGGGCCGAGCGTGCGGTCCAGGGCCGCCTCGGCCTCCGTGCGGCTCATTCCGCCGATGTCGACACCGTGGACGCGCGTGCCGTCGGCGACGGAGTCGCCCGTCAGGATGAGACCGGTGGCGTAGAGACCTCCGAAACCGAGGACGGCGGCTCCGCCCGCCAAGGTCAGGGCGATCCGCAGGTTGCGGGGCGTCCGGCGGTTGTCACGTCGCATGTCTCTCCCGGTGGCGGTGGTTCTGGGTACGCGGTGGTTCCGGTACGTCGAAGCGGCGCCTGGCACCCCACCCGAAAACCTGAAACGCGCCAGACCACTGACCAGCATGAAGGAGATAGCCGCCATATCGGGCAAAATGTGCCCGTTCTCACGCTGCCCGGCCCCGTACCGAGGCGGGCGTGGCGGCCCCGAGGAAACGCAGCGGACGGCCGCCCGCGCACGGTGCGCGGGCGGCCGTCCGCAGGACGGGCAGAGAGAGACGGAGAACCGGGTCAGGAGGGCAGAAGACGCGGGGAACCGGGTCAGGAGGGGCAGACGCCCCGCTCGTGGTCGACGGTGGCGGTCTGCCGCGAGTACTGCCACTGCGGGCTCAGGAGCTGGTCCGTGAGCTGCCGGGCGGCCGCGGGGCTCTCGATGACGTACCCGAAGTCCTGGAGCCACGCCGGGTAGAGGTTCTTCGAGCCGATGTAGAAGGCGGCGTCGTCCACGGAGATCAGCTTGTGGTGCTGGGCGTACGGACGACCATCGGCCCAGTTCGCGCCCGGGGCGGCACGGAACGTGGCGAGTTGGAGGTTGGAGCACATCGCCGTACGAGCGGCGGCCCGGTCCCCGGTGACCAGCGCGAGCCGGTCCCGGAGGGTGTCGCTGATCTCGGAGAGGGACTTGATCTGCGAGTAGCCGCCGCTGCCCACGGCGCCCCGGTTCGCGGGGTCGCTGACCACGATGCGCACCTTGGCCCCGGCGGCCAGTTTGGCGGCGAGCGCGTCGTAGACGCGGATGTCGTAGCGGGGCAGCGGCGGGCAGGTGGCGTTGAGGTCCTGCTGGGAGATCTCGATGTGCCGGTTCGCGCCGGAGATCAGCGCCCGCAGCGCGCTCTCCTCGGGGTTGACCGTGTCGTAGTCGCGGTCGGCGTTGGTGTTGTCGTGGAGTCCGACGACGCACTTGGTGTCGGGGGCGGTGGGCAGCTGGGGCCGGAACGTCGAGGTGGGGTCGTTGCGCATGATGCCGACGCCGAGCCCGCCGACCGCGAGGGCCGGCACGTCGCCCCGGGGTACGGGCGCCGCGTCGGGCTTCGGCAGCGACGGCGTGCAGGCGGCGCCGTTGGAGGAGGCGAACCAGACGCTGGAGATGTTGCCCTTGTTCTGACAGGTCCAGGACCAGAGCTCGTCCAGGTAGCGGCCCGCGGAGGCGGCCGCCGGGCCCTTCAGGGCGAGATCGACGTCGGCCACCGGGTGCGTCGTCTCCAGGTAGTCGTCCTTCCAACTGTTGATCCCGCCCGTGACCACCGACTGGCCGTCGACCATGAGGATCTTGGAGTGGTTCCAGGAGAACGCGGTCTTGGACGTCGTCATGGAAGCGACGTTCAGGTCGACGTTGCGCGCGTCCTCGCCGAGTCGGGCGACGAGTTCGTCCCGGTACTTCGACGGCACCACGTTGAGGTGGTAGATCGGGGCGGCGCCGACGAGGACGCGCACCTTGAGCTTGTTGCCCCGCGCGGCCGACGCCTTCAGCCCGGAGACGAGGGCGTCCTGGAAGGCTCCGTTGGGGAACGGCGCCAAGGTCGATATGTCGACGGTCCGCTTCGCCTGGGAGACGTTCTCGGTCATCTTCGCGAGCAGACGTTCCGTACCGGGCCGCCGCGCGCAGCCGGCGTCGCCCCAGCAGCCGGGGGTCTGGAGCAGCCAGTCACTCCCGCCGGGCGTCGAGGCGTCGAGGACGTTGCCGTCGGTGCGCTCCCACACGCGCCCTTCCAGGCCGGGTGAGACCCGACGGAGTTCCTGTTCGATCCCGTCGAGGTGCGGTGTGGTGGCGGCCACGGCCGGCGCGGCGGGCAGGAGCGCGAGGAGCGCGGCCGCGACGACGGCCCGGGGGGCGAGGCGGGTGGGTCGCGAAGGCGTGGGGCGGGGCAATGTGGGTTCCTTGCGAGAGGGGTGGCCGTCACCGCGCCGGACCCCGACGGGTCCCGACAGGTCCCGACGCGTCCTGACGGGGCGACTGGCAAGATCAACTCGCGGACGGTATCAGTCCGATAGACACCGCAATGGGCACCGGATATCGGATTCAGCCACGGGTTCCCCATCACCTTTGAGGTGTTGTATCCGTATTTCCCCGGACCGCTCCACCCTTGTCCCCCGGCACCCGGCCTCATGGCCTCGGGCCGTCACCCCTCGGCCGTCACCCGTGCCCGGGTCGACCCGAACACGACAACGCCCGAGCGGACCCGGGGGCGCCGACCCACTCCCCCGTGCACCGGCCCCTTGCCCCCGGCCCCGACGGCCGACCGCCGTCACGGGCACGCGAGAGGCCGCCGTCGACCCGCCGCTCCCGACGGGGAGGGGGAACCTTGTCCGCATTCCGCCTGCGGGGCGGGTCGGCGGGGTCGGTGGGGCGGCGGGTCGGCGGGGTCGGGCTCAGCGGCGGGTCGGGCCGCGCCGGCGGCGCCCGCTTCCCCCGGGGTGGGCGACGCGGCGGGGGTGCGGAACGTGTCTCGGCGGACCGGCCCTCGTTTGGCCCGGTATGACCTTCGCAGGCCGCATGGCCACCACCGCCGCCCTGTCCCTCGCCGCGCTCGGCCTTGGCCTGGGCGCCGCCCACGCCGACGCCCCACCCGCGCCGCTGACTCCGCCCACCGCCCTGGAACCGCTTCTGACCAGCGGTGATCTGGGCCAGACCGCCAACGAACTCGGTGGACAACTCGCCGAGAGCCTCAACGACTGACCCGCGGAGCCCGGCTCGGCCGCCGCCCCCGCGCCCGCCCGGCACCGCACCGCCCGCCCGGCACCGCCCGGCACCGCGCCGCCCCGCACCGGCGGCCCGCTTTCACCCACGTGCCCCCGCGTTCGCGCACCGTACGACCCTCCTTGGGGGTGGTGGATCGTACGGTGCGTACCTCTACACCGGCGGGGCCGCCGGCCCCCGGGCGTCGCCCCGTACGGCGGCCACGGCGCGGGCCACCTCCGGTGCGTGCACGGCGAACGGCCCCAGGTCCGCGGCCCGGGCGAACGCCGGATGGTCCCGGTGCTCCGACAGGCGCTCCAGGGCGCGCAGGCCGTGGTAGCCCTCCGGTCCGTACGGTCGCACGGGCTCGGCGGGCGGACCCGATCCGTCGGCGACGGCCGCGAGCACCTCCTCGAAGAGGGCCTGGCAGGCCCGGATCCCCCGCAGCATGACCTGGTGGTGGCGGTCCTCGGGACCGAGCGGGAAACACCGGTCCGCCAGGACCCGCCCCGTGTCTATGCCCGCGTCGACCTCGTGCAGCGTGGCGCCGTACTCGGTGTCGCCGTGCAGCAAGGCGAACAGGATCGCCACCGCGGGCAGACCCCTGTGACGCGGGAGGAGGCCGTTGTGGATGTTGAGGATGCGCAGGCCCAGGGAGAGGACCGGCGCGCGCAGGATCCGACGGTTGTTCAGGGACCAGACGATGCCGTCCGTCGAGGCGCCGGCGAGGTCCGCAGCCCGCGTGTTGACGTCGGCGGCGGCGAGGTGCGGGGCGCCGGCGGCGTCCCGCGGGTCCTCGGAGCAGACCAGGTCGACGGCGTGCCCCCGCGCGGACGCGTGGGCGACGGCCCGCCTCAGCAGGGCGCCGTCACCGATGAAGATCATGCGGGAACCTCTTTCCGGGCGGCTTCCACGTGGGCGCACACGTGGTGGAGGGTGACGTCGCGGACGAGGGATTCGAGGCGGCTCATGAACCGGCGTCCCTGGGCCTCGGTGAGCAGGTCCGAGGAGACCGCGTCGAGCATCTCGACGAGGGCCAGGGAGTCACCGCCCAGGAGTTGGTACTCCGAGTCCGCCGTGAGGATCCCCGCGTCCACCCCGAGGATCCCCGCCCAGTGGCGGGCCACCCGGTCCTGGAGCGTGCTCGGCCCCTCCGTCACGGGAGCCGCCTGGGGCCCGCCCGCCCCGAAGGGGTCGGGCAGCGCGTCGAAGTCCGCCTTCCCGCCGACCGTGCGCGGGATGTCGGTGACGGTCGTGATCCGGGCCGGGACCAGGTGTGCGGGCAACCGGCGGACCAGCTCCGCCCGCAACACCGCGGCCAGGTCCGGCGCGTCCACGCCCGGCACCTCCGTGCCACCCTGAGCCCCCGTGCCACCCGGAACCTCCGCGACCACCGGAGCCCCGGGCGCTTCGGAAGCCGCCGGAACCGCGGGGGTCACCCGAGCCCCGGAAGCCGCCGGAGCCCCGGGGGCCACCCGAGCCCCGGACGGCGCCGGAGCCCCGGGGGCCACCCGAGCCCCGGACGGCGCCGGAGCCCCGGGGGTCACCCGAGCCCCGGACACCGCCGGAACCGCGGGGATCGCCCGAGCCCCGACAGCCACTGGAACCTCACGGGCCATCCGAGCCTCGGAAACCGCCGGAGCCCCGGGGGTCGCCCGAGCCTCGGAAGCCGCCGGGCCCACGCGGGCCGCCCCAGCCCCGGAAGCCACCGAAGCCTCCCCAGCTCCGAAAGCCACCCGAGCCTCGCGGGCCACCCGAGCCCCGGACACCGCCGGAACCTCGCCGGCCACCCCAGCCCCGGAAACCGCCGGAACCTCGCCGGCCACCCCAGCCCCGGAAACCGCCGGACCCCCGGGGGTCACCCGAGCCCCGGACGGCGCCGGGTCCTCGCGGGCCACCCCAGCCCCGGAAACCGCCGAAGCCCCGGGGGTCGCCCGAGTCCCGGAAACCGCCGGAACCTCGCGGGTCCCCCGAGCCTCGGAAGCCCCCGAAACCTCCCGGGCCACCCGAGCCTCGGCAGCCGCCGCGCCCCCGGGGGCCATCCCAGCCCCGGACGCCGCCGGGGCCTCGGGGGCCGCTGGGTCCCCGGGGGCCATGCCAGCCTCGGACGCCACCCCAGCCCCGGACGCCGCCGGGTCCCCGGACGCCGCCGGCACCACGTACGCGCACAGCACCGGCGTGGTCGTGCCGGGGCGGCTGCGCGCGGCCACGACGGCGCGGCTCACCGCGGGGTGCGCCTCCAGCGCGGCGACGATCTCGGCGGGCTCCACCCGATGCCCGGCGATCTTGAGCCGGCCGTCGGCGCGCCCCGCGAACTCGATCGCCCCGCCCGGCAGCCGGCGCCCGAGGTCGCCCGTGCGGTAGACCCGTACGCCGTCGGGGCGGGTGCCGAAGGGTGAGGACGTCCCGTCGGGCGGGCCGAGGTAGCCGCGAGCCACCTGGAGACCGCTGACGACGATCTCACCGGTCCGGCCGTGGTCCTCCTCCCCCGTGCCGATCAACCGGCCGTCCTCGGTCAGCAGATCGACCCGGGTGTCCGGACCGGCGGTTCCGAGGGGGATGGTGGCCGTGCTCTCGCCGCCGTCCACGACGTGCGCGAGGCAGGCCACGGTGGCTTCGGTGGGCCCGTAGCCGTTGACGACCCGGCAGTCCGGGCCGAAGGCGGCCCGGGCCGCGCGCACGGCGGCGGGCGTCAGCGGTTCGCCCCCGAGCAGCAGGGTGCGTACGGCCCCCTGGCCACCGAACAGCGCGAGGTGCGAGGGGGTGAGCGCGAGGGTGTCGGCGCGGTGGTCGTGCACGAGTCGCCGCAGCGTGGCCCGGGAGGGGGTCTGCGGGGCCAGCACGGTGGTCGCGCCTGCCGCCGGCGGCAGGAACAGCGCGAAACAGGAGATGTCGAAGGCGTAGGAGGAGACGAAACCGAAACGGGTGTCCTCGTCGACCCGGCAGACTTCCGCCATCCACCGGACGAACCCCGTCAGGCCGCCGTGCTCGATCCGCACCCCCTTGGGGCGCCCGGAGGAGCCCGATGTGTGCATGACGTACGCCAGGTCCCCCGGTCCGGGGGCCGGGGGAAGCGCCCCTCCCGTCGTACCGGGGGCGTCCAGGACGTCCTCGATCAGGATCAGTGGGCACGGTACGGACACCGTCAGGGCGTCGGCGAGCCGACGCTGGGTCAGACACAGCCTGGCGCCGCACTCCTGGAGGACTTCCTTGATCCGCTCGCCGGGGTGGGCCGGGTCCAGGGGCACGTAGGCGGCGCCCGCCTTCAAGATGCCCCACAGGGCGGCGACGCCCGCGGGTGTCCGGTCCACGATCAACCCGACGAGGTCCGCACGGACGACGCCGCGGCCGGCCAGTTCGCGGGCGACGGCGTCGGAGCGGCGGTCGAGTTCCGCGTACGTGACCTCCCCCTCGGGCCCGTCGAGGGCGACCGCGTGGGGCGTACGGGCCGCCTGCGCGCGGAGCAGGTCGACCACGGTGGTCCCGGTGGTGGGCGGGGTCGGGCGGGACGGGCGCAGGCGCGGCGGGGTCGGGCCGGACGGGATCGGCCCCATGGGCGGCGGGAAGCGCGGCGGCGGGGAGGGCTCGGGCGTCGGTGCGAGGCGGGCCAGGGTCCGGTCCAGGAAGCGTTCGGCGCGGGCCGCCAGATCGGGCCCGCCCCGTACCCCCATCGTCAGCTCGGTTCCCGCCGGGGTCTCCGCCGCGACCAGTGAGACGGGCACCAGCGGCGCGTGAACGGGCAGGGCGTAGGCCGTGGTGGCCGTGAAGTCGCCTCCGCTGTAGTCCTCCAAGGCCAGTCGGCCCAGGTGGGACACGACGGCCGAGGCGAGGTGGCGGTCGGCGTGGTCGGCGGCGGCCTGGCCGGCGCGCAGCAACAGGGCGGACGCGGCGAGCGGCAGCGGGGCGAGGGCCGACTCGAAGCCGGAGGCGAGTTCACGCCCGTCGGCGAGGGCCCGCAGCAGGGTGAGGTGCGGGCCGGTCCAGTCGTCGCCGGGGTTCAGGTCGAGGAAGAGCGGCAGCGTCAGGTTTCCGGTGGCGGTGACGCCGGGCCGGTGCCGGCGCAGGTCGACCGGGACCATGACGCGGCCGGGCCGACCCGACGTGTCGGTGACGGCCTGGGCGAGGCGGGCCGTGAGGGCCGGGTGATGGCCGGGCAGGGTCCTGCGCAGCCACAGGGTCCGCGACGGGCCGGCCGCCGGTCGGCCGAGGGGCGAGGGCAGGTCGGGCGGCAGGGTGGGACGGCGGTCGCCGGCGCCGAGCCGGCGCAGCAGCCCTCGGTCGGTGTCGGCTGCCAGGGCGGGTCGTGCCGGGTCCCCGCGCAACGCGCGGAAGACCTCGCGTACCCAGATCAGGGCGCCGTGCCCGTCCATGAGGGCGTGCGAGACGCTGAACACCAGTGAGGTGCGGGTGCCCGGCGCCGCGGCGCCGTCGGCGGCGGACGCGGTGGCCCGGCCGGGCACCACCAGCACCTCGCAACCGGGTGGGTCCGTGCGCCGCGCGGGGCCGTACAGCAGGGCGGTCGTCTCCGCCGTCGAGACCTCGAAGGCGGCGGCGGAGCGGGCGTCCGCGTACCGGACGCGGGGTAACGGCCCGTCGGCGTGCCACAGCGGACCCCGCCGGGCCAACCGCGAGCCGGGGACGGCTTCGGCGGCCCGGGCCACCGCCGCCCGGAGGCGGTCGGGGGCGGGCACGCCGTCGCCCTCGACGAGGATGCGCAGGGCCATGGCGCCGCGGGCGTGCCCGGCGGCGAGGTAGAGCCGCTCGGTGGGCGAGACCGGGCGACGGTGGCGGTGGGCGACGGTGGGTCGGGGACGGATCATCGCGGGGTGCCTCCTCGCTCGGAACGGACGGGTGCGGTGCGGGCGGCAGCGGCGGGTGCGCTGCGGGCGGAACCGGCAGGTGCGCTGCGGGCAGTACCGGCAGGTGCGCTGCGGGCGGCAGCGGCGGGGCCCGGCGGTGCGGACGCGGACCCCGTCGCCCGCGTGGGGCGGGTCCAGGCGTCCACCCCGCCGATGCCTTCCACCCACCGCACCAGTTCGCGCACGCCCTCCGCCTGCGCGCGCGGCGCCTCGTGGCCGAGGTCGCGTCGGGCCGCGCCGGTGTCGTACGTCGTGGAGCGGGTCAGCAGGGCCATCATGTAGCGGCTCATCGGCGGTGCGGTTCCCTCGGTACCGGGCCGCAGCCGCCACAGCGTCTCGACGGCGACGGCGAGGGCGCGGCCGACCGGCAGCGGGATCCGCGGCCGGGGCGGTGCGCAGCCGAGGAGAGCGCCGACCTCGGTGAGGAAGGCCCACAGGTCGGTCCGCTCCCGGTCGGCGACGAAGTACGCCCGGCCGCCCACGCGTTCGCTCGGTGCGGTCGCCGCCTTCAGGCAGGCGGCGACGGCGTTGTCGCTGTGGCACAGCGAGACCAGGACCCGCTTGCCGCCCGACAGGTCGGGAAGGCGGCCCGTGTGCATCGCGCCGATCATGCGGGGGAGGAAGCCCGCGTGGTCGCGCGGCCCCCAGATGCCGCGCGGGCGCAGGGCGACGGTGGTGAACCGCTCGGTGTGGGCCGCCAGTACGTCCTGTTCGGCGTGCGCCTTGGTCTCGCAGTACAGGTTGAGGAAGCGGTCCGGATAGGGCGTGGACTCGTCGATGTCGAGCCGGTCGCCCTCGCGGATCCGCATCAGCGCGCTGGGGCTGGACACGAAGACGAACCGGCCCGCGCCGGCGGCCCGCGCGGCGTCCATGAGCCGCCGCGTGCCGGCGACGTTCGTCTCGTGGAACCGGGCGCGGCTTCCGTGGTCGACGACTCGCGCGGCGCTGTGGAGCACGGTGTCGCGGTCCGCGGCGGCCGCGCGCAGGGAGTCCTCGTCCTTCAGGTCGCCGTGGGCGAGTTCGACACCGGGCAGGGAAGCGAGCCGTGCGGTGTCACTGCCCTCGCGCACCAGGGCGCGGACGTGGTGGCCCTCGCGCAGGCAGGCGTCGACGAGGTGCCCGCCGAGGAAGCCGGTGGCGCCGGTGATCAGGATGTTCACAGGGCCCGCCACCAGGTCGCGCCGTAGAGCATGGTGAGTGCGACGCAGGCCGCCCGCCCGTGTCCGGCCGCTCGGGCCCGGGGCAGCGCGAGGGGGATCTGCGCGGCGTGCACGCCGACGCTCAGGAAGGCGTCGATCCACCACAGCCACCGCAGGACGGGTGCGTCGGGTGCTCCGACGGTGGCGGCCGTGACCGCACCGCCGAGGAGGTAGGCCCATCCGGCGAGGGGGATCAGCTTCGGCGCGCCGGCGCGGGACCACGGGGGCGCCGGGGGCGCGAGGCGGCGTTCGGCCCAGCGTCCGAGCTCCTCGCGGCCGATCTTGGCGTTGTGCCGGATGTCGACGGGGAACCCGGCGTGGCGCAGGAACGGCGCGGAGCCGAGCACCGGGACGTGATCGGCGGCCGATGCGCGCAGTTCGACGACGAGTTGCCGCCAGGCGTCCGCGCCGAGGGGGGTCTCGGTCTCCACGCAGACGACGGGTTCCTGCGCGCCGGCCGGGCCCACTCCGACGAGTGCGCTGCGCCGGACCAGCTGGTGTGCGTTGAAGACGCCTTCGCAGAGCACGGTGTACAGGTCGGGCCCGGCGGTGCGCACGCGCTGCGCCGCCCGTCCGCAGAACCACAGTCGACCGCTGCCGTCGAGGTAGCCGAGGTCGCCGGTGCGGTGCCAGACGCGGGGCGCGGATCCGGTCCCGCCCGGCCGGTCGAGGCCCGCGCGGGTCCGGTCCTCGGGCGCCTTCTCGGGCACCTTGTGGAGGGCGTCTGCCTCCGGTGCGGCGTGATAGCGGGGGCTGACGGACTCCCCGGCCACGAGGATCTCCCCGACCCGGCCCGCCTGTGGGTTCGCCTCCGGGACCGTGCCCGCCGGGGCGAGGGCCGCCATGGGGCCGTCGGTGACGGGGGCGATCCGCAGGAGGGTGCCGGGTACGGGCCGGCCGACGCAGGTTCCGGCGCCCAGCGCGGCCCGGTCGGCGGTCTCGGCCAGGATCTCCTCGGACTCGATCGAGGTGATCGGGAGGACCTCGGTGGCCCCGTACGTCACGTGGATGCGGGCCTTCTCGTCCAGGACGTCCCGCAGCGCGGCGACGACCGAGGCCGGTACGGGCGCTCCGCCGGACACCACGCAGCGCAGGTCGGGCAGCGGGTGGGGGCGGGTCGTGAGGTGGTCCGCGAGGCGGCGCAACAGGGCCGGCGAGGCGAACATCGTGCTGACGGCGAATCGTTCCAGCGCGTCGACGAGGAGGCCGGGATCGGCGTGCGCGACCTTCGCCGGCGCCAGCGGGGCGAGGACGGTCGTGGAACCGTAGACCAGGTCGAGCATGCCGTAGAAGGGCAGGGTGACCAGGGAGACGTCGTCCCGGGTGCGTCCGTGCGTGTCCTCGATCCGGCGGGCGATCGAGAGGGCCATCCGGTGGGTGTACTCGACTCCCTTGGCGGGGCCGGTGCTTCCCGTGGTGAAGCCGATCATCAGCAGGTCGTCCCCGCCGACGGCGGGGGGTGTGGTGCGCGGGCCGGGGGCGGACCGCAGGCGCGCCAGGGAGTGGCCGCCCCACAGGCGGTGGCGGCCGAGCGTGACCGGGATCCGCACGGCCTCGAAGGTACGACGGCCCAGAACGCGCACCAGGTGGGCGAGCGGCGGGCCGATGAAGGCCTCGGCTCCCACGGCCCGGTAGCAGTGGAGCATGCGGCGCGGCCCCATGCCGGGGTCGACGACGACGGGGACGGCGCCGATCCGGAAGAGGGCGAAGACGAGGGCGAACAGCTCGGGTCCGGGCGGGGCCATCAGCACCGCCTTGGTGCCCCGGCCGATCCCCGCGTGGGCCAGTCCGTGGGCGAGTCGCTCGACCTCGTGCTGTAACTCGCCGTAGTTCAGGGTGCGGTAGCGGGGGCGGCCGTCGGGTTCGCGGCCACCGTCGGGGTGGATGACGGCCGGCTTGTGCGGGAAGTCGCGGGCGTTGCGTTCCAGTCGGGCGGCGAGGCCCTCGGCGGCGGCGGCCGGCGGCGCGGTGTTCGCGCGTCGTTGACTCGCGGTGGTCACCGGATCACCGGCCTTCGGGTCGGTAGCTCGCGCAGGCCGCGCTGGGACCCGCGCCCGCGGTGACGAACAGCAGTTGGTCACAGTGCTCGGGCAGCCCGGCCGTCAGGGCGTGCAGGTAGCCGAGGACGGGGGCGGCGGTGTGCGGTTCGCCGCTCTCACCGGGGGGCAACGCGCCCGCTTCGGTGTCCGGGCCGATCACCAGGGTGCGTTCGAGGTCGAGCCCGTACGCGGCCGCGTAGTCCGCGACGGCGCCGGCGGCGAGTTCGGCGCGCCGGCGGTCGTGGTCCGGGGAGCGCCGCACGGTGATCCGGGTCCGACCCTCGGTACCCATGCCGGCGGTGTCCAGGTAGCCCTCCGTGTCGGTGGGGCCGTCGGCCGTGTAGTGCCGTACGGGGCCGAATCCGGCATCGGGATCGGCGCTGCGTTCCAGCAGGAGGGCGCCGGCGAGGTCCGCGTACGGGTAGTCGGGGTCGAGGCGGGCGTCGCCGCCGGGGTGCACGTCGGCGGCGGTGACCAGGAGGCGCTCGGTACTGCCCGTGTCGAGGAGCGCTTGACCGACCTGGACCGCGTTCAGCACGCCGCAGGCGCCGTTCATGAGGTCGAAGGAGAAGCCGGCCGACGGATCGACGAGGTAGTCCAGGCTGATGCCGACCTCCTTCTGCACCAGGGCCGCGAGCGCCGGTTCGAAGGTGTTGGACTCCCTGTAGACACCCACGTTGACGAGGACGCCGACGGCGGAGGGGGACAGACCGGCCCGGCTGAGGCAGTCGCGGGCGGCCCGGCCGGCGAGCACCACGGAGGAGGTCGCGCGGGGGCCGGCGGGGTGGGCGTCGCCGGGGTGGGAGTCGGTGGGGTGGGTGTCGCCGGCGGCGGTGGCGGTGCCCGCGGCGGTGATGATCATTCCCATGGTTCAGACCCCCAGGGTGGTGACGGTGGCCGACAGGGCTCCGGTGACCACGCCGGAGGCGGCGGGAACCAGCAGGAAGGTGGAACCGCGCCGGGCGGTGCCCGCGGCGAGGTGTTCGCGCAACGTCAGGAAGTGTGAGGTGGTGGCGGTGTTCCCGTACTTCTCCACGACGGCGAGCGACGTGGGCATGGGCGCGGCGAACTCCGCCTCGCCCGTCTGGTTCACGTAGTCGATGAATCGGGCGCCGACCTGGTGCTGAATGATGTAGTCGAATTCCTCGCCCGCGAAATCCCGACCTTTCTTGGCCAGCAGATCGCCGTGGAATCGTGGCCAAAGGGCGAGCCGGTCCTTGTTGTGCATCTTCTTGTTGTCCGTGTAGAGCGCGATTCCCTCGGTGCGCTCGCTCGGCATTCCCATGCACAGGTGCGCGTACTCCGCACAGGTCATGAGGTCCACGTAGTGGATCCGATCGGACTCGTCCGTCGACCGGTCCATGATGACCGCGGCCGCGGAGTCCCCCACGGAGAGGGAGGCGAACTGCGGGTCGTAGGAGTCGCCGATCTCGCGGGCCGCCGTCTCGGCGACACGGGTCGCCTGCTCACCGCTGACGACCATGCCGCTGCGGACCGCGCCGGAACGGATCATCCGGTCGAGCACGTAGACGCCGGTCATCATTCCGGCGCAGGCGTTGGAGACGTCGAAGTGCAGGGCGGTGCGGGCGCCCAGATCCCGTGCGAGGGAGCCGGCGAAGGACGGTTCGAAGAAGAAGCGGTCGGCGTCCTTGAAGCGGGTGATCGACGCCGATATGACGATGTCCAGGTCGGCGGCCTCGTACCGGGACACGGCGAGGCAGTCGCGCGCGGCGCGCAGGGCCATTCCGAACGAGTCCTCGCCGGCCTCGGGCCGCGGGTCGTAGACCCGCCTCTCGGTGACTCCGGTGATCCTCTCGACGTCCACGCCCCGCAGATTCGGGGTTCGCCCGGTCAGTTCCCGGGTGGTCAGCGTGGTGGCCGGTATATGGGATCCGATGGATTCCATACGGCTGTATAAGTCATTCGTGCTCAATTTTCACTCCGTGGTGGGCGCACGCGGGCAGCACACATCGCTCCGGCGAAAAGGCGCAGTGTTTCGCTGTTTTGCTGTTCGCTGTACTGCGCTGGTGACAGACAGCGAAGTTACCGTAGCGTACGGATTTGCCGACCCTGTGACGCAGCCGCCCGAATGCGGACCGACGGGGCGAATATCGGCCATTTACCCCCGGGTGGACATTCCGCCGGGCCCACGCCCGCGCGCCCCACCGTGCCCGCGCCCGCGCGCCGACCCCGGGCGCACGCCTTCGAAAACCTGTCCGGAATCACATGGTCCGTCTTGACGGTCAGTGACGCGGGAGGGCGTTGAGTCGGGCGGCCTGGCGCGTCAGGTGCTCGCGCTCGGCGAGGTTGGGTGCCTCGGCGGCCGCCTCCGCGTACAGCCGCGCGGCCGTCCCGAGGTCGCCGTCGCGCTCGTGGAGGTACGCCGCCACCGCGGTGTGGCGGGGAAGCGGGTGCCCCCGGCGCCTCCCGCCCGGAGAGCCCGGAGAGCCCTGAGAGCCCGGGGAGGAGTCGTCCAGTTCCGCGAGGGCCGCCAGACCGGCGCGCGGCCCGTCGGCCTCCCCCACGGCCACCGCGCGGTTGAGCCGGACCACCGGGCTGTCGGTCAGCCGCACGAGTTCGTCGTACCACTCGACGATCTGCACCCAGTCGGTCTCCTCCGCGGTGGGCGCGTCGGCGTGGAGGGCGGCGATGGCGGCCTGGGCCTGGAACTCGCCCAACCGGTCGCGGGCCAGGGCCGCTTGCAGGATCCGCACGCCCTCGGCGATCGACTCGGTGTCCCAGCGACCGCGGTCCTGCTCGGCGAGCGGCACCAGACTGCCGTCGGACGTGGTCCGGGTGGCGCGCCGGGCGTGGTGGAGCAGCATGAGGGCGAGCAGCCCCGCCACCTCGGGGTGGTCGATCACGGTGGCGAGCTGACGGGTGAGTCGGATGGCCTCGGCGGCGAGGTCGACGTCGCCGGAGTAGCCCTCGTTGAAGACCAGGTAGAGGACGCGCAGCACGGTGGCGACGTCGCCGGTCCGGTCGAACCTCACGTCGGAGACGGTGCGCTTGGCCCGGCTGATGCGCTGCGCCATGGTCGCCTCGGGGACCAGGTAGGCCTGGGCGATCTGGCGGGTGGTCAGCCCGCCCACGGCGCGAAGCGTGAGCGCGACCGCGGACGAAGGCGTCAGCGACGGGTGGGCGCACAGGAAGTACAGCCGCAGCGTGTCGTCCACCGCGGACGCGGGCCCCGCGGCCGGTTCCTCCTCGACGAGGTCCTCACGCCGGCGGCGGGCGGTGTCCGCCCGGGTCGCGTCGAGGAACCGGCGCCAGGCCACGGTGACCAGCCAGCCCTTCGCATCCCGCGGGGGGTCGGCCGGCCACACGCGGACCGCCTCGACCAGCGCGTCCTGGACGGCGTCCTCGGCCGCCGCGAAGTCGGCTCCGCGGCGGACGAGGATCCCGATCACGCTCGGGGTGAGGCTCCGGAGCAGGGCCTCGTTCACGGGTGGGGGCAGGCCGTGATGGTGGGGGGCGCGGCCAGGAACGGGCGCAGCTCCAGCCACTCGTGGATCGGCTTCCCGCCGGCCCCGGGGGCGGCGGACAGTTCCCCGGCCAGTTCGACGGCGCGCTCGTAGCTGTCCACGTCGATCACCATCCAGCCGGCGATGAGGTCCTTGGTCTCGGCGAACGGGCCGTCGGTGACGGGCGGGCGCCCCTCGCCGTCGTACCGGACGAAGGTGCCCTCGGGGGCGAGCGCCTGGCCGTCGACGAACTCGCCGGTCCCCTCCAGCCGGGCCGCGAACTCGTTCATGTACTGCACGTGGGCCGTGATCTCCTCCGGCGTCCACTGGGCCATGGGAACGTCGTTGACCGCGGCCGGGGCGCCCCGGTAGTGCTTCAGCAGCAGGTACTTCGCCATGATGTCTCTCCTCTGTGCCGACGCGACCATTGTGGCCGCGTTCACGGCAGGGACGGAGCCGGGCACGGGTTCTCGACATCCGCGTCCGAACTTTTTTCGGCGCGCCCGGATGAGCCGCTCCGAGGGCCTCGTCAACCGTCGGTGGGTCGCCCGGTGCCACGGCGGCGGGTCTCCGCCCGCAGGCACGCGAGGTGGGTGGCCTGGTGCACCGCACGGGCCAACCGTGCCCCCCACACCGACCGGGGGCCGGCGAACGGCTCGGCCGGACGCGTGCTCGAGGGTTCGAGCGCGGCCACGCACACCGCGTCGGTCGGGGTACCGGAGGCGTCGACACCGGCGTCGCGCAGGGCCTGCACCTTGGCCTCAGTGGCCGTGGCGACCGCGTTGACCAGGGCCGCGTCGGAGAAGGCCACGGGCACGGACACCACGATGTTGATCGTCCCGGCCTCCCTCGGCCCGGGCAGCCCCGGGGCGGGGACGGCCGCCCAGCCCCGTACGCCGAGGCCGGCGGAGGCGAGGGCGTGCACGCCCTCGTCCGTGGCGCCGCCGTGGTCGGCCACGTCGGCGGCCGTCATCAGGCCCACTCCCGGCCCGGACACCCCGGCCCCCGCGGCGAGTTCGGCGAGGTGGGTGTCCGGGTCCGTGCGCCGGTACCCGTGGGGGACCTGGGCGTTGAGCACCCAGCGGCGCTCGCCGATGCCGCCGCCGAGCGGAGCGCTGGAGATCATGCGTCGGCCCTCGCCCGGCACCCAAAGGAGCATCGGCCACGCCCGGCCCTCTTCCGTGCGCGTGAGCAGCGGAAGGCGGTGGAGTGCGGACAGGTCCAGGGTCGTGGAGGGCATGCCGCAGCCTATCCCGATGATCAGCCGCAGCCGGTGGTCTCCGGGCGCCCCACCGGGCCGTCCGAAGGAAGGAGACACGGGGGTGCACAAGCGTTTACCCTGAGAGGTGAACGCTTGTGCACCCCTGCGATGCGCCTCGTCCCCGTTCCGTGTCTGGAGCAGCATGCCCGCCGCGACACCCGAGCCCGGTTCGGCGTCCGCCACGCCGGCCCGCCCCGCCCGCGCGCCCTCCCCGCACTCCCGCCTGATCGTCCCCGTCCTCGCCTTCTGCGGCGTGGTCGTCGCCGTGATGCAGACCCTGGTCGTCCCGCTGCTGCCGCACGTCCCGGACCTGACGGGCGCGAGCCCGGGCGCCGCGGGGTGGCTCGTCACCATCACCCTGCTGACCGGGGCCGTGTTCACCCCCGTCCTCGGCCGGGTCGGTGACATGTACGGGAAGCGGCGGGTCCTGCTCGCCTCCCTCGGGGTCCTCACGGCCGGTTCCGTGCTGTGCGCGGTCAGCTCCGACATCGCGGTGCTGATCACCGGTCGGGCCTTGCAGGGCGCGGCGCTGGCCGTCATCCCCCTGGGCATCAGCATCATCCGCGACGAGCTGCCGGCCGGGCGGGTGCTGTCCTCGATCGCCCTCATGAGTTCGACCCTCGGCATCGGGGCGGCGATCGGCCTCCCGGTGGCCGCGGTGGTCATCGAGAACTTCGACTGGCACACGATGTTCTGGGCTTCGGCCGCCCTGGGTCTGCTCGACCTCGTCCTCGTGCTGTGGATCGTGCCCGAGTCGCCCCTGCGCTCCCCCGGCCGCTTCGACGCGCTCGGGACCCTGGGCCTGAGCGCCGCCCTCGTGGGGCTGCTCCTCGCCATCACCCAGGGCGCGGACTGGGGTTGGACCTCCGCGCGCACCCTCGGCCTCCTGGCCGTCTCCGTGGTCGTCGGACTGCTCTGGGGGCGGTACGAACTGCGGACCTCCTCCCCGATGGTGGACCTGCGCGTGTCGGCCCGCCCCGCCGTGCTGCTCACCCATGCCGCCGCCCTGCTGATCGGCTTCGCCTTCTACGCGAACTCGCTGGTCACCGGCCAGATGGTGCAGGAGCCGACGAGCACGGGATACGGCCTCGGCGCGTCCATCGTGCTGAGCGGCCTGTGCCTGCTGCCCGGCGGCCTGGCCATGGTGGCGCTGTCCCCGGTCTCCGCGCGCATCTCCGCCGCGTACGGGCCCCGCACCGCGCTCGCGCTCGCGGCGGCGGTCATGGCCGTCGGCTACGTGGTCCGGTTCTTCACCAGCCACAGCCTCTGGCTGATCGTGGCCGGGGCCACCGTGGTCGCCTCCGGCACCGCCATCGCGTACTCGGCGCTGCCCGCCCTGGTGATGCGGGCCGTGCCGGTGAGCGAGACCGGCGCGGCCAACGGGCTGAACACCCTCATGCGCTCCGTCGGTCAGGCCTGTTGCAGCGCCGTGGTCGCCGCCGTCCTCGCGCACGTCACGTTCCTGGTCGACGGCCGCGCCGCCCCGACCCTGCACGCTTACCTGCTGATCTTCCTGATCGCCGCCGGAGCCGCGCTCGCGGCCCTGGTCGCCACCCTCTTCCTGCCCTCGGCCGGATCGGCTGCCGGCCCGGCGGGCGGTACGGTCGCGGTGACCGCGTCCGCGTCCGCCGCCCGGGAGAGCGCATGAGCACCACCGACCGGCCCGCCTCCGAGAGCGGCCCCGAGACCGACGCCGAGAACGACCCCCGGACCGGGCGCGAGACCGGGCGCGAGGCGATCGTGCGCGCCGCGCGCCGGGCGTTCACACTGCGCCCGTACGCCGAGGTGACCATGCGCGGCATCGCCGCCGACGCGGGGGTCAGCCCGTCGCTGATCGTGAAGCGGTTCGGCAGCAAGGAGGCCCTGTTCAACACGGTCGCCGACTTCCGGCCGGCCGCCGACGCCCTGTTCGCGGCGTCTCCGCCGGCGCTTGGGCGGCACTTGGTCCTCACCATGGTCCGGCTGCGCGACCGGTCGCGGGGGGACCCGCTGCTGCGGGTCGTGTTCTCGCTCGGCAACGAGGACGAACGCACCCTGCTGCGCGAACGCTTCCGGGAACAGGTCACCGACCGTCTTGCCGCGCTCCTGACCGGCCCCGACCCCCAGTTGCGCGCCGAGCTGATCGCCGGTCAACTGCTGGGTCTGGGCGCGACCTTGAGCCTGCACCGACCGGACGGCGCGGGCGGTCGTACGCCCCCCGACCGACTGGCGGACCTGTACGCCCCCGGCCTCCAGCGGCTGATCGACGGCCACTGAGCCGGGTCCGGATCCGGCCGCGGGCCGGGCGGACGGGCAGGCGGACGACCGGACGGGCGGAGCGGTCGCCCGGTCAGGCGCCGAAGGTCAGCCGGAACAGGGCCCCTCCCCCCGGCGCGGCCTCGGCGGTGAGCTCGGCCTTGTGCGCCCGGGCGATCTGCCGCGCCATCGCCAGGCCCAGCCCGGACCCCGGCAGGGCCCGCGCCGCCCCCGCCCGGTAGAACCGGTCGAAGACGTACGGCAGGTCCTGTGGCGCGATGCCCGGGCCGTGGTCCCGTACCGTCAGCTCGGGCCGGCCGGCCCGCACCGTCAGCTCCACCTCCACCGGGACGCCCGCCAGGCTGAACTTCGCCGCGTTGTCCAGCAGGTTCCCCAGCAACCGGCTGAGCCGAGCGGGCACCCCGGGTACGACGACCTCGTCGGTCGAGCGCACGACGAGCGGTACCGAGGGCCAGTGCGCCCGCGCCGCCTGCGCGCAGTGCTCCACCAGCCTGCCCAACCGGACCTGTTCGACGAGCGGCTGCGGCTCCTCGTCACGGGCCAGCTCGATCAGGTCGTTGACCAGGCCCGTCACCTCCCGCAGCTGCCGCCCCAGGGCGAGCGAGGCGCGCTCGCGCTGCTCCATCGTCAGTCGCTCGCCGCGCGCGAGCAGTTCCGCGTTGGTGCGCAGCGCCGTCAGGGGCGTGCGCAGCTCGTGCGAGGCGTCCGCGACGAGGCGCCGTTGCGCGGTGACGGACTGTTCCAGCTCCCCCAGCATGGTGTTGAAGCTTCCGGCGAGCCGGGTGATCTCGTCCTCCCGGCCCGGCGGGGGCAGCTCGATGCGGTGGCGCGGGTCCCGGGTGGCCGCGATCCGTTCGGCGGTGGCCGTGAGCCGGGTCACCGGTGCGAGGCCGGTCCGTGACACCCAGTACCCGAGCACGGCGGCGAGCAGCACGCCGGCCGCGCCGATCACGGCCAGCCACCGGGCGGCGTCGGAGATGCCCGCCTCGACGGTGTCGGCGCGCAGCGCGACCTGGAGCGCCTGCCCTTTCGTGTAGTCGGTGGTGAGCATCCGTGTCGGGTGACCGGCGTGGACGATGCTCGTGTAATACGGGGCGCGCCGGCCGTCGGCGACGGCCCTGGTCCCGGCGTCCACGGGCAGCAGGTACGGCCGGGCGGGGTCCCAGGCGGGATCGGCCGGGACCACCTCCGCGCAGGCGGGCGCGGCCAGGAAGCGGCATTCCCCGGCCAGGGTGTCGGGTCCCGAGTCCGGATTGCGTTGGGCGGCGAGCCGGGCGGCCTGGGTGAGGCTGAGGTCGAGCTGGTCGTACAGCGCGCCGCGGACGACGAAGAAGGCCGCGGTGCACACCCCGAGGGCGACCAGCGCGACAGCGGAGGTGACGGCCAGCGCCAACCGGGTCCGCAGCGGGCGCCGCCTGCGCCAGGGGGCGCCCAGCCGGCGCCGGCCGGCGCCCGTCACGCGGTGTCCAGCCGGTAGCCGACGCCGTGGACGGTGTGCACGAGTCGGGGTTCGCCGCCGGCTTCCAGCTTCCGGCGCAGGTAGCCGACGTACACGGCGAGGGAGTTGGAGTCCGGCCCGAAGTCCCGACCCCACACAAGCTCCAGGATGAGTTCGCGCGGCAGCACCTGCCCGGGGTGGCGCAGCAGCAGCTCCAACAGCGCGGCCTCGGTACGGCTGAACTCCAGCGGGCGCCCGGCCCGTCGTCCGGTCCGGGTCCCCGGGTCGAGGACGAGGTCCGCGTAGGCGAGGGGGTCGCCCGCGCCGTCCTGGGCCGGCGCGGCGCGCCGCAGCAGCGCCCGAACCCGGGCCACCAGCTCGTCCAGGGCGAACGGTTTGACGAGGTAGTCGTCCGCCCCCGCGTCCAACCCGTCGACCCGCTCGCTGACCGAGTCGAGCGCGGTGAGGACGAGCACCGGCGTCCGGTCGCCCATGGCGCGCAGTTGCCGGCACACGCCGAGGCCGTCCAGCACCGGCATCATCACGTCCAGGACCACGGCGTCCGGTTCCCAGGCCGCGACCTCGGACAGGGCGGCCAGCCCGTCGGCGGCGCCCCGCACCTCGTACCCCTCGACGGCCAGGCCGTCCTGCACGGCCGCCCGCACCTCGGGCTCGTCGTCGACCACCAGAATCCGCTGTCTGCTCATGGAGCTCATGGGCAAAGCCTGCCAAAGGCCGCGGCGGAACCTCTTAGAACCTTCTTAGGGCGCACCGGAAGTCTGCCGCCATGACCACACGAGGCACTCCCCCGGCTCCCCTGTCCGTCGTGATCGGTGCCGGCGGCACCGGCGGCCACATCTACCCGGGGCTCGCTCTCGCCGAGGCCCTGCGCGCGGCCGTCCCCGGCGCCGTGGTGTCGTTCATCGGGACCGAACGCGGCCTGGAGACCGAGCTGATACCGCGCGCCGGCTACCGGCTGCACACCGTCGACATGATCCCCTTCGATCCGGCGTTGGGTGCCAAGCGCTACCTGCTGCCCGCCGCGCTCCTGCGGTCGGCCGGGCAGGCCCGGGCCGTGATCCGGGCCCAGGGGGCGCACGCCGTCGTCGGCATGGGCGGCTACCCGAGCGCGCCCGCCGTGCTCGGGGCCCGGCTGGCCGGGCTGCCGGCCCTGATCCACGAGTCCAACGCCGTACCGGGGCGCGCCAACCAGTTCGCGGCCCGGCTCACCCCGCACGTCGCGGTGGCCTTCGACCGCAGCCGGGAGCACCTCGCGGGCGGGGAGCGGGCGCTGACCACCGGCATGCCGATCTCCGCCGCCCTGGCCGGCCTCGCCGAGTTGCCCGGTCACGAACGGGCCGTGCTGCGCGCCGAGGCCCGGCGGGCGTTGGGCGTACCGGACGGGCGGCGGCTGGTGGTGTTCAACGGCGGCAGCCTGGGCGCCGTCCGGCTCACCGGGGCGGCCGTCGGGCTGGCCGCGCTCTGGCAGGGGCGGGACGACGTTCAGCTGCTGATCAAGACGGGCCCCGCGGCGATGCCGGACGCGGCGGCGGACCTCGCCGCGTCCGGCGGGCAGCGGATCGCGCGGGCCGTGCCGTACCTGGACCGGATGGACCTGGTGTACGCGGCCGCGGACCTGGTGGTGTGCCGGGCGGGCTCGGCGACGGTCGCGGAACTCGCCGCGACCGGCGTCCCGTCCGTACTGGTCCCGTACCCGCACGCGCCGGGCGACCACCAGACCCACAACGCCCGGGTGCTGTCCGACGCCGGCGCCGGATTGCTGTTGCCCGACGGCGCCGCCACGACCGAACGGCTCGCGGACCTCGTGGGCCCGCTGCTGGCGAACCCGGCCCGGCTGTCGGCGATGGCCGGCGCCGCCGATCCCGGCCCGCACGCGCGGGCCGCCGAACTGCTGGCCGCGGAGGTCCTCCGCGTCGTCGGCGTCACCCTTCCCCTCCTGGAGCGAGCATGAGCATCACGAACGACATGAGCACCACGGACAACTGGGCCGGCCGTACGGTCCTGGTCACCGGCGCCGAGGGATTCATCGGCTCGACGCTGGTGGACCTGCTGGTGGCCCGGGGCGCCCGGGTCCGTGCCTTCGTGCACTACAAGCCGTACGCCGAGAAGGGCCACCTGGCACGCCACCTCGCCGACCCGGACGGGCCGGTGGAGATGTGGGCCGGTGACATCCGCGACGCGGGCCGGGTCAGCGACGCGGTGGCCGGCTGCGACACCGTGTTCCACCTGGCGGCGCTGATCGGGATCCCCTACAGCTACGCCTCGCCCGGCGCGTATGTCCAGACGAACGTCACCGGCACGGAGAACATGGCCGAGGCCTGCCGGCGGCACGGGGTGCGCCGCCTGGTGCACACCTCGACCAGCGAGGTGTACGGCACCGCGCTGACGGCCCCGATCGCGGAGACCCACCCGCTCCAGCCGCAGTCCCCGTACTCCGCCTCGAAGATCGGCGCGGACATGATGGCGCTCTCCTTCCACCACGCCTTCGAACTCCCGGTGACGGTGGTGCGGCCGTTCAACACGTACGGTCCGCGACAGTCCGCGCGCGCCGTCATCCCGACGATCCTCGCCCAACTGCACGCCGGGGCGCGGGAGATACGGCTGGGATCCCTTGCGCCCACGCGGGACTTCACGTACGTCACCGACACGGCGGAGGGCTTCCTGGCGGTCGCGGAGTGCGATCGTGCCCTGGGTGAGGTGGTCAACCTCGGGACCGGTCGGGAGATCTCCGTCGGCGACCTGGCGCAGGCCCTGATCACGGCTTCCGGCCGGGAGGCCCGGGTCGTGGTCGACCCGTCCCGCCTGCGCCCCTCGGGCAGCGAGGTCCAGCGGTTGCTGTCGGACAACTCCCGTGCCCGCGAGTGGGCCGGCTGGGAGCCGCGGGTCTCGCTCACGGAGGGCCTGCGCCGAACCTCGGACTGGATCGCGGACAACCTCGCCCTCTTCGCCCCGGACCGCTACCAGGTCTGAGCGGACGGGGTGGGCCGGGCGCCCCGAACGCCCCCGACCGGGGCGTGAGCGCCCGGCCCCCCGCCGCCGCGCCGCCCCGACACGGGTCCGCCCGCCGGCCGAGACTCCCAGGTCAGGGCGGTGCGCACCTGCCGGGACGCGAGCCTGTGGGCGGCCGGCCGGTTGCTACCATCACGGCGATCAGAGGAACTGGCCGACCAACGGAACGAACCGGAGATCTCGCGTGTCGGAGCTGAACCCCATCGGATTCCACACCTTTGTCGCGAACCTCGGTGTCAAGGACACCACCCGCGACTTCACGGTGGTGGTGTCCGAGCACCCCTGCGCCGCGGCGGCCGTGTTCACGCAGTCGCGGTTCGCCGGCCCGAGCGTGCTGCTCAGCCGCGAGCACGTGGCCGACGGATCGGCCCGCGCGGTGGTGACGGTGTCCAAGAACGCCAACGTCGCCAACGGGGAACGCGGGGTGCGCGACGCCGAGGAGGTCGTCGCGCTGACCGCGGCCCTGGTGGGGTGCGCGCCCGAGGAGGTGCTGATCGGATCGACCGGGGTCATCGGCCGGCCGTATCCGATGGAGGCGTTGCGGACGGGGATCCCCGGGGTACGGGCGGGCGCGGAGCCCGACTTCGACGCCGTCTCCGAGGCCATCATGACCACGGACACCCATCCGAAGCTGGTGCGGGCCCGGATCGGCTCCGCGACCCTGGTCGGAGTCGCCAAGGGCGTCGGCATGTTGGAGCCCGACATGGCCACGCTGCTGACGTACTACTTCACCGACGCGGCCCTGCCGGCAGCCGAACTCGACGCAGTCT
Source organism: Streptomyces sp. NPDC102278 (assembly GCF_044766345.1). Classification (NCBI taxonomy): domain Bacteria; kingdom Bacillati; phylum Actinomycetota; class Actinomycetes; order Kitasatosporales; family Streptomycetaceae; genus Streptomyces; species Streptomyces sp. NPDC102278. The sequence goes on along the minus strand of NZ_JBIWLV010000011.1, from coordinate 107,445 downwards.
TCCGGCGGGTGATGAACCGGACCTTCAACTGCGTGAGCGTGGACTCGGACACCTCCACCAGCGACACCGCCGTGATCCTCGCCAACGGCGCGGCCGGAGAGGTGGACGTCGCGGAGTTCGAGGCGGCCCTGTACACCGTGGCGGAGAACCTCACCAAGCAGGTCGCCCGGGACGGGGAGGGCGCCACCAAGCTCATCGAGGTGGTCGTGGACCGCGCCCGGGACGAGGGACAGGCCCGCCGGGTCGCCAAGGCGATCGTCAACTCGCCGCTGGTGAAGACCGCCGTCCACGGATCCGACCCCAACTGGGGGCGGGTCGCGATGGCCGTGGGCAAGTGCAAGGACGACACCGACATCGACCCGGACCGGGTCGTGATCCGCTTCGGCGACCTGGTCGTCTACCCGCAGGCCGAGCCGGACCTGGCCGGGCTGACCGAGGTGATGAACGCCGACGAGGTCCTCATCCACGTCTCCCTGGCCACCGGCCCGGCGGCCGCCCGCGTCTGGGGCTGCGACCTGGGCGACGGCTACGTCCGGATCAACGCCGACTACACCACCTGAGGCGCCACCCGGGTGACGGCGCGTGTCCCGACCGGCCGGGACGGCCCGCGCGCGGCGGTGGTGCCGTACGGTCCCGCACGTGACGGATGCGAGCGACGTGAACGGCGCGGGTGGCGCGAGTGGTGGGAACGGCGTGAACGGCGCCGACGGTGCGACGGGATCCGGCGCCCTGCGGGTCCTCGTCCTGGCGGGGTCGTCCCGCAGGGGTTCCGTGAACGCCCGGCTGGCGGCCCTGGTCGCCGGTGAGGTCGAACGGTCCGGCGCCACCGCGGACCTCGTCGGCATCGGGGAGTTCGAGATGCCCACGTTCGACGGGGACACCGAGGCCGCCGAGGGCCCGCCGCCCGGGGCGGCCGCGCTGCGGGAGCGGCTGCTCGCGGCGCAGGCCCTCGTCATCGCCTCACCGGAGTACAACGCCTCGATGCCCGGAGTGCTGAAGAACGCCGTCGACTGGGTCTCCCGCTTCCGCCCCCAGCCCTTCAAGGACAAGCAGACCCTCCTCGTGTCCGCCTCGCCCTCGCTGGTCGGGGGCAACAGGGGCCTCTGGGCGCTGCGGGTCCCGCTGGAGCACCTCGGGGCCCGGGTGTACCCCGACATGTTCAGCCTCGCCGCGGCGCACTCGGCCTTCGGCGAGAACGGCGAGCTGACCGACCCGGGCCTGCGCCAACGGCTGGCCGACACGGTCGATTCGTTCCTCGCGCTCGCCGAGGCCGACACCCGGTACCTGTGCCTCCAGCGCCGCTGGTACGAGTTCCTGGGCGACGAAAGCAGCGCCCCGGTCACCCAGCGCGCGGAGGACTGAGCACGACCTGGCCGGCGTCCGCCTACCGCGCGCTGTCCATGGGCACCGACGGCGGGACCTCCCGCTGGTGCGGGATCGTCGCGGTGGGTGACGGCCGGAAGTCGTCGTCGGAGCGGAGCGCGACCGTGCGGGTGGGCGCGGGGATCGAGATGCCCTCCGTCCGGAACCGCCGGTGGAGCCGCTTGATGAACTCGTGCTTGATCCGGTACTGGTCGCTGAACTCGCCGACGCCCAGGATCACCGTGAAGTTGATCCTGGAGTCGGCGAACGTGTGGAAGCGAACGGCCCCTTCGTGGTCGGGGACCGCGCCGTTGATGTCCACCATCACGCTGTCGATCACCTCCAGCGTCACCCGCTCCACGTGCTCCAGGTCGCTTTCGTAGCCCACTCCGACCTGCACCAGGATCGACAACTGCTGCTCGGGCTGCGTGAAGTTGGTCATGTTCGTGCGGGCCAGCCGGCCGTTCGGGATGATCACCAGGTTGTTCGACAGGTTGCGCACCACGGTGTTGCGCCAGTTGATGTCGACGACGTAGCCCTCCTCCCCGCTGGTGAGACGGATGTAGTCACCGGGCTGCACCGTCTTCGAGGCGAGGATGTGCACGCCCGCGAAAAGGTTGGCGAGGGTGTCCTGGAGGGCCAGGGCGACCGCGAGTCCGCCCACGCCCAGCGCGGTGAGCAGGGGCGCGATGGAGACGCCCACCGTTTCGAGGGCGACGAGGAACCCCATCGCGAGAACGACGACCCGCGTGATGTTCACGAAGATGGTCGCCGACCCGGCCACTCCGGTGCGCGACTGCGCCAGGGACTGGACGAGACCCGCGACGACGCGGGCGGCGGCCAGGGTGGCGATGAGGATGAGCAGGGCGGTCAACGTCTGGTTCACGAAGCTGGAGACCCGCGTGGTCAGGGGCAGGGTCGAGGCCGCCACCGCCGTGCCCGCGATGACCGCCGCACCGGGCGCGAGGGTGCGCAGGCCGTGGACGATGATGTCGTCGCCGCTCCACCGCGTCCTCAGCGCGTGCTTGCCGAGCCAGCGCAGCAGGGCGCGCAGGAGCAGGCCTCCCGCGCCGCCCGCCGCCAACGCGATGCCGGCCACCAGCCAGTCGTGCAACACGAGGGTCCGGTTCAACGGACGCCTCCCGTCGCGCGGCGGTCCGGGGAGGGGGCGACGGGCGCCGCCGGGCGTCGTATGGGGTGTGTCGTCACCTTGTCACCTGTCAGTTCGTCGTGCGAGCAAGCCCGTTCGGCCGTGTGTGCGATCCGGAACGGGCTGCCATCCTGCCGCATGGGGGCGGAAGGCGGCGCAGGTGGGGCGGGTCGGACCTGCTCGGCGGACGGGAGCGGAACCCGGCCGGGCGACGTGCTCAGGGGGTGGGGAACTCGGTGGCGCGGACGATCCCGTCGAGTTCGGCGTCGATCAGGGCCCGTCCGGTGTCGGGGTGGGTGTTGTCCACGACCGCCCAGCCCCTGGACCCGTCGGGAGCGGCGAACTCCACCAGGCGGTGGTCCAGATGGCCCGTGATCATCACGGCCATCAGGGACAGGTACTCGCGCTGGAGGTCCGCCGGGAGGTGCCGCTCCGCGGGTACGTCCCACGCGGTCCGGTGGTCGTCCTCCAGCAGGGCGCAGGTGGTTCGCACCGCCGTGATGAGCCTTTCGAACCGCTCTCCGTCCAGGCGGGCCCGCAGGACCTCCAGGTAGGAGCCCAGAACATCGGCCTCGTGGTCGTCACCCGTTTCCGTCGGATGATGCTCGATCATGCCCCCACCCCCGCCCGGACGACCGCGTCCTTTCGCAGTGTAGGGAGCGGCCGCCGGGTCGACGGCGGTCTTCGGCCACTCCGCGCCCTGCCGTGGCCCACGGGCCACGCCCGACCCGCGGTGGGAGCCCCGGTGGCACATCGGCGGGGAACATGCCATTCGCATATTCGTTTTGAATACGCGTTCGGCAACGCCTGGATTAATTCCACATCCCCCCTCGCCCTACATTGACAGTGCGCTGCGCCCTGCGGGTTAATTACTTCACGCGTGGCCTGATGTGGTCGCGCGTGGCGGGATCAGGTCAGTCCGCGACCGGTTCGTTCCGGCATCGCGGTGTGTCACCCGTGACGACGTCGCAGCAGAGGGGTGTTCCGATACTCGTGTGCACGCGAGCGCACTGACGATCGTACATTGAGCGGGTATTGGCGAATCCGACTCTTCCGTGGGGGGATCAATGGCCCAGCTCGACTTTTTCTCCGTTCCCGATTTTCACCTTCCGTTCGGGAACTCCAAGCATCCGCAGGCCGCTCGGGCCAACACCGAGGCCACCTCGTGGGCCCTGCGCCACGAGCTCGTCACCGATGCCTCGGAGCAGTTCGCGGGGATCGGCTTCGGCCATCTCGCCGGCCGGGTGAGCGGTGAGGTGCCCTACGAGCAGGTCGTTCTGCTCGCCGAGTGGATGGCCTGGTCCTTCGTCCTGGACGACCAACACGACCACCTCATCAGGACAGGTGAGTTGACGGCCTGGCGGCCCGTCACCGACACCATCACCACCTACCTGGCCACGGGCCGGACGGGCGCGGCGTCCGCGCGTCCGAATCCGCTCGTGACCGGGTTCATCGACCTGTGCGACCGGCTCCTTGCCGGCATGTCCGAGGTGACCGCCGCACGTTACCGGGCCCATGTCCCCCTGATGTTGGACTCCTTGGACCAGGAGGCGGGCAACCGCGGGGAGCAGGGGCACCCCTCCGTCGACGACTACATCCTGATGCGGCGTCACAGTTCGCAGATGCTGCCGATGATGGACGTGGTGGAGGCGGGCCTGGGCATCGACGTGCCGCGGCAGATCCACGAACTCCCGGAGTTCCAGGCCCTCATCGCGAGTTCGGTGGACATCATCTCGTGGGGCAACGACGTCTTCTCCCTGCCGAAGGAGTACTCCTGCGGGGACAACAACAACCTCGTCTCGCTCATCTCCGCGTGGGAGGGGCGCAGTCTCTCCGACGCGGTCCGGGCCGTCGAGGGGCGCATCCAGGCCCGCATCGAGGAGTACCTGTCCGGAAAGGACCGCCTGTTCCAGGTCATGGACGCCCGGGGCGACGTCGATCCCGCCGTGCGGGCCGTGGTCTCCCGCTGCGTGCGCAGTTATGAGGACTGGATGATCGGCGCGGATCTGTGGCAGCGTTACGAGTGCACCCGGTACCGCGACGAACGGTTCGCGGCCGGGCTGGAGTCTGCGTACATCCGCCCGGATCTCGTCTCCGTGGCATGACAGGGAGTCGACCCATGGCGACGCAAGTGGAACATTCCGGCCCCGCGGTCAACGCCCCCGTCGCACCGGGGCGGTTACCCCTCCTGGGCCACGCACTACAGCTGTGGCGACAACCGATCGCGTTCCTCGAGTCGTTGCGCGAACACGGCGACATCGTGCGTCTCGACATCGGCACGTGGCCGGTGCACGTCCTCACCAGTCCCGAGCACGTGCACGCCGTGCTCGTACAGCAGGCGCAGCGCTTCGGACGCGGGCGGATCTTCGACCGGCTCCGCCCGGTGTTCGGCAACGGCATCGTGACGACCGACGGCGAGTTCCACCGCAAGCAACGCCGGATGATGCAACCGGCCTTCCACCGCAACCACATCACCGACTACGCCGAGGTGATGAGCAGGCAGGCGGAGGCCATGTCCGCGTCGTGGACGGCGGGCCGCGAGATCTCGATGGTCACCGAGGCGCGCGGGTACGCGATGTCCTCGGTGGCCGAGATGATCTTCTCCGGGGAGCTGAGCCGGCCGGCGGTCACGGAGGTGCACCGTTCGTTGCCCATCGTCCTGGAGGGCATGCTGGTCCGCGCGGTCATGCCCAAGGCGCTGGACCGGCTTCCGATCCCGTACAACCAGCGGTTCGACGCCGCCGCCACACGTCTGCGGCGGACCATCGACGAGGTGATCGCCCAGTACAGCGCCGAGAAGGGCGCCGAGGGTCACGACCTCCTCTCTCTGTTGCTGTCCAGCGTGGACGCCGAATCGGGCGCGACGATGGCGGCCGAGCAGGTGCGCGACGAGGTGATCGCCATCATGCTGGCCGGAACGGAGACCTCGGCGACCACCCTGGCCTGGGTCTTCCACGAACTCGGCCGCCACCCCGAGGTGGAGGATCGTCTCCACGCGGAGGTCGACGCGGTGGTGGGAACGCGCCCCGTCCGGGCCGACGACATACCCCGACTCACCTACACGAACAGCGTGTTCCAGGAGGCGCTGCGTCTGCACTCACCGCTCCTGTTCACCCGGCGGGCCCTGGCCCCCCTCACCCTCGGGGGCGTCTCGATCCCCGAGGGGGCCGAACTGGCCTACAGCCCCTACGCCTTGCATCGGGATCCGGCACTGTTCCCCGACCCCACGGTCTTCGACCCGGACCGTTGGCAGCAGGAGGGCAACGAGCGGGGGCGGGCCCAGAAGTACATCCCGTTCGGGGCGGGACAGCACAAGTGCATCGGCGACTCGTTCGCGGTGACGGAGATACTCACCGCGGTGGCGAGCGTGGCGTCCCGCTGGCGCCTGGTGCCCGCGCCGGGCGTCACGGTCCGTGAGGTGCCCGCCGGAATACCCCAACCCAGCGAGCTGCCCATGATTCCCGTCCCGCGGCATTAGCGAAATCTGATCGATCTCGTCCCTTCAAGGCGGCTTCTCGCCAGTCTCTTGACGCGGCCCCGGCAAACGTCAGCCGAGGGTACAGCGTTGTCCTCGTACGAGTGGCGAGATGCCGCAATAATGTGCTTAAGCAGCAACAACCCGCTCACCGGCCCGTACACTCGGCCGCACGCGCCGGAGGGGGCAAGAATGTCAGACGTCACGGAACCGCAGGGGTGGGCTTCCCACCCCTTACTCGAGCGGGAATCCGAAGTTCTCGCGATCCACCGCGCCGTGGACGAACTGTGCGGCACCTCGCGCACCGGCCCCACCACTCGTCGCGGTGGCGTGCTGACGTTCGCCGGGGCGGGCGGCATCGGCAAGACGACCCTGCTCACCGAGGCCCGCCGGCACGCCGCCGAGCGGTCCTGCACCGTGCTGTTCGCACGGGGCGGCGAGCAGGAGAAGCAGGTGCCGTTCCACGTGATGCGGCAACTCATACAACCCACGTTCGCCGCCATGTCCGAGGACGAACGGCGCGACGTCCTCGGCAACTGGTACAGCATCGTCGCGCCGGCGCTCGGACTGACCGCCGCCCCGAAGGGCCCGACGGCGCCCGACCCGCAGGGCGTGCGCGACGGCCTGGACTGGGTGGTCACGCATCTGACCGTGCGCAGCGCGCCCGTGGTCCTCGTCGTCGACGACGCGCACTGGGCGGACGCGGAGTCCCTCGCCTGGCTGACCGCCTTCGCGGCGCGGGCCGAGGAACTGGCCATGTTGATCCTCGTGGCCTGTCGACCGAACGAGATCCCGGCCGAGGCCGCCTCACTGCGCGCCCTGATGAGTCGTCAGGGGACCCGTCCGCACGAGCTGGCCTCGCTCACCACGAGCGCGGTGGCCCGCATCGTCCGCGACGCCCTCGGCGAGAGCGCCGACGACGTGTTCTGCCGCGAGTGTTGGGCGATCACGGGCGGAAACCCCTTCGAGGTCGTCGAGTTGGCGATGAAGGGTCGCGATCGCGGGCTGAAACCGCACCAGGACAACATCCCCCAACTGCGGGACCTGGCCTCGGCCGTCAAGGGCAGCGGACTCATCGACCGCCTCGAACAGCTCGGACCGTCCACGGTCCGCCTCGCCTGGGCCGCCGCCGTCCTGGGTACCGCCGTCCCGATGAGCATCGTGGGAAGCGTGGCGGCGCTCGGTGAGGCGCAGGCCGCGGAGTCCATCGACCAACTGCGCAACGCCCGCATCCTGACCGTGCTCACCAGCCTGCGCCGCAAGGAGGTCGTGGAGTTCTTCCACCCGCTCATCGCGACGGCCGTGTACCGGTCGATTCCGCCGGGCGTGCGCGTCGGCATGCACGGGATGGCCGCGCAGGCCATGGTCGACGACGGGTTCGGCGCCGCGGCCGCCGCCCGTCACCTCCTGGAGATGCATCCCGAGGGCGACCCCTGGGTGGTGCAGCAGCTGCGCCAGGCCGCGCGAGAGAGCTTCTCGGCGGGCGCCCCCGATGCCGCGCGCCGCTACCTGGCCCGGGCGCTGCGCGAGCCTCCGGACATGGAGGACCGGGCGGAGGTGTTGTTCGAGCTCGGCTCGGCCAACCTGCTGCACGAACCCGCGACGACCATCAACCAACTCCGGGCCGCCCTGGAGGAACCCAAGACCGAACAGGCACTGCGGGAGGCGATCACCTACCGGCTCGCCCAGGCCCTCGCCCACACCGGCCAGATGGCGGAGGCGGCCGGACTCCTCGCGGACGAGGCACGGGTGTCCACGAGTTCCCGCACCCGGCTGCGCATGCAGGCCGAACAGTTCAAGTGGAACTCGGTCCGGGTGGACGAGGAGAACTCACCGGCCCGGTCCCGGCTCCTGGCCCAGTTCGCCAAGCGGCTGAGCGGCCGCGGACTGCCCGAGCGGCACATCCTGGGGCTGCGCGCCTGGGACGCGGCGATGCGCGGCGAGCCCGTCGGCACGGCTCTGGAACTACGCGGAGCAGGCGCTGACCGGCGGCATGAGCTGGACCGACCAGGACTTCGGTTTCGAGGTGCCGGCGGTCGTGGCCGTCACCCTCATGTACTGCGACCAACCGGGCCGCGCGGAGGAACTGTTCAACACCGGCATCGTGGAGTTCGAGGCGAAGGGCTGGCGCGGAGCGCACCTGTCGTTCGTCTACACCCTGCTGGGATACGTGCGCTACCGGCGCGGACGGCTCGCCGAGGCCGAGGACTTCGTGCGCAACGGCCTGCAGATCGCCGACCGGGTCGGGCACGGCATCCCGGCGCAGTGGTACGCGATCGGCACGCTCATCGAAACGCTGCTCGCCCGAGGGAACACGGCCGAGGCGGAGCGGGTCGCCAAGACCTACAAGTTGGCGGAGGGTCTGCCCAAGGCCGTCGTCTATCCCGACCCGCAGGCCGTCTGGGGCAAGCTCCTCCTGGCGCAGGGGCGGATCGACGAGGCGGAGCAGCAACTCGGCGCGGCGGGCAAGCGGCTCGACTTGCGCGGCACGCGCAATCCCTCGTGGAGTCCGTGGCAGTTGGACCTGGCCCTGGCACAGGTCACCCACGAGCCCGACCAGGCACGCGCCACGGCGACCGAGGCGTTGGCGCGGGCCCGCGCGTTCGGGGCGGCGAGCGTGATCGGGCAGTCCCTGCGGGTGTTGGCGACGACCGTGGACGCGTCCCGGGCGGCCGTCCTGTTGCAGGAGGCCGTGGGCCATCTCGAACAGTCGCCGGCCGCCGGTGAACTCGCGCACGCCCTCGTCGACCACGGTACGGCGCTGCACACCCTGGGCGATCCGCACCAGGCGGCCCAGCAGCTCTATCGGGGCATGGAGACCGCCGCGGCCTGCGGGGCCGACGCGCTCGCCGCCCGGGCGCGTTCCCAACTCGCGTCGGCGGGGCTGCGTCCACGCCGGCTGCACACCTTCGAGCAGGACACCTTGACGATCGCGGAGCACGCGGCGGCGCGGCACGCCGCACTCGGGCTCGACAACGCGGCGATCGCGAGGGAGTTGGGTACCGACCCGCGGACGGCCTCCGAGCTGCTGTCGGCCTCCTTCACCAAGCTGGGAACCGACCGCCTCGGCCTGCGGCGGGCCCTGGGGATCTGAGCGACGGTTCGGGCGGTACCGACGGGCGGCCATGACACGGCCGCCCGTCGGTGCGTGCGGGCGGGCGTGCATGCGTGGGCCGCGCCCCTGCCCGCCGGCCCCGCGCCTTCTCCCTCGTGTGGGATCCGGGGCGCCCGTGCACACCCGGCCCGCTTCCCGTCCGGCCGCACCCAGCGCGCGCCCACCCACCCGCGACGTGACGATCGGGGAGAGAACGCCGCGGCCGGAAAGGACTCGCGCAGTGAGCACTCGCACACCAGACGAACCCGCTCCCCTGAGCCGGGCTACCGCAGTCCACGACAGTGCCCGGCCGTGGTCCCGTCCCCGCCCGTCGTCCGGCGCCGCCGCGTCCGTCGCCGGCGGGGCGCACCCGGCCCGCGCGACGTCCCCACCCCCGCGGTGCCGGGCGTGATACCTCCCCACGTCCCGCTCCCCGGCAGTGGCGGGCTCCCCGGCGACGGGCGGTACGGAGAGAGCCCGCGGAGCGGACGGGTGGTGCGTCGGGGTCTCTCCCCGACCGGCGCCGTGTCGGCGGCGGTCTTCTACTGCCTGTCCCTGACACCGGCCCTCCTCCCCCGCCCGTGGTGGCTCCAGGGGCTGGAGGCGGGGGTGGCCGCCGCCTCGGGGTACGCGCTCGGCGCGGTCCTCGGCGCGGTGACGCGGGCGCTGGCCCGACGCAGGCTGATCCTGCCCGCCCGGTCCCCTCGGCGCGCCACGTGGTCCTTGGTGGCCGCGGTCTGCCTGGTCGCCGTCGTCGTGACGACGGCGTTCGGCGTGTCCTGGCAGGGCGACGTGCGTCGAGCGGTCGGCATGCGACCTCAGCTGGTGTGGTGGAAGTGGGCGCTGGTCCCGTTCCTCGCCTGCTTCGTCGCCGCGCTGCTGCTGTTCGCGGCGCGCGGTGTCCGGCTGGCCGCGCGCACGGTGGCACGGCCCCTCACCTGGCTGGTCCCGCGCCCGGTCGTCTACGGCACGGGGATCGCCCTGGTCGCCTTCCTCGCCGTCGGTTTCGTCCAGGGCTTCCTGCTCAAGGGTGTCCTGCACGTGGTGGCGAACGGCGCGTCCCTGACGGACCGGGGGACGAGCGAGGGCGTCGTGCGCCCCACGGCGGCGACCCTCTCGGGCGGCGACGGCTCGTACACGCCCTGGCACACCCTGGGGGTGAGGGGCCGCGACTTCGTCGGCGGGGTGAGCACCCGCGCGGACATCGCGCGCTTCACCGGGCGGGACGCCAAGGATCCGGTGCGGGTGTACGTGGGACTGCGTTCCGCGCACTCGCTCGACGAACGGGCCCGGCTGGCCGTCAGCGAGCTGGAACGCGCCGGGGGCTTCGAGCGGGACGTGCTCGCCGTGATGGGCACGACGGGCACCGGCTGGGTCAGCGAGCAGGGCAGCCGGCCGCTGGAGTACCTCTGGTTCGGCGACAGCGCGCTGGTGGCCATGCAGTACTCGTACCTGCCCGGTTGGGTGTCGGTCCTCGCCGAGGACGAGGCGGCCGACGCGAGCAGGGCGCTGTTCACCGCGGTGTACGACAAGTGGCGGACGCTGCCCGCCGAGACCCGGCCGAAGCTGCTCGCGTACGGCGAGAGCCTGGGTTCGTACGCCATGGAGAACGCGCTCGGCGGCACGCTGAAGGGTCTGACGAGCCGCACCGACGGCGCGCTGTTCGTCGGTCCCACGTACGCCAACCCGCTCTGGAAGACGCTCACGGCCGGCCGCGCTCCCGACAGTCCGTCGTGGCGGCCGGTCGTCGGTGACGGCGCGCAGGTGCGGTTCGCGCAGGTCCCGTCGGACTACGCGATTCCGGCCGGTCCCGCACCGTGGACGGGCCCCCGGTCGGTGTACCTCCAGAACGGTTCGGACCCGGTGGTGTGGTGGTCGCCGGAGCTCGCCTACCGGCAGCCCGACTGGCTCGACGGCCCGCGGGCGCGGGGCGTGTCGCCCGCGATGCGCTGGTATCCGGTGCTGACGTTCTGGCAGGTGGCGTGCGACCTGGCCGGCGCGGACGGGGTGCCCGACGGTCACGGCCACCGTTACGCCGCGATGCCCACGACCGCCTGGGCCGAGATCACCCGGCCGCCGGGGTGGACCCCCGAGCGGACCGCCGCCCTCGCCGCGCACCTGGGCGCCCGGTCCTGAGAACGCGCGCGGGGTGCCGCCGGTGGCGGCAGGTCGGTGCCTCGCGCGTCGGTGTCCTCGGGGGGCCGGGGTGCTGGTCAGGCCGTGGGCTCGGATTCCGGTTCCGAGTCCGACTCCGACTCCGACTCCGGCGGCTCCTCCCCGGACAGGACGTGGTGCCGGCTCTCCGAGGTCCCGCCGGCCGTGTTGCGTCCGACCACGTGCATGGCCGCCTCCTCGGCGGACTCCTCCCCCGCGTCGTCGCCCGCGTCGAACCCCAGCACGTCGGTGTTGCGCCGCGAGCCCGCCTCCTTCACCGAGACCAGCCGTCCGACGCCGTCCTCGTCGAGGAGGAACGGGGCGCGGGGCCCCTCGCCGATCTCGGGCACCTCCTGGGCCAGCCGTTCGTCGAGCGACTGTCCCTCGCTCTGTTCGCGCCCCGTGGTCCCGTGGCGCGTCACCACGCTGGGGCGGTCCGCCGCACTCTGGTAGCCCTCGTCGACCCCCAGGTCGCCATTGGGCTCGTCGAGCGCGTTCTCCATGTCCGGCTGTCCCTCGGACGTCTGGTCGGTGTCCTGGGGCTGGTACACGTCGTCGCCCTGGCCATTCGTTTCATCGACCATGGTTCTTTCCCGTCTGGGTTGACGAGCCTCGACCAGGACCGGAGTGGCGTACTCGCCGGTACGGCTGCTCTCCGCCCCCCGGCGTGCGACCGCCCGCACCGTCCATGCGCCGCATCTCCCTCTCGCGTACCGACCGCCATGGTCAGAGCGCTCAGGCTCTCCTCCCATCATGGCCGCACTCCCGCCGGCTGACGAACGCTGCACCGGTGGCGCCCGGCCCCCCGGCCCGGTACGTACGGGGCCGGACGGGGGTCCCGGCCGCGCCAAGGCGCTCGTGAGGTCCACCGAGATCTCCCGCGCCACCGCCTGATCACCCCCGGAACACACGTCCCGCGGCGCGCTGTGACGCGCAGGGCGACGGGACCGTCCCTTTCGGATCCCGGCGGGCCGTGGTCATGGACGGCCCGACTGTCCACCGGTTCCCGGCCACGGCCGCGCCGTTCGGCGCTCCGCGCCGGGCTCCCCCGGCCCGGCGCCCGAGGCGGATCCGTCCACCGCCTCATCCCCCTCAGTCACCTCACCGGCAAGCGACAGCCCCACGAGGCACGGCTCGGAGTCCGCGCCGTCCGTCAGGATCCGGCCCCTCGTGTTCACGTTCGGGCAGACACGCGTCACACCACGACGTGTCCGCCCCCGCGCCCCGTGCCGTCACGTACGAGGTCGGGGCGGTTCCAGTGCCTGCAGAATCATTCCTTCACCAACTCCCGTGATTCAAAGCGCTCTTGTGTGCAGACGGGACGGCCGGTAAGTGCCACGATGATCCATGCTTCAACCGTGAGTCGGGGTGACCGAAAGCAGTTGTCGGCCCCTCGGCAGCCCTACGCCACGAAGGGGCGGGCAGACATGAGCACCACACCATTCACATCTCCCTTAGGCAGCGGGCAAGGCCTGGACGACGAACAGGTGCGGCTCTACTACGGCCGCAAGACCGCGGACATCATCCACAAGTACGGCCCGGGCCCGCGCGTCCACTTCCACGTCGGGATGTTCGGACACGACACGCATCCGCACACCACCGTCCCCCAGGACCTGATCAAGCAGCGCATCGTGGGCGCGCAGGAGGAGATAGTCGAGCACGCCGCCCGCTCCTGGGGCGCGTACGAGCGGCCGCCCCGCACCCTCCTCGACATCGGCTGCGGTCTCGGAGGCGGCTCGCTGTACTGGGCGCAACGCCACCACGCGAACGTCACCGGTCTCACCATCGCGCCGCAACACGTGCCGCTGATCGAGCACTTCGCGCGGCAGGCCGGAGTCGGCGACCGGGTCCGCGCCCAGGTGGCCGACATACATTCCCATGACGCCGTGCGGGCCTACGACGCGGCCTACGCCAACGAGAGCAGCGGCTACATGGACCGCTCCCGGCTCTTCGAGGTCGTGGCGAGAGCCCTGCGGCCGGGCGGCTGGTTCGGCATCCAGGAGCACTTCGTGTGCCGGCCCGAGTGGCGCGGGTTCCTCGACGACTACTACAAGACACGGCTCGGAACGCGCGAGGAGTACGTGGCCGCCGGGTCGGCGGCCGGGTTCACACTCGAACGGGACGAGGACGTCACCGACCGGGTGGCGGAGTTCTGGGTGCAGTCGATGGCCTGGAACACCTGCGAGCTGGACCGGGTCCGGGCCGGCGGCGCCCCCGCGGCATGGACCCTGCGGCGGCTGGAGGAGTCGACCGTGGTGCACAGCAGACTCTTCCGGCTCTGGCGCGACCACGCGGTCGAGACCCGACTGCTGATGTTCCGGAACGGGGGCTGAGCCGTGGTGTCCATCGAGCGCCCCTCCCGGATCGGCAGGCCGCTGCCGGCGTTCTACTGCCCCCTCGACACCGGGCTCGTCCACCCCCGGGCGAAGGAACTGGAGGCCCTGGCCGTCGACTGGCTCGACTCGTACGGGATCCACGCCGATCCCGTCGAACGGGCCTGGAGCCTGGCCACCCACAGCGCCGACTTCTCGTGCCGCATCGTGCCTCGCGGGGACGACACGGCGCTGTTGCTGTTCATCGAGTGGAACTACTGGGCCAACGCCGTCGACGACTGGCAGGACTCGGGGGCGGAGGAGGTCCGTACGGCGGCCGTCGCCGACCACGGGGTGCGGCTGCTGCGGGCCATCGAGACACCGGGGGCCGGCGTACTGCCCGACGGGCCGATGACCCGCGCCCTCGAAGACCTCGTGACGCGCACGCACGCACTCCTCACCCCCTTCGAACTCCGCCGGTTCACCGAGGGGACGCGTGACTGGCTGCTCGGGGCCGCCTGGGAGGCGGCGAACGCCGAGCGGGGCCTGATGCCCGGCCTGGCGGACTTCGCGGCCATGGGCACCCTGGCGAACGGCACCCGCTTCTCGCTCACCTGGTCCGACGTGGCGAACCGGGTCCGGTTGGCGCCCGACGTGTTGTACGCGCCGGCCGTGCGGGCGTTGACCGACGCCGCGGGGTTCGTGGTCAGCGCCGACAACGACCTGTTCTCGTACGACAAGGACGACCACGTGGATCCGCGGGAGGTGAACCTGGTCAACGTGCTCGCCCACCAGGAGGGCCTCACGCCGGCGCAGGCGCTGCCGTCGGCGGTGGCGCTCCGGGACCGGGTGATGGGCCTGTTCCTGCGGTTGCGGGAGCAGTTGGCCCGCGGCGCGGACCAGTCGCTCGCCCGCCATCTGGAGGCGATGGGCCACTACGTCGCGGGCTGCCTGGCGTGGCAGGACCGGGCACCGCGCTACGCGAGTCCGCGCAACCGCAACGAACTGCCCGTCGAGGGGGCCCGGTTCGACATCAGGTACACCGACGTGCCGAGCGACGATCGGACGCGGGCACCGGCGTTGCCGGCGCTCGCCTGGTGGTGGGACCAACTGGACGCTTGAGGAGACCGGCCGCTCCGGGGCCCGCGCCGCGACGGCGCGGGCCCCGGGCGGACGGGCCGCGAGGTGCTCAGCCGAGTCCGAGCAGCCGTCGCCACCAGCTCGGCCTGCGGTGGGTGGGGGTTGCGGTGGTTGCGGTGGGCATCACCGCCGGCCTCGGCGGGACGGGCCCGGCCGGGGCGTGCGGGGGGTGCCCGACGGCCTGTTCCGGGAAGGGGTGTTGACCGCTCTCGGGTGCGCCGTCGTCCAGGGGGCGCGGGGTGAACCGCACCGGCAGGGCCAGCAGGTGCCGGGACATGAGTGTGCCGCGCCAGCGCAACTCACTTTCCGGCACGCCCAGTTGCAGGTCGGGCAGTCGACTGAGCAGCACTTCGATGCCGGTGTCCGCGATGGCTCGGCCGATGTCCTGGCCGGGACATTCGTGGGGGCCGCTGCTGAAGGCGAGGTGCGAACGGTTGCCGTGCACGGACGCGTCGGGATCCGGCCGGATCTGCGGGTCGGCGTTGCCCGCCGACAGGCCGAGCAGCAGCATGTCGCCGGCCTTGATGTCACGGCCTCCGAGTCGGGTGTCCCCGGTGGCCCACCGCCCGATGATGGTGTTGATCGGCGGGTCGTCCCACAGGACCTGTTCGAGCGCGTCGGGCAGGGTCATGTGACCGCCGGAGAGGCTGGCACGGAAACGCCGGTCGGTCAGGACCGTCCGCAGGGTGTTCGCGATGAGGTTCGCGGTCGTCTCGTACGCCGCGATCAGCACGACGCGCAGGTGCATGAGCACCTCCGTGTCGGTGAGGTCCGCCGGATGCTCCAGCAGCCAGGAGGCCAGGTCGCGGGCGGGTACCGACTTTCGGGCGTGCAGCAGTTGTTCCAGGGTCGCGGTGACGTACCGGTCGCTCTCCAGGGCCGTCTCGGTCCCTTGGAGCATGTCACGGGCCGCCTTGACCAGCCGGGGGCCGTGCTCGTCGGGTGCGCCGATCAGCTGGGTCATGACGAGCATGGGGAGTTGGTCCGAGAAGGCGGCGACCAGGTCGGCGCGCCCGTCGGCCGCGATCCGGTCGATCAGTTGGTTGGCGAAGCGGGTGACGTGGCGCCGGATGCCGCGTCTGTCGAAGCGCAGCAGGGACTCCACGACGGCGCCGCGCAGACGCTCGTGGACGGGGCCGTCCGTGAAGTTGCACACCGGTACCCACGCGACCATGGGGCCCAGCGGGGTGTCGGCCGGCACCCTGCCCTCCCGCATGTCGCGCCAGCCCCGCGGGTCGCGGGCGAACCGCGAGGGGGTGCGGGCCACGTCCAGGTTCTCGCGGTGGCCGAGGACGAGCCAGGCCCGCAGTTCGCCCTGGACGAGGACCGGGGCGACCGGGCCGTGTTCCGCGCGGAGCTTCTCGTACAGACCCGCCGGGTCCGACGCCGCCTCCGGTCCGTCGAGCCGGCGCAGTCCGCCGGGGGCCGCCGCGGCGTGCGCGGGGCACCCGGGCGGCGGGATGGGGTTGGTACTCACAGTGCCTCCGTGGTTGCTGCCTGGGAGTGCAGGTAGCGCATGAGGGTCAGCAGGACGTCGCGGGCCGAGCCCCGGCGCCTGGCGTCACAGACGAGGATGGGGACCGCCGGGGGCAGGTCCAGGGCCTGGCGGAGTTCTTCGAGCGGGTGCTCGGGCGCGTCCGGGAAGGAGTTCACGGCGACGACGAAGGGCACCCCGCGCTCCTCCAGCCGGCCGATCACGTCGAAGCTGATCTCCAGCCTGCGGGTGTCGAGGAGGACGACGGCGCCGAGGGCGCCCTCGAACAGCCCCCGCCACAGGAACCAGAAGCGCTCCTGTCCGGGGGTGCCGAACAGGTACAGCACGAGTTCGTCGTTGATGCTGATCCGGCCGAAGTCCATGGCGACGGTCGTGGTGGTCTTGCGGCCCACCCCGCGCGTGTCGTCCACGCCGATGCCCGCCTTGGTCATCGTCTCCTCGGTGGTCAGCGGCCTGATCTCGCTGACCGCGCCGACCATGGTCGTCTTGCCCACGCCGAAGCCGCCGACGACGACGATCTTGACGGCGGTGGCCGTCGACTGCGGCAGTATGTCCTCGTGCCGGGGTCCGGCGGGTGCCGGCGGGTCAGAGCTTCTGTAGTCCATCGATCACGGCCTCGATCAGAGCGATGTCGGGAAGTTTGGCGACGGGCACGGGCGGGCGCACCAGGATCTGTTTGCCCGCCAGGAGATCGCCGATCAGGACGGTGACCACGCTCACGGGCAGGCCGACGTAGGCCGAGATCTCGGCCACCGACAGCGGTGCCTGGCACATCCGCAGGATCGACGCGTGCTCGGGCTGCATCTCCGGGCGCGCCCCCACCTTGGCGACCACGAGCGTGACGAGGTCGAGCCGGGTGGAGGTGGACGATCCGCTGCGGCCACCGGTGATGACGTAGAGCCGCTCGGGACTGTCCTCCTCCCAGCCCGCGGGGGGCTCGCTCACGCGGTGTGCCCGTCGTGTCGAGGCGGGGTGCTCAGGTGTTCTCCAATCCGGCTCACCAGGTCGCGCATCTGCGCGCCCATCAAGCCGGCGTCGACACCCTCGTCCGCCAGTACCGCCAGGTAGGAGCCGGAACCGGCGGCCATCAGGTAGAAGAAGCCGCCGTCCATCTCGATGACGACCAGCCTCATCCGGCCCTCGGAACGGGGCAGTTCCGAGGCGACGGCGCCGGCCAGGCTCTGCAGGCCCGCGCACGCGGCCGCCAGCCGGTCCGCCGTGTCGGTCTCGGCCCCGTACTGGGCCACGCACAGGCCGTCCGCCGACAGCACGATCACGTGGCGTGTCTGTGGGACTCCGGAGGCCAGGTCCTTGAGCATCCAGTCCAGGCTGCTGACTCGCTGTTGCATCACTGCTTACGTCCCTTTGTTCGCTGAGCCCGGGCCATCGTCCTCGCCGCCTGACGTGCCGGACAGACCGTTGTGGAATGCCTCCAGCCACATGCCGGGCGCCGCCTCGTCCGCCGGGGTCCGGGAGGGGAACCCGTACATCGCGTCGGGCGCGACCGCCCGGTCCTTGCGCCGCCGCTGCGGCAGTCCGGTGACGGTGCGCTCGGTGACGGGAACGGCGTCGTCGCCGCGGCCGGGTCGCGCCGGGGGCACGGGGCGGGTCGCGGGCGGCGGGGGCGGCGCGGAGGCCTGCGCCGAGAGGTGGTCCACGGGGTGCTGCCGGGGGCTGGGGGCGGCGGCCCGCGGGCCGGAGGAGGCGCCGATGCCGTGGGCGAGCCCGGTCGCGGCCGACGTCGTGGTGATCAGGTCCTGGGGAACGATGAGTACGGCGCGCACCCCGCCGTAGGCCGAGGACCTCAGGGAGATCTGGAACCCGTAGGCCTGTGCGAGCCGGCCGACGACCGCGAGGCCCAGGCGCGGGGTCTCGCCGAGGTCGTTGAGGTCGATGCCGGTCTGGGCCTGGGCGAGCATCCGTTCGGCCCGCTTGCGGGCCTCCTCGCTCATGTTCACCCCGCCGTCCTCGATCTCGACGGCGATGCCCGACTGCACCTCGACCGCGGTCAGGTGCACCCGGGTGTGGGGCGGCGAGTACCGGGTGGCGTTGTCGAGCAGCTCGGCCAGGGCGTGGATCAGCGGTTCGACGGCGGGGCCGACGACAGCGACCTCGGAGACCGAGTGGAGCTCGACGCGCTGGTAGTCGATGATGCGGGACATCGCGCCGCGCAGGACGCTGTAGAGCGGGACGGCCCGGCTCCACTGGCGGCCGGGCCGGGCCCCGCCGAGAACGGAGATCGAGTCGGCGAGTCGGCCCACCAGGGCGGTACCGTGGTCGAGCCGGAGCAGGTCGCCGAACACGTCGGGATTGCTGCCGTGCCGGTCCTCCATCTCGCGCATTTCCTGGGCCTGTTGGTGGACGATGGCCTGCACGCGGCGGGCGATGTTCACGAAGGCCCGCTGCGCCGACTCGCGGAGGTTCTCCTCGGCGTCGACGGCGTCGACCACACGGGCCAGCACGGTCCGCAGGGCGGTCTTGAACTGCGGCGTCATTGAGGTGTCCGCGCTCCAGCGCGCGGTGTGTCCGCGGTTGCCGACGAGCGAGTTCAGCACGTCGTCGGGGAACTCGCCGCGACGCAGCCGGTCGATGACCTCGGGCAGCAGTACGTCGGCGAGGTGGATCGTCTCGGCTTCCTGGCGCCGCAGAGCGGTGAGGAGTTCGGCGACCTGTGCGCGGCGGGCGGCCGCGGCGCGGCCGCGGAACACCGCTTCGGCGACCGCCGCGACCGTGCACGCGCCGCCGATCGCGATCCACACGACGGGGGCGGACCCGGAAGCGGAAACCAGCGCGCCGACCAGGCAGGTCGCGGCCACGACCACGATCGCGGGAAGTGTCCAGCTTATCCCTGCCTCGAATGAGGAGGCTGCGGGTGGGGAATGTTCTTGCGCCATCAAGTTCCTCGAGCCATCGAAAGAGGGGATCTTATGACCGATGGGCGGGAGCTTAACGGGGCCAACTCGGCTGGTCCGGAGTTTCGTTGTTGTTCATCAGACGGAGGAACGATAATGCGCCATGACGCGGACGGCGGGGAAAGATGTTCGATAAGACCCCCGTTCGGAAAGGCCGCTGTTGAGAACAGCGACCACGGTCGCGGCAATTCAATCGGAGCGCGCGGATTCGAACGCATTTCGCGAAGCGTTCAGGTCATGACGTGCGGGTGACCCGCCGGCATCCGGCGGGATCCGGTAAAGGGGCGTGCGCGGAAGGCCGCCCGCCCCGGGGGAGCGGGGCGGGCGGCCGTGGCTCGGCTCCAGCGTGGGCCCGCTATCGGGGCCGGGCGAAGTCCTGGGTCCACCACGGGCCCCCGGCTTGCACGACGCCGACGCCGATCTCGGTGAAATTGCAGTTCAGGATGTTCGCGCGGTGCCCTGGGCTCTTCATCCAGGAGTCGACGACCTCGGTCGCGTTCGCCTGTCCCCTGGCGATGTTCTCGCCCGTCGCGGACCATGTGTAGCCCGTCGCGCTGATCCGGCCCGACATGGTGGATCCGTCGGGCCCGGTGTGGGAGAGCTCTCCGGAACGGGCCATCACCTCGGTGTACGACTGGGCCGCGGCGGTCAGTTTGGTGTTCGCCGCCAGGTCGCCGCAGCCGGCCTGCCGGCGTTCCACGTTCACCAGGTTGACGACCTGGGCGGCCGCCCCCGAGGGAGGCGCGACGGGGTCGGCCGGTGCGGGCTTCCCGGGCCTGCCGGCCGGCTTGGCGGGGCCGGGAGCCGGAGCCGCCTTCTTCTCGGTCGGGTCGCGGGGGACGGCGGCCGTGGGGGGCGCGGAGACTTTCGCCGAGGCGGACGACGAGGAGGAAGGGGAGGCGGTCGGGCTCGGCGAGGCGGACGCGGAGGGGGAAGCGGACCGCGTCGGCCGTTCGCCCCGCGGCGTCGCGGAACCGGTAGCGGGGGCGCCGGACGGGAGGGAGCCCGCCCGGACGTCGGAGTCTGCGGTCCGCGTGCTCCCCGCCGAGTCGCCCGTGAGGTCCACGGCGAGCACCCCCACCGTGCCGGCGGCCAGGGTCCCCACGGCGGCCAGGACCACGCGCCGGGCTCGCGGCCGGCGCGCGGCGCGGTGGCCGCCGGGTATGCGGGGGTCGGGGGTTCGCATGGCGGGGGCCTCCGTACGGGCGGGTGACGCGCGCGCCGGGTCGCGCCACGAGCGTGGTACCGCGCCGGTGTCGGGCGGCTCCGCACGACTGTACGAGTCGCACGGGCCGCCGGAGGGCTTCTGAAGGGAGCCCGCAGGTGCCCTTAAGGAACTGCTCAGACTCCGGTGGCCCGACCGGCGTCGGGGCTTCGGGGCCGGTCGGGGCCGGCCCGTTCCGGCCGGTGCCGGCGCCCGGGGCCGGTGCGGGCCGGGTCAGTCCGTCTGCTGTCGCGCGCCGCCGCGTCGGCGCCGGCCGCGCAGGGAACGCCGCGTGGTGCCGGTGGATCCGGAGCCGGTGGCGAGGCCGAAGGTGACGCGTACGGACGCGCCTCCCAGGGCGGCCCGCCCGATCCGCACGGTGCCCCCGGTCGCCGAGGCCGCCCGCCGGACGATGTCCAGCCCCAGGCCCGTCGAACCGGTGCTGCTCCCGCGCGTCAACGCCTGGTCGGGGTCGGGAATCCCGGGGCCCGCGTCCTCGACCAGCAGTTCCACCGCTTGCGCGGTGCGGTCCACGGCGATCGCGAACTCCGTGCCGTCGGTCGTGTACCGGAAGACGTTCCCCACGAGGGCGTCCACGACGGCCGCCACGTCGTCGTGGGCGAGGTCGACGGTGGTGGCCTCCTCGGCGATGCGCAGCGAGCAGCGCCGTCCCTGCTGTTCGGCCAGTACGGCCCAGAAGCCGGCCCGGCGGCGGATCACCTCGGCCGCCTCGCACCGCTCCCCCGCCGGCTTGCCGGGGACGGTGAGCGTCGTGGCGCGCTTCCCGCCCGCGACCCCCGCGTCGCCATTGTCGCCCGTGTCGCGCAGGGCGCGGCCCATCGGGCCCATGGCGAGCGGGGTCCGGGCGGTGGTGATGATCGCCTGGAGTTCCGCCTCCAGCGCGCCGACCGCGGCCTCGACCCTGCCCGACTCCAGGCTCGAGCCCATCCGTTCGGTGGCGAGGTGCAGGGCCGTCAGCGGGGTGCGCAGCCGGTGGGAGAGGTCCGCGACGAGTTCCCGTTCGATGGCGAGCAGTTCGGTCATCCGGTCGGCCATGGCGTTGAAGGCCACGCCGGCGTCGCGCAGTTCGCTCGGCCCCATGGGGACGACCCGGGTGTCGAGGTTGCCCTCCCCCAACACGTAGGACGCCTGGGCGAGTTCCTTCGAGGACCGGACGACCTTCGCGCCGAGGCGATCCGCGACGAGCACCGAGCCGATGAGCAGGCCGACCGCCAGCACCAGCATCACGGTCCACGAGGCGGCGACGCCCCGGGTCAGGTCGTCCTCGGGAACGAAGTTCTCGACGACGGCGACCCGGTCGTGCGGGAGCACGACCGGTTGGAGGTAGATCCAGCCGCCGCCGGGCACGTCCTGGGAGATGGACTCCCGTCCCCGCTTGGCCCGTTCGAGCAGCTCGGCGGGGGCGTGGCTGGTGCCGAGCTCGCGCGCGTCGGGCAGGTGGATGGCCAGGTGCTCCGCCCGGTCCAGGCCCGCCATGGACTCCCGGAGGTCGTCGGGGTCAGTGGTCAGGGTGAGGATGGGGGCCATGGCGGCGGCCGGTTGTTCGGCTGCGGTGATGCCCTGTTCCCTCGCCAACGACATGACCAGTACGGCGAGCGGGATCAGGAACGAGAGGGCGACCATGGAGGTGACGGCGAGGGCCACTCCCGCCAGGGAGCGTCTCATCGGGGCTCGACCATTTTGATGCCGACTCCCCGCACGGTCCTCAGGTAGCGGGGCGCCGCCGCGCTCTCGCCGAGTTTGCGCCGCAGGGCGGAGAGGTGCACGTCGACCGTCTGGTCGTCCACATAGGGTTCGCGCCACACCTCACTGAGGAGTCGACGTTTGGAGACGACCTGTCCGGCGTGGTGGGCGAGAAAGGCCAGGAGGTCGAACTCGCGGCGGGTGAAGCGGAGTTCCCGTCCGGCGAGGACGGCGGTGCGGGCCGCCGGGTCCAACGTCAATTGACCGACGGACACCGGGCGCATCAGGTCCGCCGGGGTGGCGGGCCGGGGACCGCCGCTCGGGTCCGCGGCGTGCGTCCCGGTCGTGCGGCGCAGCACCGCCGAGAGGCGGGCGACGAGTTGACCGCCGGAGAACGGTTTGACCAGGTAGTCGTCGGCGCCCGCGTTGAGCAGCCGGATGATCTCCGCCTCGTCGTCGCGGGCGGTGGCGACCACGACGGGCACCGGGGATATGCCCCTGATCATGCGGAGCGCGTCGCCACCGTCCAGGTCCGGCAGCCCGAGGTCGAGCACGACCGCGTCGAAGGACATCCGGGTGATTTCCCGCAAGGCGCCGAAACCGTCGCCTGTGTTGTGGACGGCGTACCCCTGCTCGGTCAGTATCTCGATCAGGAACGCGCGAATGCGGGGGTCGTCCTCGACGACGAGTACACGGGGCATGCGGGACACCTTATCCAGCGGTCCATTTGGCCGGAATCGAGGAACCGGGTGTCATTCTCCACAGCCTTTTCCGACCGGATGGTTGATCCGCTGCGGAAGGGGCCGTCTCAGAAGGACGTCTCTCGCACGGTGGCCCGCGCCGACGGAACGACGGTGGCGGTGATCTGCGAACGGTGGCCGCTGCCGCTGAAGGTGACGGTCAGGGTGTCGTCGGCGGACTGGGCGGTGGCGACCTTGAATCCGGGCGCCGGAACCGCCGAGATCAGGCACACCCCCTCGTTTCCGTACCGAACCGTCGCCTTGCCGCCCGTCGACGGGACCGTGTGCGGACCCGACCCGCCCCGTTCGCAGCTCTGGGCCGAGGTGGTGCGTGGTGTGCCGCCCGGGGTGGAGGAGGCGCCGCCCGCGCGGCCGCTCGGCGCGGGTGGGCGCGGCGTGCTCACGGCGGAGGGCGACGGCGAGGAGGGCTGCGGGTCGGGCGCGGAGGGCGAGGGGGAGGCACTCGCGGAAACGGAGGCGGAGGCGGAGGCCGTGAGCGACGTCGACGGGGTCGGCCAGGGGAACACGGTCGGCGCGGACCGGGCGACCGGGGGCTTGGGTCGGGTGGAGCCCGTCACGAAGTCGACGGTGGCCATGACGGCGGTCACGCTGGCGGCCGTACAGGAGACCCATATGAGCAGGTAACGCGGAAAGCGGAAGCGGTGCACGCCACCATGGTGACGCAGACGCGGCCCCGTTGGTCACCCGCCTCCCAGGCGCGGCCTCCTTCGGTACGGCTCCCCACCGGCTCCCCACCGGCTCGCCGAGCGGCGAATCCGGTGGGGTGCCCGGGCCGGGGCTGCCTACGGCGCCATCTCGTAGGTCCCGGACAGCGCCTCGACCCGCTCCCACACGCGCGCGGAGCGTGCCTCGTCCACCACGGGACGCCGCACCGCGCCGAGCGCCCAGCCCTGCTGCTGCTCGGTGGCGGAGTCCTTGCCGTGCAGTTCGACGGCGTGGGCGGAGAAGTCGCGCACGAGGACGGAGAACAGTTCGTCCAGCACGTCCTCGTCCAGGTCGGTGAGGCGGGCCTGCTCCAGGATCAGCTGGCCGTGGACCACGAGGGCGAACAACTGGCCCACGGCGAGCAGCAGGTCCAGGTCACGGCTCTGCTCCTCGTCGGGGGCGGCGGTGGCGACGAACTCGCACAGCGCGTCGGCCTGCTCGCGCAGGCGCGCGACGTTCGGGACCTCGGCGTACGCGTCGTAGGCGGTGCGCCAGTCGTGGAAGCGTACGGAGCCCAATCCCCGGGCCGGCCCCTGACGGAAGAGGAACGCGTCGTCGGCGGCGTCGAGCCGGGTCGGGACGGGCGGGTAGTCCACCGGGTCGAGCAGGTGGTTGCGCATGAACTTGAGGATCAGCGCGAGGTTGACGTGGACCGTGCCCTCCAGCTTGGGCAGTCCGCGGATCTCGACGGCGGCCTGGGCGAAGTACGTGTCCTTCTCGAAGCCCTTGGCCGCGATGACGTCCCACATGAGGTCGATGACCTTCTCGCCCTCGGTGGTCACCTTCATCTTCGTCATCGGGTTGAACAGCAGGTACCGGCGGTCGTCGGGGCCGGCGGAGCGGAAGTAGTCCACGGCGCGGTCGCTGAAGAGCTTCATTCCCACGAGGCGGACGTAGGCGTCGCTCAACTCGCGCCGCACGTGCGGGAAGGCGGTCACGGGGCGGCCGTAGAGCACGCGGTTGTGCGCGTGGGTGACGGCCTCGTACATCGCGTGCTCGCAGATGCCGATCGAGGCGGTGCAGAGGTTGAACTTGCCCACGTTGACCGTGTTGAGGGCGGCGTCGAAGGCGGCTCGGCCCGTGTGCAGGACGTCCTGCGGGGCGACCGGGTAGTCCGTCAGCCGGAACTCGCTGACGTACTTGGAGGAGTCGACGACGTTCTTCACGAGGTGGTAGGAGGGGTGGCGGCTGTCGGCGGCGAAGAAGACGTACCCGTCCGGGCCCTCGACGTCGGTCCGGCGGCCGAAGACGGAGACCAGGCCGGCGGCGTTGCCGTTGCCGATGTAGTACTTGGAGCCGCTCGCCCGGAATCCGCCGTCGCCGTCGGGCTCCAGCAGCATGTCGGTGGAGTAGATGTCCGCGCCGTGCGTCTTCTCGGACAGGCCGAAGGCGAACACCTCGCCCTGGTCGAGGAGTTCGGCCGCGCGGCCGCGGGCGTCGGCGTTGTCGCTCTGCCAGACCGGGCCGAGGCCGAGGATGGTCACCTGCCACGCGTACCAGTAGTCGAGCCCGTAGAACCCGAAGATCTCGTTGAGGGCGGCGATCCGGGCGGTGTCCCAGCGCCGGTCCTCCTGCCCGGCGGCGGCGCAGGACGGGGTGAGGAAGGTGGCGAACAGGCCCTCCTTCGCGGAGAACGCGAGGAAGTCCCCCAGCCAGGCGCGGGACCGGTAGTCCTCGATCAGCCGGCGCTTGCCGCGCTCCTCGAACCAGTCGACGGTGGCGCGCAGCAGCCTGCGGGTCTCGGGGTCGAAGTGCTGCGGGTCGTAGGTGCGCGGGTTGAACAGCAACGGGTCGGCCATGGAGGTTCGCCTTCCGAGGGGTCGGGGGTGCGGCTGGAGTGGGGCGGGGTCGGGCATGCGGGGCGTGGGGTGGGCGCGGTCAGGCACCCGGGTGGGAGGACCCGCCGATCCGGTGAACGGTGGCGAGTACGTCGTCGAGCCAGGCGACGGTCATGCGTTCGTACGCGATGCCGCCACGCAGCACGACGTGTTGCAGTTCCTGGCCGGCGTCGAGCGCGGGAACCTCGGGGCCGGTGAAGTCGCGCAGTTCCCCGGCGAGGTAGTGGGCGAGGCGGTCGGCGTGGACCTGGCGGTGCCGTTCGACCTCGCGCGTGAGTGCGGCCGGGTCGTCGAAGGCCGCGCCGCGGATCTTCACGGCGAGGTCGTGCCGAAGGCTCTCGGGCTCGATCGGCTCGTGCAGCCACCGGGACAGCGCGGTGCGCCCGGGGGCGGCGACGGAGTACTCCTTCTTGTCCGGGCGGCCCTGTTGCGGCACCTCGCGGACGGCGAGCAGACCGTCGCTCTCCATGCGCTTGAGCACGCGGTAGATCTGCTGGTGGGTGGCGGTCCAGAAGTAGCCGATGGACCGTTCGAACCGCCGGGCCAGCTCATAGCCGCTGCCCGGCTTCTCCAGCAGCGAGACGAGGATCGCGTGTTCGAGCGCCATACCGCGAATCCTTCTATGCAACTCGTTGCATAGACAAGTCGCGGCGCTCCGGTGAGACGTGACTCACCCGGGACGGCCCGTCTCGCCGCGGTCCCGGGAGGGCCCGCTCACGCGCGGTGCGACGCCGCCGCCCGCCGGTCCGCCTGGACGAAGGCGGCGGCCGTGAAGCCGACGGTGGTCGCGAAGGCGAGGCCGAGGGCCAGGTGGAACCCGGCGGAGACGACCCCGCTGTCGAAGCGCTTCCCGTCGGTGGTGCGGCACATGATCCCCGGCGGCACGAACCGCACCTCGTGCGTGGACACCACCGCGTCCTGCGGGCGCCGGGACGTGTGGCGGCACTGGTGCATGGGTGTGGAGTCCGCCCCCTCCCCCACCTCGCTCACGGTGAGGCCGATCAGCAGCAGGGCGAGGACGTAGAGGACACCCGTGACGACGGCGGCCGAGGCGGCCATCCCCCGCACGAACGACGAACGGCTGCCGCGCACCGGTGTGGTCATGGCGTCCACTGTAGGTCCGCGCCACCCCCCGCCTGCCGGCCGGGGCCTTCAACCAGCGTGCCGCCGGGGCCAGTTCACCCGCGCCCCCCGGTCCGCGCCGCCCTGCCGGACACCCGGCCGGTGCCCGCCGGGCCGCTCACCGGCTCCCGCGTCGCGCCTCGACGATTTGCGACAATCCCCGTGTCGATCGACGGCCGTGAGGAAGCAGGGTGGAACACGTGGCTCAGCAGGCGCAGGACCGCGCCCCGGACGGCCGCACGGAGCGCGGACGGCAGTCGCGGGTGAAGATCGCGGACGCCGTACTGGCCCTGCTCGACGAAGGGGAGACGCACTTCGCCGCGGACCGCGTGGCCGAGCGGGCCGGCGTGTCCCGCCGTCTCGTGTTCCACCATTTCGCGGACATGACCCAGCTGATCGAAACGGCCATCGCCCGGAGGCTGGAGCAGCTGATCGAACAGATCCGGCCCCTGCCGACGCGGGGCTCGCGCACCGCCCGGGTCGAGGCCCTCACCGAGCAGCGCGCCAGGATCCTGGAATGGATCACACCGGCCCAACTGACGACCATGCGTCTGGAGCGACGTTCCGAGCGGATCGACGAGGTGATCCGGCAGGTGCTGGACCTGGCCCGCGAGCGCTTGGCGACGGTCTTCGCGGAGGAACTCGACCGGGCGCCGGCCGGCCGCGCCGCCGATCTGCTCAACGGCCTGGACGCCGTGACCACCTGGGGCGCCTGGTACCACTGGCGCAGCAGCGGACTCGACGTCGAGGCGGCGCACCGCGCCATGGAGGCCTCGGTGCACGCCCTGCTGGCGGCGGCGGATCCGGTGGGGGGTTCAGCGGGCCCGGGTCGGTAGTCCCGGGTCGGGGCGCGCGGTACGACGGTGGCCGGAGAGTCTCGTGTGCAGGGCGGGCCCGCCCGCGGCCACGAGGACGAACAGACAGCCGGCGGTGACGAGGCTCGGCTCGGCGAGCCATGTGCCCAGGATCCAGTCGAGGAGGAGCGCGCCGGCGACCAGCAGCACCTTCGCCGCCAGGAGCGCGCGCACCAGCCGCTTGTCCCGGGGCGACCCCGGTCGGGCCCGTCGGCGGCCGTTGACGGTCATGGCCACCGCGGCCACCGCGAGGACGGCCGGCACGCGCAGTGCGTGTTCGGCGGGCGGAGTGTCCCCGCCGAGGGCCCAGATCCCCCCCATGACCAGGCCCGCCGTCGCGTAGGCGACGGCTTCGGCGCGCCGGGCCGCCCGGGTCGGGGCGGCTCGTACGGGCGGGCGCGGCCGCGCTGCGGCGTCCGGGTCGGCGGGCTGGACGCCCGGGGACCCGTGAGTCTCGACGGTGACTGGCATGTCGACCCCTCGACCACGTGAGGCGATACAAGTTGCACTTCGAGTGTCATATGTTTCGACCCCGCCGTCAATCGCGACGGGGTCACCGCGCGTGATCGACTACGCGCAGGAGGGACACAGACCTCGGTAGGTGACCTCCACCTTGGAAACGGTGAACCCGAACCGCTCCTGCGCCGGAAGGTCCGACAGGGGGGTGCCCGTCGGATGGACGTCGCGGATGGTCCCGCAGCCGGAGCACACCAGGTGGTGGTGCGGGTGGTGCGCGTTGGGGTCGTAGCGCTTCGCCCGCCCGTCGGTGGACAACTCCCTGACCTCGCCCAGGAGGACCAGTTCACCCAGCGCGTTGTAGACGGTCGCCCGCGAGATCTCGGGCAGCCGCTCCACCGCGCGGGCGTGCACCTCGTCGGCCGTCAGGTGCACGTGGTCCCCGTCGAGTACCTCCGCCACGACACGTCGCTGGGAGGTCATCCGCCAGCCACGCCCCCGCAGTCGCTCCAGCAGGTCACTCATATCGGCTCACCTTTTCAGGTTCGGTGGGAGCCCGGAGTGTATCGGCCTGTCCGGGACCCGATGGGATATGGGTCTGGTCTTCTTCTTGACTTGGATTCCGTCCATCGTAGGATCGGTTCCGTCGATGGCCAAGGGACAGGAAGATTTCAGCACCGCGCGAGACGAGGCCCATGTTTCGCAGTTCCGCCGCCCGCAGCTCCCAAGCATCGTGATCCGCTTGGCCCGGAAGGATTCCCATGTCTGAGAACCATGACGCAATCGTCGTAGACGCGAAGACGAACGAGGGCGGAGGTGGCTGCCCGGTCGCGCACGAGCGCGCCGCGCACCCGACCCAGGGTGGTGGAAACCGCCAGTGGTGGCCCGAGCGGCTCAACCTGAAGATCCTCGCCAAGAACCCCGCCGTGGCCAACCCGCTCGGCGAGGAGTTCGACTACGCCGAGGCGTTCAACAACCTCGACCTCGCGGCCGTGAAGCGGGACATCGCCGAGGTCCTGACGGACTCGCAGGACTGGTGGCCGGCCGACTTCGGCAACTACGGGCCGTTCATGGTCCGCATGGCGTGGCACAGCGCGGGCACCTACCGCATCAGCGACGGCCGCGGTGGCGCCGGCGCCGGGCAGCAGCGCTTCGCGCCCCTCAACAGCTGGCCGGACAACGGCAACCTCGACAAGGCCCGCCGCCTGCTGTGGCCGGTGAAGAAGAAGTACGGCCAGAACATCTCCTGGGCCGACCTCATGATCCTCACCGGCAACGTCGCCCTGGAGTCGATGGGCTTCGAGACCTTCGGCTTCGCCGGCGGCCGTGCGGACGTGTGGGAGCCCGACGAGGACGTCTACTGGGGCCCCGAGACGACCTGGCTCGACGACGAGCGCTACACCGGGGACCGCGAGCTGGAGAACCCGCTCGGCGCGGTCCAGATGGGCCTGATCTACGTCAACCCCGAGGGCCCGAACGGCACCCCCGACCCGCTCGCCGCGGCGCGCGACATCCGCGAGACGTTCCGTCGCATGGCGATGAACGACGAGGAGACGGTCGCCCTCATCGCGGGTGGCCACACCTTCGGCAAGACCCACGGCGCGGGCCCCGCGGACCACGTCGGCAACGACCCCGAGGCCGCGTCCATCGAGCAGCAGGGCCTGGGCTGGAGCAACACCTTCGGCACCGGCAAGGGCGGGGACACGATCACCAGCGGCCTTGAGGGCATCTGGACGAACACCCCGGTGACCTGGGACAACACCTTCTTCGACATCCTCTTCGGATACGAGTGGGAACTGTTCGAGAGCCCGGCCGGCGCGCACCAGTGGCGGCCGAAGGACAACGGCGGGGCGGGCACCGTTCCCGACGCGCACGACGCGTCCAAGACCCACGCCCCGACGATGCTGACGACCGACCTCTCCCTGCGCGTCGACCCGGCGTACGAGCAGATCTCGCGGCGCTTCCACGAGAACCCGGCCGAGTTCGCCGACGCCTTCGCCCGCGCGTGGTTCAAGCTGACGCACCGAGACATGGGTCCGGTCGTGCGCTACCTGGGCCCGGAGGTCCCGTCCGAGACGCTGCTGTGGCAGGACCCGCTCCCCGCGCTGTCGCACGCGCTCGTCGACGCGCAGGACGTCGCCGACCTGGGGCGCCGGATCCTCGCCTCGGACCTGTCGGTGTCCGCGCTCGTGTCCGCGGCGTGGGCGTCCGCCTCGTCGTTCCGCGGCAGCGACAAGCGCGGCGGCGCCAACGGTGCGCGCGTCCGCCTGGAACCGCAGAGCGGCTGGGAGGTCAACAACCCCGACGAGCTGGCGACGGTGCTGCGCACGCTGGAAGGCATCCGGGAGTCCTTCAACTCCGGTCGCACGGACGGCAAGCAGGTCTCGCTCGCCGACCTGATCGTGCTGGGCGGCGGCGCCGCCGTCGAACAGGCCGCCAAGAACGCGGGCTTCGATGTACGGGTCCCCTTCACCCCGGGCCGGGTGGACGCCTCCCAGGAGCAGACGGACGTGGAGTCGTTCGCGGCTCTGGAGCCGACCGCCGACGGTTTCCGCAACTACCTCGGCAAGGGCAACCGGCTGCCGGCCGAGTACCTGCTCATCGACCGGGCGAACCTGTTGACCCTGAGCGCCCCCGAGATGACCGTCCTCGTCGGCGGGCTGCGCGTGCTCGGCGCGAACCACCAGGGGTCGTCGGCGGGCGTGCTCACCACGACGCCCGAGTCGCTGACGAACGACTTCTTCTCCAACCTGCTCGACCTGGGCACCACCTGGACGGCGACGTCCGAGGACGCGAACACGTTCGAGGGCCGCGACTCCGCCACGGGCGAGGTCAAGTGGACCGGCACCCGCGCGGACCTCGTCTTCGGCTCGAACTCCGAGCTGCGCGCGGTCGCGGAGGTCTACGCGAGCGACGACGCGAAGGAGAAGTTCGTCAAGGACTTCGTCGCCGCGTGGAACAAGGTCATGAACCTGGACCGGTTCGACCTCGTCTGAGCGTGACCCCCGGGTCGGCCCCACCGGCCGACCCGGGCCCCGACGCCGGCGCAGGCCTCGACACCTGCGCGATCACGGGCGCGCCGACAAGGCCGCCCCAGACTCCGGCGCATGCCCGCGGACCGTCCTGTTCGTGTGGCTCGCCCGCGAGGAGCGCCGGTTGCCGGACCGGCTGCGCGGCGCGATCACGCCGCTGCGCCCGTACGCGGCCTCGGGCCTCTCCGCGGCCGACCTGCGCGCGGCCGCCCGGAACCTCGACGTCACGGCGGCGGGCCTGCCCTCGCCGGAATTCGACGCCACGGGCCGATCGGCGAGGGGCGCCCTGGATGCGGTGCGCGCGGCCGTCGGGGCGGACGCCGCGTAGGCGCCGACCGCGCTCCGTCGCGTACGCAGGGCCGGCCCCGCGGCCGGACAGCGGCCCGGCGCTGCACGCGCCGGCGGCAACCACGGCTGTGTGGCGGGCGATCGGGGACCCTTGTCGCCGATCTCGACGAGGCGCTCGGAGACGGCGGAGGAGTCCGACGTGTCATGTGGCGCGGCCGTAGCGGACGTTGCCGGTCCAAATGCGTTCCAGGCGCACCGAGGTGCCCGGACGGGGTGCGTGCCAGAGTTTGTCGTTGCCGGCGTAGATGCCGACGTGTTCCACGGTCGAGCCCTTGGGAAAGAACACCAGGTCTCCTGCGGCCCGTTGCACGGAAGGGACGGGCCGGGTGTGTTCGTACTGCTGCTCGGCGGTGCGCGGGAGTTTCTTGCCGGCCTTCCGGAAGGCGTAGAGCATCAATCCGGAGCAGTCGAAGCGTTCGGGGCCCGTCGCGCCGCGCGCGTACGGTGCGCCCTTCTTGGAAGCCGCCACGGCCAGTGCCTTGTTGCCGTAGGCGGGGGCCACCTCAACGGGGGCCGCGTGCGCCGGAACCACGGCGCCGGCGGGGGTTGCGAGGGTGACGAGGAGCAGGATCGGAGTGGCGAGTCGAGCGGTTTTTCGGCGAAATGGGGCTTTGCGGGCGTCCGTCGTGGAGTGGGGCATCGAGATACCTCCGGATTCGGATGCGAGACAGCCGAACTGTTTCTTCGAGTTGCTCCTTTCGTGGAAATCCGTTGACGCGTGACCGCCGACAAGTGTTCTTCACGTGACGCCGGATATCGGTACGAGACACGGCATATATCGACTGTTTTCTGTAAAAGTTCGCCATTCGAAAAGGCGCCCCCGCAACTCACCTCGCGGTGACGGACCGTGGCCACCAGCCGCTCCCGCCCCACGACATGGAGGAGCCGGGCCCGCCGTGCGGGCCCGGCTCGTACTTCTCCACCACGTCCGGGGGGCGACGCGCACCGACGTGCGCGTCTCCCGGGGCCTGGCTCGGCGACCGGATCAGTCGGTGCCGAACTCCATCGCGGCGCGGTCCAGCAGCTCGTCGTCGCCGGAGACCTCACCGCGGGAGGCGATGGCCTCCGCGCCGCCCTCCGGCATGGTGCCGATCAGGCCGGTGGCGGCGGCCTGGGCGGCGCCGACCAGCGCGGGGCGGGTCGTGCCGACGATGCCGAGGACGGCGTACTGCTCCAGCTTGGCGCGCGAGTCGGCGATGTCGAGGTTGCGCATCGTGAGCTGACCGATCCGGTCCACGGGGCCGAACGCCGAGTCCTCGGTGCGCTCCATCGAGAGCTTGTCCGGGTGGTAGCTGAAGGCCGGGCCCGTGGTGTTCAGCAGCGAGTAGTCCTCACCGCGGCGCAGCCGCAGGGTCACCTCGCCGGTGACCGCCGAACCGACCCAGCGCTGGAGCGACTCGCGGACCATGAGGGCCTGCGGGTCCAGCCAGCGGCCCTCGTACATGAGGCGGCCGAGGCGCCGCCCCTCGTTGTGGTACTGGGCGACGGTGTCCTCGTTGTGGATGGCGTTGACGAGGCGCTCGTACGCGGCGTGCAGCAGGGCCATGCCGGGGGCCTCGTAGATGCCGCGGCTCTTCGCCTCGATGATCCGGTTCTCGATCTGGTCCGACATGCCGATGCCGTGCCGGCCGCCGATCGCGTTCGCCTCCATGACCAGGTCGACCGGCGAGGAGAACTCCTTGCCGTTGATCGTCACCGGGCGGCCCTGGTCGAAGCCGATCGTCACGTCCTCGGCGGCGATCTCGACGGAGGGGTCCCAGAACCGCACGCCCATGATCGGCTCGACGGACTCCACACCGGTGTCCAGGTGCTCCAGCGTCTTGGCCTCGTGGGTGGCGCCCCAGATGTTGGCGTCGGTCGAGTACGCCTTCTCGGTGCTGTCCCGGTAGGGGAGCCCGTGGGCGACCAGCCACTCCGACATCTCCTTGCGCCCGCCCAGCTCGGACACGAAGGCGGCGTCGAGCCACGGCTTGTAGATGCGCAGGTGGGGGTTGGCGAGCAGGCCGTAGCGGTAGAACCGCTCGATGTCGTTGCCCTTGAACGTCGAGCCGTCACCCCAGATCTGCACGTCGTCCTCCACCATCGCCCGGACCAGCAGCGTGCCGGTGACGGCGCGGCCGAGCGGGGTGGTGTTGAAGTAGGCACGACCGCCGGAGCGGATGTGGAACGCGCCGCAGGCGAGCGCGGCCAGACCTTCCTCGACCAGGGCCGCCCGGCAGTCGACCAGGCGCGCGACCTCGGCCCCGTAGGCCTGCGCCCGCCCGGGCACCGAGCCGATGTCGGGCTCGTCGTACTGGCCGATGTCGGCGGTGTAGGTGCACGGGACGGCACCCTTGTCGCGCATCCACGCGACCGCGACCGAGGTGTCGAGGCCGCCCGAGAAGGCGATGCCGACGCGCTCGCCGGCGGGCAGGGAGGTGAGAACCTTAGACATGGGAAGAGTATGCACCGAAACGCATGTCTATGCAAAACCCGCTTCCCTCACGTGTCTGTCGCCCCTGCCGGTCACCTACCGGCAGGGGCGGCGTTCCATCACGCGCTGACCGGCTATTCGGTGCCCCACCACATGGTCCACGGGGACGGTGGGGCGTCCACCCACGCGCGGATGGCGTGGTGGCAGGTCGGCGGCGGGCAGCCCGGCTGCCGTCCGGTCAGGGCATCTCGTCCGGGTCGCAGCTCGCCCGGCGCAGCCCGATGGTGCGCAGGGCGCGCATCAGGCTGTCGGCGTCGCCCTCGCGGACGACGTGTACGGCGCCTTCGGTGGCGACGGCGTCCAGTTCGGCGACGAGGGTGTCGGCGCCGGCTCGCAGGATGACCCCGCCCGGCGGGTCGAGGGCGCGTACCCCGCGAAAGACCTCCCGTGTCGCCGGGTCGGAGTCGAGGCCACCGGTCACGGCGAGGACCGTGATGTCGGGGAGCAGGACCCGGGCGTGGGCGAGGGCCACGGCCGCGTCCCGGGCGTGGGAGATGACCTGGAAGTGCGGGTTGCTCTGGATGCGCGACCGCAGCCGTTCCAGTTCCTCGCCCTCCGGCACACCGACCACCAGCACCGTCATCACGGTCCCCATCCTCCGTGGGGCGGCCCCCCCGGGGGGGCCCGGGGGGGGGGCGGGGGGGGGGGGGGGGGGGGGGGCGGGGGGGGGGCCGGGGGCGGCCCCCCCCGCGCGGCGGGG
>NZ_JBIWLV010000011.1:0-73144 GCF_044766345.1 Streptomyces sp. NPDC102278 | reverse complement strand
GCCCCACCCCCCCCCCCCCCCCCCCACCCCCCGCCCCCCCCCCCCGGCGCCCCCCCCCCGGGGGCCCCCGGGGGGGGCCCCGCGACGGAGGATGGGTGAAGGTCGCGGGCGATGGAGCCGGCGTCGAACCTGCCGATCGAGCGGAGCGAGGCGTCGCGCATCTTGAGGTTGCCGACGATCGGCAGGTTCAGGTCTCCGGACCCGTCGTGCAGGGGGAACATCCCGAGGTGCGAGCCCCCGGACACCGCCCGGAAGGTGAAGAGGACGGGGTCCCCCGCCTGGTCGGCGCCCGCGTGAACGGCCGTCGGCGCGTCGTCGGCCGAGCCGTGCCACACGTACCCGGCCGGTACGAGGAGGGGCAGTTCCGGGTACTGCCGATCGCGATAGGTGCCCAGGAGTCCCTCGACGGCGTCCGCCGCGTCTTCGGCGGGCAGCGCGCTGGATCCCGGGCCTCGGTTCCGTGTGATCGTCGGGGAGCGGGGTACACGCCGGCGCAGAGAGTCCGACCGCCGGAGAAGGGAAACACCCTCCATGCTGATGGCCCACCCCGCGCTGCTGCCCGCCACCGTTCGGGAGTACGAGACGCTGTCCCTTCTGAACGCCCTCGAAGGCAGCCCGGAAACGCGGCGGCGCCTGGAGGAGGTCGCCGACGTGCTGTGCACGGCGACGGGTACGGGCAACCCGGACGCGGCCCTGATCGCGGCCCGTTACCGGCTTCCCGGAGCGGGCACCTTCGACGACTCGGTCCTGCCCTCCTGAGGAGGGCGAGGACTGCACGCGGAGCACACCAGGAGTGCGGCGAGAGCCGGCGCCGGATCCTCGACGCGCGCCCCTGACCGTTTTCGCCTAGTTTGATCCCCGTCAGCATCCCCAGCTTTAAGGAGTGCACCATGGCCGACAAGGGCGGCATGGACAAGGCGAAGGGCAAGGCCAAGGAGGTCGCCGGGAAGGTCACCGGCAACGACCGGATGGCCGCCGAGGGCAAGACCGACCAGGTCAAGGGCAAGGCCAAGGAGACCATGGGCGACGCCAAGGAGCGCGCCCAGGGCGCCAAGGACTCGATGCGGGACAAGCGCACCAAGCCCTGACCCGGTTCGCCCGCGCGGGGTCCCCGGACACTGGTCCGGGGACCCCGCGCTGCGACCGGGCCCCGCCGCGCGACCTCGCCGGGCCGCGTCGGCGTCGGCGCCGCCGTCAGGTCCGGCGGACGGGGCGGCCCCGCCCGGGGCTCACGCCCGACCCAGCACCAATGCGTCCAGGGGCAGGGACCGCAGGAAGTCCTCGGCCTCGAAGGCCTCCCCGGCCGTGACGACACCCCCCGCGCCACCCCTGAGTCCACCGTCGGCCACGATCCGTTCGACCGCCTCGACCACGATGGGCGCGGTGAACGCGTAGATGTCGCGGCCCCGCGCCACCGCCCGCCGCTCCCGCTCCCCTCGGCGGACGACGACCTCGACCAGGAAGACCTGGTCCGACCGCCCGGCGGCGTCGATCGACCGCGGGCCCGCGGTCTCGGGCGCGGCCAGGTCCCCGAGCGGGGTGAGGTTCAGGAACGTGTTGATCCGCGCGGTGTCCAGGTGCCGGGAGACGGTGATCACGTCGGTGGTGGAGAACTCCCCCACCACCTCTTCGACCCCGAACGGCTCGGGGAACGTCCACGTCCCCCTCGGCGCCGGTTCGTCGCCCGGGAGGACCTGGAGCCGGTGGTCGGTGAACACCACCCGGCGGCCGGCCCGGCGCTCGCCGGCCAGGAGGGTCCCCCGGGTCGGGTGCCAACTGTCCAGGGCCACCGCGATGGAGATCTCGTCGGCGGCCGGCCAGTCCCCCGTGGCGGCGGTGGCGAGCAGGTCCCCCAGCGCCCCGTAGAAGGCCATCGCCGGGGCCACCACGACTCCCGCCTCCTTCAGCCGCGGGTCTTCGCGGTAGGTGTCGAAGGTGTCGATCGCGACGAGGGTCTCCCCGGTGACGTCCAAGTAGTGGATCCCGGCGCGCAGCGCGGCCTCGACCAGGGGCGGCACGGTTTCGGCGAAGGGGCCCGCGCAGTTGATCACCGCGGCCGCGCCCTCGATCGCGCGGTCCAGGGACGTCGCGTCGTCGACCGACGCGACCTTCCACTCCACCCCGAGATCGGCGGCCGCCGCCGCGAGCTTCGCCGCGTCCCGCCCGGACAGCACCGGTGTCCAGCCGCGTTCCAGCAGCTCCGCCGTGACGAACCGGGCGGTGTGCCCGTAGCCGCCGAACACGGCGATCACCGGGTTCGTACGGGCCGGGACGGGTCGGTGGTGGTGCTCGGTCATCGGTTCTTCTCCTGTCGGTGGGACGCGTTCCCATCCTGCTCGGCGGCGCCTCTCGCGGCGACCTTCCGGGGCGTCAGCGTGCGCTAGGTTCGCGTCATGCCCGCCCATCGCGTCGCCATGGCCGTCACCGACGACATGCCGATCTTCGAAGCAGCCGTCCCGTGTCAGATATTCGGCGTCGACCGGCCCCATCTGGTCGACCCCTGGTACCGGTTCGCGGCGTTCCCCGTCGGCGCCGCGTCGGTGCGGCTGACCCCGGGCTTCACCCTCGCCCCCGTCGACGACGGTTGGGGCATCGAGGCGGCGGACACCCTCGTCATCCCGGCCTGTACGAACGTGCACGAAGACCCGCCGAAGGAACTGGTGGACCTCGTCCGGGAGGCCCACGAGCGCGGGACGCGGATCCTGTCCATCTGTTCCGGCGCCTTCGTGCTGGCCGCCGCCGGGGTCCTCGACGGGCGTCGGGCCACCACCCACTGGCTGCACGCGCGGGAGCTGGCCCGCCGTCATCCCGCCGTACGGGTCGACCCGTCCGTGCTGTACGTGGAGGACGCCAACGTGATCACCTCGGCGGGGACGGTCGCCGGCATCGACGCCTGCCTGCACGTGGTGCGCGTCGACCACGGCGCGGCGGTGGCCGCCGAGTTGGCCCGAGGCCTGGTCACGCCGCCGCACCGGGACGGCGGCCAGGCCCAGTACCGGCGTCCGCTGCCGCCCGGCGCCCGCGACGACTGGCTGGCCGGCCTGCTCGACTGGGCCGACGAGCACCTGCACCTTCCGCTGACCACCGCGGACCTGGCCGGGCGGGCCCACGTGAGCGTGCGCACCGTCGAGCGCCGGTTCGCCGACGCCCTCGGGATGTCCCCGCTGCGCTGGGTGCTGCAACAGCGGATACGACGGGCGCAGCAGTACCTGGAGACCAACGACCGGACGATCGAGTGGATCGCCGCCACCTGCGGGTTCGGCGGACCGGCGGGTCTGCGGGCGCACTTCGCCAAGCTCGTCGGCCTCTCGCCCAGCGCCTACCGGCGAACGTTCCAGGAGCGGTCGGGGGCGGCCGGGAGTACCGGCTGAGCTCCCTTCCCCTCAGTCCTTCACCGCGCCGCCCAGGCCGGAGACCAGGCGTCGTTGCACGAGGACGAAGAACACCAGGACGGGCACCGTCATCAGCGTCGAGCCGGCCATGATGCCGCCCCAGTCGTTCTCGTCGGGCTTGAAGAACACGAGCAGCGCCATCGGGAGGGTCGACTGGGAGGTGTCGCTGATGAGGAACGACTTGGCGAAGAGGAAGTCGTTCCAGGTGGAGATGAAGGAGAACACGCTCGTCGCCACGAGCCCCGGCAGGACCAGTGGGAAGAGGATCTGCCACAGGAACCGCGTACGGCTCGCGCCGTCGATGTACGCGGCCTCCTCCAGCGCCTCGGGCACGGCCTTCACGAACCCTCTCAACATCCAGATCGCGAAGGGCAGGGAGAAGGCGATGTGGGGCAGGATCAGCGACCACAACGTGTTCAACTGACCGGTGTCCCGCATCAGGAAGAACAACGGGATGGTCAAGGCCTCGATCGGCACCATCTGTGCCACGAGGAACATGATCAGCAGTGTCGTACGGAACCTGAAGCGGAAGCGCGTGACCGCCGTCGCGGCGAGGAAGGCGATCAGCGCGGAGGCCAGCACCACGGTCCCCGCGACGAGGAGGCTGTTCAGGAAGTACCGTCCGAATTCCTGCTGTTCGAAGACCCTGCGGAAGGAGTCGAGCGAGGGCGCGAGCGTCCAGGGCCGTGCGTCGGTGGACTGGATCTCTCCGGCGGGCTTGAGGGCGGACAGCACCATCCAGTACAGGGGGAACGCGACGACCACCGCGATGACCAGCGCGGAGGTCTCGGCGGCCAGTCGCCACGGGCGGCGCACGCGGAGGGCGGTGGTACGGCTCACAGTTCTTCTCCCTGACGTCGCATGAGGCGCAGGTGGACGAGGGTGACGGTCAGCAGGATGAGCAGCATGACGATGCCGATGGCCGAGCCCAGGCTGTACTGCGAGGACGCGAAGGCCTTCTGGTACGCGTAGACGTTGAGCACGAGGTTCTGTCCGGCGATCCCCCCGCCCGCGGTCATCACGTAGATCTGGGTGAAGACCTTGAAGTCCCAGATGATCGACTGGATGGTGACCACGATCAGGATCGGGCGGAGCATGGGGGCGATGACGGAGCGCCAGGTCCGCCACTGGGAGGCGCCGTCCAGTGAGGCGGCCTCCAGGACCTCGGAGGGGATCGCCTTGATGCCCGCGTACACGGTCACCATGACGAACGGGAACGAGCACCAGACGACCTCGAAGAGGACCAGGGCGAAGGCGCTGTAGCGCCCGTACGTCCAGGAGAAGTCGCCCAGGCCGAGCAGCCGGTTGACCGGCCCGTAGTCGGGGTCGAACAGGAAGACCCAGACGGTGGAGCCGGTGATGGCGGGGGTCGCCCACGCCCCGAGCGCGGCCAACAGCAGGACCAGCCTCGGGAGGGCCCGGACGCGGGTCAGCAGCACGGCGAGCGCGCAACCCACGCCGAGGGTGGTGACGACGCAGCAGGCGGCGAAGACGACGGTGGTGACCAGGACCTGCCGGAACTGGCTGTCGGCGAAGAGCGTCCGGTAGTTGTCGAGGCCCTTGAAGGTGGTGGGTTGGCCGCCACTGACCTGTGCCTGGGTGTATTCGAGGAAGGAGATCAGGCCGAGCTGGTAGATCGGGTAGGCCAGCAGCGCGGCGAGTACGACGAGTGCGGGCGCGAGGTAGAGCCAGGGCGTCCAGCGGGTGCCGTGACGTCCGCCCCCGCGGGTGGCACCCGGCGGTGCGGTCGGCGTCGGGGTCGACCGCGGGGCGGACGGCGGGGTCGGTGCGCTCTTGTGCGGGTGCCCGCCCGGCTCCACGGCCGTGGCTTCGTGCGTCATGTCGACGAGCCCGGTCAGCCGGCGGCGGAGAAGGCCGCGTCCATCTTCTTCGCCGCGTCGCCGGCGGCGGCGGGCACGTCCTTCCTGCCGCTCACGATCTCCTGGAACATGGTCGGCAGGACGGTCGAGGCATCGATCTGCCCCCAGCCCGGCGAGGCGGGCACGAACCGGGTCCCGGCGGCGAGGGTGTCGACGAAGGGCGTGACGAACGGGTCCTTCTTCGCGGCCTCGGCCCGCACGTCGGTGTAGGTGGGCAGGAACCCCATCGCGTCGAAGAGCTTGCGTTGGGTGTCCTTGCCCGCGAACCGCTTCATCAGGTCGATCGCGAGGGTGCGTCGCGGGGTGCTCTTCAGGACACCGATGTTGTTGCCGCCCGCGAACGCCGGGGCGATCGAGCCCTCCTTGACGCCGGGCAGCGGAACGACGGCGTACTTGCCCTTCACCGCGCCCGCCTCGACGGCCTGGTGGCTGAAGTCGCCGCCGATGGCCATGGCCGCGTTGCCCGAGGCGAAGGCGGTCACCGTGGCGTTCCCGCCCATGGCCGCGCACTTGGCGGCCGGACAGTTGTCGTCCCCGAAGAGCGAGGTGTA
This sequence comes from Streptomyces sp. NPDC102278, assembly GCF_044766345.1. NCBI lineage: Bacteria > Bacillati > Actinomycetota > Actinomycetes > Kitasatosporales > Streptomycetaceae > Streptomyces > Streptomyces sp. NPDC102278. Next base: position 67,321 of record NZ_JBIWLV010000011.1, on the reverse strand, counting down.
GGTCCGGATGCCCTTCTGCGCGGCGGGGTCGGCGATCGCGGAGGTGTGGCCGCCGCCGCTCTCCGTGGCGATGTCACCGCCGTTGGCCCAGATGAAGGGCATGGCGCCGTAGGTGTACGCGCCGCCCACCGCGATGCCGTACAGCTCGGGTCGGGCCGCACGGATCTTCCTGGCCGTGGAGACCAGCTCGTCCTGGGACTTCGGCGGTCGGATCCCCAACTCCGCGAAGACATCGGTGCGGTAGTACAGGGCCCGCACGCCGACGAAGAGCGGGGCTCCGTACACCTTCCCGCCGACGGTGACCGACCGGGTGGCGGTGGGGTCGGTGTCCTTCGCCTCCGCCCAGTCCGCGAACTCCGCGCCGATGTCGGCGAGTCCGCCGTCCTTGACGTATCCGGCGGTGTCGGTGTTGCCGTACTCGATCAGGTCCGGGGCGCTCTTCGGGTCGTTGAAGGCCGCCTTGACGCGCTGGGCTCGGGTCTCGACCGGAATGTACTCGACCTCGACCCGGGAGCCGGCGTGCTCCCGGGTGAACGCGGTGATCGCCTCGTCGATGACCTTCTTCTTGGGGGCGTTGTTGACCTCCTGGAAGAGCCAGACCCGCAGGGTGCCGGATTTCTCGTCCTTCGAGGAGGTGGTGGAGGAGGTCTGTGGGGCGCAGGCGGTGGCGGTGAGTCCGGCCACGACGAGGGCGGCGACGGGTGCGGCTATGCGGAAGCGGAGTTTCATCGGCCATCCCCAGGAGAAGAGTGCGCACGCGTTGCGCGATACGCAACGGCTGTTCCGTGATGCACAACTGGGAGGAGGCTAGAACGACTCTCACGGGGGAGACAAGTGGTCTCGACCACTCTGTGACCGGATGACAGGGCCCGCGCGACGCGCGAAGACCGCCCGGCGGTGCCCGAGGAAGGGGCGGGGCCGGGCGGTCGAGGGGTACGGATCAGGCGGTCGAGGGGCCCGGATCAGGCAGGTCGGACCTGCGGCCGGACGAGGGCACGGGCTGCGGCGAACTCCTCGCGGGCCGCCTGCTCGGCCACCTCAAGGTAGGCGTAGGCGTCCTCGCCGACCGGAACGCGGAGCGGGGTGGGGACGTCGGAGCCGACGAGCGTGAGCACACTGTCCGCGAAGTCCTCCGGCCGCCCGTACTCCTCGTTGTCCTCCATGCCCCGGAACCCGCCGAGCATCTCGCCGGTCGCCTCCGCGTACTCCGGGAGCCGGTGGGCGGCCTCCGCGAGGGACGACCCGTACCGGGTGGCGAAGACACCGGGCTCGACGACCGTCACCCGCACCCCGAAGGGAGCCACCTCGGCGGCCAGCGCCTGGCTCATTCCCTCCAGCGCGTGCTTGCCGGCGACGTACGACGCCAGGCCGGGGAAGGCCATGCGGCCGCCGAGCGAGGAGACGTTGACGATGTGGCCGCCGCGCTGGGCCCGCATCAGCGGCAGGACCAGGCGCGCGAGGCGCCACGGGCCGACGAGCAGGGTCTCGATCTGATCGCGGAGCTCACCGTCGGACACTTCCTCGACGGTGCCGAAGAGGCCACTGCCCGCGTTGTTGACCAGGACGTCGATCCCGCCCATGCGGTCCACGGCCGTCCGGACGGCCTGCTCGCATTGCCGTGCGTCGCGCAACTCCATCGCGATCGGGGTGATGTGGCCGGGCCACGCCCGGGCGAGGTCCTCCAGGGCCGCGAGCTTGCGGGCGGTCACCGCGACCTGATCGCCGGCCCGCGCGGCAGCCGTGGCCAACGCCCGCCCGAGCCCCGAGGAACACCCCGTCACCAGCCAACGACGCCCCATCGCTCCCCCTTCGAAGTGCGTACAGGGCGCCATGGTCGCCGAGCCGAACGCCCCGCGAACAGCCCCTGTGAGCGGCGCGCGGGAGCGCGTGAGGCGCGAGCGACGGCGCGTGCGCCCCCGACACCGCGACCCCTTCGAGGGGGCGTGTCGGGGGTGCGCCGCGCCACCGGAGCCGGCCGGGCCCAGCCCCGGACGAGGGCGGGTTGTCGAGGTGTCAGGCCGCCGCCGTGTCGGTGCGTTCCTCGGATTCGAGGGCGGTTTCGAGGGCCTCCGCGACCGTTTCGTGGACGAGCGGCCGGCTGGGGGAACGGAGCAGGCGCCGCGCCTCGCGCTCGGGGGCCACCACGTTGAGGGTGGCGCCCAGTTCCTGGCACCGGCGTTCGGCCCGCAACACGGTGCTCAGTACCGCCGGGCCGATCAGCGGGGCCGTGACCACCATCACCAGGTGCCGCGGCCGGTACCCGCGGAGCAGGGCCTCCAGTTCCCAGAGCGCCGCACCGCGGTTGCTGATGTCCAGGTCGTCGTTCAGACGGATGACCAGCACGCCGTTGTCGAATTCATGGGTGATTGGCACGGGCAGCCCCCTTCGGGCACTCTTGACGGTAACCATCAAATGCCCTGTGACCAGGGCGGGAACACGTTGAAAATGCGTCAGCGTCCGGCGGAGGCACTGGTTCGCCCCCGACGAACCGTCTGCCCCACCCTCACCACGACATGCATGCGCGTTCAACCGCCCGTCCGGGCGTCAGTGGTCGCAGGAGGCCTCCGCCGCGGGGGACGTGGTGACGCGGGGCAGCGCGTAGGGGTGCTTCTCGGCCAACCAGGCGACGAGCTGCTCGCGTACCGCGCACCGCGTGGTCCACAGGTCGTCCGGGTCCTTCGCCGTGACGATCGCCCTGACCGTGACGGTGCTGGCCGTGGTGTCCGTGACGGCGAGGTCCCAGCCGCGCCCGTCCCACTCCTCGCACCCGTCCAGGATCTCCTTCAGCTTCTCCCGCATCAGCGCGAAGGGCGTGGTGTGGTCGCATTGGATGAAGACCGCCCCCGTCATCTGGATCCCGCCGCGCGACCAGTTCTCGAACGGACGGCCCGTGAAGTAGGAGACCGGCATGGTGATGCGGCGCTCGTCCCAGGTGCGCACGGCGAGGTAGGTGAGGGTCACTTCCTCCACCACGCCCCATTCCCCGTTCACGACCACGGTGTCGCCGATCCGCACCATGTCGCCGAAGGCGATCTGGAAGCCGGCGAAGAGGTTGCCCAGGGTGGACTGGGCGGCGACGCCCGCCACGATGCCGATGATGCCCGCGGAGGCCAGTACGGACGTGCCGATGGCGCGGAAGTCGGGGAAGGTCAGCAGCATCGCGGCGGCCGCGACGACGGCGACGACCGCGGTGACGATCCTCATGATCAGGGTGACCTGGGTCCGTACCCGGCGGACCCGGGAGGGGTCACGGGTGCCGGTCGCGTAGCGGGCGTACGAGGACTCGACCACGGCGGAGGTGACGTGGACGACGAACCACGCGCCGGCGCCGATCAACATCAGGGACAGCACCTGGCTGACGGCGCCGGTGTGTTCCCGCAAGGGCCGCCAGTCGATCTGCCGGTACGACCCCTTGAGCAGAGCGGCCAGCAGGAACACCTGCAAGGACACCCGGCAACGGCGCAGGCGGTTCCACAGCGGTGTCTCCGGGTGGCGCGCGTCGGCTCGGCGCAGCAGCAGATCGGTGAGCCAGCCCACGGCGAGCGTGAGCACGATCGAGCCGCCCATGACGGTCAGTAGACGCAGAACGGTGTTCATAACCCCTCAGAGCGGATCTCGGCAGGAGACGGACCCCGCCGCTCGTGCCCGACGGCTCGAAGGGCAAACCACACCCCGGCGCGTGGCGAGGGGGATCGTCCACGAGAGGGGCGACGTGGGGAGCGGCGCTCGGACCACGGTGTGGAGCGGGGCGCGTGGGGTAGGGGCGCCGCATGTTCCGGCATCGACGTGTACGAGTGACAGCCGTGTTCCTCACCGCCTGGGTGGGGTTCACCGGATTGGAGAGGTGGAACGAACTGGCGCCGTGGTCGGCGGCGATGGCGGCCGGACTGTTCTGGGCGGGGGTCGTCGCGGGGACGTGGTGGTTCGCGGAATGGACACTGTTCCCCCGCGCGCGGCACGGCGCCGACGCCGGCGCCGACCCGCGTGGTGCGGCGGCGCCGGACGGTGAGCCGGCCGAGGAGCGGGAAGCGCGGGCGGACACGGCTGCGGACAGGGTGGGCGTGGCGGCGGGCGAACCCGCGTCCGGGCTCGGGAGCGCACGGGGTGAACGCACGGACGCACGGTGAGGACGCCGGCGCGGGCGGGACGGTGGTGGTGACCGTGCCGAGCCGGGATCGCGCGCATCGTCGACCGCCATCGGGGCAGACGCGGGTAGAGGTTCCGTATCCGGGAGGGAAACCATGGCCGGTCTGCTCGCCAAGTTGAAGGAATTCCGTCGCACCCCGCAGGGTGTCCGGGCGGAGGCGTCCGTCCGCCGTGCCGCCGCCGATCCGCGCAAGCGGGAGCAGGCGAGGCGACTCGTCGACCGACTCCGCAGGCGCTGACCGCACCGCCCGACCGGACGGGACGGCGCGGAACAAGGCATGCGCGGGACGAGACGGTGCGGGCCCCCTCGATCGAGGGGGCCCGCACCGTCTCGTCCGCCTCCTTCCCGGCCGTCAATCGCCGGACCGAACCGGGCGCGCTCTAACCGCCGTTGATCACGAACTGCGATCCGGGTTCGACGACGATGTTCCCGGCGGCCGAGCCGGTGATGGTGACGTTCGACAGGGTCGCGCTGCCGCGCGCCCCGCCGTGCGCCCGGATGCCGGCGCCGTTGTTGGACTTGTCGACGCGCACGTCGGTGATCCGGGCGTCGGGGACGGCTCCCCCGCCGGTCTTGAACTGGATCCCGTCATAGGTCGAGTCGTGGATGTCCGTGTCGCGGATGACGACTCCCGGGATGGGCTGGTTGGCCGCGAAGAGCGTGATCGCGCCGAACTCCTGGGCCTCGCCCCAGAAGGCGCCGCCGGTACGGAACAGTCCGTTGCCCGAGATCAGGGTCTGTCCGGAGAAGGGCAGCGGATCGTGGTCGGTCGCCAGCATGATGCCGGGGTAGTTCATGGTGTCGCTGATGAGGTTGTTCTCGATGGTGTTGCCGTGACCGCCGTAGATCGCGATGCCGTTGGCCCGCCAGGGCAACTGGATGGTGTTGTTGCGGAAGTGGTTGTCGTGGCCGACGTCCACCGACTGGTCCTTCACGTACTTGCTGGACCACACCGCGAGGGCGTCGTCGCCGGTGGTCCGGAAGGAGGAGTTGAAGACGGTCGAGTCGCGGGTGCCGTTGGCGAGGTTGATGCCGTCGGCGTAGATGTCGCGGATGCGCATCCCGCTGAACTGGACGCCGTCGCCGGGTCCCCACAGGGCCGGGATGTTGTCGTAGTCGCGGCCGACCCATACTCCGACGTTGGCGTGCTCGATCCATACGTTGGTGATCTTCGTGTTCTTGCCGAAGCGGCCGTTGAGACCCACTCCGCCCTCGGCGTTGCCGTCGCCGCCGCGGATGGTGCCCGATCCGAAGATGGCGATGTCGGAGATCTGCGTGTTGTCGTCGATGTCGAAACCGAAGTTGCCCTCGTGCGGGTGGTTGATGCCGCCCGCGTTCTGCGGTGCCGTCAAGGTGTACAGCTGGGAGTACCACATGCCCGCGCCCCGGATGGAGACGTTGCTGATGCCGACCTGGTTGAACTGGCCGCGGTTCAGCGGGTCGTCGGTGAGGATCTTCTGTTCCTGGCGCCACTGTCCCCGCGGGATCCAGACGCAGGCGATCTGCCCGTTCTGGTCGGCGGTCACGGCCTTCTGGATGGCGGCCGTGTCGTCGTTGCCGTCGCCCGGGATCGCACCGTAGTCGGTGATCGACGTGCACTCGGCCGGTTTGGGCGCCGGCGGCGCCACCTGCTCCAGGTCGATCAGGTCGATGACCTGGTACGCGGCCGTGTCGCCGGCGTCGCGCTGGAGGCGGAAGGTGGTACCGGCCGGGTAGCTCTGGGCGAGCAGCGCGTGCGACTCGTCGAAGAGCCTTCGGGCGTCTGCGCCGGGGGTGTTGGTCAGGCCCTCGGGGCTGTCGGTGCTGCCGTAGAGCCAACTGTGCTTGGAGGACAGGTCGAGCTTCTGGGCGAAGGCGCCGTTGATGTAGAGGCTGATGGTGGAGTCGGCGCCGCCCCCGTTCGGGGCGTCGGGAACGGAGTTGCGCACCACGATCGAGTTGGCCGCGCCGGTGGAGGTGAACTGGACGTACTGACCCGTCGAGGCCAGGCGGACCGACTCCCGGCCCGAGGACTCGGTGGCGAAGTTGGTGTGGCCGAAGGTGCGCTTCGCGTCGGTCCGCAGCAGGGTGCCCGTGTAGGTGCCCGCCTCGGCCTCGTACTCCGTGTACGGGAGGGCGGCGCCACGGCCGACGACGACGGCGCGCGAGAAGCTGTTGTTGGTCTCGTTGGTCTCGGCGAGCAGGCCGGTCCCGTCGGCGGTGGCGGTGAGGGTGGCGCCGCCGCCGACCGCCGTCCAGGTGCCGTTGATCGGCACGTTGACGCTTGCCCCGGCGGCGATCGCCGGGGTGGGGCCGTTCAGGGTGGTGGTGCCCGCCACCAGTCGGGTGACGGTGCCGGCGTTCACGCCCGTGGTACCCCGGTTGCGTACGGTCACGGTGAAGGAGACCTGCGCGCCCACGGCCGGGTCGGCCGGGTTGGTGGTGATGGAGAGGGCCTCGAGATCGGGCCCGGGGGCCTGGCCGACGACGAGTTTCGCGGCGGCGGTGCGGCTGTTGTTGGTGTTGTCCTGCTCGGGGACCGTGTCGTCGGGGTCCACCACGGCCGAGACGGTGTGGCTGCCCATCGGGCGCTTGCCGACGGCGACCGGAACGGTCGTGGAGGCTCCGGCGGCGAGGGCGCCGACCGGGGCGCTCCCGGCGAGCGCCCCTTCGAGGTTGACGTTCACGGTGGTCGCGCCGGAGGTGACCGTGCCGGCGTTGCGGACCGTGACGCCCACGGTGACGGCGTCGCTCTCCGAGGGATCGGCGGGTGACCAGGACAGGTCGGTGAGGGTGAGGTCCGGGTTCGGGGCGGGAGCGCCGATCACCTGGAACTCGGCGATCTGCCCTCCGCCGCCGCCGCTGTTGCCGGTGAACTTGAGCTGGACGTCGGCGAGTCGGCCGGTGACGGGCAGCGTCACGGTGTTCTGGTTGCCGGCGGGGCTGAACACGAGGTCGGCGCGGGGCCGCAGCGAGGTGAATCCGGTCGCGGACCTCTCGCGGCCCAGCACTTCGACGCTCTGGGTTCGGGTGGACCAGGCGGGGTCGGGATTGAGTTGGAGGACCACGCCGGTGACGTCGGCGTTGGAGCCGAGCCTGACGGTCAGCGTGGACTGTTGGCCGGCCGCTTCCCAGTAACTGGTGACGCTGTCGTCGTTCGCGTTGGTCGCGACGTACGTCTGGGTGGTGGAGGAGGCCTCGATGGGCTTGCTCCTCGCCAGGTTCACGCCCGTCGGCGGGGTGCCCGGGTCTCCGGGGTCGCCCGGATCGCCGCCTCCGTCGGCGGCGTGGACCTCGAACTCGGATATCTGGGCGGCCCCCCAACCGGTGTTGCCGCTGATGCCCACCCGTACCTGGCGCACCGTCGCGGCGGTGAAGCCGATGGTCACGGTGTTGGCCCGGGCCGGGTTGAACTCGCGCCCGGAGGAGGCCGACAGGGTGGTGAAGGTGCTTCCGTCCGTGCTGCCCTGGACGGTCAGCGTCTCGGTGCGCGTCTCCCACGAGGCGGGCAGTTTCAGCACCACCTGATCGACGGAGACGTTCCTTGCGAGGTCCACCTGCAGCCACTGCGGGAAGGCGGACGGACTCTCCCAGTACGATCCCTGGTTGCCGTCCGTGACCGCGGAGGCCGCGTATCCGCCGAGGGATCCGCTCGCGGTGACCTGCTTGCCGAGGGCGAGATTGGGCCCGCCCGCGGCGGCGGCGAGCGTGGCCGGCAGGAGTCCGACGGCCATCAGCAGCGTCACGAGCAGGCCGGCCGGCGAGCGCAGGCCGCCTTGCATCCATCTCATGCTGTCCTCGTTCCATGGGGGACGGCCCCGGTGCCGGTGCACCGGGCCGGAGAGCCGAGCGTGGGACGTCAGCAGGCCCGCGGGCCGTCCTGCCGTGAACTTGCGGAGCATTCTTTAGTTTTTGAGTGATCCGATCGCCAATATGCGGTCATGGCGCCACAGGTTTCTAGCAGATGACGACTTTGTCAACGCCCTTCACATGGGCGGGGGTTGAGGATGCCTCTACGGCGGCTACGCGGCGGTGCGCGCCTCGGTGGGCGTCGCGGTGCGCGCACGGCTGCGGGCCACTCCCACGCCGGCCAGGCAGAGCGCCCCGCCGAGCAGGGTCAGCCACGCGGGCACCTCGCCCAGGAAGGCCCAGCTCAGCAGGACCACGACGGCCGGAACGGCGTACGTCGTCGAGCCCAGCTTCCCGGCCGGCATCCGGGCCAGGGCGTACGTCCACGCGATGAAGGCGAGCGCGGTCGGGACCACGCCCAGGTAGATCATGTTCAGCGTCGCGGACAGCGGTGCCTCGGGAAGCTCCGTCGCGAGTTGCCCGGCGAAGGGCAGGCAGGCCACGGCACCGATCAGGCAGCTGTACGCGGTGATCTGCAAGGGCGTCCCGAAGGAGAGCGCCGGTTTCTGCGCGACGACACCGGTCGCGTAGGCCACGGCGGCCAGCAGGCACAGCGCGACCCCGAGCACCGAGGTGGATCCGTCGCCGCCCGACGACATGGACAGGCCGACGACCACCGCGCCGACGAAGGAGACGGCCATGCCCGCCAGCAGTCTCGGCGGCAGCGCCTCGCCCAACAGGCGGGCGGCGAGCAGGGCCATCAGGATGGGGCCGGTGTTGACCAGCAGGGACGCCGTACCCGCGTCCACGAGCCGTTCGCCCCAGTTCAGCGCGATGGTGTAGCCGCAGAACCACACCAGCCCGGACACCAGGACCCCGCGCCGGGCTCCGCGCGGTGGCAGCCCCTGCCGCCGGATCAGAAGCAGGGTGACGAGCACCAGGGATGCGGCCAGCAGCCTGCCGAGAGCCAGGGCCCCGGGGGAATAGGCGGCGCCGGCGCTGCGGATGGACACGAAGGCGGAGGCCCAGGCGAACACCGTGAAGCAGACGGCGCCGACGGTGAGGACTGCGGGCGAGAGCGCACTCGGACGGGTCTTCATGGTCATGGCTGCACCCTAGGCGGCAAACACTTCGGCGTCCACCGAAATGTTCGGCTCCGAATTGCTCGTGCGTCCGCGTTCTTCGTACGTCCGCTCACGGTCGCGCGCCCGATCGCGGCGACGCCCGCGGCCGACTTCAGGCCCACGCGTCCGCCGTGATACCCAGCAGTTCCCCGAAGGCCCCCTCCCCCACGCCGGTCACCAGGAGCCCCCGCCCACCGTTGGCCGGCCTGACCACCCACCGCTCCTCAAGCGCCCGCCCGCACAGTCGCGCCCCGGCGAGGCCGCCCAGGTGACGTCGCCGCTCGGTCCAGTCCAGGCAGGAGCTCGCCAGGGGCCGGCGCCCCGCGCGGGTGAGGTCCACGCCGACCCGCCCGCACCACTCGCGTCCCGCGTCGGTCAGCTCGAAGGCCGCCTCGATCCGCAGCAGCCCGCGCTCCCGCATGGCGTCGGTGACCGCCATCCCGAGGCGCCCCGCGAAGTGGTCGTAGCAGGTCCGGGCCCGGGCGAGCGGGTCGGGCGCGGAGACGACGGGCACGGCGTGCGCGGCGTCCCGATCGGGGACGGCGTGGGAGGCGAGTTCGTCCACCAGGCGGGCCGTCGCCGCGTCGGCGATCCGCACGTGACTGTGGCGCCCCTGGCGTTCGGTGACGCAGATCCCCGCGTCGAGCAGCCGGGCCAGGTGGCCGCTGATGGTGGACGGCGCGACCGAGGTGATCCGGGCGAGTTCGCCGGCGGTCCAGGCACGCCCTTCGAGCAGGGTCATGCAGATGGCGGCCCGCGTCTCGTCGGCCAGCGCCGCGGCGAGGGAGGCCAGGCGCGCCGCGGGGTCGGGGGCATCGGTCGGCCTTCCGGCCGGTACGTCGTTCATGTTCCCAGAATGCCCTAAAAGTTCGCTGAACACCGAATGGTTGGCGGGTTTGAGGACAGGTATGGACGCAGCGGCACGACGAGATCGCGTTCGCCGCCCCTACCGCCCTTACCGCCCCTTCCGCGCCACACGCAAGGCTTCGACGAGAGGTTTCTCGAACGCCCACTAGACTGGCCGGTTGTTTGGTGCTGGGCCGGAACAACCCGGGCAAACCTGGGCTCCGCCGGCGACCCGGGACACTCCGGGACCGAGACGTGAGGGCCGATGGCAGCCACACCTGACCGCGGTGAACTGACTCTGCTCGACGACGGGGACGGAAAGGGGTCCGAGGGGTCCGACGGGCCCGAGGAGTCCGGCAAGTCCGCCCTCTTCGCCACCGGGCCCGCCGCCCCGCCGCGCACCCTCGTCGACGTCTTCGACGCCACCGTGCGTGCGCACCCCGACGAACTCGCCCTGGACGACGGCTCCGTGCGCCTCTCCTACCGGGCGCTGGCCGTGGAGGTCGAGCGTCGCCGGCGCGGCCTCGTGGCCGCCGGGGTCGTGCGCGGCGACCGGGTCGGCGTCCGCGTGCCGTCCGGGACCAACGAGCTGTACGTGTCCGTCCTGGCCGTGCTCGCCGCCGGCGCCGCCTACGTGCCGGTGGACGCCGAGGACCCGGACGAGCGGGCCGAGCTGGTCTTCGGTGAGGCCGGGGTACGGGCGGTGCTGGGCGCCGGGGAACGCGTCGAGGTCACCGGGCCCCCGGAGGCGCTCGCCGGGGTTCCGCGGGCACCCGCCGCGCGTCCCGGACCCGAGGACGACGCGTGGATCATCTTCACCTCCGGTTCCACGGGCAAGCCCAAGGGCGTCGCCGTCAGCCACCGCAGCGCCGCCGCGTTCGTCGACGCGGAGGCCGCGCTCTTCCTCGCCGAGGAGCCGATCGGGCCCGGCGACCGGGTCATGGCCGGGCTGTCCGTCGCCTTCGACGCGTCCTGCGAGGAGATGTGGCTGGCCTGGCGCCACGGCGCGTGCCTGGTGCCCGTCCCCCGCTCCCAGGTGCGCAGCGGCGCCGACCTCGGCCCCTGGCTGCTGGAACAGGACATCACCGTGGTGTCCACGGTCCCCACCCTCGCGTCGCTCTGGGAGCCCGACACCCTCGCCGACGTCCGGTTGCTGATCTTCGGCGGGGAGGCGTGCCCGCCCGAGCTGACCCAGCGCCTGGTCACCGAGGGTCGTGAGGTCTGGAACACGTACGGCCCCACCGAGGCCACCGTCGTGGCCTGCGCCTCGCTCCTGACCGGCGAGGAACCGATCCGGATCGGCCTCCCGCTGAACGGTTGGGAACTGGCCGTGGTCGACGAGTCCGGCGCACCGGTGCCGATGGGCGGCAGTGGACAGCTCGTCATCGGCGGGGTCGGGCTGGCCCGCTACCTGGACCCGGCGAAGGACGCCGAGAAGTACGCCCCGCTGGAGTCCCTCGGCTGGCCGCGCGCCTACCGCAGCGGCGACCTCGTCCGCGCCGAACCGGAGGGGCTGGTCTTCCTCGGCCGTGGCGACGAGCAGATCAAGCTCGGTGGCCGGCGGATCGAGCTGGGCGAGGTGGACACCGCGCTCCAGGCCCTGCCCGGCGTCGCCGGCGCGGCCTGCGCCGTGCGCACGGCCCGCGGCGGGAACCAACTCCTCGTCGGCTATCTGGTCATCCAGGAGGGCTGGGACCAGGCGGCGGCCGTCGAGCGGCTGCGCTCCGAGTTGCCCGCGGCCCTCGTGCCGCTGCTCGCGCCCGTTCCCGAGCTGCCGACGCGCACCTCCGGCAAGGTGGACCGGGACGCGCTGCCGTGGCCGCTCCCCGAGACGCGGGCCACCGGGCCGGTCGAGCAGTTGTACGGCACCGAGGCCTGGCTCGCCGAACAGTGGGGCGAGACCCTGGGGGTGACCGTCACCGGGGCCGGCGACGACTTCTTCGCGATCGGCGGCAACAGCCTCGCCGCCGCCCGGCTCACCACGCGTCTGCGCACCCGCTACCCGCGCGCGGCCGTCCTCGACATCTACCAGCAGCCCACCCTGCGCAAGCTGGCCCGCCGGTTGGAGAAGTCGGTGCGGGACGAGGACGCGGCCCGGGTCGTCGCACCCGTTCCGCCGCGTTCGCAGGTGGTGCAGTCGCTGCTGCTGCTCCCGCTGTTCACGCTCGTCGGTCTGCGCTGGACGGTGGCGCTGTTGGCCATGGGTAACGTGCTGCACCTGTTCGGCCCCTATCCGTGGGCGCCCACCGCCTCGTGGTGGTGGGTCGTCGTCGGCGCCGCGCTGCTGTTCAGCCCGCCGGGCAGGTTGGCGATCGCGGCCGGCGGCGCGCGCCTGTTGTTGCGCGGGGTGAAGGCGGGGCGCCATCCGCGCGGCGGGAGCGTGCACCTGCGGTTGTGGACGGCCGAGCGGCTCGCCGAGTGCGCCGGTGCCACCTCGCTCACCGGTTCTTGGCTGGAGCGTTACGCGCGCGCCCTCGGCGCCAAGGTCGGGCCCGAGGTGGACCTGCACTCGCTGCCGCCGGTGACGGGCATGCTCAAGCTCGGCCGCGGCTGCGCCGTGGAGTCCGAGGTGGACCTCAGCGGGCACTGGTTGGACGGGGACCGGCTGGAGATCGGCCCGGTGAGGATCGGCGCGGGCGCGGTGGTCGGCACCCGCAGCCTGCTCTTCCCGGGTGCGCGGGTCGGCAAGCGGGCCGAGGTCGCCCCGGGTTCCGCCGTGGCCGGACAGGTTCCTACCGGCCAGCGCTGGGCGGGGGCTCCCGCCGTCAAGCTCGGCAAGGCCAAGCGCAACTGGCCCCGGGAACGCCCGCCGCGCGGGCTGCGGTGGCGCGCGGCATACGGGGCGGCAGGATTCGGCCTGACGGCCCTGCCGGTGCTCGCCGCCGTGCCCGCCCTGCTCGTGGTCGGCCGGTTCGTGCCGGCCGACGCCGGGCTCCTCGCGGCGCTGCGCGGGGCCCTGCTCGCCGTGGTGCCCGGGGCGCTCGCGTTCGGGGCGGCGTACGCGCTGTTGCTGCTGGTGTCCGTACGGCTGCTCAGCCTGGGCCTGCGCACGGGTACGCATCCGACGCACGGCAGGATCGGCTGGCAGGCGTGGACGGTCACCCAGCTGATGGACCTGTCCCGGGAGACCCTGTTCCCGCTGTACGCCGGGCTGATCACTCCGGTGTGGCTGCGGCTGCTGGGCATGAGGATCGGCCGGGGCGCGGAGGTGTCCACGGTGCTCGCGCTGCCGAGTCTGACCACCGTCGGCGAGGGCGCGTTCCTCGCCGACGACACCCTGACCGCCCCGTACGAACTGGGTGGCGGCTGGATGCGGATCGGGCATTCCGAGATCGGCCGCCGGGCGTTCCTCGGCAACTCCGGCATGACCGCGCCGGGCCGCTCGGTGCCGGACGGCGGGCTGGTCGGCGTGCTGTCGGCGACCCCGAAGAAAGCCAAGAAGGGCAGTTCGTACCTGGGCCTGCCGCCGGTCCGGCTGCCCCGGTCCACCGCGGACGCCGATCAGAGCCGGACCTACGACCCGCCCGCGCGGCTGCTGTGGGCGCGGGGCCTGGTGGAGCTGTGCCGCATCGTTCCGGTGTTCTGCTCGGCGGCGCTGGCCGTGCTGACGGTGGCGGCGCTGTGCGCGCTGGGCACGGCGGGCGGTCCGGGACTCGCGGGCACGGCACTGCTGTCCGGTCTGGTCCTGCTCGCCTCCGGTGTGACCGCGTGCGGGGTCACCGTGGCCGCGAAGTGGCTGCTGGTGGGGCGCCACCGGACGGGGGAGCACCCGCTGTGGAGCGGGTTCGTGTGGCGCAACGAGCTGGCCGACACCTTCGTCGAGGTGCTGGCCGTGCCGTGGCTGGCCGGATCCGTACCCGGAACGCCGGTGCTGGCGCTGTGGCTGCGCGCGCTCGGTGCCCGGATCGGCCGGGGCGTGTGGTGCGAGAGCTACTGGTTGCCCGAGATGGACCTGGTGACGTTGGGCGACGCGGTCAGTGTGAACCGCGGCTGCGTGTTGCAGACGCACCTCTTCCACGACCGGATCTTGAGGACGGATACTGTGGTCCTCCGTGAGGGCTCCACCCTGGGGCCGGGCGGCATCGTCCTGCCCGGGAGTACGGTCGGTGCCCACAGCACACTGGGTCCCGCCTCCCTCGTGATGGCCGGGGAATCCGTCCCCGCCGACACCCGTTGGCTGGGCAACCCGATCGAGGCGTGGCGGACCTGAGAGGGCCCGAGCACAGCGCAGGGAGCGGAAGCGGCATGAGCGGCCAGAGAACAGCGGCGTCCGACCCGTACTTTCCGGCCAACGGCGACCCCCGTTACCGTGTGCACCGCTACGAACTCGCTCTGGAGTACCGTCCCGGCCCCAACCGGCTCGCCGGGACGGCCCGGCTCAGCGCGATCGCCGGCCGGGCGCCGCTCTCCGAGTTCCACCTGAACCTGGCCGAGTTCCGGATAGGCCGGGTCCTGGTGAACGGCCGGGCGCCGCATTTCGCCCACCGCGGCGGGAAGCTGCGTGTCCGTCCCGCAAAGCCGCTCGCCGCCGGCGCCGCCTTCACGGTGGAGGTGCACTGGGCGGGCAATCCCAAGCCGGTCCGCAGCCCCTGGGGCGGCATCGGCTGGGAGGAGCTGACGGACGGCGCGCTGGTGGCCAGCCAACCGGTCGGCGCGCCCTCCTGGTACCCGTGCAACGATCGGCCGGCGGACAAGGCCTCGTACCAGATCTCGGTCAACACGCCGTCCGCCTACACGGTGGTGGCCGGCGGTCGGCTGCTCACCCGCACGACCAAGGCCAGCACGACCACCTGGGTGTACGAGCAGTCCGCGCCGACCTCCAGCTATCTGGTGGGCCTGGCCATCGGGGCGTTCCAGACGGTGCTGCTCGGCGACCCCGGGCTCGGCGGGGTGCCGCAGACCGCCCACGTACCGGCCCACCTGCTGCCCCGCTTCTCCCGCGACTTCGCCCGGCAGCCCGCGATGATGCGGTTGTTCGAGGAGCTGTTCGGGCCCTATCCCTTCGGCGAGTACGCGGTCGTGGTCGCCGACGAGGAGCTGGACGTGCCGGTGGAGGCCCAGGGGTTGTCCCTCTTCGGGGCCAACCACGTGGACGGTGCACGCGGGTCGGAGCGGCTCGTCGCCCACGAGCTGGCGCACCAGTGGTTCGGCAACAGCGTGAGCATCGCCGACTGGCGGCACATCTGGCTGAACGAGGGCTTCGCGAAGTACGCGGAATGGCTCTGGTCGGAGCACTCCGGCGGCCGCACCGCGCACGCGCTGGCCCTCGGCGCGCACCGGCTGCTGTCCTCGCAGGCCCAGGACCTCACCCTGGCGGACCCCGGCCGCAAGCTGATGTTCGACGACCGCCTGTACCAGCGCGGGGGTCTGGCCGTGCACGCGGTCCGCTGCGCCCTGGGCGACGGCGCGTTCTTCCGCATGCTGCGCGACTGGGCGGCGGCGCACCGCCACGGCGTGGTGACGACCGCGGGTTTCATCGGCCACGTGGGCCGCTACGCGGCCGAACCTGTCGACGACCTGTTCGCGACCTGGCTGTACGAGCCGGCCCTGCCGCCGCTGCCCTCGCCGTCGCTGCGGCCGCCGGTACCGGCGCGTCCCGGGTACCCGCCGGCGAACGGCGCGCCCGCCCGCAGGGGTCGCGACTCCACCTGACGTGCCGCCGAACGGAGGCTTCCCGCCTGGCGTACGCGGGCGCGGATCGGGGTAGTCCTGCTGCCGAAGCCCGGCGGCGCCGCGCTTCGGGGCCGTCCCGACCGGGCCGGTTCCCCGTGTGGACGAAGGATGTTCAGCATGGCCAGTGGCACCGTGAAGTGGTTCAACTCGGAGAAGGGCTTCGGCTTCATCGCCCAGGAGGGTGGCGGGCCGGACGTGTTCGCCCACTACTCCAACATCGCGGGCTCGGGCTACCGGGAGCTCTCCGAGGGGCAGGCCGTGACGTTCGACGTGACCCAGGGGCAGAAGGGGCCGCAGGCCGAGAACATCGTGGTCGCCTGAACGGTCCGCACGGAACGCGAAGCGTGGCTTCATCCCGCCCGCGTCGCCCGGCCACCATCCGGTGGCCGGGCGACGCGGGTTCCGTGTCCCGCGCTCAGACGATGTCCTCGGCGATCTCCGCCTGTTCCCGGGCGTTCCCGTAGGCCGACGGGGTGCCGTAGGAGCGTCGGGCGACGTACCACCACACGCTGGCGAGCACCAACACCACCGCCAGGGCGATCACCGCGTAGTTCATCGAGTCGATGGTGACCGGGGACTTTTGCGGCAGGCAGAACAGGACGGTGACGACGGCCACCCAGACGACGGCGATCCAGCCGATCGGCCTGCTCCAGCGGCCCAGGCTCCACGGGCCGGGCTCGAACCGGTCGCCGGCGCGGAGTCGCAGATAGATCGGGATGGCGTAGGCCGGGGTGATGCCGATGACGTTGATGGCGGTCACGGCGCCGTAGGCGGTGGCGGAGTAGAGGGACGGCAGGGCGAGCACGCCCGCGACGACGACCGACAGCCAGACCGCCGGGACGGGCGTCTGGGTTCGGCTGCTGACCTTGCGCCACAGCGCTGAGCCGGGAAGGGCGTTGTCCCGGCTGAACGCGAAGACCATCCGGCTCGCCGCGGCGACCTCGGCGTTGCCGCAGAAGAGCTGCGCGACGATGACGACGAGCAGCAGGGCGGTGGCGCCACCGGTGCCGAGGGCGTCGAGGAAGATCTGGGCGGGCGGGACGCCGGTGGCGCTGTTCTGGACGGCCGCGTAGTCCTGGATGGCGAAGGTGAGCCCCGCGAGCAGGGCGAATCCGGCGATCCAGGAGACCCAGATGGCCCGGACGATGCCCTTGGCGGCGGAGACGGAGGCGTTCGAGGTCTCCTCGGAGAGGTGCGCGGAGGCGTCGTAGCCGGAGAAGGTGTACTGGGCGAGCAGCAGGCCGACCGCCGCCACGTAGAACGGGTTGGCCCAGCCGGTGTCGTTGACGAACTCGGTGAAGACGAACGAGGCCGACTGGTGGTGGTCGGGGACGAGGGCCAGGGCGCCGACGATCACCGCGACACCGGCCAGGTGCCACCAGACGCTGATGGAGTTGAGCACGCTGACGAGGCGGACGCCGAAGAGGTTGAGCGTGGCGTGCAGCAGCAGGATGCACAGGAAGATCAGGAACGTGGAGCCGGCGGTCGGCACGAAGCCGAACTGGAGGTTGAGGAAGGCTCCGGTGAACAGGGCGGCGCCGTAGTCGATTCCGGCGATCGCGCCGAGCAGACCCAGCAGGTTCAGCCAGCCGGTGTACCAACCCCAGCGGCGTCCGCCGAGCCGGTCGGCCATGTAGTACAGCGCCCCCGACGTGGGATAGGCGCTGGTCACCTCGGCCAGGGCGAGGCCCACGCAGAGCACGAAGAGACCGACGCCGACCCAGCCCCACAGCATCACGGCCGGGCCGCCGGTGCCCAGGCCGAATCCGTACAGGGTCATGCAGCCGGAGAGGACGGATATGACCGAGAAGCTGATGGCGAAGTTGCCGAAGCCGCCCATGCGGCGGGCGAGGACGGGCTGGTAGCCCAGTTCCCTGAGTCGTTCCTCCTCGTCGTGTCGGGGTGGGGCTGCCTTGCGGTCCTGGCGGGATTCCCATGCGGTTCGGGACATGGCGGTACCTCCGGGGGTGGTGGAACGCGGGGACGGTGGGGCGCGGGGACGGTCGGGCGCGGGGAGCGGGCCCGGGGGCGTCGCGGGAGCGGTGCCGCAGGGGTGGTTCAGTCCCGGCCGGCCAGGCTGCGGGACCTGGCCTGCAGGAACACCTCCTCGGCGGCTGCCGGGTCGGACGGGGCGCGGGTGCGGTACGCCCACGGCAGGGTGGTCCAGTACCGGCCGATCGCGTCGAAGACCCGGGCCGCGTCGTCGAACCGGAGGGCTCCCCACAGGGCGTGGGCCAGGTGATTCACATCGAGCGGGGAGGCGTGGGTCGGGTCGGCGTGGCGGAACCAGACGTCCAGGGCGTGGCCGGCGTCGCGGACGGCGTCCTCGGCGACCCAGTGCAGGTCCAGGGCCCTGTCCTGGCCGTCTTCACGGCGGTAGCGCTCGACGCGCACGTAGAGCGGCAGCACGTGGACGGCGGACCCGGGCGGAGCGGAACCGGCCGCCCAGTGCACGAAGTTGGCCGCGTCGGAGAGGGGTCGCGCCGTGCGCGCGTACACGAACTGGAGCATCCGGTGGTACGCCTCGCGGTTGTACGGGTCCCGCCGGTCCGCTTCCGCGAGGATGCCCCAGGGTCCCGTCGGCAGCATCGGGCCGGGAGGCGGGAGGCGGTGCTCGTCCATCTGGTGGTGCTCGTCGAGGAGGGCGAGGGCGAGCAGGCAGATCCACGGCACGGGGTCGGCGGGGCTGAGGGTGGCGGTGGCGTTGCAGGCCTGCCAGGCCTCTTCCCACAGTTCGTGGGTGCGCTGGTGTCCGGCGCGGTGGGCGCGGACGGCGCGCTCGACGGTGACCCGGGTGTGCATCACGGTCGCCGCGAGGCTTCGTGGTTGCTCGGTGCGCCACGCCTGGACGACGTCGGTTCCGGCGGCGACGGCGGCGAGGACCTGGGTGCGTTGGGTCCACAGCCCCCACCCGTCCGTCCGCTCGAGTAACCGCTCCATCGACACCCAGCGACCGGTGCGCAGATCCTGAACGGCGAGACGCAGTTCGTTGTCGTGGCCGGCGGGGTGGTAGACGGGCCGGAAGTCTCCGCCCGCCATCACCTCGTCCCGGTCGACGGGACGCGGGGTCGGGGGCGATGTGTGGTGGTCGTGTTCATCGGCGATCACTATAGAACGAGTGAACGGATGCGCATCGGAAAACTTGATCGACCGCAAGTATCAAGTCACCGGGAACATATGACTTTGCGTCAGCCACCCCGCGCGGGTCGCCGGCGGATCTTGACGGGTGACGTCCGCTGGTGGAGGCTTCCGACCGACGATCAAGCGTCCGGAGATCAATCGGGTGGACCCCGGGAACGGAGCGGTGATGACGGGACCGGTGCTCGCGGTCGACCAGGGCACCTCGGGAACCAAGGCCCTCGTCATCTGCCCGATCCGCGGGGTCATCGGCTCGGGTTCCGCACCCGTACGCCCCCGCCACCTGCCGGGAGGGCGGGTGGAGGTCGCCCCCTTCGAGCTGCTGGAGTCGGTGGTCGAAGCCGGGCGCGCCGCACTGGCGGCGGCCGGTGAGCCCGTGGTGGCGGTGGGGTTGGCCAACCAGGGGGAGACGGTCCTCGCCTGGGATCCGGCGAGTGGTGAGCCGCTCACCGAGGCCATCGTCTGGCAGGACCGGCGCGCCGAACCCCTCTGCTCCGAACTCGCCGCGCACGCCACGTGGTTGCGGGAGCGGACGGGACTGCCGCTCGACCCGTACTTCGCCGCCCCCAAGATGGCCTGGATACGCCGTCACCTGACCCGGGCCGGTGTCGTGACGACGAGCGACGCATGGCTGGTACACCGTCTCACCGGCGCGTTCGTCACCGACGCGGCGACCGCGGGCCGTACCCAACTGCTGGACCTGGAGACCGTTCGATGGTCGGACGAGGCACTCGGCGCCTTCGACCTCTCGGACGAGCGGCTGCCGGAGATCGTCGACGCGGACACCCTCGTCGGCACCACCGACGCCTTCGGGCCCGAACTGCCCTTGACGGGGCTGCTCGTCGACCAACAGGCGGCGCTCCTCGCCCAGAGCATCACCGAACCCGGCACCGCCAAGTGCACCTACGGAACGGGGGCGTTCCTGCTCGCGCAGACCGGCCCACTCCCCCGCCGCAGCACCTGCGGCCTGGTCGGCTGTGTGGCCTGGCGGATCGCCGGACGCACCGACTACTGCCTGGACGGACAGGTGTACACGGCCGCGTCCGCCGTGCGCTGGCTGACCGACCTCGGCGTGATCTCGGGCGCCGAGGACATCGACACCGTGGGCGGCGGCGTCCCGGACTCCGGGGGCGTCACCTTCGTGCCCGCGCTCGCCGGGCTCGCCGCCCCCTGGTGGCGGGGCGACCTGAGGGGATCGGTCACCGGCCTCGGCCTCGACACCACGGCCGGGCACCTGGTGCGCGCCCTGTGCGACGGCGTCGCCGCCCAGGTCGCGGAACTCGCGGACGCGGTCGCCACCGATCTGGGCACACCCCTCACGTCCCTGCGCGTCGACGGCGGGCTGACCCGTTCCGCGCTGCTCATGCAGGCCCAGGCCGATCTGCTCCGGATCCCCGTGGAGGTCTCGGCGCTGCCCGACGCCACGGCGCTCGGTGTCGGCGCGGTCGCCCGGCTCGGTCTGGATCCGTCGCTCACCGTCCGCGAGGTCGTCCCGCGGTGGAAGCCGGCCGCCGTCTACGAGCCGAGGGGCGACGCCGACCAGGCCGCCGAGCGCCGCGCACGGTTTCGCACCGCGGTGTCGGCGCTGCTCGGAGACGGCCCGGCATGAGCGTCACCACCCGGGGCGCCCTGCCGGTCGCGGCCTACGACGTGACGGTCGTCGGGGCGGGCGTGGTGGGTGCGGCGATCGCCCGCGAACTGGCCCGCCTCCCCCTGCGCGTCGCGCTGGTCGAGGCGTCCGACGATGTCGGCGCCGGCACGTCCAAGGCCAACACCGCCATCCTGCACACCGGTTTCGACGCGGTGCCCGGTTCCCTCGAAGCCCGGCTGGTCCGGGACGGACAGCGGCTGCTCACCGCGTACGCCGCCGAGAGCGGCATCCCGGTCGAACCCCTCGGGGCGCTCCTGGTCGCCTGGGACGCGGAGCAGTGGGCCGCGCTGCCGGGCCTCGCCGACAAGGCCGTGCGCAACGGCTACCGTGCGGCCCGAATCATCCCGGCCGAGGAGGTCCGCGCCCGCGAACCCCGTCTCGGGCCCGGCGTGAGGGGGGCGCTCGACGTACCGGGCGAGTCCGTGATCTGCCCCTGGACGACCACGCTCGCGTACGCCACGCAGGCGGTCCGCGCCGGCGTCGACCTGCACCTCGACTGCCGTGTCCGGTCGATCGCTCCGGGGGACCCGCACATCCTCGCGACGACTCGGGGACCGTTGCGCACCCGCCACCTCGTCAACGCGGCCGGCCTGTACGCCGACGGGATCGACCGGCTCCTCGGCCACGCGGACTTCACCGTGACGCCGCGCCGGGGCCAGTTGATCGTGTTCGACGAACTCGCCCGCGACCTCGTCCGGCACATCCTGCTGCCGGTACCGGGTGCGCTCGGCAAGGGGGTGCTGGTGTCGCCGACCGTGTACGGGAACGTGCTGCTCGGGCCGACCGCCGAGGACCTGGACGACAAGACGGCCACCGGATCCACCGCCGAGGGACTGGCACTGCTGCGCGAGAAGGGCCGGCGGATCCTGCCGGCGCTGTTGGAGGAGGAGGTCACCGCCGTGTACGCGGGGTTGCGGACCGCCACCGAGCACGACGACTACGCGATCAGGGCCCACCCCGCGCAGCGGTACGTCACCGTGGGCGGGATCCGCTCGACGGGTCTGACCGCCTCGATGGCGATCGCCGCCCACGTGGTGGAACTGCTCGCCGACGGCGGCCTGCCCGTGACCGGCGCCCGCGAGCCGGCGCCGGTACGGATGCCGAACCTGGGCGAGGCGTTCCCCCGTCCGTACCGCGACGCGCGGATGATCGAGGCGGACCCGGAGTACGGCAGGATCGTCTGCCACTGCGAGCGCGTGACCCGCGGGGAGATCCGCGACGCGTTCGCGTCGACGATCCCGCCCGCCTCGCCCGACGGACTGCGCCGGCGTACCCGCGCC
Source organism: Streptomyces sp. NPDC102278 (assembly GCF_044766345.1). Classification (NCBI taxonomy): domain Bacteria; kingdom Bacillati; phylum Actinomycetota; class Actinomycetes; order Kitasatosporales; family Streptomycetaceae; genus Streptomyces; species Streptomyces sp. NPDC102278. The sequence continues at coordinate 45,634 of NZ_JBIWLV010000011.1, read as the reverse complement.
CGGGGCGGCCGCTGTCAGGGCTTCCACTGCGGCGCCGCCGTCCGCGCCCTGTTCGAGGAGGTCCGGCGGTGAACCGCGCGGTCGACGTCCTGGTCGTCGGGGCCGGTCCCGCCGGGCTGACCCTGGCCGCCCGTCTCGCCGGCGCGGGCGCCGGGCGCATCGAGGTCCTGGAGCGCGAGGGGGAGGCCGGCGGGGCGCCCCGCCACTGCCACCGGGGCCTCGGCCTCGGCTGGGACGGTGCGCGGCCGTTCCGTCCCTGGCTGCTTGGCCCCTCGTACGCACGGGAGTTGACGGCGCAGGCCGTGAGAGCCGGGGCCGATGTCCGGACCGGCGTCAGCGCCACCGGCTGGGCGGGCCCGCTGACGTTGGAGACCACGAGCCCGGCGGGCCTGGAGCGGATCACGGCCCGGGCGGTGGTCCTCGCCACGGGCGCCCGTGAGCGTCCCCGCAGCGCCCGCCTGGTACCGGGGTGCCGTCCGGCGGGTGTCTTCACCACCGGGGAGTTGCAGCAGTGGGTCCACCTGTACGGCGGGACCGTCGGCGGGCGGGCCGTGGTGGTCGGCGCCGAGCCGGTGGCCCGGCACGCGGTGCGCACCCTTCGGCGCGCGGGCGCGGACGTGGTGGCGATGGTCACCGACCGTCCGCGCGCCCGCGCCCTCCCGGGAGTGCCGCTGCTCACGACCACGACCGTCGACGAACTGCGCGGCAGGGAACGCCTGTCGGGCGTGGCCGTCCGCCACCGGGACGGCAGGTCGGCGGTCCTCGCCTGCGACACGGTGGTGTTCACCGGCGACTGGATCCCCGACCACGAACTGGCCCGCCGCGGCGGCGTCGCCCTGGACCCGGGCACCCGCGGCCCCGGCGTGGACGCGTCCTTCCGCACGGGGACACCGGGCGTCTTCGCGGTCGGCAACGCGCTGCGCGGCGTCGAACGTGCCGCCACGGCGGCCTCGGAGGGCGCCGCCGCCGCGCCGCCGGTCCTGGCGCATCTGGCGGGGACGCCCTGGCCGGAGCCGGGCCCGCTCCTGGTCGTGCGGGCCCCGCTGGTGTGGGTGACACCGAACCGTCTCACGGGCGCCGCCGGGCGTCCGTTGCTGCTCCGGTCCGGGGAGCCTCTGGCCTGGCCGTCGGTGACTGTTCGTCAGGACGACCGTCTGCTGTGGCGCCGTCGGATCCCCCGCCCGGTGTCGCCGTCCCGGTCGCTGCGGCTGCCGGCGGGGTGGACGGCCCGGGTCGATCGGGCGGGTGGGCCGGTCGTGGTGTCGCTCGCCTGAACCCGGCGGGGTCGGGGTGCGTGTGGGCGGTGGCCGGTTACCGCTGTCGCGGTGAACCCGCCTGGCATGATCGACCCTCACGTTACTTCCCAGTAGCGCAGCCTCCCCCCACCAGAAGGCCTTACGTACGTGCGCACGCTCGCCAGACGCCTCCTCCTCCCCGCCCTCACCACGCTGGCTCTCGCCGCCACCGGTTGTGCCTCGACCCCGCACACCGGCGCCGCCGGGACCACCACCCCCACCCCCCTCGCTTCCGAAGCCGACGGCACGCGACGACTCGACGTCGCCGCGGCTCCGGTGGACTCCCCCACGCCGACGGCCGTCGCCCGGGCGGGCGCCGGCGACGCGAAGGGCGCCCCGAAGGCGTCCTCGTTGAAGGTCGCCTCCTACGACCGGAACACCGGACGGGCCGTCCTGTCCGGTTCCCCCCGAACGGTCAGGCCGTCGCCGGGCAGCTCCCCGGCCCCCGACAAGCCCGTCGCCGTGGGCGACGTCATCGCCGGCGCGCCCACGCCGGGTGCCCCCGACGGGCTCCTCGCGAAGGTCACCGAGGTCGGCGCGAAGACCCCGCTGGGCACCGAGGTCAAGACGGCGCCCACGACCTTGTCCTCCGTCCTGGACGACGACAAGGCCGACGGCAAGGTCCCCGTCGACCCGGCGTCGATCACGGTCAAACCCCTGATGAAGGGCGTCACGTTCTCCTGGGCCAAGAGCCCGGGCGTCCGGTTCGGCCCCGAGGGCGCGAAGCTGCCCTCGGGTACCCTCCGGCTCGATGTGGACGCCCCCGTCGACACCGCGCCGGGCGCCCCCGTCTCGGCCGGCGCCTCGGTCTCCGGGTTCGTCCAGCTCGCCCCCGCGGTGGAGTTCTCGTACGACGGCTCGGGCGGCTCCGGCCCCCGATCCGCCTTCCTGGGCATGAGTGGTGACTGGTCCTCCCGGTGGAGCCTCAAGGGTCGTGCCGCCGCGAGCACGGGAGCCCCCCGGCGGATCCCGTTCGCCACACTGCACGGCGCCCCGGTCATCCAGGTGGGCCCGGTACCGGTGGTCGTCACGCTGGACCTGACGTACTACATCCAGGTCGAGGCCGACGGACGCGTCACCCTCGACGTGCGGCAGGACGTCAAGGGCGACTTCCGTGTCGGTGGCGGCTACGCGGCGGGCAAGGGCTGGAGCCCGGTCAGCGCCTCGCACGTCCGGAGCACGCCGGTGAAGGCCGAGGTCACCGCCGATGGGCGCGTCAAGGGCGCGCTCGGCGCCGAGGCCACCGTCGGCCTGTACGGGGCCGTGGGCGTCTCCGCGGACTTCGCCCCCTACCTGCGCGCGGAGGCCGAGGCCAAGGCGTCCGCCTCCACCGGCGGCAAGGCCGCCGGGAGCGGCGCGTGGGCCCTGTTCGGCGGATTCGACCTCAGCGGGCAACTCCAACTCAAGCTCTCCCTGTTCGGCACGCCCACCTTCGAACACCGCATCCCGCTGGGCACCCTGAACCGCGAGTGGCCGCTGACGAGCGGCAAGACCGGCCACCAGAGCGTGTCGGCGGCGCGCTCACCGGGTGACTCCGCCCGCGCGCGGACGGGGACGTAGGGGGGCGGACGTAGGGGCGTGCGCTCGGTGGTGCGCAGGAGCGCGTGCGCCGGTTCGACGAGCCCGATTGCGCGCCGGCCCTTGCACACCGCGGCATCCCGAGGCCAGTCTGAGGGCGAGACCCCACGACAGCCCCGGCGAAACAGGAGTCGCATGTTCTCCCTCACGCTCGCCCCGCAGGCACACGGGACACTGGTGGACACCCTCCGCCAACTGGTGGACGCCTCCGGGCTCGTCATCACGCTGCGAAGCCCCGAGGGCCTGGAGGCAACGGTCGGCGCCATAGTCGAGGTGGCTCCGCGCCTCTCCGAGGACCATGACATCAAGGGCAACGGACTGATCGTCAGCCGCGTCGGCATGTACCGCGTCGTCTGGGGCGTGGTCCGCTGCCCCGGCGGGAGCCTCGCGGTGCTGGCGCCGCTGCCGGAAGAGGACAGGTCGGAGTACGACGGCTGGGCCAGGCACTTCCGCATCGAGACACTCGACCCGATCGGCACGCTCGCCGAACGCGGTTACGGGGTGAACGGCGGCGGCAACGGCACGGTCCTCGACGGCGAGTTCGCCCGGGCCTTCTCGCACGCGAGCGTCTGAACGCGGCGCACACCGTCCGGGTGCCCCTGTCCGAACCCCCGCCCACCGGAGTGACCTTGTCCAGTCCGTGGAAGTCCGACGACGCCGAGACCGGCGCCGACGAAGAACTGAACCCCGACGGCCACCGGGCCACCGACATGCCGTCGCTCGGCGATCCCGCGCGCATCGCGCTGCCGGACCCCTTCGCCGAGGCGGACGCCGAACTGCTCCGTCAGCCGGCCCCTTCCGCCGACCCCGAGCCCGCCGACGACAGCGACTGACCCGAGGAGGCCGAGAAGAGCACCCGCCGATGCCAACGACGTTCGCCGCCCTCGCCGTGCTGCTGGCGGCCGCGGCCCCCGGATACGCGTTCGTCCGCATGGTCGAGGTCAAAGTCCCCCGGCGTCGCCGGAGTTCGGCGATGGAGATCGTCGATCTGGTCTGCGTCGGCGCCGCCGGCAGCCTCGTCGCCGTCCTCGCGGTGCTCGTCCTGGCCCGCCACTGGACGGCGTTGTTGCCGCTGAACGGTCTCCTGCGCGGCGCCGACTACCTGCGCCCGCACGCGTGGCAGGCGATCTGGTCGGCGACCCTCGCCCTCGCCGTCAGCGTCGGCCTGTCCGCTGCCGCGGGCCTCGCCGAGACCTGGCGCCGCCGCTCGGCCACCCGCAGTACCCCGGCCTCCGCCTTCCACCGGGTCGCCGAGTCGACACCCGCGGGCCACCATCCCTTCCTGGCCGTGCACTTGACCGACGGTCGGGTCTGGGAGGGGTTCCTGAAGGGCATGGACGACGACCGGGGCCCGCTGGGCGAGGGCGATCTCGTCCTCCAGGGACCCCTCGCGCTCACGGTTCCCGCACAGCGCCGCCTGCGCCACCCCGCCGAGTTCGTCGTGCTGCCGGGGTCACAGATCGTCCTCGCGTACGGAACCTATCTGCGCCCCGAGCCACGGCCGACGCCACCCGGTGCGGCGCCCTCGCCCGGTACGACGACCGGCGCCGCTCCCCGGACATCCGGGCCGGCGGCGCCCGCAACCGCACCCTCACACCCACCGCGTCCCGCCGTTTCACCCGAGGCGATGTCATGAGGCCGCGCGAGGACGCCCGAGCGGACCCCGCACCCGCGACGCCCACGGGGCGGGCGCTCGCGGCCCTCGGCGTCACGGAACCGCGCGGCCCGTCCCGTCTGCACCACCTGCGTGCCGCGGTCCTGCTGGACCGGTCGCCCGACGCTGTCGAGGAGGTCCGCGAGATCGCCGCCCGGGCCCACGCGGACAAGGACGACGACCTGCTCGGGCGGGCGCACCACATGCTCGCCCAGTACGCCTGGCAGAAGGACGACTACCCCTCGACGATCGAACACGCCGACCTCGCCCGCGCCGCCTGCGAGCGGTCCGGCGACCGGGTCGGCGCCGCGCGCGCGGCCCAGTCCCGGGCGAACGTCCTGCGGATCACCTCCGACCGGCGTGCGACGGCGGCCCTCACCGAAGCGCTGGTACTGGCCAGGTCCGCTCAGGACGCCGTCACCGAGGCCACGCTCTGGCTGGACCTCGCCCTGGTGGCGCAGAAGTCGGGCGACACCGTCACCTACGCGGCGAGGATCGAGGAGGCCGAGCGCTGCCTGCGTCCCTCGCTCGTCGCGGCCGGGCACGCGGCGCGCAACCTCGGGGAGGTCAGGGAGCAACTACGTGACGTACCGGCGGCGCGGGACCACTACGGCCGGGCCGTGCGCCTGTACCAGGACGCCGACGCCCCCGCGTCCGTGACCGCCACCGCCCTGCTGTGGTGGGGGCGTACCGAACGCGTCCAAGGGGACGCCGAGCGCAGCCGGGAACTGCTGGAAGCCGCCGTGCGGAAGGCGACTTCGGGTGGTGGCGACCTGGTGGCCGAGGCCGAGAGCCGCCGCGAACTGGCACTGGCCGACACGCTCGCGGGGAATCTGCGCGAGGCCATGGACGGCTATCGCCGCGCCCGTTCCGCGCTGAACCGGACGCGCGGGGCGAACCCCCTCACGCTCGCCAACATCGAGTTCGAACTGGGCGACCTCCTCGGGGTGTTGTCGGACGCGGAACACTCCCGCACCCACTACGAGGAGGCCTTTCGCTGGTACGAGGCGGCGGACGAGCCGCGCGGACTCCACAACAGTGCGCGCGAGTTGGCCGATCTGGCCATGGACGACGCCGAGCCGGCCGCCGCCCGGATCCTGTTGACGCGCTCCGTCGGCCCGTTGGGACGGCAGAGCGCCGATCCCATGAACCGGCTCCGTCTGCTCACCTCGCTGGGCCGGCTGCTGTCCCTGGAAGCGCCGGCCGCGCCGGATCCCGAAGCCCACCGCCGTCGCGCCGGACGGGTGCTTGCCGCCGCGCTGGAGGGGTTCGAGCGGCTCGGGCAGCTGCGCAACCAGGCGCTGGTGCTGCTCACCGCACTGCGCGGTGGCATCGGGGTGGGCGGGTACCCGCCGATGGAGGCCGGCGCGGAGGCGATCCGCCGTTACGCCCGGGCCCATGACCGCCTGGGCGAGATCGACGGACAGTTCGCCCTGGCGCAGGCCTGGTTGGAGGCCGGCGACGAGCAGCGCGCGCTGGCCTGCGGGCGCGGCGCGCTGCTCGCGGTCGAGGAAGTCCGGGCCACGTCCCCGGACGCGGTCACCCGGGCCGGCTTCCTCCACGGGGCGCGGTCCGCGGCGCTGCCGCTGCTCGTTCTCGCCGTGTCCGGGGATCCCGCCTTCGCCGAGCGGTGGTTGGAGTCCGCACGCGACTGGGCCGTCACCGGCGCCCTGCGTACCGGCGCGGCCGATCTCTCCCCGGCGTTCCGGCGGCTGCACGCCGCCCTGCGGCGGCACGAGGAGGAGCGGCCCGCGGCCACGGTCCCGGCCGAGGAACGGGCGGCGTGGCACACGGCCCACCGGAGCCTGCACCAGGACCTGTTCTTCGCCTTCACACAGTCCCTGCCCACCACGGAACAGCGCTCCGCGGCCGGTACGAGCGTGGGCGATCCCGGGACCGGGGACGAACAGGGTGGCCGGCGCCCGCTCCGCGGCGACGCGTACTCCCTCTACGTCGAGCCGTTCACCAGGAGGGACGGGGTCGTCGAGGTCGTCTCGGTCTGCCGGCACCCGGACGGAACCCTGGAAGCGGCGCACGGCCCGCTGTCGGCCGACGCGGCCGCGCTCCTCGCCACGTTCCGAGACGACGAGGACTTCGAGGAGGACTCCGGCGGGGGCACCGGGCGGGAGGGCCCCGTCCTCGCCCGGGCGGCCGCCGGTTGGTCCGGGTTGGCCGACCGTCTCCTGCCGGCGCGATTGCGCTCCGCACTGGACGCGGCCTCGACGACCGAACCGATCCGACTGTTCGTCCTTCCCGCGAACGAGCTGTGGAACGTCCCCTACGCGGCTCTGCCGCTGCGCGCGGGCGCGGGGCAACTCCTCGACAAGGCCGTGATCACCCTGACGCCTTCGACGCGCGTCCTTCCGACCCGGCAGGAGCGACGCGGTCCGGAGCACGCGCGCGAGGGTGATCGTTCGATCGTCGGGCTGTTCTCGCCGGACGCGCCGATGGGAGAGGACGAACTGCGGCGCCTGCGGGAGTTCACGCGGGTGCGGTGCGTCGCCACCCACGCCGAGTTGGCGAGCGCACTGGCCGACGAGTCGGCGGATCTGCTCTACTGCGCCGCGCACGGCGAGGCGGGCCACCGCCCCGGACAGGACATCCTCACCGAGGCGGGGGCGCTCAACGACTGGTCGGTGCTGGAACTGGCGGTGCCCGCCACCGTGGTCCTCGGCTGCTGCGGCAGCGGCCGCGTCTGGCACCAGCAGGGCAGCGAGCCCTCCGGCCTGGCCCTCGGCTTCATGCTCGCCGGCGCCCGTCAGGTGGTCGCACCCCTGAAGAAGGTGCACGGCAGTGCCTGCGCGGCGCTCCTGCCCGACCTGGCGCAGCGGGTGCTGGACGGGCAGGCGCCCGCCGCCGCCCTGCGTGACCTGCAGCGTCGTGCGCGCGACAGCGCCGTCGCGCCACGACTGCGGGGCGAATGGCACCTGTTCCACTGCGTCGGTGTCGTCGGCTGACGCCCGGTGCGGGCGGACCGGCGTGTCCCGCGTCCGGCCGCGCCGGCCGTTCCCGCACCGACCGCCGATGCGTCGCGACGCTCCGTAGTCGCCGGCCGCCTCGTCCCGGGCTCGTCCCGCAGGCGCACCAGGCGCACCAGGCGCAACAGACGCAACAGGCACATCAGCCGCTTCTGGAAGATAGTGAGATCAGGGGATCTCCTTCATCTGGGGACGCACATGGACCGATACCCGCCCATCGCCGAGCACGGCCTCATAGGCGACCTGCAGACCGCCGCGCTGGTCACGTCACGGGGGGTCGTGGACTGGTTCGCGGCGCCGCGCTTCGACTCGCCCAGCATCTTCGCCTCCTTGCTCGACCACGACCGGGGCGGGTACTTCCGACTCGCGTCCACCGATTCCCAGGCCACCTGCAAGCAGCTCTACTACCCGGACACCGCTCTTCTGGTCACCCGCTTCATGTCGCCCGACGGGGTCGGCGAGGTCATCGACTGGATGGCTCCGAACACCGGCAGCGCCCCCGCGGACCGGCACACCCTGATCCGGACCGTGCGCACGGTGCGGGGCACCGTCAGCTTCGACCTGGAGTGCCGTCCGCGTTTCGACTACGCCCGGGCCTCGCACGAACTCGTCGTGCGGCCGGGCGTCTCCACTTTCCGCGCGCCGGGCGTGACCGCGTTCCTGCAGAGCACCTTCCCCCTGGAGCGGGACGGCGACGATCTCCGCGGTTCGGTCACGCTGAACGTCGGGGAGACCGCGGCGGCCGTCCTCACGGTCTGCGGCGCGGGCGCCGAGGCGCCGCCCGCGCTCGGCGTCGACGGGATCACCCAGGAGCTCTGGGACTCGGCGGACTTCTGGCAGAAGTGGGTGCGCGGCTCCAACTACCGGGGCCGCTGGCCCGACATGGTCAACCGTTCCGCGATCACCCTGAAGCTGCTCACCTACGCTCCCAGTGGCGCCCCGGTCGCCGCGGCCACCATGGGCCTGCCCGAACAGGTCGGTGGCGAACGGAACTGGGACTACCGCTACACCTGGGTGCGCGACGGTTCGCTGTCCGTCCGGGCGTTGCTCGACCTCGGCTTCGTCGAGGAGGCCAACGCCTTCGTGCACTGGCTCGGTGACCGCCTGCGCGAGACGGAGGGCAAGACCGGCGAACCCCTGCAGATCATGTACCGGGTCGACGGGGAACCCCTGCTCACCGAGGAGATCCTCGGGCATCTGGAGGGCTACCGCGGCTCGGCTCCGGTGCGGCTCGGCAACGCGGCCGCGGACCAGTTGCAGCTGGACATCTACGGCGAGGCGCTCTACGCCCTGTCGGCGGGACACGAGGTCGCCGCCCAGGCCGGCTACCGCGGCTGGAAGGTGCTCGCCCGGACCCTGGACTGGCTGGCCGACTCCTGGGACCGCCCCGACGAGGGCATCTGGGAGACGCGCGGCGGCCGCAAGGACTTCACGTACAGCCGGGTCATGTGTTGGGCCGCCTTCGACCGCGGTCTGAAGCTGGCCGCCGAGTTCAGCCGGCCCGGCGACACCGACGTCTGGAGGACGGCCCGCGACGCCATCATCGAGCAGGTGATGGAACGCGGCTGGAGCGAATCCATCGGGGCCTACGTGCAGCACTACGGCGGGCAGGACATCCTGGACGCCTCTCTGCTCCTCATGCCCCGGGTGGGGTTCGTGAGCCCCCGGGATCCGTCGTGGCTGTCCACCCTGGACGCGATGGACCGCACCCTGGTGTCCGACAGCCTCGTCTACCGGTACGACCCGGCGGCCTCTCCGGACGGACTGCGCGGCTCCGAAGGCACCTTCAGTCTCTGCACCTTCCTGTACGTGGACGCGCTCGCCCGGGCGGGACGGCTGCGTCCGGCCCGGTACACGTTCGAGAAGATGCACACCTACGCCAACCACGTCGGGCTCTTCGCCGAGGAGGTGGGCCCCAGCGGCGAGCAACTCGGCAACTTCCCGCAGGCCTTCACCCACCTGTCGCTCATCACGGCGGCCTGCACGCTCGACGAAGCCCTCGACCGGCAACGCGACTGACGTGGCCGGGGAGGAAGCGGTGCCCGCGGGAGCCCGGTCACGGCCGGGAGTTCCACCGCGCCAGAGCCCCGCGGAGTTCGAGGCCCTCTACCGCCGCCTGCGGGACCGGGCGACGAGCGACGTCCGGGGCGCGGTGGCCACGATCACGCCCGAGCACGTCAGGGCGGCGGCGGACGAGATCCGCAGCGGCCGGACGGTGACGCTCGCGGCGCCGATCGAGACGCGGCCCTCCCCCGACAATCCGGAACCGGCCGCCCACCGGCTCACCGGCCCGGCCCGGAGCGAGGTCCACGCGCACGGGCTCCACTTCGCCCTCGACCACTTCGAGATGAACGTGCACGGCAACGCCGACAGCCACCTCGACGCCCTCTGCCACGTCGTCTACGACGGGACCCTGCACGGTGGCGTCGACGCGGCAACGCTCACCCCCGAGGGCGCGGTGGCCCTGTCGGTGGACTCGGTCAGGGACGGCATCGTCGGCCGAGGGGTCCTGCTCGACATCCCGCGGCTGCGCGGGGTGCCGTGGCTGGAGCCCGGTGACCACGTCACCGCCGACGACCTGTCGGCCGCGGAGCGGAGCCAGCGGGTCGAGGTCGGCGAGGGCGACCTGCTGTTCGTCCGGGTCGGCCACCGCCTCAGACGCACCGAGCTGGGCCCCTGGGACGCCGCGCACTCGCGCGCGGGCCTGCACCCCTCGGCGATGGAGTTCCTCGCCGATCGCCACGTCGCCCTCCTGGGCGGCGACGGCAACAACGACACGGCGCCGAGCATCACGGACGGCGTGGACTTCCCGGTGCACGTCCTGGGCGTGCACGCCCTCGGGTTGTACCTCCTGGACTACCTCCGGTTCGAGGACGTGGTGCCGCTCTGCGAGGAGGCCGGCCGCTGGTCGTTCTTCTGCGTGGTCGCGCCACTGCGCCTGTCCCGGGCCACCGGCTCGCCGGTCAACCCCATCGCCGTCCTGTGACCGCCGGTCCGAAGGCGGGCAACCCCACACCATCGACATCAAGGTGGCCGCCATGGCCGACAACCAGCGGTACGACGTCATCGTCATCGGCACCGGAGCCGGCGGCGGCACCATCGCCCACCGCCTCGCCCCGAGCGGGAAGCGCATCCTGATCCTGGAGCGCGGCGGCTACCTTCCCCGGGAACGCGACAACTGGGAGTCCACCGCGGTCTTCGTCAAGGGCAAGTACCGGGCACCCGAGTTCTGGTACGACAGACACGGTGACCGGTTCCCGCCGGAGGTCAACTACTACGTCGGCGGAAACACCAAGTTCTACGGCGCCGCGCTGTTCCGGCTGCGACCGCAGGACTTCGGCGTGCTGCGCCACCACGGCGGGCTCTCGCCGGCCTGGCCGATCGGCTACGAGGACCTTGAGCCGTACTACACCCAGGCGGAGCACCTGTACCTCGTGCACGGTCGGCACGGCGAGGATCCCGGCGAGGGTCCGGTGAGCGCCCAGTACGCCTACCCGCCGGTGGCGCACGAGCCGCGGATCCAGCAGCTCAGCGAGGACCTCACGGACCACGGGCTGCACCCCTTCCACCTGCCGATCGGGGTGAACCTCGTCCAGGACGCGCAGGGCCGCGCCACCCACGAGAGCGTGTGCATCCGCTGCGACCGGGTGGACGGCTTCCCCTGCCTCCTCGGCGGCAAGGCGGACGCGCAGGTGATCTGTGTCGACCCCGCCCTGCGGCACGACAACGTGGAGATGATCACCGGCGCCGACGTCCGCAGGCTGGAGACCGACGACGGCGGCGGCACGGTCACCGGGGTCGTCGCGACGATGGAGGACGGCTCGCAGGCGCGCTTCCGCGCCGACATCGTGGTGGTGGCGTGCGGCGCGGTGAACTCCGCGGTGCTGTTGCTGCGTTCCGCGAACGAGCGGCACCCCGGCGGCCTGGCGAACAGTTCGGACACGGTCGGCCGGCACTACATGCGGCACAACAACCTGGCGCTGATGGCGGTCTCGAAGGAACCGAACGACACCCGTTTCCAGAAGACCCTCGCCCTGAACGACTGGTACCTGGGCGCCGACGACTGGGACTTCCCGCTCGGCGGCATCCAGATGTTGGGCAAGTCCGACGCGGACCAGATCAAGGGCGAGGCGCCCCACTGGACCGGACTGCTCTCGCCCGACATGCCGTTCGAGGTGATGGCCCACCACGCGGTGGACTTCTGGCTGTGCGGCGAGGACCTCCCGCTGCCGGAGAACCGCGTCACCCTCGACGGGAACGGCGACGTCCACCTGGCCCTCGACGAGAAGAACAACGTCGAGGGGCTGAAGCGGCTGCGGCACAAGCTGCGGGGGATGCTCGACGCGCTCGGCATGCACCCGCACCATCTGCTCCCCCACAGCCTCTACCTGCACAAGGGGATGCCGATCGGCGCCACCGCCCACCAGGCCGGCACCGTCCGTTTCGGCACCGACGCGCGGACCTCGGCGCTCGACGTGAACTGCAAGGCCCACGACCTCGACAACCTCTACGTCGTCGACACCAGCTTCTTCCCGAGCATCGGCGCGGTGAACCCGTCCCTGACCGCCATCGCGAACGCGATGCGCGTCGGTGACGTCATCGCCGAACGCCTGGGTTGAGGCGCGGTGGACCCGGTCGCGGCGGCGCCGACCGTCGTCGTGGTGATGGGCGTCTCCGGCTCGGGCAAGAGCACGCTGGGGCGGCTCCTCGCGGGGCGGCTCCACGTGCCCTTCGCGGAGGGTGACGACTTCCACCCGGCGGCGAACATCGCCAAGATGGCCGCCGGGCAACCGCTCGACGACGCGGACCGCGAGCCGTGGCTGACGAGCCTGGCAGCGTACGTCGGTGACGCCACGCGGGCCGGACGGAGCGTCGTGATCTCGAGCTCGGCCCTCAAACGCGCGTACCGGGATCGCTTCCGGTCCGCCGGACCGGGCGTCTGGTTCCTGTACCTGGAGCTGGACCGGGAGGTGGCACGTGCGCGCGTCGCCCGTCGGGCGGGGCACTTCATGCCGGTCGCGCTCCTGGAGTCGCAGTACGCGGCCCTGGAACCCCTGGGGGGCGACGAGGCCGGGCTCACCGTCCACGCGGACACGGCCGCCGACATCGTCCTCGCACGGGCCCAGGCGGCGATCGCGGGCTTCGAGGCCCGCGGGTGAAGGAGGTGTCGTCGAAGCATCGCGTGTGTAGCGTCGTAGGTGGTCCCGCCTTGGGGGCGTCATGGTCCTCGATCTCATGCTCATCGCACTCGCCATCGCCCTGTACCCCCTGCCCGTCATGGCCTTCGTGCTGGTGGTGACGGCGGAGAGGGGCGTGTGGAAGGGGCTCGTCTTCATCCTGGCCTGGTTCGCCTGTCTGGTCACGGTGATCGCCGTCGTTCTGGTGGTGACCGACGGCGAGCCGCCCGCGCCCCGCTCCCCGCCCGGTGTGGCGGCCCTGATCGCCAAACTGGCCATCGGTCTCGGCCTCGTCGCCTACGGACTGCACCGGCGTCGCGCCATGCGGCGCACACGGGCGCAGGCGGGCGGCTTGGGCGCGCCCCGTGACCCCGACGGGTCGGACGAGCCCTCCGCCGCGACGGCTCCGGGCATGGACTCGCCCACGATGGCGGGGTCGGCGGCACTGGCCGTCCTGCTCCAGCCCTGGGGCATGGTCGCCGCGGCGGCGGTGACCGTGATCGACGCGGACACCTCGCACGCGGCCACCTTCCTGGCACTGTTCGGCTTCTGTCTGCTGGCCAGTGCGGGCCTGCTGGCCTCGGAGCTGTACATCGTGTTCTCACCCGAGGCCGCCCAGATGCGACTGCACAGGCTGCGCGCGTGGTTGGTGGGCCACACGCAGCAGGCGATCGTGTTCGGCTCCCTGGTGCTCGGTCTGTGGTTGACCGCGAAGAACATCCACCTGTTGACGGGTTGACGGCCCGGCCCCGTCCTCACGACGACGGCCCGGCGGCCCCCGGAGCGGGGACCGCGCGGAGGCCGGACATGCGCGGGCACCGGGGCGGTGTTGGAATGGCAGTGGACGACGTCCGCCCCCGCCCCGCGCGTGACCGGACCCGCGGCCCGCGCCCGCGGCCGCCGCATACGTCCTCCCCCATCCGGCCAGACGGGAGCAACCATGAGCAGCGAGGTCGACGAACGCAGCGGAAGCGGTGCCATCGAGGACATGGGCCCGGTGGACTATCTGGTGATCGAGTTCCCGGGGAACCGCATGACGGGCGAGGGGTTCCCCCTGCTCGTCGATCTCGTGGATCGCGGCGTCATCCGCATCCTCGACCTCGTCTTCGTCCGCAAGGACGCCGACGGATCGGTGACGGCAATGGAGCTCCGTGACCTGGGTGACGAGGTGGACCTGTCGGTCTTCGAAGGGGCGTCCTCCGGTCTGCTGGACCAGGGCGACATCGACGACGCCGGCATCGCCCTGGAACCGGGGAACTCGGCGGGGATCATCGTGTACGAGAACACCTGGGCGGCGCCCTTCGCCCGCGCCATGCGGCGGGCCGGTGCCCAGCTCGTGGCGGCCGGACGGATTCCCGTCCAGTCGCTGCTGGCGACGCTGGACGCCATGGAGGACCCCGCCGACGGACGCTGAGGTCGGCCGCGGCCGACTCCGCCCAGCTTGGAGATGAGCATCATGGCCCGACTTCTTCGCGGGATCGCCCGTACCGCCGTCGTCGCCGGAACGGCGACCGCGGTGTCCAACCGTGTGTCCCGGCGGCAATCCGGCCGGTGGGCGGATCAGGACGCCCAGGCGCAGGCGGCGCCCGCCCCTCAGGCGGCTCCGGCGGCGGCTCCGGCCACCGACCCGGCCGACGAGATGAGCGGCAAGATCGACCAGCTGAAGGAACTCGGCACCCTCAAGGCGCAGGGCCTGCTGACCGAGGAGGAGTTCGCCGAGCAGAAGCGCAGGATCCTCGGCTGACCCCGACGGCGTACCGAGCGCACGGCGCGCTCAGCCGCGCCGGGCCGTACGCAGGCGCAGACTGTCGTAGATCGGTGTACTGCCCATGCGGTCGGCGGTCAGGGTCGCGGCGAAGCAGGCGGCCGTCAGGGGGATCAGCAGCGAGGTCGCGCCCGTCATCTCGACCACGAGAACGATGCCGGTGACGGGCGCGCGGACGACCGAGGAGAACAGCGCGGCCATCCCGACGATCGCGAACGACACCGCGCCGCCGCCGGGCAGGAGGGGCTGCGCGAGGGCGTGTACCAGGGCGCCCCACAGGGCCCCCACGGCCAACAGGGGCGCGAAGAGTCCGCCCGGGGTGCCGGCCGCGTAGCTGAGCGGGCCCGCCAGGAAGCGCACCACGAGGTACCCGACGAGCACCGGGACCAGCGGGACGGCTCCGCCCAGCAGACGCCCGCTCAGCCGGTCCCCGCCGCCGGCCAGCGCGGGGTCGATGCCGAGCAGGAGGCCCACGACGGCGCCGATGACGGCCGCGCGGGCGACCGGCCCGACGCGGGTGACGTGGTCGCAGCGATCCAGGAATCCGATGATCAGACGGTTGTAGCCCGCTCCCAGGACGCCCGTGGCCGCGCCGAACAGCAGGAAGGCGGGCAGGAGCGCGAGCGGCGGGCCGGCGAGGTCGGGGACCCGGAAGTCGAGCCGGTTGCCCACCAGAAGGCGGGAGCATCCGACGGCGGTGGCGGTGCCGATGAGCGTGACGAGCACCAGGCGGACCCTGAGCGTCCTGGTCACTTCCTCGCACACGAACAGCACTCCGCCCAGGGGCGCCGTGAAGGCCACCGCGAGACCGGCGCCCGCGAGCGAGGTGTGCAGGAGCCGGACGTCGTCCTCGTCCAGCCGCGTCCGGCGCCCCGCCTCCGCACCGATGGCGGCGCCCATGTGCACCGTCGGTCCTTCCCGCCCCAACACCAGGCCCGATCCGATGGCGATCAGGCCGCCCACGAACTTGGCCGGCACCAGCCACGGCGGCCGGGGGGACCGTTCACCCCGCCACACGGCCTCGACGTCCTGGATGCCGCTGCCGGCGGCCAGGGGGACCCGCAGGGCGATGGCGCAGGCCACGGCGGCGCCGGTGGCCGTGAGGGCGGCCGGGACGAGCCACCCGAGGACGCCCAGGTGCTCCGACGCCCCCACCAGCGATCCGCGCAGTTCGGTCGCCCGCGCGAGGCACCAGCGGAAGCCGCCGCCGACCAGCCCGACCAGGCAGCCCGCGATCGCCGCGACGAGGTGGACGGCGATTCGACCGCGGGACGCACGGGGCATGCGTCAGAGACTGCCCGAGCTCCGCACACCGTTTCGGACATCGCCGCGAGCGCGCCGAAACCGTCCCCGACTGGGCCAACAGGCGGGCGACGCTCCCCCTCCACGGCACGAGGTCCGCGACATCGGCGTTCGGTGGCCATCAGGACACCGGTTCGCCGATGAAAGCGTGATAAGCCATCATTTCCACCCATATGGCTTTCTCGGCCCTTGGCGAAGGGGGAATTCGTTGTCGAACGATCCACCGACCGGCCCTCGTCCCCGAACGGACAAGGTGGTCTTCGGCGTCACGGCCGTCCTGACCCTCGCCTTCGTGCTGTGGGGCGCCCTGGCCACCGATTCGCTGGAGAGCGTGTCGAGCAGCCTGTTGAAGGGGCTCATCCACAACGGCGGCTGGGCCTTCATGCTCGCGGCCACCGGCTTCGTCGTCTTCGCCCTCTGGCTGGCCATCAGCCGCTACGGCCGGATCCGCCTCGGCCGCGAGAGCGAGTCCCCGGAGTTCCGCACCGTCTCGTGGGTCGCGATGATGTTCAGCGCCGGCATGGGCATCGGCCTCATGTTCTACGGCGTGAGCGAACCGCTGGCGCACTACGGGACGCCCCCTCCCGGCACCCACCCCGCCGATTCCGCCGAGCGCATGCAGACGGCGATGGCCACCACGCTCTTCCACTGGACGCTCCACCCGTGGGCGATCTACGCGGTCGTCGGACTCGCCATCGCCTACAGCACCTTCCGGCGCGGCCGGCGCCAGACCATCAGCGCGGTGTTCGAGCCTCTCATCGGCTCCCGGCACGCCCACGGTGCGGCGGGTCGCGTCATCGACATCGTCGCGATCTTCGCCACCCTCTTCGGCTCGGCGGCCTCCCTGGGCCTGGGCGCCCTGCAGATCGGCAGCGGTTTCCGCGAGCTCGGGTGGATGGGCACCGTCAGCACCGCGCTCCTGGTCACCATCATCGCCGTGCTGACGGTGGCGTTCGTGGCGTCCGCGGTCTCCGGCGTGGAGCGCGGCATCCAGTGGCTGTCGAACATCAACATGGTGCTCGCCCTCGTACTCGCGGCCTTCGTGTTCATCGCCGGACCCACCATCATCGTGCTCGACCTCCTCCCCACGTCCCTCGGCGCCTACCTCGGCGACCTGCCCCAGCTGATCGGCCGCACGGAGGCGACCGGCGGCGGTGACGTCGCCAGTTGGCTGGGCAGTTGGACCGTCTTCTACTGGGCGTGGTGGATCTCCTGGACGCCGTTCGTCGGCATGTTCATCGCCCGCATCAGCCGTGGCCGCACGATCCGTCAGTTCATCGGCGGCGTCATCCTGGTGCCGAGCACGGTCAGCCTGCTGTGGTTCGCCGTGTTCGGCGGCACGGCGATGAAGCTCCAGGAGAGCGGCAGGCTCGGCAAGGAGACCACGCCGGAGGGGCAGCTCTTCGGGCTGCTCCAGCAGTTCCCCGTTCCCACCCTGATGAGCCTGCTGGTGATGGTCCTCGTCGGCATCTTCTTCGTCTCCGGCGCGGACGCCGCGTCCATCGTGATGGGCACGCTGTCGCAGAAGGGCACTTTCGAACCGGCCCGCCTGGTGGTCGTCTTCTGGGGCGTGGTCACCGGAGCCGTCGCCGCGATCATGTTGCTCATCGGCAACGGCGAGGGCGACGCGCTCGCCGGGCTGCAGAACCTGACGATCCTCGTGGCGGCGCCGTTCACCGTGGTGATGATCGGCATGTGCGTGGCCCTCATGCGCGATCTGCGCCGGGACCCGCTCATCGTCAGGGGCGAAATGGGCAAGGAGGCCGTCGCCCAGGCCGTGGTCGCCGGTCACGAGGAGTACGACGGCGACTTCGAGATCCGGATCGGGCCGGGCACCGGCCCGGCCCCCACCGGGCCCCGGCCGCCGTCCCCGCTCGACGAACAGCCGTGACGGCGGCACGGGGAGCCGACGGCCGCGCGCGGCCGGACCGGACGTCCGGCCGCGCACGGAGCCGGCCCGGGTCGCGGGACGCCCGCGACCCGGGCGGTCTCCCCCGACTCAGAAGTTGATCATGTGCCCGGCCAGGCCGTGGACGGCTTCCTTGACCGCCTCGCCCAGCGTCGGGTGGGCGTGCACGTTGCGGGCGACCTCGTGCACGGTCAGGTCCCACTGCTGGGCCAGGGTCAGTTCCGGCAGCAGTTCGGTGACGTCGGGTCCGATCAGGTGCGCGCCGATGATCTCACCGTGCGTGGCGTCGCTGATCAGCTTGACGAAGCCGACCGGGTCGCCGAGGCCGTGCGCCTTCCCGTTGGCGGTGAAGGGGAACTTGGCGACCTTGACGTCGAAGCCCTTCTCCTTCGCCTGGGCCTCGGTCCAGCCGAAGCTGGCGATCTGCGGCTGGCAGTAGGTGGCGCGCGGGATCATCGGGTAGTCGAGTTCCATCGTCTCGGCCCCTGCGATGGTCTCGGCGGCGATGACGCCCATGGCCTCGGCGGTGTGGGCCAGCATGAGCTTGGCGGTGACGTCCCCGATGGCGTAGATGTTCGGGACGGAGGTGCGGCAGCGGCCGTCGACCTCGATCGCCCCGCGCTCGGTGACGCGTACGCCGGTGGCTTCGAGGCCGTAGCCGGTGACGTTCGGCGCGAAGCCGATCGCCTGGAGCACCTTGTCGGCCTCCAGCACCTTCGGCGCTCCGTCCTTGCCGGTGACGTGTACGCGCACCCGCGGGCCGGACTCGTCGATGGACTCGACCCTGGTCGAGGTCAGCACGTCGATGCCGAGCTTGCGGTACTGCTTGGCGAGTTCGGCGGAGACCTCCGCGTCCTCCAGCGGCGCGATCCGGTCGAGGAACTCGACAATGGTGACCTTCACCCCGTAGTTGTGCAGGACGTAGGCGAACTCGATCCCGATGGCGCCGGCGCCGGCGATCACGACGGACTCGGGTACGTCCTGGGCCAGGATCTGCTCCTCGTACGTCACCACGCGCTCGCCGCGTCGGGTTCCGGGCAGCAGCCTGGGGGTGGCGCCGGTCGCGATGACGCACTGGTCGAAGGACACCTCGCGGGTGCCGCCGTCCGGTTGGGCGACCCGGAGGGTGTTCGCGTCGAGGAAGGTGCCCCGGCCGTCGATCTCGGTGATGCCGTTCTTCTTCATCAGGTAGTGGACGCCCTTGACCCGGCCGTCCGCGACCCGGCGGCTGCGGTTGAACGCCTCCCCGTAGTCGAAGGAGACCTTGCCCTCCACCTTGATGCCGAAGGTCTTGGCCTCGTGGGTGAAGAGGTGGGCGAGCTCGGCGTTGCGCAGCAGCGCCTTGGTGGGGATGCATCCGACGTTCAGGCAGACACCGCCCCAGTACTTCTCCTCCACGACCGCGACCCGCCGTCCCAGTTGGGCGGCGCGGATGGCGGCCACGTAGCCGCCGGGTCCCGCGCCGAGTACCACGACGTCGAAGCGCTCGTCCATGTGCGTTCCTCTTCTGTCGAACCGGGTGTCGGGGCCTGTGCCGGGACACATCTGCCGACCCTAGGCCGGCTCCTTCGGATCGCGTCGGTCAGGGGCGGTACTCCGTGCGTCCGTTCCGCGTCCGTTCCGTCGGGAACGGCTGCGGTACGGGCTTCTTGACGGTGGATCAGGTGGGCGAGCCCCGGCGGCGGGGTCGGACGGGCCGGTACTGCAACGGGGGGAGGAACGGCGAGGCGTGCACCGGCGGGGACGTGTGCGGGCCGCATCCTGACCTCTCGCAGGGTCGGCACGCCCTCACCCGGTCGGCCGTTCCCGCCCCGCTGCGCGGTCCTCGTGCCCGCCCGGAACCCACGGAGAACCATGGCCGAGCCCGCCGCCCCTCAGGCCACCGCCGCGACGCTGGTGCGCCGCCCCCGGTTGTGGCTGGTGCCCACGGTCCTCACGGGGCTGCTGGCCCTGCTGCTGTCCCTGCTGTACATGGGCGGCATCGTCAACCCCAACCAAGACCTGCACGACCTGCCCATCGCCCTGGTCAACGACGACACCGGCAAGCCGCCCGCCGGGCAGAAGGAGAACCTGGGCGCGCGGGTCACGACCGCCATCGCGGCCGACACCGGCGGCGGCAAGGCCGAGTGGCGCACGCTCAC
This sequence comes from Streptomyces sp. NPDC102278, assembly GCF_044766345.1. Classification (NCBI taxonomy): domain Bacteria; kingdom Bacillati; phylum Actinomycetota; class Actinomycetes; order Kitasatosporales; family Streptomycetaceae; genus Streptomyces; species Streptomyces sp. NPDC102278. The sequence continues at coordinate 25,835 of NZ_JBIWLV010000011.1, read as the reverse complement.
CCGCGCCCAGGCCCAGGACCAGCTCGACTCCGGGAAGGTCTACGGCGCACTCGTCGTGCCCGCCGGATTCACGAACACCGTGACCGCCCTCACCACGTCGCGGGCCACCCAACAGCCGACGATCACCGTGCTCACCAACCCCGGCAAGGGCAGCCTCGGTTCCTCCCTCGCCAGTCAGATCACGACCAAGGCCGCGCATCAGGCGTCCCAGAGCCTCGGCCGGCAGCTCACGGCGGCGGCCGACACGCGGTCGAACCCCACCGTGAAGCTGCTGCTGGCCGACCCGGTGAACGTCGTCACGCAGGTCGGCCACCCGATCGGCACCAACAGCGGCCTCGGCCTCACGGCGTTCTACTACACCCTGTTGCTCGTCCTGGCCGGGTTCATGGGCGGCAACGTCATCAGCAACGGCGTCGACACCGCCCTGGGCTACGCGGACAACGAGATCGGCCCCTGGCACACCCGCCGCCCCACCGTGCCGATCAACCGGACCCAGACGCTCCTGCTGAAGATGCTGATGACCGCGGGGATCACGCTCCTCAGCTCCTCGCTGGTCCTCCTCGCCTGCGTGGCCGTCCTCGGCATGGACGCCTCCCACGTGCCCCTGCTGTGGATCTACTCCTACTGCGCGGCCCTCGCCGTCGGCCTGGGCGTACAGGCGATCAACGCCGCGTTCGGCGGGATCGGCCAGTTGGTGTCGATGTTCGTGTTCATCGTGCTGGGTCTGCCCTCCTCGGGCGCCACGGTGCCGCTCCAGGCGGTACCGGGCTTCTACCGCTTCCTGTCGCACTTCGAGCCCATGCGGCAGCTCAGCGACGGGGTGCGCGCGATCCTCTACTTCGACGCCCGGGGCGACGCCGGGCTCACCCGCTCCTGGACCATGATCGCGATCGGCGCCGTCCTGGCCCTGCTCTTCGGTTTCGCCATGACCGGGTACTACGACCGCAAGGGGCTCAAGCGCCTCACCCCGCAGCCCGTCTGACCGCCCTGCCCCGTCCGCGGCGGGCCCGTGCCCCTACCCGACGGTGTTCATCAGGATGATCGCCAAGAGGTCGGCGAAGATCACGGCCAGGATGCCGAAGATCATGAGCCACGCCCTGCGCGATTCGTCCATGTCCGTGTCCATGGCGTCACCTCCGGTCGGCGCGCTGCCGGGAACGCGAGCCGCCCGCACGACCGTGCGGCCGCTCCCGCGCCCCTCCCATGATGGACCGGCCTTCGGCGTGTGCCACATCCGCCTCTCGGTCCCGCGGTGGGGCGGGCTCGGCGTCTCGGCGAGCGCCGGGCCCCGCCCGCCAGGGTGGCGGACGCGCTCCGGCACTGCTTGGCTGGGGAAGAGACGGTACTCCCCCGACCCGAGGACGGATCATGGGCAACGAGAGCCGGCCGAGCGCGCGGGTGCGGCAGCTGCGCGACAAGGCTCAGGAGCTGGAACAGGCGGCGCAGCGGGCGACGGATCCCGCGGAACGCCGGCGGCTGACGGACAAGGCCATGCACATCCGGGAGAAGAGCGAGCGGGAGAACGGCCCGGGCGCCGGAACCATGGACCCCATGTGACCCCGCACGCCCCCGGTGGGCGCCTCCCTTGGGCGCGGGGTCGCGCGACCCGCGGCGACCCCGATCCACGGGCGGGCACGGCCCCAGGGGGCGGGGGTCAGGGGCGGGGGCCGGTGCCTGCCGCGCCCTCCTCCGGCGTCTGCCAGGAGTCCTCGCGCCCTCGCGCCGCGGGGTTCTGCTCGGCCGGCTGAGCCGGGGCCGCGCGCCGGGCGTTGCGTCGGCTGCCGTACCAGAAGGCGCCGATCAACAGGACGACCAGGACCACGCCGGCGATGACGAGGTACAGCGAGCCCTGCCCTTCGGCCGCGAGGGTGCCGCCGGCGATGTCGGCGGGAATGTCGGTGGCGTTCTCGATGGCAATCATGAATCCCGCCTACCCACGATCGGCGGACTTACAGCGGATCTCGGCAGCCGGCCCCCCTCCACGTTTCGAACAAGACTTTGTGGTCAGACGGCCTTTGAGGAATGTGTTCGAAGACGCGGCTGTGGGAGAGCGATGGGGATGGCGAAGGTGTCACATCTGCCCGGACGGGCGGAGCACCACTGGATCTGGCAGATGGAGGCCGCGTGCCGCGGTCTGGGCTCGGAGGGCTTCTTCCACCCGGACGGCGAACGAGGACCGGACCGGGCGATGCGCGAGGAAGCGGCCAAGGCCGTGTGCGCGGCGTGCCCCGTGCGGGCCCACTGCCTGGAACACGCCTTGCGCGTCGCCGAACCGTACGGAGTCTGGGGCGGGTTGACGGAGAAGGAACGCCGGCAGGCCGTCGACTCGCGTCCCGCGGCGGCATAACGGTGACCCCCCGCCCGCGACGTTCGAGACCTGATCGCGCGCGCGGCCGTCGGGCGGGCCCGCCGCCACGGGAGATGCCTTGGGAGACGACATCATGAGCGGACCGACCGGAGCGCACGAGACCGGAACCGACGCGCAGACCGGCACCGACGCGTCCCGCGGTCCCCTGGGCTACCAACACGCCTCGGGCGCGGCCTGGGTGGTCGAGGCGCGCGGGGAGCTGGACCTCGAAACGCTCCCTCCCCTGGAAGCGGCCCTCAGTCAGGCCGCGGCTTCCCACCACATCGTGATCCTGGACGCGCGGGGCGTCTCCTTCGCCGACTCCACCTGCCTGAGCGTGCTGCTGCGCGTGCGGCAGCTCACCGACCTGCGGATCGCCGGACCCTCCCGCCAGCTCACCCGCCTGCTGTCGGTCACCGGCGCGGACCGGGTGGTCAGCGTGCATGCCGACCTCGCCGCCGCGACGTTCCAGACCTGAGCCGGCACCGCCCGCCCGGGGCAGCGGGTCACATGGCGCGCGCCGCGTCCACACCGTCGGTGATGGTGAACAGTGCGCGGGCCTCGGTGAGTTCCAGGAGGCGGTCCAGCCGGGGCGGTACGGGGCCGGCGAGGACCAGGCGGCCGCTGCGCAGCAGGATCACCATGTGATTGAGCAGCGAGGAGTCGGCGAACGTGACCTCGCGGACGTCCAACACGATCCGCCGCAGGGACGGATCGGCGACGGCCGCCGCACTGGCCGCGGCCAACGGTCCGAGAGTGTCCTGGTCGAACTCCCCCACGCACGTGATCACACGGACCCCGCCGTCGTCCGGCTGCACCAGCACGCCTTGCTCCACCTGCGACCCCTTCACGCGCCGGGACCCCGGTCGCTCCGCACAAGCCGTCCGCTGCCCGTTCCCGGGCAGCGCATCCGGTGCGAGGCTACCCCGGTCCGCGGAATCGTGAACCGGCCTGCCCCGGCCGCGTGTCGCCGGTCGGCGGGTGGTGGGGTCAGCCGTCGTCGCGCGTGTAGTAGTCGGCGACCCGGCTCCGGTAGGCGGCGTCGCCGCGGTGCTTGTCCTTGTCGTACTCGGGTGCGTTCTTGATCTGTTCCTTGGTGCGGCTCACCCGGATCTTCTCCTCCTCCATGTCCACGCGCTCGATCGTCCCCGCGGGCAGGAGGACCTCCTTCCCGAAGATCCACGGACCGGTGTCCACGACGATGTACGAGGACCCGACGTCCTCGGTGTGCGAGTCGACCTTGCCGATGTGACCGTCGGCGGCCTCCACCTTGAAGCCGATCAGCACGGCGCCGACCGGGTACCGCGAGTCGGGGCCGTAGTTCCACAGTTCGGACATGGATCCTCTTCTCGGGTTGCCCCTCACGTCGAGGGGGACGCGGCCATGTTTCCCGGCCGGGGCTCCCGCCGGCGGCCCGTGGAGGACGCCTGCGGCGAGAGTCACCCGGACGGCCCCCGAGCCCTGCGGGGTCGGCGGCAGTGGGGTCGGTGGGGGTGGGCGGGCTTGGTGGGGTTGCGGGGTCGGCTGGATCAGCTTTCGCGGCTCGGAAGGATCTCCTTGACCTTGGCGATGGCGTATCCCCACCCCTGGCCCACGGTCGGCTTGCCGGGCACGGCCACTTCCTCGGGGTTGGTCAGCACGTCCAGCAGGACGGGCCCGGGGGTCTCGAACGCCCGGCGCACGCTGTCGTGCAGGTCGGCCGGGTCGCTCACGCGGATGCCGGTGAGGCCGAGCGCGGTGGCCACCGCCGCGAAGTCGGGGTTGTCGAGCTCCGTACCGAACTCGGGGAGGCCCGCCTGCTCCTGTTCGAGTTTGACCATGCCGAGCCGTCGGTTGTCGAAGACGACGAGCTTCACCGGCAACCGGTACGTCTTGATCGTCATGAGGTCGCCGAGCAGCATGCTCAGTCCCCCGTCGCCGCAGAAGGCGACGATCTGACGGTCGGGCGCCCAGAGCTGCGCCCCGAGCGCCTGCGGCATGGCGTTGGCCATCGAGCCGAGGTTGTACGAGCCGATCAGGCGCCGGCTGCCGCGCATGGTGACGAAGCGGGAGAGCCAGACCGTGGCCATGCCCGTGTCGGAGGTGAAGACGGCGTCCTCGGCGGCGTACCGGTCCACCGCGGCGGCCAGGGCCTCGGGCCGGATCTCGTGGTCGCGGTTGTCCAGCGCCGCCCGCAGTTTGCCGGTCCAGCGGTGCTCGTGGGCGGGGTCGGCCAGGCGCTGCTGGCCTTCCTCCCAACGCGTGCAACGGTCCCGGGCGTCGTCGAGGTGCCCCCCGTCGGGGAAGGCGTTCAGCAGCGGGAGCAGGGCGCGCAGCGTGGCGCCCACGTCCCCGGCGAGACCCACGTCCACGGGGACCCGACGTCCCAGGTGCTCCTCGCGGGTGTCGATCTGGACCACCTTGCAGTCCTTCGGGTACCAGTCGCGATAGGGGAAGTCGGTACCCAGCATGAGGAGCGCGTCAGCGCTGTCGAGAGCGTGTGAGGCCGCGGGATTGCCGATCAGGCCGGTCTGGCCGACCTGGAAGGCGTTGTCGTCCTCGAACCCCTCCTTCGCCTTCAGCGTCAGCACCATGGGGGCGCGGAGCAGCTCGGCGGCCCCCAGTACCTCGGCACGAGCCTCGCGGGCGCCGCGGCCGACCAGCAGGGTGACGCGGGAGGCGGCGTTGAGGAGTTCCGCGGCCTCGGCGAGGGCCGGGTCGTCGGGGCGGGTGACGGCGCGGTCGAGGGCGAAGCGCGTGGGGCGGTCCTCGCTCAGCTCCTGGTCGCCGAGGTCGCCGGGGACGGTCAGTACGGCGACCCCGCCCTGACTGACGGCGGCGCGTACGGCGGACTCCAGCATCCGGGGCATCTGGTCCGGGGAGGTGACGGTGGCGCGGTAGACGGCCACGTCGCGGAAGAGCAGGTCGTTGTCGACTTCCTGGAAGTAGTCGCTGCCGATCTCGGCGAGGGGTACCTGACCGCATATCGCGAGGACGGGAGCGTGGCTCTTGGCGGCGTCGTAGAGACCGTTGAGCAGGTGCACGGAGCCGGGGCCCACCGTGCCCATGCACACCCCGAGGGTGCCGGAGAGCTGGGATTGCGCCCCGGCGGCGAAGGCGGCGGCCTCCTCGTGGCGACAGCCGACCCAGTCCAGGTCGTCCGTCGTGCGGATCGCGTCGGTCAGGGGATTGAGCGCGTCCCCGACGACCCCGAAGACGTGCCGGACGCCGAGATCCTTGAGTGCGTCGACGATCACATGGGCGACGGTACGTGCCACGGAAGTGCCCCTTCGGTCGGGTACGGCCCTCGGTGCGAGTGCCGGGGTGGGCGGGTGAAGCGGTCCGGATCGGCCGCCCGCCCATCGGATGCCCAGCCGTCGGGCGCTGATGCGAGCGGCGGGCCCGCCGCTCGTCGCGGGTGTCGCCCCCGAGGGGGCAGCCGGCCGACAGTCAACCCCTCGCGCCCCCGCGGCAGCGTCACGTTTGCCGCCATCCGACCGGGCATACGCCGGATCGGAGGTGACAGATGCCCGAGTGGGACAAGCTGCCCGGAGCGGTGAAGACGAGGTGTACGGAGATCGCCGGACGGGTCCGGCGCGGGGTGCGGTACCAGGGCGGTGAGCGCGACGACCTGGTGCTGGGCGCGAAGACCGTGGTGGCGGCCATGGGGGCGTGGATGCTGGCCCGTCACTTCCTGCCGACCGCGGTGGCCACGTTCGCCCCGTTCACCGCGCTGGTGGCGCTCCAAGCGACGGTCTACCGCTCCGTGCGGCACTGCGCGCAGTACCTGATCGCGATGACGGTCGGCGCGGCCCTCGCCGCGTCGCTGGCGGCCGTCGCCGGCATCCACGGCTGGACCTTCGGGCTGCTCACCCTGGCGGCCCTCGTGCTCGGCCGCGTCCGGCGCCTGGGCGAACACGGCACCCAGGTGGCGATCGTGGGCTTCTTCGCCTTCTCCTCCGGACAGGGCAGGATCGACTACATCGGCCACCTCGTCGCCTCCGTCGTCATCGGCGCGCTCTGCGGGCTCAGCGCCCACCTGGTACTCGCACCCGCCCGGCACACCCGCCACCGGCAGGAGGCCGTGGCCGACCTGTACGAGGGCGTCCACCGGCGCGTCGGCGTCCTGGCCGACACCATCGAATCCGAGAGCCCGGACGCGGCCCGGGTGGAACAGTTGCGCCGCGACTGGCGCAGGCTGTCCGCGGACGCCGACCGGATCCGGCACTCCATCGACGCCGAGAAGGAGAACGGCCGGCTCAACCCGCGCCGCAGCATCGCCGGAGCGGCGCAGGCGCTCCCCCGGGCCCAGGAAGCGGTCGACGTGGCCCAACGCGGCCTCGACCACGTCCGGTCGATCAGCCGCAGCATCCACTACGCCGTCGACAACGGCGAGTTGAGCTCCGTTCCCGCCGAGTTCCGCTCGACCTACGCCTCGCTGCTGCGCACGGCGTCCACCGCCCTGGAGCACATCGGCCGGACCGCCCGGACCGAGCCCGGTGTCCTCGGCGAGATCCTCGACCGGACGGCCGCCGAGTTGGACCGCGCCCAGAAGGAGGCGTTGAACTCCCCCGACATCCGTCCGGCGGTCTTCGCCCTGCAGGGCACCCTCCTCACCGACGCGGGCCGGCTGGTCGCCGAACTCCGCCGAGGGCGCCGGGTGCTCGACCCCTCGGCTTGAGGCGGTCCACCGGGACCGGGGGCCCGGGTGGACCGCCCGTCCCGGTGGACCGTCTCGCCGGGGGTGGACCACCTGTGCGGGTGGACCGTCCACGGGTGGGTGGGCCGCCTACTCGCCCTTCCGGGCGCGCTTCGTGGTCCCGCTCGTCCGACGGCGGGCATCGCCGTCGGACGGGTCGGCTTCGCCGGCTGCGTCCTTCCCGGTGCCGGGAACGACCGCTTCGTCCGCCTCCTTGCGGGCCTCCGGGTCGCCGCTCTCCCCGGGTGCCTGCGAGGGAGGAGTGGGCCTGGTGGGTTCCTTCTCGGTCATGGTGTGCTCCTGGTGTCTCGTGAGGTGCTCTGCCGGGGGGATCGGCGCGCAGCGGATTACCTCGGCTCCTCGTCAGGGTCCTCGATGACGTGCACGGCCGCCTCCTCGGCCGAGGCCGCTCCGGCGTCGACGCCCACGTCGTGCGCGAGGACGTTGTTCTCGCGCGGGGAGTCCGTGGCGGGAGCCAACCGGCCCGCGCGGGCACCGCCCGCCTGCGGGTCCACGGGCTCGCCTTCCCCGCCGTCGAGGTCTCCGATGCCGTCGCCCGCCGGGGGCTCCACGTCGGGAACCTCGCGGGCGAGGCGCTCGTCGAGGCTCTCGCCCTGCTGCTGCTCCTCGCCGGTGGTGGCGTGGCGGTCGCTCGCGTAGGGCCGCTCGGGCGGCGAGTAGCCCTGGTCGAGCCGGGCGTCGGTGTCGAGCTCCCCGACGCTGTGGTCCATGTCCGGCTCCTCGGAACGCTCGTCCTCGGGCTGGGGCTGGTAGACGTCGTCGCCGCGGGCGTCGGATTCGGTCATGAGCACGTCCTTTCCTCCTGGCGCCGCCCGGTTGTCGACGGCGCCGCGGTTCCCTGGGCGCCTCCCCAGAATTCGGGGGATCACGCGGGCCGATCGGCCCCGGTTGTACCGCGGGCCCGGGAGTGTGGTCGTATCGGCTGTCATGGACCACGACCTCCGCACAGACGACTTCCCCGACGCCGACGGCGACGGGCGGCGCGAGCGGGCCCGCCGGACGGTGGCGGCCCGCGCCACCGATCCCGACGACTTCATCGCGCTCCTGAGCGCCCTGGACCTCCACTCGGACCGGGACGCGGGGCGGGCCGCGCTTGACTGCGACCGCGCCGGCCGCCGCCCTGACCGGGCCACTCGTTCGGAGTAGCCGGGTCGCGGGGGGTGACACCCCGGTTACACGGCGGTTCCGGCCGTCCGATGGCGCCCGGCAGCGCTCCCGCACCGCACCGACCGGTTGCGGCGGCGCGGATCAGGGTGCGGTCTGGAGGGGGGCACGAGGTGAACGCGGGACAACGAGGTCGCCGCGCGCCGCGTGCCGAATCGCACTGGAGGATTCACCGATGAGCGCTGGAAACGGTTTCCTGAGCACCGAGCAGCTGTTGAACCTCACGGCGTACGACGCCGACGGGGAGAAGATCGGCAGCATCGGTCAGGTCTACCGCGACGACGCGACGGGCCGGCCGGAATGGGTCACCGTCAAGACCGGCTGGTTCGGCATGAAGGAGTCGTTCGTTCCCCTCGCGGGCGCCCGCAGTGACGGCGAGGCCCTGCACGTCCCGCACGCCAAGGACATCGTCAAGGACGCGCCGCGGGTGGACGCCGATCAGCACCTCGACGCCGACGAGGAGCACCGCCTCTACCGGCACTACGGCCTGTCCGCCTCGGCCTCCGACGGCAACGGGAACGGCAACGGGAAGGCCAAGGGCAACGGCAAGGCCCACCGCACCTCCGTGGACGCCCCGGGCATCGCCACGGGCACGTACGTCGACGACCGGGGCGAGGGCCGCGGCAAGGACGAGCTGATCCGCTCGGAGGAGCGGCTGCGCGTGGGGACCACGAACGAGGAGGTCGGTCGCGCCCGGCTGAAGAAGGTCGTCGTCACCGAGAACGTCACCACCACGGTCCCCGTCAGCCACGAGGAGGTCCGCGTCGTGCGCGAGCCCGTCCGTGAGGGGGAGCGGGTGCGCGGCGGCGCCATCGGCGAGGCCGAGTCGGAGGTGACCCTGCACGCCGAACGGGCGGTGACCCGCAAGGAGACCGTGCCGGTCGAGCGCGTGCGCCTGGAGACGGACAAGGTCACGGAGCAGCAGGAGGTCTCCGACACCGTCCGCAAGGAGCAGGTCCGCTACGAGCAGGGCAAGGACACCCGCCGGGGTGAGGGCGGGAAGGGCCCGCGCCGCTGACGCGCGCCTCGCCCGGAACGGGCAACGGCCCGCACCGCTTCGGTCGAAGCGGTGCGGGCCGTTGCCCGTTCCGGGCGGGTGGCCCCGACGCCGGAGCTTGCGGCGCGCGGACCTCGCTAGAACTTCGGGTCGGGTGACTGGGCCGCGCACAGTTGCGCGGCTTCCTCCTGTGTCTCGACGGAGGGCGGGGATCCGTCGAGCGGCTTCCGCGCGGTCTCCTTCATGCAGGCGACGGCGATGATGCCGACCAGGCCCGCGGCCATCGCGTAGTAGGCCGGCATGAGGTTCGTGCCGCTCCAGCTGATCAGCGCCGTGATGACCAGCGGGGTCGTCCCTCCGAAGATCGACGCCGACAGGTTGTATCCCACGGACAGCGAGCCGTAGCGGACCTGCGTCGGGAAGAGGGCCGGGAGGGCGGCGGACATCGTGCCGAGGAGGCAGACGAGGGAGAGCCCCAGCATCAGCATGCCGAGGGTGATCGCCGGGATGGCGCCTTGGCGGATCAGGAGGAAGGAGGGGAGCGACAGCACGAAGAAGCCCACCATGCCCGCCATCAGCAGCGGCTTGCGGCCGAACCGGTCGGAGAGCTTGCCGACCTGGCTGATGAGGAGCATCAGGAGGACCATCACGGCGAGCAGGATCAGCAGGCCGTGGGTCTCGCTGTAGCCGAGTTCGTCCGACAGGTAGGTCGGCATGTACGACAGGAGCATGTAGTCGGCGATGTTGTACGCGCCGACCAGGCAGATGCACAGGATCAGCGTCGGCCAGTACTGGCGGAAGATCTTCGCGAGGTCGCCCTTGGTGGTCGTCTCCACGCGGTCGGCGGCCTCGGTGGCGCGCGCCGTGCCGCCCTCCAACTTCTGGAAGGCCGGGGTCTCGTCGAGGCGCAGGCGCAGGTACAGACCGACCAGGCCGAGGGGTCCGGCGACCAGGAACGGGACGCGCCAGCCCCAGGCCTCCATCTGCGGGTCGTCGAGCACCGTGTACAGGGCGGTGACGAGGCCGGCCGCGCCGACGTAGCCGGCCAGGGTGCCGATCTCCAGGAAGCTGCCGAAGTAGCCGCGGCGCTTGTCGGGGGCGTACTCGGCGATGAAGGTGGAGGCGCCGCCGTACTCACCGCCGGTCGAGAAGCCCTGGAGCACGCGGAAGAGGATCAGCAGGACCGGGGCCCATACGCCGATCGTGTCGTGCGAGGGGATGAGGCCGATGGCGAACGTGCCGACCGCCATCATGATCATGGTGAGCGCCAGGATCCTCTTGCGGCCGAGCCGGTCGCCCATGGGGCCGAAGAACATTCCGCCGAGCGGCCTGACGAGGAAGGCCACCGCGAAGGTGGCGAACGAGGAGAGCAACTGGGTGGTGTCGTTCCCGGAGGGGAAGAAGACGTGTCCCAGGGTGACGGCGAGGTAGGAGTAGATGCCGAAGTCGAACCATTCCATGGCGTTGCCGAGCGACGCCGCCTTCACGGCGCGCTTGACCGCCTGCTCGTCCGTGACGGTGATGTCCGTCCGGCGGAGTCTGGGGTTCCGGCGCTGCCTGACGGCACGGAACAGTATGGGATGGCGCTTCACCGCTTCCGGATCGGCCACCTGCTGGGATTCGGGGGCCGCCATGGCCGGTCCTTTCCTCGGTGGGTCTTCCAGGAACCGCGTGTGCGCGATCATGGCGGCCGCAAACCGGATCGACGGCCACATGCGACGTGTGTCACATGCCGGCCGTCGAATGCGCGGGCGGCGCCGGCCCGCGTACGGGGCCGGCGCCGCGGCGGGCTCAGCCCGGCCAGGTGCCCGTCAGACGCCGCGCCGCGATCGCCCCGGACCGGTCCACGGCGGCCTTGGTCAGGGCGAAGATCGCCCCTTGGAGGCCGGCGGCGATGAGGATCTCGGGCCAGGACCGGTCCTCGTCGGTGGCGTCGGGGGCGTCCCCCTCCCCTTCGATCAACTTCCAGGCCTGCTTGAACGCCATCCCCGCGAGCATGCCGCTGACGGCGCCCAGGGCGAACCCGACGGGCTTGTAGGCGATCTTGATCCCGTTCACTTGCGGCCCCGGCTCCGACGCACCAGCGCGTACACGGCGAGCAGGGCACCGAGCGCGATGAGCGGGGTGCGGTTCGCCCGGGCCCTGGTCGCGACCTGCCCCGCCGTGTCGAGGACCGAGTCGGGGGTCTTGTCCGCGGCGAGCCGACCCACGTGGGTCGTGGCCTGGACGACCTGCCGGGACGCCTGCGCGGCCTTGTCCAGGACGGGGTCGGGGGTCTTGTCCTTCACCAACTGCGCGGCCTGCTCCGCCGTCTCGCGGATCTGGTCGGTCATCCGGGCTGCCTTCTCCACGATCTGCTCCTTCATGTCGATCGACTTCTCGTCGCCGCGTCGGCCCCCGCGCTCGGGGCTCGTACCGCGGTCACAGCCCGGCTACCCCACATCGGCGGGAACACCCACCCCACCGGGGCGCGCCTCGTTGGCCGAGCATCCGAAAGGGGCCCGAACTCGTGGAGTTCGGGCCCCTGTTCACGCGCGCGGGTCGGATGTCCACGCGTGCGGGTCAGACGGGGCGGCCGCCGAAGGGAATGTCGGGGCCGTAGTAGACGCCCAGTTCCTCCCGGTAGCCGGTGTCCCCGAGGTGCTTGTCACGGTGGAACTCGGGGGCGTTCCTGATCTGTTCCCTGGTGCGGTCGACGAAGATCTTCTTCTCGTCCGCGTCGATCCGGGTGACGGTGCTCGCGGGCAGCAGGACCTCCTTGCCGAAGATCCAGACTCCGGTGTCCACGAGCAGATAGGCGTCACCGACCTCGTCGGAGTGCTTGTCCACCTTGCCGATGCCGCCGTCGGTCGCCTCGACCTTGTAGCCGGCCAGGTCGGCGCCGGCCACGTGGCCCGAGGTCGGGGGGTAACTCCACACATGCTCAGTCACGCGAGAACAACTCCTCCGGTGGGCGTGGGACGCCGAGGGTCACCCCCGCGTCCGTCCATTTCCGTTCGTCGTGCGCGGCGGCCGGTGTGCCCCGCCACGGCATCGCCTGCCCCGCGCGCCCCCGCCCACACCCGCCCGCAGCCGCGAGGAGCGACACCCCGCCGGACGCCAAGTCGGTTGCGCCCGCGGGCGGATGCCTGGCAGCGTTCGAACTTCGCGACCGCCACGACTTCCCGGGAACGGGGTCCGCGAGAGTGGCGCGGGCACGCGGGGGTAGTGTGGCAGGAGCGATTGAACGTGTTCAGTCCGGGATCGGAGCGGCGGGGTCCGACCCCGCTGTCGCGCAGTCGAACCGTCCGCCGCACGTCACCACGGCCCAAGGAGTCAGCAGTGAAGCAACACGCGGAGAGCGTCAGCCGGACCGCGCTCGTCGAGGACCTCATGGGCCGCTTCCCCCAGGTGCCCCGGGAGGCGGTGTTCAAGGAGGACCTCCTGCGGGGCGGCATGGCCTTCGACGAGTCCGCGCTGAGCGGCACCACCGACGGCTCCTCGGGTGACATCAAGCCGAAGTCGTACTTCATCTTCTCCTTCGACCACCGCACCCTGCCCGAGCTCGGCGCCGCCGCGCTGAACCGGCCCCCCGAGGAGATCGTCCTCACCGGCGGCCCGTACGACCTGCGCCGCACCGTCGTGTCGGTACGGGTCAATCCGGACTCCCCGTACATCGTGCGCGGCGGTGAGGACGGCTCGCTCGGCCTCTACCTCGACGGTGCGCGGATCGCGGACGTCGGCCTGCCCCCGATGCCGGAGTACTACCGGCACAAGCTGTCGAACGGCAAGTCCGTGATGGAGGTCGCGCCGACCATCCAGTGGGGCTACCTCGTCTACCTGACGGTCTTCCGGGTCTGCCAGTACTTCGGTGCCAAGGAGGAGTGCCAGTTCTGCGACATCAACCACAACTGGCGCCAGCACAAGGCGGCGGGTCGGCCCTACACCGGGGTGAAGCCCGTCGAGGAGGTGCTGGAGGCCCTGGAGATCATCGACCGGTACGACACCGCGGGAACCTCCCGGGCCTACACGCTCACCGGCGGCTCCATCACCTCGCAGGTCGCCGGCCGGGACGAGGCGGACTTCTACGGGCACTACGCCAAGGCCATCGAGGAGCGCTTCCCCGGCCGCTGGATCGGCAAGGTCGTCGCCCAGGCGTTGCCCCGTGCGGACGTGCAGCGTTTCCACGACCACGGCATCCGGATCTACCACCCCAATTTCGAGGTGTGGGACCGCCGGCTGTTCCAGCTCCACTGCCCGGGCAAGGAACGCTACGTGGGTCGCGACGAGTGGCACCGCCGGATCCTGGACTCCACCGAGGTGTTCGGCCCGCGCAACGTGATCCCCAACTTCGTGGCGGGCATCGAGATGGCCGAGCCCTTCGGCTTCACGAAGGTGGACGAGGCGATCGAATCGACCACCGAGGGCCTGCGGTTCTTCATGTCCAACGGTGTCGTGCCGCGGTTCACCACCTGGTGCCCGGAGCCGACGACACCGCTGGGCAAGGCCAACCCCCTCGGGGCGCCGCTGGAGTACCACATCCGGCTGCTGGAGGCCTACCGGGGGACCCTGGAGGAGTTCGGCCTGAAGTCCCCTCCCGGCTACGGCCCGGCCGGCCCCGGCCGGGCGGTGTTCTCCGTCAGCTCGTTTATGGACAGCCTCGAAGGTCTGGAGGACGAGACGTCCTGACGGGCGGGCCCGGGCGGGCACGAGAGGGAGCGGGAACGAGACGGTACGACCGTCCTCGGCGGGCGGTCGTGCCGGCCCGCGGACGGCAGCGGCGCGGTGGAGGGGCGAAACGGCTCAGTGCGGGTTCCAGGTGAACTTGCCGCCACCGACCCAGTGGACCGCCTCCAGGTCGTCCAGGTCGTGGATCGGGACGCCCGCCTCCGCGGCGATCAGGAGCACGTCGGTCATCGATGTCGCCCTGCCGATGAATTCCCCGTCCACCTCCACGATGCGGAAGGGCGGAGCGCCGGGCTGGACGCCCCGGACGGTGACCCGGGCCGCTGAGATGTAAGGGATCGAACTTTCGGTCATGTGACGACGGTTCCACGTCTCGGCCGGCGGCGCGCGCCGGCGGGGATGGAATCGCCGGTCGCTCGCGTCCGATCGTGTGCGCCGTTCCACGGCGGCGCGCGCTCTGCGGGCGACGCGCCGGCGTCGGGGCGGGACCGCGGCGACCGGCGCCGCGAGGGTGGGGCCCGCAGTGACCGGCGCCGCGGGCCCCACCCTCGCGACGGTCCGGGTCAGCGGCCCCAGCGCAGGGCCGCCGTCTCCACGGGCGCGTCCCACAGCCGCAGCAGTTCGTCGTCGGCCCGGCACAGCGTCACCGAGCACCCCGCCATGTCGAGCGAGGTGACGTAGTTCCCCACGAGTGTCCGCGCCACCGGCACGCCGCGGGCGGCCAGCACCCGCGCCACCTCGGCGTGGAAGCCGTACAGCTCCAACAGCGGTGTCGCGCCCATCCCGTTCACCAGGGCCAGCACCGGCCCGTCGGCCGGGGCCACCTCCGCCAGGTCCTCCAGTACGGCTCCCACCGCGAACTCGGCGATGTCCCGCGAGGGCATCATCGCGCGACGCTCCCGGCCCGGCTCGCCGTGGATGCCGACGCCCAACTCCAGCTCCCCGTCGGGGAGGTCGAAGGTCGGGCTGCCCTTCGCGGGGGTCGAGCAGGCGGTGAGCGCCACCCCGAAGCTCCGCGAGGCCTCGTTCACCCGTCGGGCGAGCGCCGCGACCTGTTCCAGCGGTGTGCCCGCCTCGGCGGCGGCGCCGGCGATCTTCTCGACGAACAGGGTGGCTCCCGTACCGCGCCGCCCGGCGGTGTACAGGCTGTCGGTGACGGCGACGTCGTCGTTGACCAGGACCCGCTCGACGCGGATGCCGTCCTCCTCGGCGAGCTCGGCCGCCATGTCGAAGTTCAAGACGTCCCCGGTGTAGTTCTTGACGACGAACAGCACGCCCTGCCCCGAGTCCACGGCCTTGGCCGCCCGCAGCATCTGGTCGGGTACCGGCGAGGTGAACACCTCGCCGGGGCACGCCGCCGACAGCATCCCGTACCCCACGAATCCGGCGTGCAGGGGTTCGTGTCCGGAGCCGCCCCCGGAGACCAGGCCGACCCGCCCGCCCTCGCGGGCGCCCCGCCGCACGACCACCCGGCGCTCCACGTCCACGTCGAGATCGGGATGGGCGGCGGCCATCCCCCGCAGGGCGTCGGCGACCACGGTCTCCGCACTGTTGATGAGCATGTTCATCGGGTACCTCCGGGGTCGGACCTGGCGGGCGAGTCTCCTGCCGGTGCGCTCCATGAGCCCGGGGAGCGCGGGCCGCGTACGGGTGCGACCGCGATCGCACGCCGTAGGACAAGTGTGCCGCCAAGGCACCCGGATCCGCAGCGGCCCGTGGATCCCGGGGGCTCCCGCGCGGCCGGGACGGCCCGGCGAATCCGCGGGGATCTCCGCCACTGGCCCGGAGATATGTCCGGGATTACAGTGATTCATTGAGGCTCGGGGCAGTCGACGGCCGGTCCCCGGCCGACGGGAAGGGGCACCCATGGCTGAGCGGCTCAAGAGATCGGGACTGGTCGGCGAACTGTCCGCCGAATTCGCCGGCACCCTGATCCTCATCCTCTTCGGTTGCGGCGTGGTGGCCCAGGTGGTCGCCGGCGGCGCCCTCACGGACCCGCCGGGCGGTCTCGGCAACCACGACAGCATCGCCTGGGCCTGGGGCCTCGGCGTCACCCTGGGCGTCTACGTCGCGGCGAGGCTGAGCGGTGCTCACCTCAATCCCGCGGTGACCGTCGCGCTGGCGACGTTCAAGGGATTCCCCTGGAGCAAGGTGGCCCCGTACGCGCTGGCCCAGACGGCCGGCGCCTTCGTGGCGGCACTGATCGTCCGGTGGAACTACACCGAGGCGCTCGCGAAGGCCGACCCGGGCCACACCATCAAGACGCAGGGCGTCTTCTCCACACTGCCGGCCAACGGGAACCCGAACCTGCCGGTCACCGAGTGGGGCGCCCTGCGCGACCAGATCATCGGCACCGCGATCCTGCTCCTGCTGATCCTCGCGGTCACCGACCTCCTCAACACTCCCCCGGGCGCGAACCTGGCGCCGTTCATCGTCGGCCTGATCGTGGTGGCCATCGGCATGGCCTGGGGCACCAACGCCGGTTACGCGATCAACCCGGCCCGCGACTTCGGTCCCCGACTGGCCAGCTTCCTCACCGGCTACGGCGGAGCGTGGCGAGATCAGTACGGGAACTTCTACTTCTGGGTCCCGATCATCGGTCCGTTCATCGGCGGTGTGCTGGGAGCGGGTCTCTACAAGGTCTTCATCGGCCGGTTCCTGCCGACCGCCGAGCCGGAACCCCCCGGACGGATCCCGGCCCCCGACGAGAGCTGATCGCGCGCCCCGGGCGTCGGCCCGAAGCACCGACGCCCGGGCGGGCGGGCGACCCGGCCCGCGGCAGAGACCTCAGGGCACCAAGGCCCCAAGAGAGGCGGCACCCCCATGGCTGACTTCGTCGGCGCGGTGGATCAGGGAACCACCAGCACCCGTTTCATGATCTTCGACCACGCGGGCAACGAGGTGGCGAAGCACCAGCTGGAACACTCCCAGATCCTCCCGCGCTCGGGATGGGTCGAACACGACCCGGTCGAGATCTGGGAACGCACCAACTCGGTGATGCAGAACGCCCTGCGGCACGGAAACCTCTCGGCTTCCGACCTCGCGGCCATCGGCGTCACCAACCAGCGGGAGACGACCGTCGTCTGGGACCCCCGCACCGGCCGCCCCTACTACAACGCCATCGTCTGGCAGGACACCCGTACCGACTCCATAGCCGCGGCGCTGGAACGCTCGGGAAAGGGGGACGTGATCCGCCGCAAGGCCGGCCTGCCACCGGCCACCTACTTCTCCGGCGGCAAGATCCAGTGGATCCTGGAGAACGTCGACGGGGTCCGCGAGGCGGCCGAGCAGGGCCACGCCCTCTTCGGCAACACCGACTGCTGGGTGCTGTGGAACCTCACCGGCGGCCCTGACGGCGGCATCCACGCCACCGACGTGACCAACGCCAGCCGCACCATGCTGATGAACCTGGAGACCCTCGACTGGGACGACGAGCTGCTGGGCTTCTTCGACATCCCCAGGGCGATGCTGCCGAGCATCAATCCGTCCTCCCACCCGCAGGCCTACGGGCAGACCCGCACCTCCCGGCCGCTGCGCGCCGCGATCCCCATCACCGGCGTCCTCGGCGACCAGCAGGCGGCCACCGTCGGGCAGGTCTGCTACGCGCCGGGCGAGGCCAAGAACACCTACGGCACCGGGAACTTCCTCGTCCTGAACACCGGCACGGAGCTGGTCCGCTCGTCGCACGGCCTGCTCACCACCGTGGCCTACCAGTTCGGCGACGAGCCCGTCGTGTACGCGCTGGAGGGCTCCATCGCCGTCACCGGCTCCGCGATCCAGTGGCTGCGCGACCAGCTGAAGATCATCGGTGACGCCGCCGAGAGCGAACGCCTGGCCCGCACCGTCGACGACAGCGGCGGAATCTACTTCGTACCGGCCTTCTCCGGCCTGTTCGCGCCGTACTGGCGCTCCGACGCGCGCGGTGCCATCGTCGGCCTCGCCCGCTACCACGACAGCGGGCACCTGGCCCGAGCCGCCCTGGAGGCCATCTGCTACCAGAGCCGCGACGTGGTCGAGGCCATGGAGCAGGACTCCGGCGTACACCTCGACGTGCTGAAGGTCGACGGCGGCGTGACCGCCAACGACCTGTGCATGCAGATCCAGGCCGATGTCCTCGGCGTGCCGGTCAGCCGGCCGGTGGTCGCCGAGACCACGGCGCTGGGCGCCGCCTACGCGGCCGGCCTGGCCACCGGCTTCTGGCGCGACCAGGACGAGCTGCGCACCCACTGGCAGGAGTCCAAGCGCTGGGAACCCCAGTGGTCCGAGGAACAGCGTGCGCAGGGGTACGAGGGCTGGAAGAAGGCGGTGGAGCGCACGCTCGACTGGGCCAAGGTCGAGTAGGGCTCTCCGCGACGGTTCGAACGGGCGGTACCGGCGTCGGTGGGAGGGCGCGCCGGTACCGCCCGTCGTCCCGTTTCCGCGCGGGGGCGGCCACCGGGGCGGCGGCGCTCAGAGCGTGACGACGACCTTCCCGGTCGCCCGGCCCGACGCCATCCGCTCCAGTCCGCCCGACACCACGTCGGCGAGCGGAATGACGGCGTCGATCGACGTGGACGCGATGTGCGGATGCGCGTCGAGCAGGGCCATCGCCTCGGGGAGGTCCTGGTCGCAGATGTGCACCTTCGAGGTGGAGACGCGGATCTCGTCGAGCACCAAGCGGGTCAGGTTCAGCGGCGACGGGTCGCGGTGCAGGCCGACCAGGCGGATGTGGCCGCCGCGGCTCACCGCGTTCATCGCGGTCTCCAGGCCCTGGGGCACCCCCGAGGTCTCCAGGACGATGTCGGCGCCGACGCCGCCGGTGGCGCGCCTGATCTCGGCGGCGGCGTCCTGGCGGGAGGCGTCGATGAGCACGCTCGCCCCGCTGCGCCGGGCGGTCTCCAAGCGGGCCGGCGAGATGTCGACGGCGATGGTCTCGATGCCCCGTGCCGTGAACGCGGCCACGGCCAACGAGCCGATCCCGCCGAGACCGATGACCGCGACGGTCGCTCCCGCCTCGGCCTCGGAGCCGCGGACGGCGCGCAGGGCGACGGCGAGCGGCTGAGCCATGATCGCGACATCGGGCGAGGCGTCGCCTATGGACCGGCTGATGCGCGCGGGCACGTTCACCCGTTCGGCGAGCCCGCCGTCCACGTGCAGGCCCACCGTGTAGTAGGTCGCGCACAGGTTGGTCCGACCGGCACGACACCAACGGCACGTCCCGCAGGACACCCCGGATCCGGGTACCACCACGTCCCCGACGCCGAAGCCGGCGACGTCCGCCCCCACGCCGACGACCCGTCCGACCATCTCGTGGCCGAGGACGAGCGGGCCGGTGTGGCCGCTCGCGGGATGCGGGGCGTGGATGGGGATCAGGTGGGGGCCCGAGACGAACTCGTCCACGTCGGTCCCGCAGATGCTCGCCCGCAGGATCTCCAGCTGAAGCTCGTGCGCGGCGGGTGCCGGCGGGTCGGGCCACTCCTGGACCCGGACATCGCGTTGTCCGTGGTAGACGGCAGCAAGCATCGGTTCATCCCCCTGAATTCGATTGGATTTGCACCCTAGTTGATCGAAGTCGACAGGAAGAGATGTTCCGGTTACCGCTTCGGGCGGATCCCCGACGGGCCTGAGCGGGGTGCCCCGCAGCCCCCTCGGGAAGGACCGCGGGCACCCCGGCCGGCGCCTGCCCGGCCGACCCGGGCACACACTCCGCCGATCAGGTGAACCGCGGTGTCCGCACCGGGTCTTTCACCGGGGACCGGCCCGCCGCGTTCAGGCGCGGGGCAGCCGGGTGGCGATGTCGAGGTAGAAGGCGTCGATGCTCTGAACGGCCCTCTCGAACTCGTCGAGGTTGACGGGCTTGGTCACGTAGGCGTTGGCGTGGCTGCTGTAGGCGCCGGCGACGTCTTCCGGCGCGGAGGAGGTGGTGAGGACGACTACGGGGATGGTCTGGAGGCTCTCGTCGGTCTTCAGGACCTGGAGGAGGTCGCGGCCGTTCATGCGGGGCATGTTCAGGTCGAGGACGATCAGGTCGGGACGGACGGCGCCGGGGGTGCGCAGGTGCTCCAGCGCGGCGACCCCGTCGGTGACCTGGACCAGGTTGCGGGTCCCCCGTTCGGAGAGTGCCTCCTCGATGAGCATGGCGTCGGCCATGTCGTCCTCGACGAGCAGGACGTCGTAGGGGCGGGAGGGGGCGGTCATCATCGGATGCTCCGTGGGGTTGTCTTGGGAGTGGTTGAAGAGTCCGGGCCACCGTCGTCGAGCGCCCTGCCGGGTGATCCCGCAGGCGTCGCCGAGCTGCGGGTAGCCCGCGCCGGCGCGGGCGGCGTCCGCGGCGGCGTCGCGCTGGAGTCTCTCGGCGGCCTGCCGGACGTGGTCCAGTACGTTCAGCAGGGCCAGGGCCCGGGTCGGATCGTCCGCGCGCGAGGTGGTCGAGTCGTCCAGGATCTGACGGGCGAGGCGCTGCGCGAGCTCGGCGACCGCCGTGTCCGCGACGGCGGCCGTCCGCTGGAACGCGATCGGCGGTACGAGGTTCTGGCCCGGCATACCCGGCACTCTAGCCTTCAACGAGGCCTCGACAACAATGGTTGTCCGCGACCGCTCTAGAGTATGCAGGCCGCGCCACATCGGGCAGCGGTTGCGACAGCGGAGGGGCATACGAGATGACCGGCGAAGACGGGCTGCCGCGTCCACGGGACCTGTCCACGTGGACGACCCGGCGGTGGCTGCGCGTGGGAGTGGCCGCGTCCCTGGTGGTCCTGGCCCTGCTCGGGGCAACCGGAGCCTGGGTGCTGGAACGGACGGCCTCGCTCAGCAGGGAGCTGGTGGACGTGAAGTCCCCCGCCCTGACCACCTCGATCCGCCTGGAGTCGACGCTGCTCAACCAGGAGACGGGAATCCGCGGCTACGGGCTCACCGGCACCGCGGAGTTCCTGGTCCCCTACCGGCGGGGGCTCGTCGAACAGGAGGCGTCCACCACCCGCCTCGCGGAGCTGCTCCGCGGCGACGCCACCGGCATGAGGGACCTGAAGGCCGTCGAGGACGCGGTGGAAGTGTGGCAGGAGCGGATCGCACGCCCGATCGCCGCCTCGCCGCCCGGGACGCCCCCGCCCCTGGCCATCGAACGCGCCGCGGAGGCGAAGACCGCGTTCGACGCGTTGCGGACGGCGATGGCCGACCAGCAGGAGAAGCTCCTGGCCGACCGCACGAACGCGCGGGATGAGCTGTTCTCCGTCATGCGCCTGCGCAACTGGGTCTTCTGCGCCATCGCGCTGGTCATCGTGGCCCTCGCCGGGCTGGTCTTCGAGGGACTGCGCCGCGGCATCACCACACCGCTGGAGAAGCTCGGGGCGGACGCCCGCGCGATCACCGGCGGCGACTTCGAGCATCCGATCACCCCGACCGGCCCGGCGGACCTGCGCCGGCTCGGTGCCGAGGTCGACTCCATGCGCCAACGGCTCGTACGGGAACTCTCCTTCACCGAGGAGGCGCGTCTGCGCCTCGACGCGCAGGCGGCCGATCTGCGGCGGTCCAACGCCGAGCTGGAGCAGTTCGCCTACGTGGCCTCGCACGACCTCCAGGAGCCCCTGCGGAAGGTCTCCAGCTTCACCCAGCTGCTGCAGCGCCGCTACGGAGGACAGCTCGACGCGAAGGCGGACCAGTACATCGACTTCGCGGTCGACGGCGCGAACCGCATGCAGACCCTGATCAACGACCTCCTGGACTTCTCCCGCGTGGGCCGCGTCCACCACACCCACCAGAGCGTCGACCTCGACTCGGTGGTGGACCGGGCCCTGTCCGCCCTCAGCGTGAGCGTCGAGGAATCCGGGGCGGTCATCACCCACGACGCGCTGCCGACCCTGGTCGCGGACCCCACGCAGATGGGGATGCTGTGGCAGAACCTGATCGGCAACGCCGTGAAGTTCCGCCGTCCCGGCGAGACCCCGCGGATCCACGTGTCGGCCGAACGGGAGGGTGAGCTGTGGCGGTTCGCCGTCACCGACAACGGCATCGGCATCGCCCCCGAGTACGCCGAGAAGGTGTTCGTGATCTTCCAGCGCCTGCACACCAAGGACGTCTACAACGGCAGTGGCATCGGCCTGGCGATGTGCAAGAAGATCGTCGAGTTCCACGGCGGCACCATCGGGATCGACACCGCCCACACCGACGGGACCCGCGTCGTCCTCACCCTCGCCACCGCACCGGCCGAGAACATCGAACAGGAAGCGGCGGAGCCGGTGGCGGGCCGCGGCGGGGAGGAGCGCGAGTCGTGAGCGTGGTCGAGGCGCCGGCGCGGCCGGACGAGCCGATGTACCGCGTCCTGCTGATCGAGGACGACGAGGCCGATGCCCTCCTGGTGGAGGAACTGCTCCACGACACCGGACTGCGCTTCGAGCTGACGGTGGCCCGGAGCCTGGCGGACGCCCGAGTCGCGCTCGCCGATCGACGCGTCGACTGCGTCCTCCTCGACCTGCACCTGCCGGACCTCTCGGGCACGCACGGGGTGATCACCGTCCGAGAACTGGCCCCGCACACCGCGGTGATCGTGCTGACCGGTCTGTCCGAGCGGCAGGCGGGCGCCGACGCCATGGCCGCCGGGGCGCAGGACTACCTCGTGAAGGGCAAGGTCGGAGCGGACCTCCTGGGCCGTACGGTGCGCTACGCGGTCTACCGCAGCGAGACCGAACGCGCGAGCGCCGAGGCGCAGGCCACCCGACTGCGGGCGGAGGAGAACGCCCGTCTGGAACGCGGGTTGTTGCCCCGGCCGATCCTCGACACCAGCACCGTGACCGTCACCACCCGCTACCTGCCCGGGCGGGAACAGGCACTGCTCGGCGGAGATTTCCTCGATGTCGTCGAAGGCGACGACGGGCTGCTCCACACCGTGGTCGGCGACGTCAGCGGACACGGACCCGACGCGGCCGCGCTCGGCGTCTGCCTGCGCATCGCCTGGCGGACCCTGGTCCTCGGCGGGCACCGCGGCCCGGACCTGCTGCACCTGCTGGAGCGCATCCTGATCGCCGAACGCGGCCGGCCCACCATGTTCGCCACCTGCGCCCTGCTCACGCTCGACCAGGGGGCCGGCACCGCCACCGTGTACCTGGCCGGTCACGACGCTCCCCTGCTCACCGTCGCGGATCGGACCCGGGAGGCGACCGCGGAGCACGGCATCGCCCTCGGGATCGCCCCGCACACGGGCTCTTGGCCGGCCACCGTGATCCCGCTCCCGCCGGCCGGGGCCCTGACCCTCTACACCGACGGCCTCACCGAGGGGCACAACGGCACGGCGGACGGCGAGCGCCTCGGCGTGGAGGGACTGCTGGCCCTGATCGGGAAGCTGCCCCCGGCCGACCCGGGCACCCACGTGGACCTCCTCGTCAAGGAGACCCGCGCCCTGAACGCGGGACGTCACACCGACGACCTCGCCGTGCTGCGCCTGGACTGGCACGACGGAGGGCTCAGGCGAGCCTGAGCGTCGCGGTGATGTGTTTGCCCGCCGCGTGGGGCGTCACGGTGACACGGTCCGCGAGGGTACGGACGAGGGGCCAGCCGTAGCCGCCGATCCGTATGCCCGCCGGGGGGCCGGGGTGCGTGAGCGGGGGTACGGGACTGCGGTCCGCCACCGAGACGTGGAGGTCGCCGTCGCGGACATCGACGTGGAAGCCGGTCAGTCCCCCGCCGTGGCGCATCGCGTTGGTGACGAGTTCGGAGGTGACCATCAACGCGTCCGTCACGATCCGGGCGTCCGACGGGAGACCGGACTTCTCCAGGAGGACGGCCACGATGTCACGGGCCTCGGCCACCGTCGTCGGCAAGGCGGGCCCGGCGCCCGCGAAGACGTCCGTCGGTACCTGCTCACGGGCCGGCGGGCCGCCGTCCCCTGGTACCTGTGTCATGTCTCCCTCGCCTGTCGCGGCCGCACCGAACCTGGTGATCCTCGCACAGCCCTCGGACACGCGGCCCGCGGGGCGGCGACTCCCCGCCCCCGCGCGGGCGGGGAGATCGGTCGTGCTCCCTGGGATCCGTCCGGCTCCCGGGTGGGCCCGGTACCCCGGTCCGCGCCGCACGCCCCTCATCGCGGGCCCAGGGGGGTGCGCAGGGCGCTGCGTCCGCCGTCCCACGCCTCGCGCAGATGGTGGGCGAGGCGGTCCTCCAGCAGGACCGTCGCCGCGCACCCGAACGCGACGTCCGCCTCCAGGTCGGGCTCGTCGGCGAGCAGACCGCCGATCACGTCACGGCGTACGACCTGCTCGTGGACGGCGTCGGCCTCGACGTGCTCGGCGTAGAAGTGCTCGGCCGCGGGGCCGGCCCCACAGCGACGCATGGCCTTGGCCAGTCGCCTGGAACCGGGCGACGAGGTGACCTCGACGCACGCGAAGTGGCCGACGAGCGCGCCGCGCGACGCCCGGTGCAGTCCGAAGAGGGACATCAGGTTCACGGTCGCGAGCAGGGGCGCGGGGGCGTGTTCCAGGTAGCGGCCGTACGCGGGATCCAGCGCGAGGTCGCTCATCAGGTCGGCGAACAGCCGGGCGTGGATCCGGTCGGCCCGGCCGGCGCCGAACTCGTCGTACTCGATGGCGACCATGGCGGCCTTGGCCCGTCCGCGCAGCCTGGGGATCACCCAGACGTGCGGGTCCGCCTCCTTCAGGTGGTAGAGGGAACGCAGGGCCGCGTACTCGCGCAGTTGCCAGAGTTCGCCCTCGGTTTCGAGGTGGTGGCTGAGGCTGTCGGAGAGGTCGACGGGCTCCAGCAGGAGCGGTGCGAAGGCCTCCTCGACGGATCGGGGGGCTTCGGACAGCTCGCTGCGCAGGGCGTGCAGGAACCGGGCCTCCATGGCCGCGCGCAGCCTCAGCAGGTCCGGATCCCATTCGCGTGCGTCGTCGACGCCTTCGAAGCCGCGGTAGTGGAGTTCGTACAGGAGGTACAGGGCCAGCTGGAGGTCCTCGCCCCACGGGTCGGCCTTCAGTACGGATCCGGGGGCGTAGACCGGCGCGCGCCCCGTCCGCAGGGCCGTCGTCACGGACCCGGACAGTTCGCCCCGTCCTTCGACGAGGCGGGGGCTCGCGGCGGTCGCCGTCGCACTCGGGGCGGGAGGGGTCATCACTGGTTCCTGTCCTCGGGTGGCGCGGCGGGTCGCTCGCGTCGGCGGTGGCTCGTGTCGCACCAGGGCTGGGTGCGGCTGCGGCGGCAGGTGCACACCGCGACCATGAAGCGGTCGGAACGGGCGATCGTCCCGTCGTCCAGGACGATCTCCACCGGGCCCTCGATCAGCATGGGCCCCTGCGGGTCCAGCCGTATCCGGCGGGCGGGCGCACCCGCGTCGGCCTGGGGGTGGTCGCCGTCCGTACTGGTCACCGCGTACCTCCGGGTTCGAATGGGCCGCGACGGTGGTGTCGATCGTCGAGACAGGGTGCGACTGCCCAGGGGCGGGCTCCCTATCCGTGTTCCCGGCGGTCTTCGGAGGATGCGACGAAGATCGTGGTGTGGGGCGCGGGCCGGGCGCGCGGGCGGCCCCGGTGCGGGGGCACACCGGGGCTGCGGCAAGGGGCGGGGAAGACCGGGGGCCGCACGCAGCGGGCCGCCGGGTGTGCGTGACGTCAGCCGGCGAGCATTCCGGTGCGCAGGCGGGTGAGGGTGCGGGTCAGGAGGCGGGAGACCTGCATCTGGGAGATGCCGAGTTCGGCGCCGATCTCGGCCTGCGTCTTCTCCTGCCCGAACCGCATCGCCAGGATCTGCCGATCACGGGGCGCCAGGTCCTTCAGCAGCGGAGCCAGGGTGTGGAAGTCCTCGAACAACTCCATCGCCGGATCCACGTCACCGACCGTGTCCGCCAGCGAACGCGGCTGCGCGGAGGGCCGGCTCCCCGAGGACGTCGACTCGTCGATCGACCCACTCGTGTACCCGTTGGCCGCGACCATCCCCTCCACGACCTGCTCCTCGGACAACTCCAGGTGCTCGGCCAACTCCCCGACCGTCGGCGCCCGACC
>NZ_JBIWLV010000010.1:197265-311199 GCF_044766345.1 Streptomyces sp. NPDC102278 | reverse complement strand
TCGAGGAAGGCCAACAGGTCAACGAAGGCGACCTCATCGTCGTCCTCGAGGCCATGAAGATGGAACAACCCCTCAACGCACACCGCTCCGGCACCATCGTCGGCCTCAAGGCCGAAGTAGGCGCCTCCCTCACCTCCGGCGCCGGCATCTGCGAGATCAAGGACTGATACATGGCATTGCGCTGAATTCGTCTGCGGAATTCTTGCGAGTCCTGACAATTCCCTGACGTAATCGCCGTTGAAAACGTCATTCGGGCCTCGCATACTAATTCCAATTCATGGGTCGTGAGGAGAGGGAACGAATGCACAGCACTTTGATCGTGGCGCGGATGGACCCCGGTTCCAGCATTGACGTGGCCAAGCTCTTCGGTGAGTTCGATGCCACCGAGATGCCCCACCGCATGGGTACGCGTCGCCGGCAGCTTTTCGAATACCGGGGGCTGTACTTCCATCTGCAGGACTTCGACACCGACAACGGTGGCGAGCTGATCGAGGCCGCCAAGGGCGACCCGCGCTTCGTGGGCATCAGCGAGGACCTCAAGCCGTTCATCGGGGCCTACGACCCCGCCACCTGGCGTTCCCCCGCCGACGCGATGGCGAAGCGCTTCTACAACTGGGAGGCGTCCGCGTGACCGGCCGACGTGTGGTCATCACCGGCATCGAGGTGCTCGCGCCCGGTGGTGTCGGGACCAAGAACTTCTGGAACCTGCTGAGCGAGGGCCGTACCGCGACCCGCGGCATCACCTTCTTCGACCCCAGCCCCTTCCGCTCGCGGGTCGCCGCCGAGATCGACTTCGATCCCCAGGAACACGGCCTGACCCCGCAGGAGATCCGGCGCATGGACCGGGCCGCGCAGTTCGCGGTGGTCGCCGCCCGCGGCGCCGTCGCCGACAGCGGCATCGACCTGGAGACGTACGACCCGTACCGCGTCGGCGTCACCATCGGCAGCGCCGTCGGCGCCACGATGGGCCTGGACGAGGAGTACAACGTCGTCAGCGACGGCGGCCGACTCCACCTGGTGGACCACGAGTACGCGGTCCCGCACCTCTACAACTACCTGGTGCCGAGCTCCTTCACCGCCGAGGTCGCCTGGGCCGTCGGCGCGCAGGGCCCCAGCACCGTGGTCTCCACCGGCTGCACCTCCGGCATCGACTCGGTGGGCCACGCCGTGGACCTGCTCCGCGAGGGCTCGGTCGAC
This sequence comes from Streptomyces sp. NPDC102278, assembly GCF_044766345.1. Classification (NCBI taxonomy): domain Bacteria; kingdom Bacillati; phylum Actinomycetota; class Actinomycetes; order Kitasatosporales; family Streptomycetaceae; genus Streptomyces; species Streptomyces sp. NPDC102278. Next base: position 310,002 of record NZ_JBIWLV010000010.1, on the reverse strand, counting down.
GTGATGATCGCCGGTTCCTCGGACGCGCCGATCTCGCCGATCACCATGGCCTGCTTCGACGCCATCAAGGCGACCACGCCCCGCCACGACGACCCCGGTCACGCCTCCCGCCCCTTCGACGGAACCCGCAACGGCTTCGTCCTGGGCGAGGGCGCGGCGGTGTTCGTCCTGGAGGAGCTGGAGCACGCCAAGAAGCGCGGCGCGCACATCTACGCCGAGATAGCCGGCTACGCCACCCGCTCCAACGCCTACCACATGACCGGTCTGCGGCCGGACGGCAAGGAGATGGCGGAGGCCATCCGGGTCGCGCTGTGCGAGGCCAAGATGAACCCGACCGAGATCGACTACATCAACGCGCACGGCTCGGGCACCAAGCAGAACGACCGCCACGAGACCGCCGCGTTCAAGCGGAGCCTGGGCGACCACGCCTATCGGACCCCGGTCAGCTCGATCAAGTCGATGGTCGGGCACTCGCTCGGCGCCATCGGCTCCATCGAGATCGCCGCGTCCGCGCTGGCGATGGAGAACAACGTCGTCCCGCCGACGGCGAACCTCCACACCCCGGACCCGGAGTGCGACCTCGACTACGTCCCCCTGGTCGCCCGGGAGCAGCTCACCGACGCCGTCCTGACCGTCGGAAGCGGCTTCGGCGGTTTCCAGAGCGCCATGGTGCTGGCGCGTCCCGAGAGGAGCGTGGCATGACCACCTCGGTTGTGGTGACGGGTCTGGGCATCACGGCGCCCAACGGCCTGGGTACGGAGGACTACTGGGCGGCGACCCGGACGGGCAAGAACGGCATCGGCCGGGTCACCCGGTTCGACCCCGCCGGCTACCCGTCCACCCTCGCGGGCGAGATACCCGGCTTCTCCGACGAGGAACTGCTGCCGAGCCGGCTGCTCCCGCAGACCGACCGGATGACGCGCCTCGCGCTCGTCGCCGCCGAGTGGGCGCTGGCGGATGCCGGTGTGGACCCGCAGAGCCTGCCCGAGTACGACATGGGCGTGGTCACGGCCAGTTCGTCGGGCGGCTTCGAGTTCGGGCAGAACGAGTTGCAGAAGCTGTGGAGCCAGGGCGCGCAGTACGTCAGCGCGTACCAGTCCTTCGCCTGGTTCTACGCCGTCAACAGCGGCCAGATCTCCATCCGCAGCGGGCTCAAGGGCCCCAGCGGAGTGATCGTCAGCGACGAGGCCGGCGGCCTCGACGCGTTGGCACAGGGCCGGCGGCTGATCCGCAAGGGCACTCCGATGATCGTGTCGGGCGGTGTCGACGCCTCGATCTGCCCGTGGGGTTGGGTCGCCCAGCTCGCCGCCAAGCGGCTGAGCACCAGCGACGAGCCGACCCGCGCGTTCCTGCCGTTCGACGCGGACGCCTCGGGCTACGTGCCCGGCGAGGGCGGTGCCATCCTGATCATGGAGTCGGCGGAGTCGGCCCGTGCGCGCGGCGCGAAGATCTACGGCGAGATCGCCGGCTACGGCGCCACCTTCGACGCGGCGCCCGGCAGCGACCGGGAGCCCGCGCTGCGCAAGGCCATCGAGTTCGCCCTCGACGACGCGGGCGTTCGACCCGAGGACGTGGACGTGGTCTTCGCGGACGCCGCCGGCGTCCCGGAACTGGACCGTATCGAGGCCGAGGCCATCGGCGCCGTGTTCGGCGAGCGGGGCGTTCCCGTCACCGCGCCCAAGACGATGACGGGCCGGCTGTACTCGGGCGCGGCGCCGCTGGACGTCGCGACCGCCCTGCTGGCCATCGAGGAGGGGCTCATCCCCCCGACCGTCAACGTGCGCCCGGCCGAGGAGTACGCGCTCGACCTGGTCGTGGACCGGCCGCGCACCGCGCAGGTCCGCACCGCCCTGGTCGTGGCCCGCGGCTACGGCGGCTTCAACTCGGCCGTCGTCGTCCGCGCCGCGGACTAGTACCGCCGTACCACGCCGGCCCGCCCGCCGTCGGCCCCGCACCCCGCCCGCCCCGCCCGTCCTCGTACGACGGGCGGCCACGAACCCGGCGTCCTCCGCCGCCGCCACCCCCCGACCGGCGGCGGAGGGCGCCTTCCCCCCACCGCCTCACACCCCCCACGGACCCCCCACACACACCATCCCCACACCACCGATCCACGAGCCATGAAGGGCCCCACGTGTCCACTCAGACCTTCACCCTTGACGACCTGCGGCGGATCCTCCTCGAAGGCGCCGGCGCCGACGAGGGCGTCGACCTCGACGGCGACATCCTCGACGTCCAGTTCGAGGCGCTCGGTTACGAGTCCCTCGCCCTGCTGGAGACCGGCAGCCGCATCGAGCGCGAGTACAAGATCGTCCTCGACGAGGACCTGCTCACCGACGCCGACACCCCCCGCGCGCTGATCGCGGCCGTCAACGGCCACCTCACCGCGGTGCCCAGCGCCGCCTGAGTCGCCCGCCGCACCCAGTTCGTTCCCCGGGCCGGGCGGACGCGTTTCCGCCCGGCCCCGCCGAATCACCCCCGGACACTTACGGAGTAGACGAATCATGTCGACGCAGGAGAAGCGGATCGCCCTGATCACGGGCGCCACCAGCGGCATCGGCCTGGCCGCGGCCCGCGCACTGGGTGCCCAGGGGCACGCGGTCTTCATCGGCGCGCGCAACGCCGACAACGTCGCGGCCACGGTCAAGGAGCTCCAGGCGGAAGGCCTCGAAGCCGACGGGACGGTCCTCGACGTACGCGACTCCGCCTCGGCCGCCGCGTTCGTCCAGGCCGCGGTCGACCGCTTCGGCGGCGTCGACGTCCTGGTCAACAACGCCGGCCGGTCCGGCGGCGGCGTCACCGCGGACATAGACGAGGAGCTGTGGGCCGATGTCATCGACACCAACCTCACCAGCGTCTTCCGGCTGACCAAGGAAGTACTCAACACCGGCGGGATGCGCCACAAGAACCGCGGCCGCATCATCAACATCGCCTCCACCGCCGGCAAGCAGGGCGTCGTCCTGGGCGCCCCGTACTCGGCCTCCAAGCACGGCGTGGTCGGTTTCACCAAGGCCCTCGGCAACGAACTCGCCCCCACCGGGATCACGGTCAACGCCGTCTGCCCCGGCTACGTCGAGACGCCGATGGCCCAGCGCGTCCGCGCCGGGTACGCCGCCGCCTACGACACCTCCGAGGACGCCATCCTCGACAAGTTCCAGTCGAAGATCCCGCTCGGCCGGTACTCCACCCCCGAAGAGGTCGCCGGCATGGTCGCCTACCTCGCCTCCGACACCGCCGCCTCCGTCACGGCGCAGGCGATCAACGTCTGCGGCGGACTCGGCAACTTCTGATCCGCACCCCTTGCCACCAGGGTGCCGACGCGCCCGAGTTCTCGAAGAGGAAGCCGTCATGACAACCCGCGAGGTTGAGCACGAGATCACCATCGCCGCGCCGGCATCGGACGTGTACCGGCTGCTGGCCGACGTCGTCAACTGGCCGCGCATCTTCCCGCCCACCATCCACGTGGACCGGGTCGACTTCAACGGCACGCACGAGCGGATCCGGATCTGGGCCACCGCCAACGGCCAACCGAAGAACTGGACCTCGCGCCGCGAACTCGACCCGCAGGGCCTGCGGATCACCTTCCGCCAGGAGGTCACCACCAACCCGGTCGCCTCCATGGGCGGCGCGTGGATCATCGAGCCGCTCGACGAGACCTCCTCGCGGGTGCGGCTGCTCCACGACTACCGGGCGATCGACGACGACGCGCACGACCTCCTCTGGATCGACGAGGCCGTCGACAAGAACAGCCGCTCCGAGTTGGCGGCGTTGAAGCGGAACGTGGAGTTCGCCCACGGCGCCGAGGACGTCACGTTCTCCTTCGAGGACACCGTCACCATCGACGGCTCCGCCAAGGACGCCTACGACTTCGTCAACGAAGCGAACCTGTGGTCCGAACGCCTGCCCCACGTCGCCACCGTCCGCCTCACCGAGGACACCCCCGGCGTCCAGACCCTGGAGATGGACACCCGCGCCAAGGACGGCTCCGTCCACACCACCAAGTCCCACCGCGTCACCTTCCCCCACCACAAGATCGCCTACAAACAGGTCACCCTCCCCGCCCTGATGACCCTGCACACCGGCCACTGGACCTTCCGCGACACCGACCAGGGCGTCACCGCGAGCTCCCAACACACCGTCACCCTCAACACCGACAACATCACCCGAATCCTGGGACCCGACGCCACCGTCGCCGACGCCCGCGCCTACGTCCACACCGCCCTCTCCACCAACAGCCTCGCCACCCTCAACCACGCCAAGACCCACGCCGAAACCCTCGCCGGGAACCAGAACTGACATGGCATCGGACCACCTGGACAGCGCGCGGGGACCCCTGGACACCGACGTCCTGGTGGTCGGAGCCGGCCCCGCCGGACTGATGCTCGCCTGCGAGCTCCGGCTCGGCGGGGCCGGGGTGCTCGTCCTCGACCAGCGCCCCGGCCCGACCACCGAGTCCCGGGCGACCACGCTGCACGCCCGCACCATGGAGATCTTCGACAGTCGGGGTCTGCTGGCCGACCTGGGCACCCCGCCGTGCGAACCGCGCGGTCACTTCGGCGGCATCGCACTGGACCTCACCCTGCCCGGTTCCCACCCCGGCCAGTGGAAGGTGCCGCAACGGCGTACGGAGGAACTCCTCCAGGACCGGGCCGTCGAGCTGGGCGCGGGCCTGCTCCGCCGCCACCAACTGGTCGCCCTGACCGTCGGACCGGACGGGGTGACGGCCGACGGCATCGGCCCGGACGGCCCGGTCCGGATCACCGCCCGGTACCTGGTCGGCTGCGACGGCGAGGACAGCACCGTACGCCGGCTCATCGGCGCCGACTTCCCCGGCCGCGACGCGGAGCGCGAACTGCTGCGGGCCGACGTCGGCGGAGTCGAGACGCCCGACCGGCGCTTCCTGCGGCTGCCCGACGGCCTGGCCGTATCCGCCACCCGCGACGGCGTCACCCGCGTGATGGTGCACGAGTTCGGCAAACCGGCCGTCCCGCGCTCCGGCGCCCCCGCGTTCGACGAGGTCGTCGACGCCTGGCAGCGGGTGACCGGCGAGGACATCGCCCACGGCAGCCCCCTGTGGGTCAACGCCTTCGGCGACGCCAACCGGCAACTCGCCCGGTACCGGCACGGCCGGATCCTGTTCGCCGGCGACGCCGCGCACCAGCAGATGCCCAGCGGCGGACAGGCCCTCAACCTCGGCGTCCAGGACGCCTTCAACCTCGGTTGGAAGCTCGCCGCCGAAGTGCGCGGCGACGCCCCCGAAGGGCTCCTGGACAGCTACCACACCGAACGCCACGCCGTCGGCGCCGCGGTCCTGGCCAACATCCGGGCCCAGACCCTGCTGCTGCTCGGCGGACCCGAGGTCGAACCGGCCCGCACCCTGCTCACTGAACTCGTCGCCCTCGACGGGGTACGCACCGTACTCGCCGGGGCCGTCAGCGGACTCGGCATCCGCTACCCCGTCACGGACGACGCCGACCCCGGACGACCGGGCACGGACCACCCGCTCCTCGGCCGCCGCCTGCCCCCCTCCGCGCTGGCCGGCCCGACCGGCGACACCACCGCCGCACTGCTGCGCACCGGCCGGGGCCTGCTGCTCGACCTCGGCACGGGCGCGGACCCGGCCACCGTCGGCCCTTGGGCGGACCGGGTCGACCACGTCAGCGCCCACCCCGCGGCCGGCAGCCCGCTGACCCCCGGCGAGGCCCTCCTCGTACGGCCCGACGGACACGTCGTCTGGGCCGGCGACCCCGGCACCGACCCGCGGGGCCCGCACACCGCGCTGCGCCGCTGGTTCGGCGCACCGGCCGGCGCGCACCCCACCCACCGACACGCCGCGACCGCCGCCGCCCGCTGAGGCGGCGGCCGGCGCCGGCAACCAGGAAGGCACACTCATGGCCAAGGACGTCGACACCATCGACGCGGACGTCATCATCGTCGGCGCCGGCCCGGCGGGCCTGATGCTCGCCGGCGAGCTGCGCCTGGGCGGCGCGGACGTCATCGTCACCGAACGCCTGGAGCGACCCACCGGCCAGTCCCGCGGCCTGGGCTTCACCGCCCGCGCCCTGGAATCCTTCGACCAGCGGGGCCTCGTACCCCGCTTCGGCGGGCTGGAGACCAGCCCGCTGGGCCACTTCGGCGGGGTGCAGTTCGACTTCACCGCGCTGGAGGACGCCCACTTCGGGGCCCGCGGCATCCCGCAGTCGCGGACCGAGACGGTCCTGGAGGACTGGGCCCGCGAGCTGGGGAGCGACATCCGGCGCGGGTGGGAGTTCCTCGACCTGGAGCAGGACGCGGACGGGGTCACCGCCACCGTCGCCGGCCCCGACGGCGAACAGCGGCTGCGCGCCCGCTGGCTGGTCGGCGCCGACGGCGGACACAGCCTGGTGCGCAAGGTCGCCGGGTTCGCCTTCCCCGGCACCGATGCCACTCGGGGCATGTACCTCGCCGACGTGGTCGGCTGCTCGATCCCGCCCCGCTTCCTCGGCGAGCGCGTACCGGCCGGCATGGTGATGGCCGCGCCGCTCGCCGAGGGCGTGGACCGCATCATCGTGTGCGAGCACGGCGCCCCGCCCGCCGACCGCAGCCAGAGCCCCGACTTCGCGGAGGTCGCCGCGGCCTGGCAGCGCCTGACCGGCGAGGACATCTCCAGCGGCGGCGCCGACTGGGTCAGCTCCTTCACCGACGCCACCCGGCAGGCGAGCGAGTACCGGCGCGGGCGCGTACTGCTGGTCGGCGACGCGGCCCACATCCACCTGCCCGCCGGTGGACAGGGCCTGAGCACCGGCGTCCAGGACGCCGTGAACCTCGGCTGGAAACTGGCCGCGACCCTCGCCGGCTGGGCCCCCGAAACGCTGCTCGACACCTACCACGACGAGCGCCACGCCGTCGGGACGCGACTGCTGACCAACACCCTCGCCCAGGGCACCGTGTTCCTCGGCGGCGTCGAATCGGAGCCGCTGCGGGCCCTGTTCACCGAGCTGATCGCCCTGGACCCGGTCAAGCGCCACCTCGCCGGCATGGTCAGCCACCTGGACGTCCGCTACGACGTCGCCGCGGCCCCGGCCGCAGGCGAGGACCCCGCCGCGCCCGGGGAAGGCCACCCGCTGCTCGGTCGCCGGCTCCCGCCGCGCGACCTGATCACGGCCGACGGCCCGGTGGGCACCGCCGACCTGCTGCACCCCGCCCGCGGCGTCCTCCTCGACCTCGCCGACGACCCCGAGGTGCGCGAGGCCGCCGCCGGCTGGAAGGACCGGGTCACCACGACCACCGGCGTCCCCCGGGACCCGGCCGTCTTCGCGGGTGCCACGGCCGTCCTGGTCCGCCCCGACGGCTACGTCGCCTGGGCGGGCACCGACCCCGCCGAACTGGCCCCGGCCCTGCGGCAGTGGTTCGGCACCCCCGCCTGACCCTGCCCGGCCCCCGCGACGGGCGCGGTCAGGCACCGCGCCCGGCCCCGGGGGCCGCCCCGCCCACCGTCCCAGGAAGAGACCATGAGTCGAAGAACCCACCGGCCCGCCCACGCCCGGGGAGCCCTGTGAACGCCCCCGTACTCCTGCCCGTCGGGGCGGAGGAGACCGCGCCCGGCATGTCGCCGGGTGTGCGGCCGATCACCCTGGAGGCAGGTGCCTTCACCCTGTCCGCGCTGATCGCCCAGCCCGTCGGCCCGCCCCGCGCGACCATCGTCGCGGTGCACGGCGGCGGCATGAGCGCCGGCTACTTCGACGGCCAGGCCCACCCGGACGTCTCCCTGCTCACCCTCGGCGCCCGGCTCGGCTACACCGTCGTCGCCGTGGACCGGCCCGGCTACGGGCTGTCCGCCGCGCACCTGCCGCGCGGCCAGAACCTGTCCGAACAGTCCGCCGCGCTGGGGACCGCGCTCGCCCACCTCGCCGACCGGTACCCGTCCGGCGCCGGGGTGTTCCTCGTCGCGCACTCCTTCGGCGGCAAGCTCGCCCTCACCTACGCCGCCGAACAGGCCGGACCCGGCGCCGCGGGCCCCGCCCTGCTGGGCCTGGACGTCTCCGGCTGCGGCCGGGACTACGCGGTCGACCCCGGAGACCTCCGCGACCCGCACCGGCACGGCCACTGGAAGCGGAACTGGGGCGCCCTGCGCTTCTACCCGCCGAACACCTTCCGCGACGCCGCCGCGCTCGTCGCCCCCATGCCGCTGCGCGAGCGCGCGGAGGCGGCGCGTTGGCCCGAGAGCTTCACCGCTGCCGCCGCCCGGGTGCCCGTACCGGTCCGCCTCACCTTCGCCGAGCACGAACTGTGGTGGCGTAACGACGAGGAGGACCTCAACGAGATCGCCGAACTGTTCACCGCGGCCCCGTTCGTCACCATCGACCGGCAGCCCGACGCGGGACACAACCTCAGCCTCGGCTGGGTCGCCCGCTCCTACCACCTGCGCGCCCTGGCCTTCCTGGAGGAGTGCCTGGCCCGGGCCTGAGACACGGCACGCGGGACACGGCACGGCACGGGCAGACCACGAGAGGCGAGGCGTACCACCCCCCATGGACAAGACACGCTCCAAGCCCTTCCGTTCCCTCGCGGTACGCAACTTCCGGCTGTTCGCGGCCGGGCAGGTGGTGTCCGTGGCGGGGACCTGGATGATGGTCGTGTCCCAGGACTGGCTGGTCCTGGACCTGACCGGGGACTCGGCCACCGCCCTGGGCACCCTGACCGCGCTGCAGTTCACACCGATGCTGCTGCTCACCCTGTACGGCGGCCGGCTCGCCGACCGCCACGACAAGAGGCTGCTGCTCACCCTCGCCAACCTGGCCTCCGGCGCCCTGGCCCTGGGCCTGGCCGTACTGGTCCTGGCGGGCGACGTGCGGCTGTGGCACCTGTACCTGTTCGCGATCGGGCTCGGCACCGTCAACTCCTTCGAGGTGCCCGCCCGGATGGCGTTCGTCGCCGAGCTGGTGGGACCCGACCTGCTGCCCAACGCCTCGGCGCTGAGCGCCGCCTACTTCAACACCGCCCGGGTGGTCGGACCGGCCCTCGCCGGCCTGCTCATCTCGGCCGTCGGCACCGGGCCGGTGATGCTCCTCAACGCGGTGAGCTACCTCGCCACGGTGGCGGCCCTGCGGCTGATGCGGCCCGCGGAACTGTTGCGCGCCGAACCCTCGGGCCGCGGGTCGGGGGTGACGGACGGCCTGCGGTACGTCCGCGCCCGGCCCGACCTGCTGGTCCCGTTGGCCCTGCTGGCGGTCGTCGGCCTGTTCGGTTTCAACTTCCAGCTCACCCTTCCGCTGCTCGCCAAGACCGTCTTTCACGCCGACGCCACCGCGTTCGGCCTGCTCACCACCGCCTTCGCGGCGGGCTCACTGCTCGCCGCGTTCGCCACCACCGCCCGCAGCGGGCGCCCGGCGGCCCGGACCGTCACCGGTTCGGCCCTGGCCTTCGGCGTGAGCGAGACCGCCGCCGGGTGGGCCCCGGACCACGTCTCGGCGGCCGTCCTGCTCGCCCTGACCGGTTTCGCCACCATCTACTTCGCGCAGGCGGCCAACCACCGGATCCAACTCGGCAGCGACCCGCGGTACCGGGGGCGGGTGATGGCCCTGTACACGCTGATCCTCCAGGGCCTCACCCCCCTGGGAGCCCTCCTCGTGGGCTGGCTGGCCAGCCGTTACGGGGCGCGCTCGGGCCTGTGGGTCGGCGGATCGGTGTCGCTGCTCGCCGCCTTGGCGGCGCTGCTCGCGGGCCGGACCCGGCGCGGTTCCCGGACCGCGCCGGACACCGGACCCCAGTCCTGCGGACCCACTCCCCTTCCCCCGACCCGGTCCGCCGGCCGCCCCTGATCCACGGCGGAACCCCGGCGCGCACCCGACGAAAGGCACCGACATGACCGACGACATCGCGCACGGCTCGATCGGGCACCTCCCGGACCTGTCCGAACTGCGCGTCATGAGCCCGGACGTCCTCACCGCCACCCTCGCCCACTGCCTGCGCCTGCACGTGGACCAGCTGCTCCAGGTTCCGCCGGGCCATCGCACCAGCCCGTACCAGCCCCTGCGCACCCAGGGGCTGGACCTGCTCAACGCCCTGCACCTGGCCCGGGGGATCCGCCGGGACCTGGGGGCGGAGGTGGCGGCCCAGACGCTGCTCGACGGCACCCTGACCGAACTCGCCGAGCTGCTGGCCCCCCGGCTGGCGATCACCGGTGCGCCGCCCGTCGACCGGCCCGAGACCGCCACCGTCTGAGCCGCGGGCCGTACCGCCGTCATCCGTACCGACCCCGCACGCCGACCCCGCACGCCGACACCGGACAGGAGACCCACCATGCCGCCCGCGATATCCGAGGCGCTCACCGCACGGCTCACCGAACTGGAGGCCCACAAGGAGGAGGCACGCAACGGCCCGGACCCCAAGGCCACCGAACGCCAGTACGCGAAAGGGAAGTTGACCGCGCACGAGCGGATCGCCCTGCTGTTGGACAAGGGCAGTTTCAGCGAGGTGGAGTCGCTGCGCCGGCACCGTGCCACCGGTTTCGGCCTGGAGGCGAAGAAGCCGTACGGCGACGGTGTCATCACGGGGTGGGGCACGGTCGAGGGCCGTACGGTCTTCGTCTACGCGCACGACTTCCGGATCTTCGGCGGCGCGCTGGGCGAGGCCCACGCGACGAAGATCCACAAGATCATGGACATGGCCATCGCGGCCGGAGCCCCGCTGGTCTCCCTCAACGACGGGGCCGGCGCCCGTATCCAGGAGGGCGTCTCCGCCCTCGCCGGCTACGGCGGCATCTTCCAGCGCAACACCAAGGCCTCGGGCGTCATCCCGCAGATCTCGGTCATGCTCGGCCCCTGCGCCGGCGGCGCCGCCTACTCCCCGGCCCTCACCGACTTCATCTTCATGGTCCGCGACATCTCCCAGATGTTCATCACCGGCCCGGACGTGGTCCGCGCGGTGACCGGTGAGGAGATCACCCAGAACGGCCTCGGCGGCGCCGACGTGCACGCCGGCACCTCGGGCGTCGCCCACTTCGTCCACGACGACGAGGAGACCTGCCTGGCGGAGGTCCGCTACCTGATCTCCCTGCTGCCCCCCAACAACCGCGAGCTCCCGCCCCGGGTGCTCACCGGGGACCCCGCCGACCGCCTCGGCGACCGGCTCCTGGAGCTGGTGCCGGCCGACGGGAACCGCTCGTACGACATCCGCGGCGTCATCGAGGAACTCGTCGACGACAGCGAGTTCATGGAGGTCCACGCCGCCTGGGCGCAGAACATCGTGTGCGGACTCGCCCGGATCGACGGCCACACCGTGGGCATCGTCGCCAACCAGCCCGCCTCGACCGCCGGCGTCCTGGACATCAAGGCGAGCGAGAAGGGCGCGCGGTTCGTACAGTTCTGCGACGCCTTCAACATCCCGCTCGTCACCCTCGTCGACGTCCCCGGCTTCCTGCCCGGGGTGGACCAGGAACACGAGGGCATCATCCGGCGCGGCGCCAAGCTGCTGTACGCGTACTGCAACGCCACCGTCCCGCGCGTCTCCGTGGTGCTGCGCAAGGCCTACGGCGGCGCGTACATCGTCATGGACTCCCGCTCCATCGGCGCCGACATCGCGCTGGCGTGGCCCACCAACGAGATCGCGGTGATGGGCGCCGAGGGCGCCGCGAACGTGGTCTTCCGACGGGAGATCGCGGCGGCCGACGACCCGGAGGCGATGCGCCGGGAGAAGATCGCGCAGTACAAGGAGGAACTCGTCCACCCCTACTACGCGGCCGAACGCGGCCTGGTGGACGACGTCATCGACCCGCGCGACACCCGTTCCGTACTGGCCCGCTCCCTGTCGATGCTCGCCGCCAAACACGCCGACCTGCCGCGGCGCAAGCACGGCAACCCGCCCCAGTGACCGCGCCGACCACACGAGAGGCCGACATGACCGGACCGTCCGACGAACACCTGCTGCGCATCGTCCGGGGCAACCCCTCCCCGGAGGAACTGGCCGCCCTGACCGCGATCCTGCTCGCCCGGGCCGCGGGCGCGGGCGCCGAGCCCGACGACCTGGCCCGCCGTCAGCAGGTCGTCGCGCTCTGGCGGCGCCCGGACCGGGTGTCCGGCTTCGACGGGCCGCGCACCTGGCGCTCGCCGGCGAGACCCGCGCCCCGCGCCGCCTGAAGTACGGGGCACGCGCGGGACGGTTCACGACGGGACAGCACGCGGGGGCCGGGGAATCTTCTCCCCGGCCCCCGCGTGCTGTCGTCGTCCCTTCGTCGTGTCGTCCTGGGGCCGTGTCCCGGCTCAGGCCGCCCGGGCCGCCGGCGAGGGCCGGGTCCGGTGGTCCCGCAGGACCGTGCGCAGTCCCGGCTCCACGCCGGCGAGGCGCTCCGCCGCCTCCTGCGCGTACAGCAGGGTGTCGGGCACCGCCCGCATCACGATGCGGTGGTCCCCGCCGCCCAGGATCGCCACCGCGGCCACATGGCCGTCGCACAGCGGGAGATTGCCGACGACCCAGCCCTCGGGCCGGTCCGCCGCCCGCTGTTCGCCCAGGTAGTCCAGGTGGGTACCGCGGGCCAGCCCGGTGCCGATGCCCTTGAGGTAGGCCTCCTTGCGGGTCCACAGCCGCCCGAAGGCCGCCGTGCGGCGGTCCTCGGTCAGCTGTTCCAGCTCCTCCCGTTCCACCGGGTGCAGGGCCGGCAGACAGGCCTCCGCGGTGCCGGCCGAGGGAATGCGCTGGACGTCGGCCCCCACCCGGGTCTCCGCCACCGCGACCAGGGCCAGGCCGTGGCTGTGCGAGAGGGAGAACTGGGGGGCGCCCGGCACGCCGAGCACCCGGGGCCGGCCGTTGCGACCGCCCGACCCGTCGTAGCGCTCGCCGGCGATGGCGAGATTGCGGGGCGCGATGCCCGTGTACACGGCCAGGACGCGGCGCAGACCCACGTGCGCGGCCGCGTACATGCGCTGGTCGTCGGAGCGGCGGTACGCCTCCACGCGCCGCAGCTCCCGGTCGTCCAGATCGCCCATCGGCACGTCACGGGGCGACTCGGGGGGTGGCAGCAGCCACACGTCCAGTTGCCCGTCGTCGAGGGACAGTACGTTCGCCACCGCCATCAGTGCCGGTTCTCGGCGTGGGTCTTGGCGTGGTTGAGGGTGGCGAGGCTGTTGGTGGAGAGGGCGGTGTGGACGTAGGCGCGGGCGTCGGCGACGGTGGCGTCGGGTCCCAGGATTCGGGTGATGTTGTCGGTGTTGAGGGTGACGGTGTGTTGGGAGCTCGCGGTGACGCCCTGGTCGGTGTCGCGGAAGGTCCAGTGGCCGGTGTGCAGGGTCATCAGGGCGGTGAGGGTGACCTGTTTGTAGGCGATCTTGTGGTGGGGGAAGGTGACGCGGTGGGACTTGGTGGTGTGGACGGAGCCGTCCTTGGCGCAGGTGTCCATCTCCAGGGTCTGGACGCCGGGGGTGTCCTCGGTGAGGCGGACGGTGGCGACGTGGGGCAGGCGTTCGGACCACAGGTTCGCTTCGTTGACGAAGTCGTAGGCGTCCTTGGCGGAGCCGTCGATGGTGACGGTGTCCTCGAAGGAGAACGTGACGTCCTCGGCGCCGTGGGCGAACTCCACGTTCCGCTTCAACGCCGCCAACTCGGCCTCGGCATCCAGGGCCACCCGCTCGCCGATGCGCTCCAGTGCGGCCGGGTCCTCGCCCTCGGCCCGGAACTCGTGGAACAGCCGCACCCGCGAGGAGTTCTCGTCGAGCGGCTCGACGAGCCACGCACCGCCCATCGAGGCGACGGGCGCCTCGGTGGCCAGCAGTTCGAAGTTGACCCGCAGGTCGGCGTCCTGGACGATGCGGCGCAACCGCCAGGTGCGCACCGCCCCGTCGGCGCCGGCGGTGTCCCAGACGCGCAGCCGCTGCTCACCCTCCGGGGCCTCCTCGTGGGAGACGTGGACGGTGGCGGGGAAGGTGCCGGGCCAGTTGTCGACATCGGCGATCAACCGGTGGACCGTGGCCGCCGGAACCGCCACGGTGATCTCGTGCGCCGTCTGGCGCACGCCCGCTTGCTTCATGTTCGGACTCCTCGTCCTTGAAGGGCGCGGGGAGTTGCGGGAGCCGGGTTCGCCGCAGGTCGCCGGATGGACGCGCTGACGAGGGAACACGACGTCCCGCTTCGCCCGCGAGGTGAAATCTGTGGGTGCTGTCCGCGGACGGGACGGGTGGGGGAGCGGGGGCGTACCCCGTGGGAGCGCAGAAGTGCCGCCGCCGGGCGGGGGTCCCGGCAGCGGCACTTCTGTCAGTGGGCCTCCGCCTCGGTGTGACGGCGGCGGCCTGGTTCGGGGCCCGCGTGCCCGGGTCCGTACGCGGTCCCGGCGGGGGCTCCGGCCGCCGCACAGCCGGCCGGAACCCCCACCGGGACGCGGATCACTCGCCCGCGGCGCGGGTGTGCACGACGCGGTAGGTGTTCTCGTCCTGCCAGGTCTGCAGGGCGCTCACCCGGGCGTCGACCTTGCGGCGCTCGGGCGTGCGGTCGGCCTCGGCCTGGGCGCGGAAGGCGTCGTACGCCTCCTTGCCGTCCCACTGCGAGTACGAGACGACGAACTTGCCCTCGATGCCGCGGGCGCGCAGGCCGCGCAGCACGGTGTGGCTGCGGTAGCCGGGCACGTCGAGCAGGTACTCCTGCGAGGCGCCCAGCGCGTCGACGAGGTCCTCCTGCTCCTCCTCGGCGACGCCGAAGAGCTCGATCGCCGTGTAGTCGTCGCGCTTCGGGGAGATCTCGACGCCGTCGAGTTCCGGCTTGGCCTGGACGAAGGCGATCTCGTTCTGGAGCAGCCGGATCGACGTGGTGATCTCGCCGAAGAGCGGCAGCGTACGGTGCTTGAACTCCTCGCCCGAGTAACGCACTTCGAGGTCCTCGGTGCTGCGCCACTGGATGAAGTTGGCGGTGCCCGGCTTGTCCTCGCCGGCGTGGACGGTGCTGGAGATCCAGCCGTCGTAGGCCGCGGAGTCCACGATCTCCCGCATGGCGGCGAGCAGCTTGACCTGCTTCTCGGGGGCGTCGGTCGAGAACAGGTTGAGAACAGTCAGGTGCTGACCGTCGGCTGCAATCTTCGGCATTCTCTTCTCTTCCATTCGAGGAAAATGATGTACGAACGGCCATCACTGCCGGCCGGTGTTCCCAGTGCATCTTGCTCAATGAAAGGGCGGTGGGGAAAGCCTGTTCGCGTCAGAATTCCGATCCGTTCTGTCAAGCTCCGGAAAGCCTTTGAAGGTCTTTTCACGACTTTGTCAGGGATCTGAAAAACGGCGTGGTTCCCCGAAGGGGTGGGGGTCATGCTCGGCCCATGCATCCAGGACAGGCAACCGCCGACACACGTACTCTGCTGGACCGCTACCTCATTGGTCTCGACGACGACGAACTGGACGACGCCTGGGCGGCGCGCCTGTTCACACCTGACGCCCGGGTCGAGTTCCCCATGAGCGGTCACAAGGGCCTCGCCGGCCTCGCCGCCTACCACCGCGACGCCCTGGCGGCCTTCGCCGCCACCCAGCACCTGGGATCGCCCGCGGTCGTGGACCTCGTCGACGAGGGCCGCGCCGTGCTGCGTGCCAACCTCGTCTCCACGCACGTCCACCACCCCGGGACCCCGGGCCGGCCGCTGTTCACCGTCGGCACCCTGGCGACGGGCGAGGCCGAACTGACCGGCGAGGGCTGGAAGCTGTCCGCGCTGACCTTCCGCGTCCTGTGGACCGAGGGCAATCCGCCCGTGCCCGAGGAGGCCCGATGACGATGCTCGCCGCGGGGCTCAAGGAGTCGACCCTGGCGATGATGCTGCTCGACATCGGCGTGGTCCTGCTGGCCGGGGCGGCGCTCGGCCGTCTCGCGCAGCGGCTGCGCCAGCCCGCCGTGGTCGGCGAGATCGCCGCGGGCATCCTGCTCGGTCCGAGCATCCTGGGCCTGCTGCCCGGACACCTGACCGAGCGCCTCTTCCCCGCCGAGGTGCGGCCGCTGCTGTCCGCGGTCTCCCAGGTCGGGCTGATCCTCTTCATGTTCGTGGTCGGCTGGGAGTTCGAGAAGCGCCTCATCAAGCCGCACGCCAAGCTCGCGGCCGGGGTCTCGCTGTCGTCCATCGCCGTGGCCTTCGGCCTGGGCGTGGCGCTCGCGCCGTTCCTCTACCCCGAGCACATGGTCGTGGCGGGCAAGGAGATCTCCTTCATCGCCTTCGCCACCTTCCTCGGCACGGCCATGTCGGTCACCGCCTTCCCGGTGCTGGCCCGCATCCTCACCGAGAACCGGCTGATGGAGACCAAGGTCGGCTCGCTGTCCCTGGCCAGCGCCGCCATCGACGACCTGCTCGCCTGGTGCCTGCTGGCGTACGTGTCGGCCCTGGTCGCCTCGGACGGCGACTATTCGAGCCTGGCCCGGATCGGCGCGCTCAGCGTCGGCTTCGTCGCCCTGATGTTCCTGGTCGTCAAGCCGCTCGTGGCACGCCTGGTGTGGCGCTGGGCCGCCGCCGAACGCTGGCCGGCGCTGCTGTCCGTCCTGTGCGCGGGCGCGCTCGGTTCGGCGTTCCTGACCAGCTGGATCGGCATCCACGCGATCTTCGGGGCGTTCCTGTTCGGCTTCGTGATGCCGCGCGAACCCTCCCGGGTCCTGGCGGAGCACCTGCGCAAGCCCATGGACCACGTCAGCGTCGTACTGCTCCCGGTGTTCTTCATCGTCACCGGCCTCGGCGTGGACCTCGGCGCGCTGACCGGATCGGACTACGTCGCGCTCGCCCTGATCATCCTGGTGGCCTGCACCGGCAAGCTCGTGGGCGCGATCCTCCCGGCCCGACTGGCGGGCTTCTCCTGGCGGGAGTCCAGGGACCTGGGACTGCTGATGAACACCCGGGGCCTGACCGAACTGATCATCCTGAACGCGGCCGTCAGTCTCGGCGTCCTCGACGGGCGCATGTTCACCATGCTGGTGATCATGGCGCTGGTCACGACCGCGATGGCCGGGCCCCTGCTGTCCCGCCGCCGCCCCGCGCCCGCCGCCGAACCGCTCACGGGCGGGAAGCCGACGGACACCGACGCGGCCCTGTCGCCGACCGTGCCCGCGCCGGCCGCCGACTTCATCACACCCCGTACCTGAGAGCCGAAGGCCGAAGCCGAGAGAGAGGCTTGTCGTGATTCCCGTTCAGTCAGCAACCACCGAGAACCGGGCTCCCGTCGACGGACGCGCGCTGCGCGACGTGTGCGGCCACTTCGCCACCGGTGTCACGGTCATCACCTCGGGCGGCGGCCAGGACGCCGCGGGGACCACGGTGAACTCCTTCACCTCGGTCTCGCTGGATCCGCCGCTGGTGCTCATATGCCTGCACCAGAACTCCCGGCTGCTGCCGGTGGTCCAGGAGAGCGGCGGCTTCGTCGTCAACTTCCTGACCCAACAGCAGCAGTCCATAGCCTGGGCCTTCGCCGGGCGGCAGTCCGCCCGCTTCGAGGACGTGCCGCACCACCGCTCGGAGGCCGGACTGCCGGTGCTCAGCGAGGCCCTGGCCTTCCTGGACTGCCGACTCATCGCCGAGTACGACGGCGGCGACCACACCATTCTGCTCGGCGAGGTCGTCGAACTCGACGCTCCCGGCGCCGAGGAGGACCCGCTGATCTTCTTCCAGGGGAACATGCGCGAGCTGGACCGCGAACCCGCGGACCTGCCCGCGCGCTGACCCCCGGCCGGGCGACCGGGGTCGGTCAGCGGGCGTTCCCGTCCGCCGCGTCGAACTCCTGCCGCGCGCGCTCCACCCGGGGCAGGTTGTCCGCCGACCAGTCCGCGAGGTGGGAGAAGAGCGGCGCCAGGCTGCGCCCGAGCTCGCTGATCTCGTACTCCACCCTCGGCGGCACCTCGGGGTGGTAGGTGCGCACCACGAGCCCGTCGCGCTCCAACTGCCGCAGTCGCTGGGTCAGCACCTTCGGCGTGATCGTGCCGATGTTGCGGTGCAGTTGCACGAAGCGCTGGACCCCGAACTCGTTCAGCGTCCACAGGATCGGCGTCGTCCACCGGCTGAAGACGATGTCGAGCACCGGGGCGATGGGGCAGGCCTGTTCCGACGTCACCCGGGCGGCATGCGCCGCCGCTTCGCCCGACAGGGCGGTGCTGCTGTTCATGTGAACCCTCCAGGAAGTCACTTTCCTCTAGGTACCTACTTTACTTGGGATGCTAGCTTCCCGAAAGCCACCAGAGAGCGCCGGTGTTGCAGGCCGACGCCCCTCCCGCTGTCCCCGTTCCCACCTCCCCCGTTCTCATCCCGCTTCGAGGAGTGGCATGTCCATCCAAGAGTCCCTGCGCACCACCACAACGCCGGAGGCCGGACCCGCCCGGCGCCCCGGCCTCATCCTGGCGTTCCTCTGCCTGGCCGGCTTCATGACCTTCCTCGACGTGTCGATCGTGAACGTCGCGCTGCCGACCATCGAGGACGAACTCCACATCTCCCAGACGGCACTTCAGTACGTCGTCACCACCTACGGCATGGTCCTCGGCGGCTTCCTGCTGCTGACCGGCCGCCTCGCCGACACCCTCGGTCGCCGCCGGATGCTCCAGACCGGCCTGCTCCTGTTCGCCGCCTCCTCGCTGCTCGCGGGCCTGGCCCAGAACTCCTCCATGCTGATCGGCGCCCGCGGCGCCCAGGGCCTGGGCGCGGCCTTCATCGCCACGGCCGCCCTCAGCCTGCTGACCAACAACTTCGAGGAAGGCCCGGCGCGCAACAAGGCGCTCGGCGCGTGGGGCGCCCTCAGCGGCGTCGCCGCCGTCGCCGGCGTCACCCTCGGCGGTCTGCTCACCGACGGCCCCGGCTGGCGCTGGATCTTCTTCCTCAACGTGCCCATCGGCATCGTCGGCGCCCTGATCGCCCCGCTGGTCGTCGGCGAGAGCCGCGCCGCCGAGCGCACCCGCAGCTTCGACTTCGCCGGCGCCGTCGTCCTCACCGCCGGTCTGATCCTGCTCATCTTCACCCTGGGCCAGACCATCGACGACTCCGACGTCCCGGCCGCCCGCATCTACGGCGGCTTCGCCCTGGCCGCCGTCCTGCTCGTCGCCTTCCTCTTCATCGAACGCCGCGCCAAGGCCCCGCTGATGCCGCTCGGCATCTTCCGCCGCCCCTCGCTGCGCGCCGCCAACGTCATCGCGATCCTGCTGCTGGGCACCTGCGTCAGCCTGTTCTTCTTCGCCAGCCTCTTCATGCAGCAGGTGCTGGAGTGGTCGGCCATCCGGACCGGTCTCGCCTACGTGCCCCTCGCGCTGACCACCGCGGTCGGCGCCGGCATCGCCTCCCAGGTCGTCACCAAGGTCGCCGCCAAGCCCGTCCTGATGGTCGGTCTGACGCTGGTCAGCGGCGGCATGCTGCTCCTGTGGAACGCCCCGTCCGACGCCGCCTACCTCACCGACCTGCTCCCCGCGTTCATCATCTGCGGCCTGGGTCTGGGCGCCTCCTTCGTCCCGCTCCAGATCTCCGCCTTCGCCGGCTCCGAGGAGCAGGAGGCGGGCCTGGCCGCCGGTCTCATCAACACCGCCCAGGAGATCGGCGGAGCCCTCGGCCTCGCCGTCGCCGCCACCTTCGCCTTCCGCCGGATCCCCGAGCTGACCGCCAAGGCGCACGGGGTGCCGGAACTGGTCCGCGAGGCCCGCACCACCGTCTTCCACGACGCCTTCCTCATCAGCGCCGGATTCGCCGCGGTCGCCTTCCTGGTGACCCTGGTGCTGCTGCCGCTGACCAAGGCCAAGGACCAGCCGGCCGGCACGCCGGTCCACTGAGAACGGAACCCCTCCATGGCACCCACACGCACCCCGGCACTGAGGCTCTCCGCGGAGGCCGAGGCCTTCCTCGCCGAGAACCACCTGTGCACCTTCACCACGCTGCGGCCCGACGGCAGCCCCCACACCGCGCCGGTGCGCTTCACCTGGGACGGTGACGCGGGCCTGGCCAGGGTCATGACGACGGCGACCCGCCGCAAGGCCAGGAACCTGCTGGCCAACCCGGGCGGCCGGGTGTCGGTCTGCCAGCTGGCGGGTTGGCAGTGGCTCACCCTGGAGGGGACGGCCACCGTCTCCACGGACCCCTCCCGGGTCGCGGAGGGCGTCCGCCGCTACACCGAGCGGTACTGGTCGGCGCCGCCGCAACCGCCGGGCCTGGCCGTCGTGGAGATCCGGGTCGACCGGGTGCTCGGCGGCTGAGAAGGCGGCCGAGAAGGACACCGCGGACAGCGGTACGCGCCACGAGGGTGCCGGAAGCAGTGCTTCCGGCACCCTCGCGCGTCCGCCCGCGCCCCTCTCACCTCCCCGGAGCGGTCCCCTGACACTGCTGCCGGGGATCTGACGAACTTTTCAGAGCCCTGTATCGGAGACCGTTCAGCTTCCCGCGGCCCCTCGGAATACTGGAGAAAACGCCAGCGGGAGAGGGAAGATGGAAAGCTTGAACGCCGATGTCATCGTTGCCGGAGCGGGCCCTGCGGGACTCATGCTCGCCGGAGAACTGCGCCTTTCCGGCCTCTCCGTGATCGTCCTCGACCGTCTGACCGAACCGATGCGCCAATCCCGCGCACTCGGATTCTCGGCCCGCACCATCGAGGAATTCGGACAGCGCGGTCTCCTCGCGGAATTCGGGGAACTCGACACCATTCCGGGAGGCCACTTCGGCGGCCTTCCCATCGACTACCGCATCATCGAAGGCGGGAACTTCGGCGTCCGCGGGGTCCCGCAGTCCCGCACCGAGGCGATCCTCCACGACTGGGCCGTGGGCCTGGGCGCGGAGATACGCCGCGGCCACGAGGTCGTGGGCCTCACCGACGGCGAGGACGCCGTCGAGGTCGAGATCGCCGGCCCCGAGGGCGTCGAGCGGCTGCGCGCCGCCTACCTGGTGGGCTGCGACGGAGCCCGCAGCACCGTCCGCCGCCTCTCCGGCATCGACTTCCCCGGCACCAGCGCCACCATCGAGATGAAGATGGCCGACGTGACCGGCGTCCCGCTGCGGATCCGCCCCACCGGCGAGGTCGGCGAGCAGGGCATGGTCGTGGTCCTCCCGCTCGGCCCGCACGCCACCCGCGTCGTCGTCTTCGAGCGCGGCGCCGGCGTCCGGCCCACCCAGGAGCCCCCCACCTTCCAGGAGGTGGCCGAGTCCTTCCAGCGGGTGACCGGCGAGGACATCAGCGGCGCCACCCCGCTGTGGACCAGCTACTTCACCGACGCGAGCCGGCACGCGGCCGAGTACCGCAAGGGCCGCGTCTTCCTCGCCGGCGACGCCGCCCACATCCACCTGCCCATCGGCGCGCAGGGCATCAGCGCCGCCGTCGGCGACGTGGTCAACCTCGGCTGGAAGCTCGCCGCCGCCGTCAAGGGCACCGCCCCCGAGGGGCTGCTCGACACGTACCACACCGAGCGCCACCCGGTCGGCGCCCGCATCGTCGCCAACACCCTGGTCCAGCGCACCCTCTACCTCGGCGGCCCCGAGGCCGACCCGCTGCGCGAGCTGTTCGCCGAACTGGTCCGCATCGAGGAGGTGCGCACCCACCTCGTCGGGCTGGTCACCGGTCTGGACACCACGTACGGCGCCGCCCCCGGCGACCACCCGCTCCTCGGCCGTCGGCTGCCCGACCAGGAGCTCCTGGTCGACGACGCGAAGACCAGCACGTACGAACTGCTGCACAAGGGCCGCCCGGTCCTGCTCGACCTGCACGACAACGCCGACCTGCGCGCCGCCGCCGCCGGTTGGACGGACCGCGTCGACGTGGTCACCGCCACCCGCAACGACGCCGACGCGCCGGCCGCGAGCCTGCTGGTACGCCCCGACGGCTACGTCGCCTGGGTCGCCGCGGACGGCTCCCCGCAGGGCCTGGCCCAGGCCCTGACCGACTGGTTCGGCGCGCCGCGCCACACCGCCTGACCCGATGACCGGCCGGCGTCCACGCAAGCGCCGAGTGAAATCGACAAAGAGGAGTACGGTCTTGCCCACCAAGGCTGAGGCAACGAAAGAGGCCCCCCAGGCCGAAGAGTGGAACGAGTGCGACGTCCTGATCCTGGGATCGGGTCTCGCGGGCTCGATCACCGGGGCGATCCTGGCCCGCCAGGGCGCCAACGTCGTCCTCATAGACGCCGGCCAACACCCGCGGTTCGCCGTCGGCGAGTCGCAGAATCCGCAGCTCGTCGAGTGGCTGCACATCCTCGCCACGCGCTACGACGTCCCCGAGATCAAGCACATGCTCGACATCAAGGCGATCACCGAGCACATGGGGCCCCACCACGGCCGCAAGCAGAGCTTCGGCTTCGTCTCGCACGACAAGAACCGCGAGCCGAACCCGGCCGAGGCCACGATGTTCGTGATCCCCAAGATGCTGACGGAGGCCGTCCACCTCTACCGGCAGGACACCGACTCGTACTACCTGAACGTCGCGGCCAAGTACGGTTGCACGATCCGGCAGAACTGGCGTGCCACCGACCTCGACTTCGACGAGGACGGCGTCACGGTAACGGGCCACACCGGTGAGGTGTTCCGGGCGAAGTTCCTCATCGACGCGAGCGGTTTCCGCTCCCCGCTCGCCGAGAAGTTCGCCCTGCGCGACAACCCGCCCCGTCACAAGCACCACTCGCGTTCGCTCTTCACGCACTACGTCGGCATCAAGCCGTACGACGACGTGTGCAACTACCCGGAGGCGCTGCGCCCGCCCGCCGAATCGCCCTTCCACGGCGGCACGCTCCACCACCTGATCGAGCGCGGCTGGTTCTGGATCATCCCGTTCGACAATTACAAGGACTCCAAGAACCCGGTCTGCAGCGTCGGCCTGACCTTCGACGAGCGGTTGTACCCCAAGCCGACGGACATGACCCCCGACGAGGAGTTCAACCACTACCTCGACATGTACCCGGCGGTGAAACGCCAGTTCGACGGGGCCAAGCGGGTCCGCGAGTGGGTCTCCACCGACCGGATCCAGTACTCCTCCAAGCAGACCATCGGCCACCGCTGGTGCCTGATGTCGCACGCCGCGGGCTTCATCGACCCGCTGTACTCACGCGGTCTGTCGAACACCTTCGAGGTCGTCGACGCCCTCGCCTACCGGGTGCTGGACGCGTTGCGCGAGGACGACTTCTCGGTCGAGCGCTTCGAGTACGTGGAACGCCTGGAGCAGGGCCTGCTGGAGTACAACGACAAGATCGTCAACGCCTCCTACATCGCCTTCAGCCACTTCCGCCTCTGGAACGCCGTCTTCCGGGTGTGGGCCTGCTTCACCACCCCGGCGACCATGCGCCAGATCATGGCGCGCCAGAACTTCACCCTCGACGGCGACGACCGCCACTTCAGGGAGATGGAGAAGGCCCCCTACACGGGCCTGTGGTGGCCGGACAGCCACGCCTTCAAGCACCTCTTCGACATCACCGCCGAGACCTGCGAACGGTTCGAGGCCGGCGAGATCGACGGGGACAAGGCGGCCGACATCGTCTTCGAGGCGATCCGCGACTGCGAGTCGGTCAACACGCCGTTCGGCTGGAAGGACCCCGAGGACCACCG
Organism: Streptomyces sp. NPDC102278; assembly: GCF_044766345.1. Lineage (NCBI taxonomy): Bacteria > Bacillati > Actinomycetota > Actinomycetes > Kitasatosporales > Streptomycetaceae > Streptomyces > Streptomyces sp. NPDC102278. The sequence continues at coordinate 286,541 of NZ_JBIWLV010000010.1, read as the reverse complement.
CTTCTTCCGGGCGACCACCCCCACGATGATGAAGTTCATGTGGTGGGCGAGCACCTCCGGCCCCAAGGAGATGCGCGACCTCGGCCGCTCCATGCTCAAGGGCGTCGTCCGGCAGGGTGTGCGCGGCCGCAAGGTCTCCTGAGCCCCGGCCCCTCCCCGGTTCCACCGGCCCCGCCGCCCCTCCGGCCGGCCGGGCCGGTGGCCCGCCGCCGCGCCGAACCGCCGCGCGGCACGAGCGTGGCGTGCCGGCCCCCACAGCTTCGTCACCCGCTTCGCCCCACCCCTGTCGCCTCGACCCATGGGACAACCCGTGATCACTCGTAGAGCACTCATCGGCGCCGGCACGGCCGCGGTCGGCCTGACCGTCCTGCCCGCCGCGAACGTCACCGCCGCGGCCGAGGCCGGCCGCGCCCCCTGGAACCAGCTCGCGCGCAACCTCCAGGGCCGGCTCGTCCTGCCCACCGACGCCGCGTACGGCGTGGCCAAGCAGCTCGAACTCGCCCAGTTCGACGCCGCCAACCCCAAGGCCGTCGCCTACTGCGTCAGCTCCGCCGACGTCTCCGTCGCACTGCGCTTCGCCCAGGACAACTGCCTGCCCGCCGCCGTCCGCAGCGGCGGCCACAGCTTCGGCGGCTACTCGACCACCCCCGGCCTGATCATCGACGTGTCCGGGCTGAACGCGGTCGCCGTCGCCGCCGGCAACGGCTCGGTGAACATAGGCCCCGGCGCCCAGAACGTCGACATCCTGAACGCCCTGGCCCCGCACGGCCTCGTCGTCAGCGAGGGCGGTTGTCCGACCGTCGCGGCCGGCGGTTTCCTCCAGGGCGGCGGCTACGGGTTCCTGACCCGCCCGATGGGCATGGCCTGCGACGCCGTCACCTCGGCCGAGGTGGTCCTGGCCGACGGCCGGGTGGTCACCGCCTCGCCGACCCGCAACAGCGACCTGTTCTGGGCGATCCGCGGCGGTGGCGGCGGAAACTTCGGCGTGGTCACCCGCTTCACGGTCACCCCGCACGTCGGCGACCAGATGGCCATCACGAACCTGATCTTCCCGTACGACCGCGCCGCGGACGTCCTGGACGCCGCCACGACGTGGCTGGTGGACGCCCCCCGCACCATCGGCGGCGGCGGGTACGTCGTCCAACCGGACGCGGCACCCGGCTCCGTCCCCAACGTCAACATCATGCTGGCCTCCCGGGGCACCCCGGCCGAACGGGACGCCGAGGCGGCCCGACTGATCGCCCTGACGGGCGCGCCCCTGGCCCGCCAGGACGCCGTCATGACGTACCAGCAGCTCATGATGATGATCTTCGGCTGCGGCACGCTCAGCCAGGACCAGTGCCAACGCGCGGGCAAGTCCCCGTCCGGCGTGCTCACCCGACCCGAGTTCGGCCTGGAGCGCACCCGCCTGGCCGGCCGGCCGCTGGGGCACACCGGTTGGACGGACGTGATGACGGCCTTCGACGCCGAGCGCAGGGCCGGCCAGGCCCGCTACCTCGACCTGCACTTCTTCGGGGGCGCGGCCAACGACCCGGGGCGCACGGACACGGCGTACGTCCACCGGGACTCGCTGTTCTCGGTCAACTACCGCGCCCTGATCAACGATCCGCAGCAGAACACCGCCGACGCGCGCGCGGTCGCCACCCACTGGGTGGACAACGGCTTCCGGACGATCGACCCGCTGTCCAACGGCGAGACGTACCAGAACTGGATGGACCCGGCCCTCACGGACTGGAAGCGGTCCTACTACGGCGAGAACTACGCCCGCCTGGCCAGGATCAAGACCAAGTACGACCCCGCGCGGTTCTTCTCCTTCGCGCAGGGCATCGGGTCCGCCGGCTGATCCGGACCCGGAACACGGGAAGGGGCCGCCGTCCCCGGACGGCGGCCCCGGATCCCGGGCGGCCGTCAGGGACGGCGGCCGTACCAGCCGACGAGCCTGTCGATCGCGGGAGCATCCTCGTGCACCTGAACCACCGGACCGAACGGAACCTGGCCGCCACGCGGCTCGGCCGGCACGGCGCGGTGCATGTTCGCCAACGGTGCGGCGAGCATCTCCGGGTCCCACGCCGGGTTCTGGCCGGTGGCCTTGGCGAGGTCCCAGACGTGCAGGACGAACTCGTTGGTGTAGATCACCGAGGCGACCACACCGGGGACCGGGCCCCAGGGCAGACCGATCTGACGACCCAGCACGGCCGGGTCGGACCAGACCGCGTCGAACTCCTTGACGGAGACCGCCCAGGCCTCGGCCCAGGCACCGTCGGCGACGTCCTCGGCGAAGTGCGGAACGCTCATGAAGGAACCGCCCGCACCGAGCACGGCGACCCGGCGCAGCACCGACACCAGGTGGTTGGCCATGTCCCGGACCGAGTAGTCCGGACAGGGCGTGACCTCGTCGTACTGGTCCGGGCGGATGCCGGCGAGGACCTCGTGGGCCAGTGCGACGACCTTGAAGAGGCCGCCGCGGGGGTCGGTGGACGGGCGGGTGGCAGGGGTGCCGGAAACATTCACAGTCTCTGTCATGACTCCATCTTCCCCACCAAACAGGTCATCTCATGGCCTATTAGAAAGAACGTGGGCAAAATGAAGGCTGATCGTCTGGTCGCCACGCTGCTCTTCCTCCAGGCGCGCGGACGCGTCACGGTCAAGGAGGTCGCGGGCGAACTCGAAGTCTCCGAACGCACCGCCCGCCGCGACCTGGAGGCGCTGACCCTGGCGGGCGTGCCCGTCTACTCCCAGCGCGGGCGCGGCGGCGGCTGGAGCCTGGTGGGCGGATCCCGTACCGACCTCACCGGCTTCACCCAGCGCGAGATCGGGGCGCTGTTCCTCGCCGCCGGTCCGCTCTCGGCCTCACCCGAACTCCGCGCCGCCCTGCGCAAACTCGTCCAGGCACTGCCCGCCCCCATGCGCCCGCACGCCGAGGCCGCCTCCAAGGCACTCGTCGTGGACGGCCTCGACTGGTCCCGGGCCGCCGTGCGCACCGCCGGCGGGCCGTACCACGACGCCCTGGAACAGGCGGTCCTGGACCGGGTGCGGATCACCCTCGGGTACGCGGATCCCGACACCCCGCCCGGACGGTGGACCGTCGATCCGCTCGGCCTGGTCTGCAAGGCCGGCCGATGGCACCTGGTCGCCGCCACCGAGGACGGCCTGCGGTCCTTCCGGCACACCGGGGTCACCTCCGTCACCGCCACCGGCGAACCCGCCCGCCGCCCCGAGGGCTTCGACCTGGCCACGGCGTGGCAGGCGCTGGCCGACGGGGTCGAACGGAGCCTGCGCACCGCCACGGTGCGCGCGGCGGTGCACACCGACGCGTTGCCCGCCCTGCGCGACCTGTTCGGCGACCGGCTGCGCGGACCGCGGCCGCGCGCCGACGGCCGCCTCGACATCGAGGCCGACGGGCCGTCACTCGACGTGCTCGCGGCCCGACTCGCCGGCTTCGGCGCCCGCGTCGAAGTACTCGGCCCACCCGAGGCGCGCGCCCGGCTGGCGCGCCTCGGTCGCGAACTCGCCTCCGTACACGGGCAGTCCGCACCGGGGCCGACCGTCCCGACCGGGGACAGCGCCTCCCGGAGGGATAGTCACTTTCCCCTAGGTACTTACTATGTCGAGGATGCTAGCGTCCCCGGTATCACGGCGAAGGACACCGTCCGGCCACCGCGGCGCCGCCCCCGACAGCGGCTTTCTCCCACCATGACCCTTGATGAAGGAGCATTCTCATGATCGTTGTCACCGGAGCCACCGGAAACGTCGGCCGCCCGCTGCTCGCCACCCTCACCGCGGCCGGCGCCGATGTCACCGCCGTCTCCCGAGGCCCGCTGCCCGCCGAACTCGCCCAGGGCGTACGCCACGTACAGGCCGACCTCGGTCAGGCGGAAAGCCTGCGCGAGACCCTGAAGGGCGCCGACGCACTGTTCATCCTGCTCGCCGGCGAACTGCTCGGCGGCGGCGAGAGCGCCGAGACCCTGCTGACCGTGGCCCGGGAGTCCGGCGTCCGCAAGGTCGTCCTGCTCTCCTCGCAGATCACCGCCACCCGCCCGGACGCGCAGTCCCACAACCGGCTGCGCGAGTTCGAGGACGCCGTTCGCGGCTCCGGCCTGGAGTGGACCGTCCTGCGCGCGGGCGGCTTCGCCTCCAACGCCTACGCCTGGGCCGAGTCGGTCCGCGCGGACCGCACCGTCCTCGCGCCGTTCGCCGACGTCGCGCTCCCGGTCGTCGACCCGGCGGACATCGCGGCCGTCGCCGCCGTCGCCCTGCGCGAGGAGGGCCACGCCGGCCAGACCTACGAGCTGACCGGCCCCGCCGCGGTCACCCCGCGCGAGCAGGCCGCCGCGCTCGGCGGAGTCCTCGGCGAGGAGATCACCTTCATCGAGCTCAGCCGCGAGGCCGCGTTCGCCCACATGTCGCAGTTCATGCCCGAGGGCGTCGTCCAGGGCACCCTCGACATCCTGGGACAGCCGCTCCCCTCCGAGCAGCGCGTCAGCCCCGACGTCGAGAAGGTCCTCGGCCGCCCGGCCTCCCCCTTCGCCGCCTGGGTCGAGCGCAGCCTGCCGGCCTTCAAGTAGGCCCACCGAGCCCGCGGGCCTCCTCTCCGCCCGACCGCCCCCGCACGGGACGGCGGGGAGGCCCGCGCCCGACCCGCCGGCCCCGCGCGACGGGGCCGGCACCCTTTCAGGCGAACGAAAACCGGTTCGCTAGTCACCGCTCTCCCGCTCACTCGTTCCCCTCACGTGATCCGTACTGGTGAAGGGACGCGAAGCCTGTGAGCAAACGTCAAAAGGGCCGAAGGCACCGCACCGTGAACATGACGCCCCGGCCGATCGGACCGCCCCGGGGCCGCCCGGTGCGCCCGCCGGCCGCCGTGTCCGCACGCGCTACCGGGCCCGACCCCGTGTCACCGCCCGAGACCGGCCCCGTGCCCGCCTCCGCGACCGAACTCGTGTCCGACCCCGTGGCGCCGCGTGGGAGCGACCCCGTGTCCGCCGGCGCGGATCCGGACGGTCCGCAGCCGCACCACACCCTGTTCCACACCTCCGCCAGCAACGGCGGACTCGGGCTGCCCGCGGCGCGCACCTGGAACGGACTGCGGGCCACCGCCCGGACCGGGGCCACCCTGGAAGAGCTGTCCGCCGCCGTCGGGTTCACCCAGCCGACGATCGCCAAGCACCTCAAGGCGCTGGCCGCCTTCCGCCTCGCGGAACAACGCGGCCCCCGCTGGCACCCGACCGACACGCACCTCACCTCGTCGGACACGACCGCCACGCCCTGACGCCCACGCGAAGGAGCCCCGCCGCGCCCCGACCCGGGCCGCCGCGGGGCTCCTTCGCGTCCGGGTCCGCGCGTCGGGCCCGCCCTTTCCGGGCGTCGGGTCGGTCACGGACGGTGGACGTGAGCCGCGCAGATGGCCGATCATGACCGGATGCCGCTCCGTACGCACGAGGTCGATCTGTTCGAGAGTTCCCGGGGCCGCCTGGAGGCGATCGCCTACCGCCTGCTGGGATCGGCCGGAGACGCCGAGGACGCCGTGCAGGACGTGTTCCTGCGGTGGCACGCGGCGGACCGGGAACGCATCGAGACGCCCGAGGCATGGCTGACGAAGGTGCTCACCAACCTCTGCCTCAACCAGCTCACCTCGGCGCGGGTCCGGCGGGAGACCTACGTCGGGCAGTGGCTTCCGGAGCCGGTCCTGGCCGGAGACCGGATGCTCGGCCCGGCCGACACCGTCGAGCAGCGCGAATCGGTCTCCGTCGCGATGCTCACCCTGATGGAGCGGCTGACGCCCAATGAGCGCGTGGTGTACGTACTGCGCGAGGCGTTCGGGTACGCGCACCGCGAGATCGCGGAGATCCTCGACCTCACCGAGTCCAACTGCCAACAGATCCACCGGCGCGCCAAACAGCACCTCGCCACGCACCGGGCCCGCACCGAGGTCGACGCGACCGCCGCGCGGAAGGTCGTCGAGGAGTTCCTCGCCGCGGCCCTCAGCGGCGACACCGACCCGCTGATCCGACTGCTCACCGACAACGCCGTCTCCGTGGCCGACGGCGGCGCCACGATCCAGGCCCGCAGGACCCCGGTCATCGGCGCGCTCCGCATCGCGCGCTACCTGCGCGCCCTGTTCCAGCCGGCGCCCGCCAAGCGCGCCCGCGCCGGCGGCAGTGTCGCCCTCCACGCCGCCGTCGTCAACGGCGGCCCCGCCGTGGTGATCGCGCGTGGCGAGCAGATCCTCGGCGTGATCTGCCTCGGCGCGACCCCCGACGGCGTCGAGGAGATCCACATCCAGGTCAACCCCGACAAGCTGGACCGCATCACGCGCCGGTGGGCGGCCGCGGGCCCCCATCACCCCCTCACGGAGGTGTGGTGACCCACGTCACACGCGCGACCTGTCAGGGATCGAGTGGCTGTCCGGTTCAGGAGGTGAGTCCCACCGGATAGGAGCGAGTCATGAAGCACCGCATTGTCGTCCTGGGAGCCGGGTACGCCGGAGCCATCACCGCCGGTCGCCTCGCCAAGCGGCTGCACCGCGACGACGTCGAGATCACCCTCGTCAACGGCGACCCCGAGTTCGTCGAGCGAGTGCGCCTGCACCAGCTCGCCGCCGGCCAGGACCTGCGGCCCCGCCCGCTGCGCGAGGTCTACGCGGGCACCGGCGTACGGCTGCGGGTGGCACGGGTCGCCTCGGTCGACGCGGACCGCAAGGCCGTCGCCCTCACCGGCGAGCGGGGCCCCGAGACCCTCGACTACGACACCCTCGTGTACGCCCTGGGCAGCACCACCACCGACCACGGCGTCCCCGGGGTCGCCGAGCACGCCCACAACGTCGCCGGGAAGCAGGACGCGCTGCGGCTGCGGGCGCGCCTGGCGGAGCTGGAGCCCGGCGGGACCGTGCTGGTCGCGGGCGGCGGCCTGACCGGTATCGAGGCGGCCACCGAGATCGCCGAGGCGCGCCCGGACCTCAAGGTCTCCATCGCCGCCCGCGGCGGCGTCGGCGACTGGCTCAGCGACAAGGCCCGGCGCCACCTGAGCGCCGTCCTCGACCGGCTCGGCATCGCGGTCCACGAGCGGGCCGACATCACGCGCGTCGAGGCGAACGGCGTGGTCACCGCCGGCGCCGGGCGGATCCCGGCCCAGGTGACCGTGTGGACCGCGGGCTTCACCGTCCACCCGATCGCGGCCGCCACCACCCTGACGGTCTCCGACACCGGGCGGATCGTCGTCGACGCCACGATGCGCTCGGTCTCCCACCCCGACGTGTACGCCGTCGGCGACGCCGCGCTCGCCGAAGGGGCGGGTGGCAGGCCGCTGCGGATGTCCTGCGCCACGGCGACCCCGATGGCGTGGCAGGCCGCCGACGCCCTCGCCGCGCGCCTGACCGGCCGCAAGGTCCAGGAGACCACCATCGGCTACGCCACCCAGTGCATCAGCCTCGGGCGCCGCGACGGGATCCTCCAGCGCGTGACCCACGAGGACGAGGTCACGTCCACCGTCATCGCGGGCCGCGGCGGTGCCCGCATCAAGGAGCTGATCTGCTCGGCCGCGGCCTGGAGCATCTCGCACCCGACCATGTTGATGCCGAGCCGCCGCCGACGCCTCGTGGCGACCCGCGAGGCGGGGACCCGACTCGTCACGACGTGACCCCGACTCGTCGCCACGTGACGCGGCCCCCGCGTCCGAGGACTGCGGACCGCGCGCAGGTCCGTTGCGGACCGGTCCGCTCCGGCCCCGGTCCGCTCCGGACCGCCCGCCTCAAACCGGGGAGGTGCCGGGCCCGGGGCGCCGGGCCCGGGCCCATGTCGGCGTCCAGACCTCGACCTCGGGGCGGTCGGGGCGGGTGGACCGGAGGTGGTCGCGGAGCAGGGCGAGCGCGGGGTGCGGGTTGTCGCCGAGCCAGACCAGCGAGTGCGGGTAGACCGGTGTCGGGTCGCGCACCTCGATGCGCCGCAGGTCGTGGTGGGCGGGCCCGACGAGCGGGTCCTCCGCACCGACGAAGGTCGCCAGCGTCGAGGAACCGGCGATCGCCTCCAGGAGGGCGTCGGAACCGAAGTTGGGGCCGATCGTGTCGATGGTGAGACCGAACTCGGCCGAGAGTTCGTCGTAGTAGGCGGCCCATTCGGTGCCGGGGACGATGCCCGGCATCCAGATCTTGTGCCGGGCGAGGTCGGCCGGCCCGACCGCGCCGGCGCCGGCCAGTTCGTGGGCCGGCCCGGTGAGGAGTTGGAGGCGGTCGTCCAGGACGCGGACGCTCTCGATGCCGTCGGGGAGTTCCCGGGCCGGCATCGTGAGGGCGCGGAAGGTGGCGTCGATCGTGCCCGCCCGGACGGCGGCGATCGCCGAGTCGGCGTCGAGGATGTTGGTCACCACGTCGAGGTCGCTCTCCGGATGCGCGCCGTGGAACGCGCGCAGCAGACGAGCGGGAGCGATCCGCCGGTTGATCACGTCGACGCGCAGGGCGCGGCGGCCCGGACGTACGGAATCCGCGGCCCGCTCCTCGGCGCGCAGGAGCGCGCGGGCGTGGGGCAGGAGGGCCTGCCCGTCGACGGTGAGCCGGGTGCCGTGCGGGGTGCGCGTGAAGAGCCGCACCCCGAGTTCCCTCTCCAGGGCGGTGACGCGCTTGGATACGGCCTGCTGGGTGATCGACAGGTCGTCGGCGGCCCGCTGGAAGCGGCCCGCGTCCGCAATGGCCACGAAGGTGCGTACGGCATCGAGATTCACGCCGACCCACCCTAGGCCCTGGCCGGCCGCACAACGCGCGGTTGTGAACCCCGGTCGGCGGGTTGTTTGACCGACCGGTGTGTCCCTCGCTTTGATTCCTCCCGTCAGGACGAGGGTGTTCCACGGCGGCGGGGAGTGTGTCGATCATGGTGGCTGGACGGTCGCTCGGCCGGCCGTTCGGATGGCTCTGGACGGCGTACGCGATCAGCACCCTCGGCACGTGGCTCGCGTTCGACGCCTTCCCCCTGATCGCGATCCTCGTACTGCACGCCGGACCGACCGAGGTCTCGCTGCTGGCGGCCGCCGGACTGGCGGTCGGCGCGGTGGTGGCGCTGCCGCTCGGCCCGTGGCTGGAGTTCCGACGCAAGCGGCCCCTGATGGTCGCGATGGACCTGGTCCGGTTCGCGGCGCTGATGAGCGTGCCCGCGGCGTTCGCACTGGGTCGGCTGGACTTCGCCCAACTGCTGGTCGTGGCGGTCGTCGTCGGCGCGGCCGACATCGTCTTCACGGCCTCCGCCGGCGCGTGCGTGAAGGCACTCGTCCGGCCGCGGGACCTGCTCGTCGCGAACGGCCGCTTCGAGTCCACGACGTGGACGGCCACCATGATCGGACCCCCGCTCGGTGGCGCCGCCATCGCCGCGTTCGGCCCGGTGGTGACCGTGGTGGCCAACGCCGTGAGCCACCTCCTCTCGGCAGCGGGGATCCGCGCGATGGGCGGCCCGCCGGAGCCGCGCCCCGTGCCCGCCCAAGCGCCGCCCCGGTCGCGAATCGGCGACCTGTTCGAAGGGTGGCGGTACATCCTGACGGACTCCGCGCTGCGCCCGCTGTTCTTCAACACGGTGCTGGTCAGCGGCCTGATCATGGCGACCTCGCCGCTGCTCGCCGTCCTCGTGCTCGGCCGGCTCGGGTTCGCGCCCTGGCAGTACGCCCTCGCCTTCGCCGTGCCCTGCGTCGGCGGTCTGATCGGCTCACGGTCGGCCCCGAGGCTCGTCGCCCGCTTCGGACGGCACCGGGTCATGCTCACCGCCGGGACCCTACGGGCGTGTTGGTCGCTCGGGACGGCCTTCGTCGGCCCCGGCGCCGCCGGCCTCGTGTTCCTCATGGCCGTCGAGTTCGGCCTGATCACCTGTATGGGAGTGTTCAACCCGGTGTTCGCCACCCACCGGCTCGAACGGACCCCGACGGACCGGGTCGTGCGCACCCTGGCCGCGTGGTCGGTCACCAGTAAGGCCGCCATCGCCGTACTGACCGCGCTGTGGGGCCTGTTGGCCGCCGTCACCGGGCCTCGTACGGCGATCGCGATCGCCGGCCTGCTCATGCTGACGACCCCGCTCCTGCTGCCCCGACACGAGCGCACGTCACGACCCGGGCGGAAGGCGGCCCTCGACCCCACGTGACGCACGGGCATGCGCGATCATGACCGAATGGACACCCGATTCCTTGGTATGGCCGATCTGGTCGACGTCCCGTCCGTGGCGGTGGTCGTCGACGTCATGCGCGCTTTCACCGTGGCCGCCTGGGCCTTCGCCCAGGGGGCGGAGAAGATCGTTCTTGCCGGGTCGCTGGACGAGGCCCTGGCGCTCAAGGCCTCCCACCCGGAGTGGGTGGCGCTGAAGGACGGTCCGCGCGCGCCCGGGTTCGAGATGGTCAACTCCCCGGGCCTGCTGCGCTCCGTCGACCTGGGTGGACGGACCGTCGTGCAGAAGACCACGGCGGGGACGGTCGGCGCCCTCGCCGTGAAGGAGGCGTCGCTGGTGCTGTGCGCCGGCTTCGTGGTGGCGGAGGCGACGGCCCGGCTCCTGCGGACGCGCGGGAGCGACAGCGTCACGTTCGTGGTCACCGGCGAGGACGGGCGGGCCGACGAGGATCTGGCGTGCGCCCAGTACATCGCCGGGAGGGCCACCGACGCCGGGACGGACGCCGCCGAGTTCCTCCGCCGCGCCGCCCAGTCGCGCGCCGCCGCCGAACTGATCGAAGGGGTGCGCCAGGGAGTCCATCCCGACGACGTCGCGCTCTGCCTCGAACTCGACCGCTTCCCCTTCGCCATGGTGGCGACCTCGGAAGGCCCCCTCATGGTCCTGCGCCCCCACGCGATGCCCTCACCGGCCGGCGCGGGTCGGCCCGATCTGCCATGAGACGGGTACGCGCCCCGTTCCGCGTCGGTGTCCGCGTCGGTGTCGGCGTCCGCGGACGGAGGGCGCTCGTGTGCGTCGTGGCCGCCGCGTCCCTCTGCGCCGCCGTCGCGGCGTACGCCCGCGCCGACTACGGCGTGCCGGCGGGTCCCTTCGCCCGGACCGCTCCGTGTACGGAGGTGGTCGCGCGCCTTCCCGAGCACCTCATGGGACGTGGACGCGACGCGGTCGACGGCGCCGGGACCGCCGGGTGGGGCGGCCGGGCCGTCGTACTGCGCTGCGGCGTGGAACCCCTCGCCCCGACCATCGACACCTGTGTGGACGTCAACGGCTTCGACTGGGTCCTCGACGATGCCAGGGTCAAGCGGGACGGAGTGTGGGTGTTCACCACGTACGGGCGTGAACCCGCCGTCGAGGTCTCCTTCACGCGCGGTTCCCGGCCCGCGGGCGACGCCCTGGTCACGATCAACGACGCCCTGGGCGGCCTCGTACGGACGGCCAAGTGCCTTGCGTTGAGCGACACCTGACGATCCGTCCGGTCGGCCGAACGGCGGGCCCCCGGCCGACGGCGAACCGGGCCGCGCCGATGCCCGGCCAGGGCGTGGTCTCAGGCGACGTCCCCGAGGTGGTCGCGCTGGATGCGGTGGGCGAGGGCGCGGCGTACGGACGGTGGCCCGGCGGGTGCGTCGGCGGCGGCGCCGGCCTTCGGCGGGACGTCGAGGCCCCGGCTGATCTCGTCGTAGGCGGACCGGTAGCCGCCGGGGAGTGCGGCCCGGCGCTGCCTCAGGTCCTCTTCGACGAGACGTCGCAGTTCGTCGACCGTTGCGGGCGTGAAGCGCCTGCGTCCCCGGGCGAGGGCGTTCACGAGGCGCGCGCAGTGGGCGCCGCCGTCGAGGGTCTCGGCGAGCGCGTCGGCCAGGCCCCACAGTCGCCCTTCGAGCCAGGGCGCGTCGTGCTGGTCGAGGGCGAGCCCGATGGGGGGCGGCGGGGCGCCCGCCCCGTGCTTCGTCACCTGCTTGGACACGGCGGGCTGGCTCATGTCGGTGAGGCGGGCGATCTTCTCCTGGGTCCAGCCGTAGCCGACGAGCACCCTGATCATCTCGGCCCGCAGCCGCCGCGCCTCCTCGCCCGCGCGGATGACGTCGTTCAGGTCGGCGAGCATCCGCGCGGCCTGCTCGTCGGTCAGTGTCGCGCCGTCGCGACGTGGGGTGTCTTCGCTTGCCATGACTCGGTTGTACTCCGGAATCCGCTCGGCCACAACCAGGTTGTAAAACCAGGTTATGGCCGGCAGGGTGCAGGTCATGCCCACCTTTCGCGCACCCGACGGGACCCGGCTCGCCTACCGCGTCGTCGCGGACCGGGACCCGGCCGCCGACCCGGCCCCCGGCCCGCGGTCCACCGCTGCCCCGTCCACCGCCGCCGTCGCCGCCTCCACCGTCGCCCCGCCCACCGCCGCCCCGATCGTCTGTGTCCCGGGAGGCCCCGCCGACTCGCGCTACCTCGGTGACCTCGGCGGCCTGTCCGCGCACCGCCCGCTGATCGTGTCGGACCTGCGCGGCACCGGCCGTTCCGTGGTTCCCGAGGACACCTCCTCCTACCGCTGCGACCGCCTGGTCGACGACGTCGAGGCGCTGCGCGTCCACCTCGGGCTGCCCCGGATGACGCTGCTCGGCCACAGCGCCGGCGCGAACATCGCGACGCAGTACGCCGCCCGGTACCCGGACCGGCTCGACCGGCTCGTCCTGGTCGGCCCCGGTACCCGCGCGGTCGGCCTGACGATCCATGCGCGGACGCGCCGTGAACTCGCCCTGCTCCGGCGCGACGAGCCGTGGTTCCCGACCGCGTTCGCCGCCCTGGAAGCCATCATGGAGGGCACCGGCGGCGACACGGAGGCCGTCGCCCCCTTCTTCCACGGTCGCTGGGACGACCAGGCCCGCCGGCACCACGAGGCGGGCAGGCCGGACAACGAGGAAGCCGTCGCCCTCTTCGGGGCCGAGGGCGCCTTCACCCCGGAGAGCACGCGCGCGGCACTCGCCGCCTTCGAGGCCCCCGCGCTGCTGCTCGTCGGGGAGTTCGACATGAACAGCCCCCCGGCGTCGGTGGCCGAGTTCGCGGCGCTGTTCCCCGACGCCAGGCTCGTCGTGCAGCCGGGAGCGGGCCACCACCCCTGGCTCGACGACCCCGACCGTTTCGCGGCGACCCTCGCCGCCTTCACGGGGTGAGCGGCCCGGCCCGGCCCGGCGCGCCGCCGGCTCGGCCCGGTCGTGCGGCGGGGTGCTCAGTCCTCCGCGAGCCGGGCTTCGAGGTCGATGACCCACCGCCGGGCCCACTCGCGCAGGTCGGCGATGGCGTGCGCGTCGAGACCGTACTCGGCGAACTCCTCGTCGTCGTACCACTCGGAGCCGGCCAGCCGGTCCCGGAGGTCGTCGAGGCGGAACTCGTCGCGCCCGTGCCGCGCGCCCAGACGCTCCAGTTCGCCCAGATTGCGGTGCCGGAGGCGGTGGGCCGCCTGCACGTCGATGAGATCGCGCGGGGCGCCCCGGTCGGCCAGGGCACGGACCTTGGTGCCGATCACGTCGTCGAGGGCGAGGACCGGCCCGTACTCGGTGTCCTCCGGGGCGGACCAGAGGTTCTCCTTGAGGACGTCCACCTCGCACCGCGCGCCGTCGGCGGGGTCGGTGACCATGAGGCGGGCGGCCAGCGGGTCCACGGCGACGACCTCCACGCCCCAGCCGCGCCGGGTGAGCTCGTGGACCAGGTCGGCGGCGATGTCCTCCATGGGAGCGGGGTTCTCGGTGGCGACGTCGAGGTCCTGGCTGAGCCGGTCCACGAGCCCGTGGGCCTGCACGGCGTAGCCACCGGTGAGGACGAGCGGGTACGGGGAGCCGATGGCGATGACGTCGGCGAGGAGCCGGCGGTGCAGCCCGCTGAGGTTCACGCGGGCGGGGTGGTCCGGGTCGGGAGCTGGGGGAAGCGGTCCTCCCACACCTGCCGGACGTGCCGGCTGACCAGGGTGCGCAGGACGGGCCACTGCGCGACCAGGAGGTCCCGGTCCAGGAAGGCGATCAGGTCCTCGCGCCGGCCCTCGGCGAGGACGGTCCGGTACAGGCTCATGCGCTGGCGCGGGCGGTCCAGGTCGTACGTCCGCATCCCGGACCAGGCGACGTGCGGCGGCAGCGCCACCGGCCCGCGGACGGGCCCCGTCAGCTCGGCGAGGGAGCCGGGCAGGCGGCCGGCGTACCGCGAGCGGAGCACCTCGCCGACCGGTGCCGGCGGGACGGGGGAGGACAGCTGAGCCATGGGGCCAGTATCGCGTGTCCCACCCGCCTCCGGCACGACGGGTGCGGGATTCCCCCGATGGTGTGTGCGCCGGGGACAGACCCTAGGCACTGTCCCCGGGCCGCCGGCCGAGCGGCAGCAGGTACTGCAACGGCTGTTCGAGGTCGTCCAGCCCGAGGAGTTCGTGGGCCAGGTCGTCGTGGAAGCCGCCGAGCGGGGTGCCGCCCAGGCCCAGGGCCGTCGCGGTGAGCAGCAGCGTCTGCGTCAGGTGGCCGGTCTCCAGCAGGGCCAGGCGCAGGGCGCGCAGGCCGTAGCGGCGCCGCAGCACGCCGAGGTCCGCGTACACGGCCAGGACCACCGGAGCGCCGTCGACGCCGATCCAGTCGGGGTCCGTCGCGGGACGGGACAGGTACGTCGACAGCGCCTTGATCTCCTCCACCGGGGGCACCGGCCCCACGCGGCGCAGCGACCGCGACTTCGGCACGCACTCGTAGGTGCCCGCCGGGACCCCGGCGGTGTCGAGCACCAGTAGCCGCACCCGGGCGGTGTACAGGGCGCCGGCGCTCGGGTGGGGGCGGTGGACGAGGGTACGTGTCGAGCCGTCCGGGAGGAGCTGCTCGGAGCGTCCGCTCTCGGACAGGGAGTGCCACAGCAACGCGCCCAGCGTGTCCGCGTCGAGCGGCCCGGTGAGCGCGCCCCGCATCGAGGACCGGCTCGCGAGGACCTCGCGCAGCGACACCCCGGGCAGCGGCCCGGTCGGCAGCGCGATCTCCGGCCCGGCCGCTCCCCACCCCGCCCCGCCGGACGCCGACGCCGGGGAGAGCGGCGCCGACGGCCGCAGGGCCGTGTCCTCGCCGCGCCCGATCTGGAACTTGCTGCGCTCCAGGTACCGGAAGTCGGGCGCGGTGTGCGAGGACGGGAAGTAGTCGGCCGGCTCGTCCGTCGTTGCCGAGCCCGTCATCTCAGAGCCCGTCGTCTCAGAGCCCGTCGTCGCAGCACCCGTCGTCTCAAAGCCCGCTGTCTCCGAGCCCGTCGTCTCCAGCAGGGTCCGGGCGACCAGCCGGCACACCGCCCGCTCCTCGTCGGGGGTGACCCCGAGCCGGTTGAACAGCATGTGGAGCTGCGAGGCCCACACCCAGGCGTACGAGGCCTCCGGCCCGCCGCCGGCCCGCAGCGCCGCGTCGGCCTGGCGGACCCGGTCGGTCCACCGGACCAGCCAGGGCGCCGCCGTACCGTCCGCGAGCCGCCGTCGCAGGTCCGCCGCGCGCCGCCCCAGCGTCGAACGCTGCGCCGCGTACACGGAGTTGACCCGGGCGTGTACCGACGCGCCCGGCAGCAGCGGCACCTCGGTGACCCACCGCCAGCCGGCCGCGTGCCCGCGCAGCCAGCGCGCCGCGGCGAGCTCTCCCATGCCGAGCGCGTACGCCGTCGCGTGCGCCAGGTCCGCCGCGACCGTCAGCCGCGTCGCGGCGCCCCCGCCCCGTACCTCCCGCAGGGCCTCGACGACCACCCGCGTGGAGTCGACGAAGACCTCCTCGGCGACCGGCAGCGCGAGCGGGCCGCCGTACCGGTCCGTCTCGGGCTCGTACGGCACGGGGCGCACCTCCCCGTGGGCGGACGGCCACGGGCCCGGCACCGCGGGAACCTCCTTCGCGGCCCGCGCCAACTCCCGCGGCAGCCGCGCCGCCGGGGCCGGCTCCGCGCCGTGCACCCGGATCCGCAGGTGGGGCCCGTCCTCCCCGTAGCGGATGAAGAACCACCCGGTGGCCTCCCCGGCCGCCACCAGGCCGTCCAGCAGCGGGGCCACGTCCCGCAACAGGAACGCGTCGGCGTCCTCGGCGGTGGCGTGCAGGAACAGGTGGTGGCTCTGCCAGGTGTCGGTCGTCGTCATCTGAGGTCCTCGTCGTGGGCTGGGCCATGCCGTCGGGCCCGTGCCGCCGGGGGCCCGTGCCGTCGTGGGGTCAGTCGTGGGGTCAGTCGCAGGGTCAGTCGCAGGGTCAGTCGTGGGGTCAGTCGTGGCGTCAGGGGAAGGGGTGCGGGTGGATCGCGAGGTCCGCCGGGCGCAACGGCCGGTCCGTGCGGCCGAACCGGTACGGCACCTCCAGCAGCCGCGGAAGCCCCCCGGTGCGGTGATTGACGTGCCCGAAGGTCATCGGCAGGGCGCCCGGGACGACGACCTTCACCGCGTGCAGTCCGAGCCGGCGGCGCAGCCCGGGCTCCGACTGGTCGACGGTGATCACCTCCAGCCCGGCTCGGGACAGCCGCTCCACGCTCGCCCCCAGCAGGTCGGCGAGGTCACCCACCGGTTCCGGGGCCCCCGGCCAGGCCTCCTCGACCGACAGCCGGGGCGTGTCGGCGAACAGGAACTCCAGGCGCGGGCCGGCCTCGGGCAGCGTGTTCACGCCGACGTGGTCGTCCAGGGACACCACCAGCTCCGGCCGGTCCAGCATCGGCCGCAGGCGTCGCGGATCGCGCGGGCCGCCCTCGGCGAGGGAACGGTGCCCCGCGTCCAGCACGTTGGTGACGACCTCGGCCACCGCGGAGCGGATCGCCGCGCGCGGATCGTGGTGGGCGCCGGCCGCCAGGAACATGCGGGGCGCGTCCGGGTGGGAGCCCTCGTACCGGCAGACCGCCACGACGGCCGGGACGCCGAAGTCGTTCGTCGCGTCGAGCAGGACGAGCCCGTAGCCGGCCAGCGCCGCCCGGTCCGCGAGCAGCGCGGTGTCCAGGTCGTCCGGCGGCGGCAGCACACGGCGCAGGGGCGTCGCCGCGTACCACGCCATCAGGAACGCGTCGCGCTCCGCCACCTCGAACAGTCCGTAGAGCGCGGCCTCTTCGGGGCTGTTGCCGAGTCCGCAGCCGTTCGATGACTCGTACACCACGCGGGGCCGGTCGGCGCCGGGGACGTCCCAGTACGCCACGTGCTCCGGCACGGCCGTCGGCCGCCGCCGGGTGAGCGACCAGCCGTGTACCCAGTCCATGACCAGGTCCGGGGCGTAGGGCACGGTCGGCGACGACGGGTGGCCGTGGTGGGCGGGGTCGGGCAGGCCGAGCCGCTCCGGGTCCACGGCCCGATCCGGCCCCAACTCCGCGAAGGAGGCGCGCAGCCCCGTGCGCCGCCCGGTCGGCCGCATTCCGGTGTACCGCTCCACGCTCTCGAACAGCGCGATCCGCTCACTGTCGCCGAAGTCCCCGGACCGGCCGTACCCGCCGTCGTCCACGAGACGGCCGTCGGTCACGAACGCGCTGGTCAGGCAGAACGCCGAGTCCTCGGACCGGAACAGCGCGCGCACCGGGCCGAACCGCTCGTCGTACAGGGCCTCGCGCAGCCGCGCCGGCGTGGTCAGCGGGTTGGGCGCGCGGAGCACGTACGGATCGGGGAGCGGGCGGGGCGCCGAGGGCAGCGGGGCGACCTCGGACGCGGAGTCCGGAGGCAGCGGGCGGCACACCGCGCAGCCGCCGACGGGGCGGACGCGGTGCGTGGACCAGGTGCCGCGCCCCAGGTGCACGACGTACACGACGGCCGACTCCGTGCCCGGCTCCGCGCCCGGATCCGCACCGGGGTCGGTCTCCTCGGGTCCGGTCGGTTCCAGCAGCTCCAGCGCGAGGGCGCCCAGCGACTCCGAGAGGGCCGGCGAGGGCACGCCGGCCAGCTCCAGGGTCGGGCTCCGCCACGGTACGCGGCCGCCCGCCGTGGCCAGCCGCTGGTACTCGGCGCAACACAGGCAGGCCGCCGCGCCCGGCCGCAGCACCGGCCCGACCACCGCCAGCGCCCCGTCGAAGCGCACCGGTACGAACTCCACGGGGTGGCCGAGCGCGTGCCGGCTCAACTCCTCGGCGAGGCCGAGGGTCCAGCGCGGCAGGAGGACCACGGCCGCGCCGGACACGGCCGCCGTCGCGGAACCGGCGTCGAGCACGGGCACCGGCAGCGTCCCGAGCGGACCGGACGGCTGCGCGGTCGCGGTCGCGATCGGCTGCACGGTCGAGGCCGGCTGCACGGTCGAGGCTGGCTTCGCGTTCGTGGTCGCCGAGGTCATCGGGCCTCCCGGAGGGTGTGCGTGTGCAGGACGGTGAAACCGAACGCCCGCAGCAGCGCGCCGGGTTCGCCGGCGCTCCCGGGGGCGGGCGCCCCCGGGGCACGGTCCGGGCCCGTCACCCGGCGCAGCGCCTCCTGGAACGCGTCCTCGCGCCCGGCGAGTTCCGTCAACCAGCGGCCGGTCCACCCCGAGTCCTCCCAGGCGGCCGTCCGCCCCCCGGCGGCGGCCAGCGGCGCGACCGCGCCACCCGAGCCCGAGGCGAACCCGCGGTCGGGGTCGCGGGCGGAGCCGGGATCGGGGGCCGAGACGCGGGCGACGGCCGCGAGCGCGGCGAAGGCGGCCGCGTCGCCCGGCGTCGCCTCCACGGCGTCACCGAGCAGGGGGAGTTCACCGGGCGGCCCCGACGCGACCTCGTGGGGCCCGGTCGGGCGGACGACGGCGCGGTACACCTCCTCGCCCGGAGCGACCCGGAACACCTCAAGGCGCGCGGGTACGGCGAGGCGGTCGGTCAGCGTGGTCCACCAGTGGCGCACCTGAGGGTGCCCGGTCCACCGGTCGGCGGGCACGGACGCCGGCCCGCCCGCCGGCGCCCGCCGGCCGGTGGCGACCGCCCGCAGGGCCCGGCCCCGGGCGTGCCCGGGGTTCGCCCCGACGGTGAACCCGTCGCCCCCGAGCAGGAGTTCGGCGGCCCGGCAGAACAGGTCCAGGCGCGCCAGGTCCAGCCGCGGCGCGCCGCCGACCAGGGCGTCGTCGGGCCGGCCCGCCCGGCGCAGGACGCAGCGGGCGAGCGGCACGGGCAACTGGCGCAGGTCTCCCGGGAGCGGCTCCGGCAGCATCCCGCACCGGTCGTCGGTGAGGGCGGCCATCCGCCGGAGCGCCTCGTCGAGGGTGGCGGCCGGAGCCGCGCGCACCCGCCGGTCGGCGTCCACGCGACGGGGCCCGAGCCAGCTGCGGTAGTCGGCCCGAAGCGGCCGGGCGTCCGCCAGCAACACCGCCGGCAGCCCGGGTAGCAGCCGGTCGTCCTCGCCTTCGGCCGCCGGGTCCGCCAGCCCGGCGGCCCCGCACAGCAACCGGTGCGCCGCGGCGCCCGCGAGCAGCGGGAGGAACGCGGCGGGCAGGGCGGACACTTCCGGCAGGTCGGGGCGGTCGAGCCGGGCCTCCAGGGCCTCGGCCTCGGACCGGATCTGGGCGGGACTGCCGAGCGCGGTGGCGTACCCGGTCCCGCCGCGCCGACCGACGGCCACGCCCCGGACGGGTCCCGCCCCTCGGGCGTACAGGAGGACGCGGTCCCCGGGCAGATCCGGATCGACGGTGTACTCGACGGGCAGCCCGCCCGCCGCCAACGCCCGCCCGGCCGCCCTGGCCGGCGGTCCGTCGGGAGCGCCGGACACCACCTCGGCGCGGGTCCCGGCGAGCGCGGCCCGCGCGGCGTCGGGCCGCTCGGCCGTCACGCCGAGCCAGTCCCCGACCGGGTCGGGCCCGGGGGTCCGCGCGGTGTCCGGGCGCGGCGTCCGGTCCGCCACGAGCAGGTCGTGCGCATCCAGTTGCCCCACGAGGGTGTCCACCGCCCCGCGCAGCGCCGATCCGGGCTCCAGACCGTCCAGGAAGTCCTCGAACCCGCCGTCGCGCAGGGGCCCCTGCAGAGCGCGCCACAGGGTCGGCAGCGCCTTGCTGCCCTCCAGGGTGACGCTCCCGCGCCGCCCGCGCAGGTGCAGGCCCTCGCGCAACGGGGTCACGGCCACCCCGGGGCGCAACCGCCGCCCGAGCCGGGAGCCCGCGCCGGCGTCCCGTACGACGTCGCTTGGAGCGGGCTGTTCGGCGGGTTGCAGGGCGGACTGTTCGGTGGGCTGTTCGGTGGGCTGTTCGGCGCTCACGAGGCTCCCTCCACCGCGTCGACGGCCGCGCCGATCTCCGTACGCCAGTCGCAGCCGGTCAGACCGGGCACCGTACGGATCACCAGGTGCGCCGCCAGGTACCGCTCCAGCGGGCGGACGTCGCAGATGGCCAGGAGCCGGTACAGGGCGTTCGTGGACGCACGGTGGATCAGGTAGTCGGGGCGGCTCCACATCGTCCCCTCGGGGTCGGACCGGCGCAGCAGTTCGTGGAAGGCGCTGTAGCCGGTGCGTTCCTCGTGGTTCCAGCGCCGCGCCGTCCCGGCGTCCCCGGTGGCCGCGGCCCGCGCCCGGTACGCGTCCGGGGAACCGTGCAGGTCCGCGCCCGCCTCGTACCGGCTCCGCACCAGCTCCCAGGCGCCCGCCGAGTACCCGGACCAGGCCCGCTCCCACCCCTGCGCGCCGCCGCCGGAGATCCGCCCGACGAGGCCGGTCACCGCCTCGTCCACCCGCTCGGCGTGACGCTCGAACCGGTCCCGCAGCCGTCCGTCCGGATCCTCGTGGAAGAGGAAGTCCTCCAGGTGGGACACGTACGAGTAGTGACCGCCCGCCAACCCCCCGGGGTGGGCGCCGGCGTGCGCGGCGAGTGCGACCACCGCGAGCTGGATCCGCGCCTGCGCGCGGTCGCCGTGCTTGCCGAGGAAGCCGGCGCCCGCGCGCAGGGGGCCCAGGCCGGCGCGCAGCAGCTCGTCGCGCAGGTCGGCGCCGTCGGCGCCGAGGAGGCCGCGCAGCGCGGTGCGGTCCACGGACTCGACCCGGACGGTGTTGTCCGCGACGATCGGGCCGTAGGGGCCCGGGAGGAGTTCGGCGCGGCCGGCCTCGGCGGCCCGCTCCAACAACTCGGCGTCGGTGAGGTCGCCGTGCGAGGGGTGGGCCCGCAGCCACGCGCGGACGTCGGTCGCGGCGCACTCGGCGGCGGCCTCGACCCGTTCGCGCGGGCCCACCAGGCGCAGCCTCAGGTGCGGGCCGTGCAACCAGTGCCGTTCCACGTGGGCGGCGCACCCGTCCGCGGCGAAGGCCTCCGCGAGCGGCACCACCACCTCGCGCAACAGGGGCGCCTTGACGGGGTGGTGGTGGTAGACGACCACGTCCAGGGCGTCCAAGGCGTCCCGGGCGTCCCCGGCCTGCGGGGCGTCGCTGTCGATGGGTCGCACGTCTCGCACGCCTCGCCCGCTCTCTTCCGGCTCCCGTGGTGCTCGTGGTTCTCGCGCCGTCGTCGGGTGTGGGTTCATCGCCGCCGCCCGGGCCGGTTGACCTCAAGCACCAGTTCGACCGCGTGGGTCGCGGTGTCCAGACCACCGGGCGCGGGGAGCGCCTCCTCCAGGACGGCGCCGCCTTCGGTGTGCCGGGACAGCCACTTGGCCAGGCACCGCAGGTGCAGTGCGTTGCCGAGGTCCACCAGGTGCGGTTTGGGGCGGTTCAGTCGGTTCAGGAAGTCGGTGGTGGCCCGCCCGGTGACGGCGCCGCCGACCGGGTGCAGGAAGAGCTGCTCGGGCAGGTCCAGCAGGGCCCGCCAGCGGACCGCGGCCGCGGCCGGCACCGGGTCGGAGCCGAGGTCGGCGCGCAGGGCCCGGACGACGTCGGGCGGCAGCAGCCAGCGCCTGCGGCGGAGCACCACGTGGCGGTGGAGCAGCCGGGGGGTCCGCGTCACGGGCCCGCCCGGCACGGTGACGGTGCGGCGGGGGACGAGCGCACCGAAGTCGACGGCGCCCTCGGGGTGGTCGGCCAGGTGGGCCCCGATGCGACGCGGCAGCAGTACGGGCGCGAGGAACCCCGGGTACAGCACGTCGAGGTGTTCCCCGGTGCTCCGCAGCCGCAGGCGCACCTGGTCGGTCGCCTCGTCGTGGACGAGGTCCAGGTCGCCCTCGCCGATCGAGGCCCGGCCCCGGTCGGGGCCGATCTCGTCCGGGACGAGCAGCGGGTGCAGGTTGGCGTTGAAGCCGCCGACGGGCCGGATCTGCGCGGCGCGGGCGCCGGGTCCCAGCCCGCGGCGGATCTGCCGGGACACCTCGGCGCCCGCGCGCGGATCGAGGGCGTCCAGGAACCGGCTGGTGAAGCGGCCCCACCCGCCGTACACGTGGTTCACGCACAACGGGCCCGGGCCGAGGTCGGCCGCGCGCGGACCCGGCTCCCGCTGGAGGAAGTACGCGTAACCGAGCGGACGTTCGACGCTCCAGGCGGGCAGCCGTCCACCGAGGCCGGCGACGAGGTGCCGGGGCAGTACGACATCGTCATCGCCGGCGGGGGCGCCCGCCGCGGGGTCCGCGACCGCCCGGACGACCTCCGCGCGAAGATCGGCGAGCGCGTCGGCGCCGGTGGGGAAGGTGGCCCGGTCCCCGGGGGCGAGCGCCGCGAGCCGCCCGGCCGTCTCCCAGGCGTCGGCCACCTCGGACCCGAACTCCCACGGGTGGCGGCAGGTGCCGCCGGATCCGTACCGTGCGACGAAGCGGTCGCGGACGATCCTGCGGAGCAGGTGCCCGAGGTCGAACAGCTCCGCGAGCGCGGTGACCTCGCCGAGCGCCTCGTGGTCGGCGTCGTCGAGGAAGCCGTCGACGGGCACCGCGTGGGGGGCGACCACGTCCTCGGACAGCACGTTCAGGGGCGCGGACACCGGCGGTACGGGACGACCCGCGTCGGCCAGCGTCGCCTTCCAGTCCCGGGACAGGTCGGTGAGCAGGGCGGGCCGTTCGGCGGCGGGCGCCGCCGCGAAGGCGGCCGTGACCCGGGCGAGTTCGTCGACGAGGTCGGCGCGGGCCGCGTCCTCGGGGTGCGTCGCGCCGAGCGTGCGGAGCCACGCCGAAAGGCGCTCCAGCGGGTCGCCGTCCTGCGGTGCGACCGGGTCGCCCGGCACCAGCAGCCCGGCCTGCGCCAGCCGGTCCAGGAAGGCCGAGGCGGCGGCGGTGCCGCCGTCGCCGGCCCCCTTCAGGGCGCCGGCCAGCAGTTCCGTCAGCCCGGCCAGCGGCACCGGGCTCTCGGCGTGCTCGGTGACCAGGTCCAGGGGGCCGCCGTAGGGCAGTTCGACCTCGTCCTCCTCGGCGACCAGGTAGCGGCCGCCGGCGAAGGCGGTCCGGTCGCGGGAGTACGCGGCCCGGCCGCCCTTGACCCGGGCGCTGCTGGTGATCCGGTGGGGGAGCGCCGTCCGGCGGTGCGGAGCGGTCAGGAGCGCGAGGGTGAGGGCGGTCGTCAGGGTGCGGTTGACCTTCACGACCGGGTGCAGGGGGTCCGTGAAGAGCGGTGCGGCGCCCCACGCGGCGGCGGGACGGTCCTGCCCGGAGCCGGACGACACCCCCCAGCCGACGGCGGTGAACCAGGACAGCGGGCTCGTCTTGGTACTGGCCCGCAAGGCGTAGCGCAGCACGGTGGGTTCCTCCTTGCGCGCCCTGCGGTCGAGCACACCGGTGCCGGCGCGTTCCACGGCCCGCAGCAGATCGGCGCTGGTGAGGGCGACGGCCTTGCCGAGGGCCGGTTCGCGACACAGGGCGGCCAGGGCCGCGCGCTCGCCGGTCAGCGCCTGGTCGGCGGCGTCGCCCAACTCGGCGAGGACGGCGCCCCGGCGGTCGCGCAGCGCGAGCCAGGACGCGAGCGGGGGCAGCCGGTCCGGCAGGTCGCCGAGGCGCTCCAGCAGGGCGGGGCGGGGCTCACGGCCGTTGTGCAGGGCCCGGCGCAGCGGAAGGACGACGTCGCGGTGGAAGTCCGCCGGATGTCCGTCGCGGCTGTCGTACAGGGCGTCGCAGAGCGGTGCGGTGATCCGCAGCAACCGCGTGTCGAGCCGGTGAAGATGGGCGAGCAGGGCACGGAACCGTGCGGCGGGCGGCTGCTGGGCCGGGTGGGCGAGCACGGTGGCGCGGACCAGCGCGTAGGGCGCGGAGCGCACCCGGTAGCCGTCGGCGCCGGCGTCCGTGTCGGCGGCCGACCGGCGCGGCTGCGACATGACGGTTCCCCTCCTGTCGGTGGTGACGCGGGCCTCCCGCCGTACGCGGTGTGCGCGGCGTACGGCGGGAGGCGTCACGACGTGTGCGGGTGTGCGGGTGGAACGGCTACAGCGTCGGGACCTCGGGTCGCTCCGGCTGGGCGCAGGATGACGAGCCCTGGCAGGAGCAGGAACCCCAGGAGGCCCCGCCCTCGGGCAGCGCCACGGTGTCCCTCATGGAGGTCACGGTGAGGTCGCCGAGGTCGAGGTCGAGGTCGTCGAGCGCGAAGCCGGGGGCGTGGGTGGCTCGGTCCATGGAGGTCTCCTTCGATCGGAAGGGCGACGGTCGACGCGCGACGGCCGTCGGGTGCGACGGGTCGACGGTCGACGGTCGGGGCGTGCGGCGGTCGGGTGCCCGCCGCGGGTGGCGCGCACCGGGGTCGGTGCGCGCCGGTCGTGAGGTGCCGTGGTGCGTGGTGCGTGGTGCGTGGTGCTAAAGCGTGTGGTGCGAAGGCGTGTGGTGCCGGACCCGTGATGTGAAGGCCGTCGGGTGAGGGCCGTCAGGTGAGGGCCGTGGTGCGAGGGCGCGCGGAGGTCAGCCCGCGAGTTCGCCCGCGTCCAGCGTCGGCTGGGCGCAGGAGGACGAGCCCTGGCAGGAACAGGAACCCCAGGACGCCCCGCCCTCGGGCAGCGCGACGGTGTCGCGCATCGAGGTGACGGTGAGGTCGCCGAGGTCGAGGTCGAGGTCCTGGAGGGCGAACTCGGGGGTGCGTGCGATGTCGGACATGCGTGTCTCCCGGAAGGTGGAGGTGATAGCCGAATGTGCCGTGACCGAACGCCCGGTCCACGGGGCGGTGTCACCCGGCCCCGAGGGTCTCCGGTGTTCGGTCCGGGCGGGCCCGCAGGCGACCGGTCCGCCGTCCCATGGCGGGGGACGGCGGTTCGATCTCCTGGATCCGGGCTCCGTCCGGCCGTTGACCGGCCAGGCATCCACGATCATCCACGGTGCTTCAGGACCGCTGGAGGGGAGATGCAGCCAATATCCCAGCCAACGGAAGCAGGTGCTCCGTCCGGTATCGGGCCTGTTCCGGGGGGAGTCGAAGAGCACGCCCACGGCGGGCGCGCACCACGCCGCCGGCCTCCGACGCGCTACACGTCCCGTACGTACGCCCCCGCCCGCGCGGCCACCGCCGCGGCCGTCGCGGCGCGGTCGGCGGCCGCCTCGTCCAGGGGCAGCGTCGTGGTCAGGAGGCGGTAGTAGAGGGGGGCGGACGCCGCGCGGACGACCTCGTGCGCGTCGGTGCCCTCGGGCACCTCGCCCCGGGCCGCGGCCTGCGCGACGCACGGCGCCCACTCCGCGACCCGGACGGCGTAGAAGCCGTGCAGGGCCTCCGCGGCCTTCGGGTCGCACGTCGCGGCCGCGATCACCGCCTTGAACAGGGCCCCTTGCCTCGGGTCGGCGAGCGTCCGCCCCACCAGTCGGGTGTTCGCCGTCAGGTCCCCGAGGAGCGATCCCGTTTCCGTACGGGGCACGGACTGCCGCGCCATGTCCGACAGGAGGTCGGTGACGAGGCCGGTGACGGTGCCCCAGCGGCGGTAGACGGTCGTCTTCCCGACCTCGGCACGGCGCGCGACGTCGGCGAGGTCCAGGTGGGCGAAGCCCCGCTCGACCAGGACGTCGCCGGCGGCGCGGAGCACCGCCTCCCGCACGCGCGCCGTGCGACCGCCCGGCCGGGTGGTTCCCGGCCCGGCCGCGGTGCCGGTTTCGCTCCCGGGCTCGGCCCCGGCCCCGCCCTCGGTCTCACCCTCGGGCTCGCCCTCCGCGAACGCCATAACGGGACTCCTGTTCCATTAATGAGCACGGCTTGTTACGCTGGCCCCATCTTAACGGAACTACGGGCCCATTAATCGGGCTCCGTGGACGAGAGGGGAAGCATCATGGAGTACAGGCGATTGGGTGCGTCCGGGCTCCAGGTGCCGGCCCTGAGCTTCGGCGCGGGCACCTTCGGCGGACGGGGACCGCTCTTCGGTGCCTGGGGCGACACGGGCGTGGAGGAGGCGCGTCGCCTCGTCGACATCTGCGTCGACGCCGGGATCACGATGTTCGACACGGCCGACGTGTACTCGGCCGGCGCCTCGGAGGAGGTGCTCGGAGCGGCCCTCAAGGGCCGCCGGGACAAGGTGCTCATCTCCACCAAGGCTGGCCTGCCCATGGGCGACGGGCCCGCGGACGCCGGCACCTCCCGTTCCCGCCTGATCACCTCGGTCGACGACGCCCTGCGCCGCCTCGACACCGACCACATCGACCTCTTCCAACTGCACGCCTTCGACGCCGGCGCCCCCGTCGAGGAGGTGCTGTCCACCCTGGACGACCTGGTCCGGGCCGGGAAGATCCGCTACACCGGAGTCTCCAACTTCTCCGGCTGGCAGACGATGAAGTCCCTCGCCACCGCCGAACGGCACGGCCGCCCGCGGTACGTCGCCCACCAGGTCTACTACTCCCTCGTCGGCCGCGACTACGAGTGGGAGCTGATGCCGCTCGGCCTCGACCAGGGGCTGGGCGCGATCGTCTGGAGCCCGCTCGGCTGGGGCCGGCTCACCGGCAGGATCCGCCGGGGCCGACCGCTACCCGCCGGCAGCAGGCTGCACGACACCGCCGACTACGGTCCGCCGGTCGACGACGAGCACCTGTACCGGGTGGTCGACGCCCTGGACGAGATCGAGGGGGAGACCGGCAGGGCCGTCCCGCAGATCGCCCTGCGGTGGCTGCTCCAGCGGCCGACCGTGTCCTCCGTCATCATCGGCGCCCGCAACGAGGAGCAACTGCGCCAGAACCTCGGCGCCGTGGGGTGGACCCTCACCCCCGACCAGATGGCCAGGCTCGACGCGGCGAGCGAGCGCCCCGCCCCCTACCCCCACTTCCCGTACCGGCGGCAGGAGGGCTTCGCCCGCCTCAACCCGCCGGCGGTCTGACGGCCCCACGCGCGTGCGGGCGCCGGGCCGCGCCGGCGGACATCCGTCGCCTCCCGGCACCTCACCCCACCCCCGGGCACCTCTCCCCGCCTCCCGGCACCTCACCGCCGCCACTCGCCGCCTGTGTGGTTCGTCGTAACGCCCGCGCGGCGGCGCCCGTCACGCGGGCGCAACACGCGCTTCCTACGGTGAGGGCCGCGGGAGGGACCCGCGCACCCCGGTGGCGTCCGGAGCTCCCGGCGCCACCCGGTGTTCCCGACGGGGGGCTCTTGTGGCCGATGCGGATGCGGCGACCAGCCGGGTACGGACGGTCTGCTCCTACTGCGGTGTCGGCTGCGGGATCGTGTTGGACCTCGCCCGCGGTCCCGACGGACGCCGGACGCCGGTGAAGGTCACCGGAGACCGGCAGCACCCGGCGAACTCCGGACGCCTGTGCACCAAGGGCGCCACCCATGTCGACATGACGGCGGCGCCCGGCCGACTGGAGACCGCGCTGATCCGCCGGGACCGCGGCTGCGAGCCCGCCCCCGCCGACGTGGACGCGGCCGTCACCGAGACGGCCCGCCGCCTGCGGGAGATCCTCGACGCGCACGGCCCCGACGCACTCGCGCTCTACGTCTCCGGCCAGATGTCCCTGGAGGCCCAGTACCTCGCGAACAAGCTCGCCAAGGGCTTCCTGCGCACCAGCCGCATCGAGTCCAACTCCCGGCTGTGCATGGCGAGCGCCGGCAGCGGCTACAAGTCCTCGCTGGGCGCCGACGGGCCGCCGGGCTCGTACGAGGACTTCGAGCAGGCCGACGCGTTCCTCGTCATCGGCGCCAACATGGCCGACTGCCACCCCATCCTCTTTCTGCGCATGATGGACCGCGTCAAGTCCGCCGGCGCCCGACTCATCGTCGTCGACCCCCGGCGCAACGCCACCGCCGACAAGGCCGACCTGTTCCTCCAGATCAGGCCGGGCACCGATCTGGCCCTCCTCAACGGCCTGCTGCACCTGCTCGTCGAGAACGGCCGGACCGATCCCGAGTTCATCGCCGCCCACACCGAGGGCTGGGAGGCCATGCCCGCCTTCCTGGCCGACTACCCGCCCGACAAGGTCTCCGAGATCACCGGCATACCCGAGGCCGACATCCGCCTCGCCGCCCGCTGGATCGGCGAGGCGGGGGAGTGGACGAGCTGCTGGACCATGGGGCTGAACCAGTCCACCCACGGCACGTGGAACACCAACGCCCTGGTCAACCTGCACCTGGCCACCGGCGCGATCTGCCGCCCCGGCAGCGGCCCCTTCTCCCTCACCGGCCAGCCCAACGCCATGGGCGGTCGCGAGATGGGCTACATGGGGCCCGGCCTGCCCGGGCAACGCTCCGTCCTGGTCGACGAGGACCGGGCTTTCACCGAGGACCTGTGGGGCGTGCCGCGGGGCACCCTGCGCACCGACGTCGGGCGCGGCACCGTGGAGATGTTCGAGGAGATGGCCGCCGGCGCGATCAAGGCGTGCTGGATCATCTGCACCAACCCGGTCGCCTCGGTCGCCAACCGCAGCACGGTGATCAAGGCCCTGGAAACGGCGGAACTGGTCATCACCCAGGACGTGTTCGCGGAGACCGAGACGAACGCCTACGCCGACATCGCGCTCCCCGCCACCCTGTGGGCGGAGGCCGACGGGGTGATGATCAACTCGGAGCGCAACCTCACCCTGGTCCAGGGGGCCGCCGATCCGCCCGGCCAGGCCGTCCCCGACTGGCAATTGATCGCCCGGATCGCCTGCGAGATGGGCTTCGCCGACGCGTTCACGTACACCTGCGCCGAGGAGGTGTTCGAGGAGCTGCGGCAGGCCTGGAACCCACAGACCGGCTGGGACCTGCGCGGCGTCACCTACGAACGGCTGCGCTCCACCCCCGTGCAGTGGCCGGCGGCCCCCGGCGGCCCCGACCGAAATCCGATCCGCTACCTCAACGACGGCGTCAGCCAGACCCTGGTCGAGCGCCCGGACGGCACCCGCCCCCGCCTGGTGTTCCCGACCGCCACCGGCCGGGCCGTCTTCCACGCCCGCCCGCACCTGCCCGCCGCCGAACTGCCCGACGACGACTATCCGTTCGTCCTCAACACCGGGCGCCTCCAGCACCAGTGGCACACCCTGACCAAGACGGGCCGGGTCGCCAAGCTGAACAAGCTCAACCCCGGACCGTTCGTCGAGATCCACCCGCAGGACGCCGCCTCCCTCGGCATCACCGACGGCGACGGCGTGGAGGTGGCCTCCCGGCGCGGCCGGGCGGTGCTGCCGGCCGTCGTCACCGACCGGGTCCGGCCGGGGAACTGCTTCGCCCCCTTCCACTGGAACGACCTGTTCGGCGAATACCTCGGCGTCAACGCCGTCACCAACGACGCCGTCGACCCGATCTCCTTCCAACCCGAGTTCAAGGCCTGCGCGGTGACCCTGACCAGGACCCGGGCCCCGCTGCCCGCCACGCCCCCGGCCCTTCCCGGGGCCGCCGCGACGGCCGCCCCCGACGCGGTCCCCGTGCCCGCCCTGGCGGCGCTGTTCGGCCCGGGCGACCTCGCCCCACCGGTCCTCACCGACCACGAACGCCGCTACCTCGCCGGTTTCCTCACCGGACTCGCCGCCGCACCCCCCGACACGGGCGTGCCGACGCTCCCCGCGGACGCCCCGTTCGAGGCCGCTCACGCGCTCTGGATCGACGGCGTGCTCGCCGGGACGTACTCCCGCGCGCGGCCGGCGCCGCCCGAGCGGTCGCCCGTACCGCCGCAGACCGCACCGGCCGGGGCGACGGACCCCTCCGCCCCCGACACCCCCGCCCGGCGGATCGTGGTCCTGTGGGCCTCCCAGACGGGCAACGCCGAAGACCTCGCCACCACCATCGGCGACCGACTCGCCGCGGACGGGCACCCGGCGGCCGTCCACGACATGGCGGACCGCACGCCGCTCTCCCTGACCCCCGGCACCGACCTGCTGGTCGTCACCAGCACGTTCGGCGACGGCGACGCCCCCGACAACGGCGCCGGGTTCTGGGACGCGCTCGGCGACCTCGACGCCCCCGCGTTCGAGGACGTCCGGTACGCCGTCCTGGCCCTCGGCGACTCCCAGTACGACGCCTTCTGCGGCCACGGCCGCCGCCTCGACCGGCGCCTCGACGAACTCGGGGCCGTACGCCTCCTGCCCCGGGTGGACTGCGAGCCCGACTACGAGGAACCGGCCCGGCAATGGCTGGAGCGGGTTCGCGCCGCCCTGACCGGCGCCCCGCACCCCACGCCCGCCGGCCCCGAGCCGGCGCCCGCTCCCGCGTCCCCGGCCGGCGCGCGTCCCGCGAGCAAGGACGTCACGCACCTCGCCCGGCTGTCCGGCAACCGGCTGCTGAGCCTGCCCGGCGCCGCGAAGGAGATCCGCCGGTTCACCTTCGACCTGGGCGAGGACGGCCCCGCGTACGAGGCCGGCGACGCCCTCGGGGTCCAGCCCGTCAACTGCCCCGACCTGGTGACGCAATGGCTGGCCGCCACCGGCCTGTCCCCGGACGCCGAGGTCGCCGTCCAGGGCCGCGACCCGATGCCGCTCGCCGAGGCCCTCCACCGGCACCTGGACATCACGCGCGTCACCACCGACCTGCTGCGCCTCATCACCGAGCACACCGGCGACCGCACCCTCAAGCACCTGACGCGCCCCGACAACAAGGACGGCCTCGCCCGCTGGGCCTGGGGGCGACAGCCCGTCGACGTACTGACCGAGTTCCCGGTCCGACTCGGCGCCCAGGAGTGGGTCGACCGCCTCAAACCGCTCCGGCCCCGGCTCTACTCGATCTCCTCCAGCCCCCTCGTCGACCCGCGCGAGGTCAGCCTGACCGTGTCCGTCCTGCGCTACGAGGGACCGCGCGGGCACCGCCGCAAAGGCGTCGCCTCCGGCTTCCTCGCGGACGCCGGACCGGGCACCCCCGTACCGCTGTTCGTCCGACGCTCGGCGAACTTCCGGCCGCCCGCGAGCCCGGACACCCCGGCCGTCATGGTCGGCCCCGGCACCGGCATCGCCCCGTTCATGGGCTTCCTCGAACACCGCCGCGCCCTCGGCCACCCGGGCGCCAACTGGCTGTTCTTCGGCGAACAGCGCCGCGCCACCGACTTCTCGTACCGCGCCGAACTGGAGGAACTCCACCGGCACGGCACCCTCAGCCGCCTCGACCTCGCCTTCTCCCGCGACCAGCGGACCAAGGTCTACGTCCAGGACCGCATGCGCGAGCACGGCGCCCAACTGTGGTCCTGGCTCCAGGACGGCGCCCACTTCTACGTGTGCGGCGACGCGAGCCGCATGGCCAAGGACGTGGACCGGGCCCTGCGCGACGTGGCCGTGACCCACGGCGGGCTCAGCGCCGACGAGGCGGCCGCGTACCTGAAGCAGCTCGCCGCGGACAGGCGCTACGCACGCGACGTCTACTGATCCGGCCCCGGCGCCGGCCGGCCGTTCGGGCGTGTCACCATCGAACCGCCGGAAGGGGGGCGGATGAGGGAGCACGGCGAGCTGTCCGCGTGCGCGATCGCCCGCGAGGTCAACGCCGGTCGGCTGTCCGCGCGCGAGGCGACGGCGGACGCCCTGGCCCGGATCGCCCGCGACGACACCGGGCTGCGGGCCTTCACCGCACTGTGGCCGCGCGAGGCCGCCGAGCACGCGGCGCAGGTCGACCGCCGGGTACGGGAGGGAGGCCGGCTCCCGCTGGCCGGCGTGCCCCTGGCGGTCAAGGACACCGAGGGGCCCGGCTCGCTCCAGAGCGCCCGGCTGATCGCGGCGGGCTGCGTACCCGTGGGCGCCACCTCCACCCCCGGCCCCGGCACCCGCTGGCAGACCTGGGGCGCCACCGACCGCGGCGTGACCCTCAACCCCCTCGACCCGCGCTGGAGTCCGGGCGGCTCCAGCGCGGGATCGGCCGTCGCGGTCGCCGCCGGGATGGTGCCCCTGGCCACCGGAAGCGACGGGGCGGGATCCGTGCGCATCCCGGCGGCCTGGTGCGGGGTCATCGGACTCAAGCCCACCAACGGCCTCGTGCCCGCCCGCGACCGCGCCGGCCTCAACATCGCCGGTCCGTTGGCCCGGCACGCGGCGGACGCCGCCGTGTACCTGGACGCGCTCACCGCGACGACCACCACGTCCCGCGACCTCGCGGCCCCCACGCGGCCGCTGCGCACGGCGTGGTCCCCGGACCTGGGATTCGCCGCGACCCGGCCCGACATCGCGGAGCGCGCCCGGGTCTTCCTCCACGACCTGTCCCGCGCCGGGGCGACCGAGCCGGTCGACGTACCGGTGCTCCTCGTCGATCCCGCCGCGTGCTGGCGGAGCCTGCGCGGACACACCCCGGCGGACACGGAACGCGTCGTCCGGACCCGGGCCGCGCTCGACCGGGCGCTGGACCGCGTCTTCGCGCAGGTCGACCTCCTGGCCACCCCCACCACCCCCAATGCCCCGCACGGCCACGACGGCCCGGGAGAAACCCTGAGCGTGGCGCTGACCTGGGCGTTCAACATCAGCGGTCATCCCGCCATCAGCATCCCCGCCGGCCTCACCCCCGCCGGCGAGCCCGTCGGACTCCACCTGGTGGCCCGCCGCGGCCGGGAGGCGGACCTCCTCTCCGTCGCCGCCGCGGCCGAGAACCCGGGGCGCGCGGCCTTCTGAGACGCCGGGGTTCCGGATCAGTCGTACGCCCCGATGGTGTCGCGGGCCGCGACGCGGAAGTCGCTCTCCCGGTGAGAACCTCGCCACACCCCACCTCATGGTCGAAGCCTGCATTCACGGGCCACAAAGGCCCCGGATCGGCTCTCGCGGCAGCCTCGACGCCGTTTCTCCCGCGCTGCCAATTCGGCCAGGCGGGCCGGAAGTCCACTGTGCACCC
Organism: Streptomyces sp. NPDC102278; assembly: GCF_044766345.1. Lineage (NCBI taxonomy): Bacteria > Bacillati > Actinomycetota > Actinomycetes > Kitasatosporales > Streptomycetaceae > Streptomyces > Streptomyces sp. NPDC102278. Next base: position 253,718 of record NZ_JBIWLV010000010.1, on the reverse strand, counting down.
CGGTCGTACGCGCCATCGATTTGGCGGTGCGTTCCGCGTGTTCCATGATGTGAGACGGGATCAGGTGCGGCTCGCACCTTCGAACTACAGGCCACGCGTGCATTGTTGATGAATCAACAGATGGGGTCGGGGGACCGTCACGCCGTGGAAGCCGCCTGTTTCCTTTCTCTTTCAACTTCGTCTTCCAGGTAAAGGCAGCATGCCCGTCCAGCGGTTTTCCGACCTCGTGCGTTTCGCCCGAGACTGCTCTCCCTTCTACGCCGACCTCTACGCAGACCTGCCGCCCGAGGTGAACAGCCTCACCGATCTGCCCGTGGTGGATCAGAACGCGTTCTGGGCCGCCAACACCCTGACCGACAACCGGGTGCTGACCGCCCCGCTGGCCGAAGCCGTCGTGTACAAGACGGGCGGCACCACCGGCACCCCGCGCTTCTCCTGCTACACCCGGGAGGAGTGGAGCGAGTTCGTCACGGCGTTCGGCGCAGGCCTCGTCGACGCGGGCCTGCGCCCCGGTCACCGGGTGGCCGACCTGTTCTACGCCGGTGAGCTGTACGCGAGCTTCCTTTTCGTCCTCGACTCCCTCGCCCACGCCCCCGTCGCCAACGTCCGCCTGCCCATCGGAGGCGGGGCGCCCCTGGAGTCGACGGTCTCCGCCCTCCAGGACTTCGGCGCCCATGTCGTTGCCGGCACGCCGACCACCCTGTGCCGGCTCGCCGAGCACCTGACGTCGACGGGCCGCCGACTCCCGCAGGTGGAACTCCTGTTCTTCGGGGGCGAGGCGCTCTTCTCCGACCAGCGCCGGCTCCTCGCGGGCGCCTTCCCCAACGCCGTGCCCCGCTCGCTCGGCTACGCCAGCGTCGACGGCGGCCTTCTGGGCCGGCCCGTCGCCGGCCCGGACACGCGCACGCACCGGCCCTTCACCCCGCACACCGTCGTGGAGATCCTCGACGAGACGACCGACGAACCCATCCGCGAGGCCGGCCGGCCCGGCCGCGTCGTCGTCACCCAACTCTTCCGCCGCCTCATGCCCGTCATCCGCTACCCCGCCGGCGACCGCGCCGAGTGGACCGACACCGAGGGCGGGACGTTCCGCATCCTGGGCCGCGCCGAGGAAGGCGTACGCGTCGGGCCCGTCTCGCTGTACTGGGACGACGCCACGAACGCCGTCGCCGAAGCCGACACCGAAGGCCTCGTCACGGGCACACAGCTCGTCGTACGCCGCCGGGAGGGCCGCGACGGCCTGACCCTGCGGCTGGCCACCGCCCCCGACCACGACCCGGGCACGCTGGACCTCCTGGCCGAGGCGGTCATCGAGGGACTGAACACCGCCCGGCCGCTCTACCCCGACAGCGTCGCCGCGGGATTCGTCCACCCCCTCGGCGTCGAGTGGACCCGTCACCGCGACCTCGTCGTCAACTCCCGCTCCGGCAAACTCGTCCGCGTCCTCGACGAGAGGCCGACCGCATGAGCACCCCCACGGCGGCCCCCGGCCGCCGGCTCCCGCTCGTCCTGCGCAACCGCGCCTTCGGGACGGTATGGACGGCCCAGGTGCTCACCCAGGCCGGAACGCGCATGTTCCAGGTCGGCACCTCCTGGTGGCTCATCGCCCACGTGGCCTCCGGCGACGGTGGTTTCGCCGCCGGCATGCTCATGGCACTCAGCACCCTGCCCGCGGTGGCCCTGGCCCCGCTCGTCGCCCGTGCCATCGCCCGCCGCTCCCACCGCTCCGTGCTGCGCGGCGCGGCCGCCGGCGCGGGGACGGCCGCCGCGGCACTCGCCGGCTGGGCCGCCGCGACCGACCTGCCCGTCGTCGCGATCTACGCGGCGGCCCTGGTCCTGGCGACCTGCCAGGCCTTCTTCGACCCGTGCCTGACCACCTCCGTGCCCGAACTCGTCGACGACGAGGACATCGAGGCGGCGACCGGGTTCGAACTGTCCACCCAGTCCCTCGCGAGCCTGGGCGGCGCCCTGCTCGGCGCCCTCGTCGTGGACGGGGCCGGGGTGGCCGGGCTCGCGGCGGGCTGCGCCCTCGCCTACGGCACGGCAGCCGTGCTCATCACGACCGTCCGCTTCCGCACCCCGGCCGACGGCGCCCGGGTGCACGGCGCCCCGACCTCCGTCGAAGGGCCCGACGCCGCCGCCGACGTCGATCCCGCCCCCCGACGGACGCTGCGTCGGGTCCTGGGCAAACTGCCGTACGTCCGCGCCATCCTGCTCTGCTTCACCGCGGCCAACCTCTTCACCACCGCCGTCTTCGTCGTCATGCCGCTGTACACCGCCACGGTGCTCCACGGCGACGGCGCCACCGTCTCCCTCCTGGAGGCGTCCCTCGGCCTGGGCACGCTCATCGGCTCCTTCACCGGCGCCCAGGTGCCCGGCCGCCCCACGGTGATCGGCGCCGCCTGCCTGGGCGCGATGGCCCTCGCCCTCGCCGTCCCCGGCCTGATCGCCACCCGGCCCGTCATCGCCGGCGCCCTCCTGGTGACGGGCTGGTGCGTCGGGGTGATCGGCGTCCGCTTCGTGGCCCTGTTCCAGCGCCTGGTTCCGGCCGCCGACAAGCCCGCCTTCTTCGCCGTCATGCAGGCCGTGCTCGGAGCGACCTTCCCGGTCGCCTCGTTGCTCTTCGGACTGCTGGGCGACCACCTCTCCGCGCGGACGCTGTGCCTGATCCAGGCGGCCGGCCTGGTGCCCGCCGCCCTCGCCCTGCTCCTGCTGCCCGGGCGCCACCGCACGGCGGACGGCCCCCGCGCCGAAGCCGAAGCCGATGCCGGAGCCGAAGCCGAGGCCGAGGCCGGTGCTGCCGGACCCGATGCCGGTGCCGATGCCGGTGCCGGAGCCGACGCCGACGCCGAAGCCGGAGCCGGAGCCGGAGCCGAAGCCGAGGCCGGTGCCGGTGCCGGTGCCGGTGCCGGTGCCGGTGCCGATGCCGATGCCGGTGCCGATGCCGATGCCGATGCCGCCGGACCCGACGCCGGTGCCGGTGCCGCCGGACCCGACGCCGGACCCGACGTCGACGCCGGACCCGGCGCGCACCCGGCGCCGGCTTCCGCATCCTCCGCCGGGGGCACCCGATGAGCGCCGTCGTCGAGCAGGCCGCGCCGACGGACATCGCCGACCTCCGCCAGCTCTACTACGCCGTCTACGGGCCGCACTACCCCACGGCGTTGGGCACCGACCCCGCCGAGATGTCCCGGCTCATCCGCGACCCGCACACCTTCTGGCTCGTCGCCCGCTGCCCGCGTACCGGCGCCCTCGCCGGATCGGCCGCGATCCACGGCGAGGCGGGCACCCGCATCGGCCGCCTCGAAGGGCTCGCCGTCCACCCGGACCAGCGCGGCACGGGGCTCGCCGGGCGGCTGACCGAGGCGCTGTGCTCCGCCACCCTCGACGCGGGGACCCTCGACTCGGTGTACGCCACCGTCCGCACCGTCAGCGCCGGACCCCAACGGGTCGTCGCCCGGCACGGGTTCCGCCCGCTCGGCATCCTGCCCAACGCGGTCGACCTCGGCAGCCGGGAGAGCCTCGCGCTCTACGCGCGTCACTCGCCGGGGGTGTTGGACCGCCGGGTCCCCGTCGCCGAGGTGCCCGCCCTCCTGGCGCCGCTCCTGCGCACCGCCGGGGCGAGCCTCGGCATCAGCTACGCGGACGCCCGGCCCACGGCGCCGGCCCCGTTGCCCGCCGGGCCGGCGGCCGCGCCCCTGGAGGTGATCGAGGCGCCGGCGTTCGTCCGCCGCCGCTTCCACGCGCACTTCCCCGACGGCGGCCGCTGGTTCTACCCGCTGCACACGCCGAACATCCTGCTCACCCCCGCCGACGGCGACTTCGAGGTGTACGCCTACCTCAACCGCACCGGGGGCTACTGCGCCCTGGTCGCCGCCCACCCCGACCCGGCCGCCGCCGCGGGGTGGCTGGAGCCGGTCACCCGTACCCTCACCCGCGCGGGCGCCGGCTACGTCGAGGCGCTCGTCCCCCTCGAACACCACGCCGCGCTGTCCGCCTTCGCCGCCCAGGGCTTCATCGCCGGGGCCGTGTACCCGGCCATGCGCCGGGACGGGGACGGCTTCCACGACTACGTGGTGATGTCCCGCACCACCGAGCACATCGACTTCCGCGGCGTGGTCGTCGACCCGCCCCTCCAACCCTTCCTCGATTCCTATGTGTCGGCCTGGGCGTCGGCGCATCTGCCCTCACGTGAGGTCGCCCCATGACCGGCTCGAACCCCCATCTCGCCCCCGTCGACGTCCCCGACGGGGCCGCCCTCGCCCGACTCCAACAGCTCTGCGACCTGAGCGATCCCTACACCTGCGGTCCCGCGGAGGAGGAGCTGTTCACCGCGGCCATGGCGGAGATCAACGCCTGGCACCGGGACCGGTCCCCGTTCTTCCGCGACCTCCAGGACGCCGACCTCCGGGACGCCGCCGCACAGGACACCCACGCACAGGACACCGACGCGCAGGACACCGACGCACCGGGCACCCCGTACGCGGCGCCCCTGGTGCACGCGAACTTCTTCAAGCGCCACGAGGTCCTGTCCATCCCCCGCGACGAGGTCCACCTGCACCTGACCTCCTCCGGCACCACCGGGCAGAAGTCGCAGATGTTCTTCGACGAGTGGACGATCCGCTCCGCCCAGCGCATGGTCGCCCGCATCTTCGACCACAACGGCTGGATCACCCCCGACCAGCCGGTCAACTACCTGCTCTACAGCTACGAGCCCGCCCGCGACCTCAACCTGGGCACCTCGTTCACCGACAACTACCTGTGCGACTTCGCCCCGGCCCGGCAGGTCGAGTACGCCCTGCGCGACACCGGCAACGGCCACGAGTTCGACCCCTTCGGCTGCGTCGCCGCCCTGCGCCGCTTCGCCGAGGACGAGATCCCGGTCCGCATCCTCGGCTTTCCCGCGTTCCTCTGGTTCACCCTGGAACGGATGCGGGCCATGGGCCTGCCGCCGCTGCGCCTGCCCGAGGGCTCCCTGATCATCCTCGGCGGCGGCTGGAAGGGGCACGCCGACCGCCGGATCGGCAAGGACGAGCTGTACGCCCGTGTCACCGAACAACTGGGCGTGCCGTCCGAGCGGATCCGCGACACCTTCGGCTCCGTCGAGCACTGCGTCCCGTACATCGAGTGCGCGCGGCACAACCTCCACGCACCCGTCTGGTCCCGCGTCTTCATCCGTTCCACCCGCACCCTCGAACCCCTCCCGTACGGCGAACGCGGCTACCTCCACCTGGTGTCCCCGTACATCACCTCCGTGCCGGCGCAGAGCGTCGTCATGGGCGACCTCGCCTCGCTCCACCCGGGCGAGGAGTGCGGCTGCGAGCTGACCACCCCGTGGTTCACCCTCCACGGTCGCGCCGGAGTCAGCCGCAACCGCAGCTGCGCCGTGGCCGCCGCCGAACTCATGAAGGGACTGTCATGACCGACACCATCAACCACCACTACTGGCAGGGCGCCTTCATCGGCGACGACGAGGCCGCCGAGCGACTGGCCGCGCTGCCCGCCACCGTCGAGGCCGCACTCGCCGAGCCCCTCGACACCGAGACCGTCCTCGCGGCCTGCGACGCCCTCGCGCAGGCCCTGCGCGATCCCGACCACCCCGTCCGGGACCGGCTGGTCCCCCACCTCCCCGCGGGCGACGCCGCCGACGCCGAGGAGCTGTACGCCGAACTCGCCGCCTTCCTCGACCGGGGCGCCCTCACCCGCAAGCTCCGCCGCGAACTGGGCGGCGCCGCCCCGCAGCGGCTGAACCGCCCCGACGCCAAGGAGACGGTCTACGAGGCCTGGGCGCCCGTGGGCCTGGTCGCCCACATAGCCCCCGGCAACGCCGCCACCGTCGCCCCGCTCAGCCTGATCGAGGGACTCCTCGCCGGCAACGTGAACGTCCTGAAGACCAGCGGCACCGACACCCTCCTCGCCCCGCACCTCCTCGCCGAACTCGTCGCACACGACCCGACCGGCGCCCTCGCCGAACGCGTCATCGTGCTGCGCTTCCCCTCCTCCCGCCAGGACTGGCTGCGCCTGATGTGCGCCCCCGCCGACGCCGTCGCGGTCTGGGGAGGCGAGTCCGCCGTGGCCGGCGTCGCCGCGCACGTGCCGGCCGGCTGCCGGCTCGTCGAATGGGGACACAAGATCTCCTTCGCCTACCTCACACGGGACGCCTGGGCCGACGGGGCGACCCTGGACGCCCTGGCCGAGGACGTCTGCCTGTTCGAGCAGCAGGCCTGCTCCAGCCCCCAGGTCGTCTACCTCGACACCGAGGACACCGGCGAACTCCACGCGTTCTGCGACCGGCTCGCCGCGGCCCTCGCCGCCCGACCGGCACCCGCCGACCGGGAACTCGACCCGGCCGAGTACGCGGAGCTGACCACGACCGAGCACCTCGCCCGCCTGGAGGAGCACCTCGGCTTCACCCGCGTCCTCGCCGCCCCCGACCGCACGTGGCGCGTCATGGCCGACATCCGCCCGGCCCTCACGGCCTCCCCGCTGCACCGCAGCGTCTGGGTCAAGCCGCTGCCCCGCAAGCACCTCATGGCGACGCTGCGCCCCATGCGCTGCTACCTCCAGACCGCCGGCCTCGCCGGCAGCCGCACCGACATCGCGGAACTCTCCGCCCTGGTCCTGGCCGCGGGAGCCACCCGGGTCACGCCCGTCGGCGCCATGACCGCCGGCTACTCCGGGGAACCGCACGACGGCGTCTACGCCCTCCAGCGCTACAGCCGCCGCGTCTCGGTCCAGGCCGACGAACGCTTCGCCGCGACCGCCTGCCTCGACGACCTGGCCCGCCCGGTCGACTTCCCCCGCCCCTCCGGGCCCCTGCTGGACAAGACCGCCGTCCGGGACCTCAACCGCGGCGTCGACCGCGCCGACGCCGAGCTGTACTTCCGCAGCGGGGGCAGCACCGGCGCGCCCGCCCTGTCGCTGTTCACGTACGAGGACTACGACACGCAGATGCGGGCCGCCGCCCGCGGCCTGCTCGCCGCCGGCCACGACCCGGCGCGCGACCGCACCGCCAACCTCTTCTACTGCGGCGGCATGTACGGCGGGTTCATCAGCTTCTTCTCCATCCTGGAGCGCCTGGGCGGCGTCCAGATGCCGATGGCCGCGGGCCCCGACCACCGGGCCACCGCGGAGATGATCGTCGCGTACGAGGTGGACACCCTCTTCGGGATGCCCTCCTACCTGTGGCAGCTCCTGCACGAGGAGGCGGACCTCCTGCGCTCCTACGGCGGCCTCCGCAAGATCTACTACGGCGGCGAGCACTTCACCGACGAACAGCGCCGCACCCTCACCGAGACGTTCGGCATCGAGGTCGTCCACTCCATCACCTACGGCAGCACCGACCTCGGCCCCCTCGGCTACCAGTGCACGCGCAGCACCGGCGGCGTCCACCACCTGCACGCCGACCTCCACACCCTGGAGATCGTCGAGGTCGACGCGGACCGCCCGGTGGCACCGGGGGAGACCGGCCGGCTCGTCTTCACCACCCGTGCCCGCCGCGGCCAGCACCTCGACCGGTACGTCATCGGCGACCTCGGACGGGCCCTGCCCGGGCGCTGCCCCTGCGGCAGTCACGCCCCGCGCTTCGAACTGCTCGGGCGACTGGGCGAGGTGATGCGCGTGGCGACGTACTTCCTGAACCACCGCCGCTTCGTCGCCATCGCGGCGGAGCGCCTGCGCTACAGCGGCGAGATGCAGACCGTCCTGACCAGCGGGCCCACCCGCGAGGCCGTCACCCTGCGGATGGAGCGCTCCCACGCGCCCGACCCGGACACTGCGCGTGACGCCTTCCTCGCCGACTACCCGGAGGTGCGTTCGGCGGTCGCGGAGAAGCTGCTCGACTTCACGGTCGAGACGGTCGAGGGAGCCGCGCTGTTCCGCACGCCGACGAGCGGCAAGCTGCCGGCGGTCGTGGACCGCAGGCGCGGACAGCAGCCGCCGGACGGGCTCGCCTGACCGCCGCCCCCGCCGCCCAGGCCGTCGTCCCCGCCCCCGGCCCGCCCCCGCCCCGCCCCCGGGGACGGCGCCGGGGCGCCCGAAGGTCGCCACGCGTGGGTGGCCGCTTCGGCGGCTGATCTATATTGGTCGGGCTGTCCGCCCGTTCCGCAGGCCACCCCGGGCCGTCTCCGCGGCGGACGCACGCGGTGGCTTCGGATCCGTCGCCCGCGCGGTCGCCGTGCACCTCCCGGTGGAACGGGACAACTCGACGAATGGCTCGCACGTGCAGAACGACAGACTCACGCCTCGTGGTGCGACCATCACGGGTCAACCCGTCGACCAGGGACCGGGGTCCGTCGGCCTGTCCGTGGTCATCCCCGCCTACCTGGAGGAGGAGCGCCTCGCTCCGACCCTGGAGGTGGTCCGGGCCTACCTCGACGCGCACGTCGGCGGCGGCCCGGAGGACTGGGAGGTCATCGTCGTCGACGACGGTTCCCCGGACCGCACCACCGCCATCGCGCTGAAGGCCGGCGTGCACGAGCACCGGATCCGGCTCGTGCGGTCCGAGGAGAACAAGGGCAAGGGCAGCGCGCTGCGCCTCGGCGTGGGCACCTCGCTGGGCCGGCGCGTCCTGGTCATGGACGCGGACCTGTCGACGCCGATGGAGGAACTGGCCGGGCTGGAGAAGACGCTGGCCGACGATCCGCGGCTGGCCGCCGCCATCGGCTCGCGCGCCCACCGCGACTCCACCGTGGAGCGGCAGCAGAGCGCGCTGCGCGAGGTGCTCGGTTGGACCGGCAACCGCGTCATCCGGCTGGTGGCCGTCCGCGGCATCCGCGACACCCAGTGCGGATTCAAGCTGTTCGACGGTGAACAGGCCCGCGCCGCCTTCGGCGCCTCCCGACTCGACGGCTGGGCCATCGACGTGGAGATCCTCCAGTACTTCCGACGCAAGGGATGGCCCGTGGCCGAGGTACCCGTCCGCTGGGCACACCAGGACGGTTCCAAGGTCCGGTTCCCGGATTACGTGCGCACGCTCGGCGAATTGACCCGCCTCAACGCCCACGGCATCCTCGTGGCCGCCCTGTACCTGTTCGCCTCCTTTTATCTGTACAAGGGATTGTGGGCGGATACGGACGGGGCGATCCTGGCCCATTCCCTTCAGGACCAGAACCAGTGGGAATGGTTCTTCGGAGTCACCGCGGACAATGTCGCGCACCTGCGCAATCCGCTCTTCACCGACTTCCAGAACATGCCCGACGGCGTGAATCTGATGGGCAACACGGTGATGCTCGGCCTGTCCGTGCCGCTCACCCCCGTCACGCTGCTCTTCGGCCCCACGATCACCCTCGCCCTGGTGTTCACCCTCGGCATCGCCGCGACGGCCTGGGCCTGGTACTGGCTGATCCACCGCCGGCTGACCGAGAAACGCTGGGCGGCGGCCGTGGGCGGCGCCCTGGCGGCCTTCGCGCCGCCGATGATCTCGCACGCGAACGCGCATCCGAACTTCGTCGTCCTCTTCATGATCCCGGTCATCATCGACCGGGCCCTGCGGCTCTGCGAGGGCAGGAACGTCGTCCGCGACGGCATCCTGCTGGGGCTGTTCTCCGCGTATCAGGTCTTCCTGGGCGAGGAGCCGTTCCTGCTGGCGGCGATGGGCATGCTGATCTTCGCCCTCGTCTTCGCGCTGTACGACCGCGACGGCGCCCGGGCGGCCGTCCGACCGCTGGGGGAGGGACTGGCGATCGCCGCGATCGTCTCCGTACCGCTCGTGGCCTTCCCCCTGGCCTGGCAGTTCTTCGGACCGCAGAGCTACCACTCCGTGCTGCACGGCGAGGGCGGAGCCGGCAACCCGCTGGGCGCCCTGGCCGAGTACTCGGCCCGCTCGCTGTTCGGCGACGCCGACACGGCGGGCCGGCTCTCGCTGAACACCACCGAGCAGAACGCCTTCTACGGCTGGCCGCTGCTCGCCCTGGCCGCCGGGATCACCCTCTGGCTGTGGCGCCGGCCCGTCGTCCGCGCCCTCGGCCTCACCGCCCTCGCCGCGGCCGTCCTCTCCCTCGGCCCGCAGGTGCGGATCGAGAAGTTCGACGTCACCCTGCCCGCCCCCTGGGCGCTGCTGCGGCACCTGCCCCTGCTCGAATCGGTCATCGAGGGCCGGGTGGCGATGGTGTGCGCGCCGCTCTTCGGCATGCTGATCGCCCTGGCCCTCGACCGGATCCGGGGCCTGCGGGCCCGCGAGCACCGCGCCGTCGGATACCTGGCCGTCGCCGCCGCGCTCGCGCCGATCCTGCCGCTCCCGCTGGTCACCGCGGACCGCGAGCCCGTGCCTGCCTTCATCGCCGAGGGCCATTACAAGGACTACCTTGAGGACGGCCGCTCCCTCGTCCCGGTGCCGCTTCCCGACCCGGGCTCCGCGGCCGCGCTGCGCTGGCAGAGCGGTACCGGCTTCGGCTTCAAGCTGGCCGGCGGCTACTTCAACGGCCCGGACGGCCCCGACCGCGTCGGGATCTACGGTGCGAAGCCGCGCATGCTGTCCAACCTGCTGAGGGACGTCCGCTGGGGTGCGCAGGGTCCCTCGGAGGTCGACCCGCGGATGCGTGAGGAGGCCCGCGCGGACCTCGCCCACTGGAAGGCGGGCCTGATCGTCCTTCCCGTGACCCAGGAGCGCGCCCCCGAACTGCGCGGCACGCTCACCGCCCTGCTCGACCGGGAACCGCGCAGGGTCGCCGACTGCCTCATCTGGCAGGTCGGCTCCTCCTGATCCGACGTGCGGGGCGCGGTCGACCCGTCGGGACGGCCCGTTCGGATTCCCGCCCAGCGGAATAAGAAACACATAAATATTGAACGCATGAGCGGGAACCGCCAGGGCAGAAGGCTGCTCGGAGGTTGATAATCATGGTTCCCCTGCTTCTCGTTCTTCTGCTCGCCCTGATCCTTTTCGGTGCCGGTTTCGCGGTCAAGATCCTCTGGTGGGTCGCGATCGCGGTACTGGTCCTGTGGCTGATCGGGTTCGTCGCCCGCCCGAAGGGCGGCAGCGGTCGTTGGTACCGCTGGTAGCGCCACCCGGGGCAGCGGTACCGCCGGTACCGCCGCATCGGTGACACACGGCACGCGGGGCCCACCCTCACCCGGGGGTGGGCCCCGCCGTCGTGTGCGCGCACGGGCCGCCGCACCCGGCGGGGGCCGACCGGTGGCGACCCGGGCGGCGTCAGCCGGTGGGGGCCGGCGCGGGAACGGGATCGCCGTTCCACTCGCCCTTGGTGGCCTGCCACGCCTCCTCGTCCGCGCCCCTGCGCCAGTAACCGGAAACGGAGAGCGAAGCGGGCGCCAGGCCGCGGTCGACCCGCAGGTGACGACGCAGCTCGCGGACGAAGTGCGCCTCGCCGTGCACGAAGACCTGCGGCGAACCGGCCGGGAACTCCAGCCCGGTCACGGCCTCGACCAGCGCGTCCCCGACGGGCCGCTCGCCGCGGTGCAGCCAGGTCGTCTCCACCCGGGCCGGCGAGGCGAGCGGCTGCTCGTCCGCGGGGCCGTCCACCTCGACGAACGCCCGTACCGACGCGCCCGCGGGCATGGCCTCCAAGGCCGCCGCGATGGCGGGCAGGGCGCTCTCGTCCCCGGCCAACAGGTGCCAGTCGGCCTCGGCGTCCGGGGCGTAGCCGCCGCCCGGACCCGAGAAGACCACCTCGTCACCGGGTTGGGCCGCCGCCGCCCAGGGGCCCGCCACACCGGCGGTGCCGTGGACCACGAAGTCGATGGTCAGCTGCCCGGTCCCGGCGTCCCAACCGCGCACGCTGTACGTCCGGGTCCGCGGCCACTCCTCCCTCGGGTGGTCGCGGCGGATCGCGGGGATGTCGGTGGGGTCCGCGTACTCCACGCCCGGCGGCGGGAAGTGCATTTTGACGTAGTGGTCGGTGAACCGCCCGGCGCTGAACTCCCGGAGCCCCTCGCCGTGCAGGACGACCCGGACCATCGCGGGTGAGATCCGCTCGGTCCGCAGGACCCGCCCGCGATGGACGACCCTCTTCCTCGGTTGTGCTTCAGGCATTCCTGTTCCCTTTTCGGTGGTGCTGCCGGCGACTCGGTGGTTCAGCCGGCGACGGGGGCGGCGTCCGACGCGGCGGCCCGTTCGATGGCGGCGTGTCGGCGGTTGATCATGGGGCCGAGGGCGCCGACCGTGAGCGAGGCGGCCACGCCCGCCACGGCGGCGATCCACCAGAGGACGGCGGGCCCGGCGTGCGCGTACACCGCGGTGCCGGCGGTCAGCGCGGTGAACCGGGCGATGCCGCAGGCCCACTGGAAGGCCCCCTGGTAGCGGGCCCGCGCGTCCTCCGGGGCGATGCTCTGGATGATCGACGAGTGCAGGCCGCCGAGGGACGCCTCGCCGAGGGACCACAGGGCCACCGTACCGGCGTACGCCCAGGGGCTGTCGGCGACACCGGTCAGCGCGACGCCGAGCGCGACCAGGACGCTGGCCGACACGTAGACCGGCAGCGGCTTCAGGTCGGCGAGCACGGATGTCGCGATCGGCTGCAATATGACGACCAGTGCGGCGTTGAGCGCGAACATCATGCCGAGGACGGTGGGGGAGAGGCCGTCGTCGCGGATGGCGAGCGGCAGGCTCGCCTCGATCAGGCAGTAGATCGCGACGGAGACGGCGAACAGCGGCAGCAGGCCCCGCATCAGGCGGTCCCGGTAGACCACGCCGTAACCGGCCCCGCCGGCGCCGGCCTTGGCGCCGGCGGCCTTCGGGCCGGTTCCCCGGGGCAGCATCATGGCCGCGATCACCGCGTAGACGAGCGAGGTCGCGGCGTCCACCGTGAACAGCAGCCAGTAGCCCTTGGTGGCCAGGAACCCGCCGAGCATGCCGGCGCCGGCGGTACCGATGTTGACCGCCCAGTGGACCAGCGAGAACGCGGCCCGGCGCCGGTCCTTGTCGACCGCGTCCGCGACCAGGGCGGAAGCGGCCGGACCGACCAGGCTGCCGGTGACGCTGAGGAGCGCGGCCGTGAGCATGAGGGTCGGCAGGTTCGGGGCGACGAACAGCAGGCCGTGCGAGGCGGCGACGCCCACCAGACCGATGACCATCGTCGTGCGCCGGCCGCTGCGGTCGGCCAGGAAGCCGCCGAGGAGCGGGCCGACCAGGTTGCCGGCCCCCAGGGCGCCCAGCACGTAGGGGACGTCGGAGGTGCTGATCCCGCGCGATCCCAGGTAGTAGACCAGGAAGGGGGTCACCATGAAGCCGAGCCGGTTGACGATCGTGCCCGCGAAGACGATCCAGGCTGTGCGGGGCAGCCCACTGAAGGTGGAGAGCATGTGCCGGATCCTCCCGCCGCTGTACGCTGATGGCCATTGATTAAGAAATGCCTGAATCCATGGGGTGGTTGTCGTGGCGGAGCTGACGTTCTCGGCCAGTGACCTGGCGCAGATGCGCTTCGCCGTCTCGCCGATGTGGGAGGTCGTGACCAGCTTCCGCCTGCTGCGATCCGGCCTCGCGCACCCCGTGCACGGGCCCTGGATCGAACAGGTGCGGCCGCGCGTCGAGGCGGCGGGCCTGGACCGGGGCTGGCTCGCCGAACTGATCCCGCCCGCCCGCTACCTTCCCGACTTCCTCACCCCCGCGCCCCCCGGCGCGGCCCCCACCCTCGCGGAGGAGCTGGCCGCGATCCGGCGGGAGCCGGACGAGCGGGTCCGCCAGGACCTCGACCACCTGGAGAAGCACATGAGCTCGCGCGGGCCCCGGCTGCGGGCCCTGTACGCAGAGCCGCGACCCCAGTTGGCGCGCGTCGGCGAGGAGATCGAGGCGTACTGGGAACTGGCGCTCGCCCCCTACTGGGCCCGGATCCGGACCGTGCTCGAAGCCGACGTCTTCCACCGGGCCCGGCAGGTCGCCGAGCACGGCGCCGGCCGCCTCTTCAACGAGCTGCACGTGTCACTGAGTTGGGTCGACAACGGGCTGCGGATGGTCCGCCGACAGCGGACCCTGTCCCGCAAGACGGCGGGCGCGGGCCTGCTGCTGGTCCCCTCGGCCTTCGCCGGACCCCGGGTCCTGACCCGGGTGAGACTGCCGGACCCGCCCCAACTCGCCTACCCCGCACGGGGAATCGGGCCCCTGTGGGAGTCCCGGCCCGTCGCCCGCACCGACGCCATCGCCGCCGTGCTAGGCCGCTCGCGGACCCTGCTGCTCACCGAGCTGGACGCCCCGGCCTCCACCACCGAGCTGGCCCACCGCACGGGCATATCCACGGCCGGGGTGTCCCAGTACCTCACGGCGCTGCGCGACGCGGGCCTGGTCAGCGCCCACCGGGCCGGACGCTCGGTGCTCTACGCCCGCACCTCCGTCGCCGAATCCATCCTCGCCGGCGCCCCGACCTGACCGGCGACCCACCCCCCAGGACCGAGAGGACCGGCCCGCCCCCCATGGAACCCGACCGACTCGCCCCCCACCTCGCGGCCGTGGTCGGGGACGCCCACGTACTGACCGACCCGGCGCTGCGCGCCTCCTACGAGAGCGACTTCACCGGCCGTTGGACCGGCCGGGCCCGGCTGGTGGTGCGCCCCGCCGACACCGCCCAGGTCGCCGAGGTGGTGCGGCTGTGCCACGCCGCCGCGGTGGCGATCGTCCCGCAGGGCGGCAACACCGGCCTGGTCGGCGGCTCGGTCCCCGACCCCTCCGGAACCGAGGTCGTCCTCTCCTCGCGCCGCCTCACCGGGATGGGCCCGATCGACGTGGCCGCACGCCGGGTCACGGTCGGCGCGGGCCTGCCGCTCGCCGCGCTGCGGCGGCACGCCGCCTCCCGGGAGCTGGAGTTCGGAGTCGACCTGGCCTCCCGGGACTCGGCCACCCTGGGCGGCATGATCGCCACCAACGCGGGCGGCGAGCGCGTCGTGCGGTACGGCACCACGCGGGCCAACGTCGTCGGACTGGAGGCGGTCCTGGCCGACGGCAGCGTCCTGGACCGGCTGGCCGGTCTGCCCAAGGACAACACCGGCTACGACCTCACCGGCCTGCTGGTCGGCAGCGAGGGCACCCTCGCCGTGATCACCCGGGCCCGCCTCGCACTCGTCCCCCACCTGCCACGACGGGTCACCGCCCTGCTCGCCCTCGACTCGCTCGACTCCGCCGTCACCCTCCTGACCGAGCTGCGCCGGCTCGAATCCCTCGAACTGGTCGAGTTCTTCACGGCCGACGGCCTGGCCCTGGTCCTGGACAAGAGCGGACTCCCCGCCCCCTTCCGCACCACCCACCCCGTCTACCTGCTGGTCGAGTGCGCGGGCCGCCGCGACCCCGCCGAGGAACTCGCCGACGTACTGGAGAAGGCGCCCGTACGGGAGGTGGCCGTGGCCCTGGACGGCACCGACCGCCGCCGGCTCGCCGCCTACCGCGAACGCCACACCGAGTCCCTGAACGCCGCCGGGATCCCGCTGAAGCTGGACGTCACCGTCCCCCTCGCCGATCTCCCGGCGTTCGCCGCCGACCTGCCCGCACTGCTCGCCGGCCGCGCCCGGCCGTACCTCTTCGGCCACCTCGCCGAGGGCAACGTGCACGTCAACCTCCTCGACGTCGCCCCGGCCGACGAGGAGGCGATCACCGAGGCCGTGCTCGCCCGCGTCGCCGCCGCGGGCGGCAGCATCAGCGCCGAACACGGGATCGGCCGGGCCAAGTCCCGCCACCTGCACCTCACCCGGTCCGCCGCGGACATCGCCGTCATGCGTTCCGTGAAGGCGGCCCTGGACCCCGACCACCTGCTCAGCCCGCACACCCTCTTCCCCGACCGCGACTGACGCCCCGACCGCGGGGCCCGACCGGCGCCGGCGCGCGCGAAGGCCCCCGACCCCGTGTCACCACGGAGCCGGGGGCCGACGGGCCTGCGGGCAGAAGGGCTCAGGCGCCGGAACCGGCCGTCTGGTGCAGCACTCCGCCCACGTGCGCCCCGTTCACCACGTTCACCACGACGTCCCCGGCGGCTTCCGGGATGGCCCGGACACTGGCGCCGGTGAAGCCGTTGACACCCGTGACCACGCCCCACACCGGACGGAACCGGCCGAGCGTGCCGTCCTCGTCCACGGGCACCGACTCCAGGACGGAGCGGATCCTGCGCTGGATGACGTACGGGCTCTCCAGCGCCAGGTCGATCTGCTCTCGCCACTGCGCGGGCGTCAGGTCGTCGGACCAGCCGAGCACGACCCCCTTGCCGCCGGACAGCGAGGTCGGCTTCAGCACCAGATCCGCCTGGTGCTCCACGGCGTACGCGACGAGGTCGACGCGCTCACCGTCCTCCAGGGTCACCAGACCCGGCCGCACCATCCGCGTCCACGGCAGGATGCGGTCCAGACTTGCCAGCTCCTCGGCACTGAACAACCCCCGGTTGTTCTCGTCCGAGAGCATCGCGAGGGCGCCCTTGCTGGCGTACGCCGTGGTGTCCAGCGGGGTGAAGATCTTGACCTCGCCCCGGTTCGCCGCGTCGAAGACCGGCGCGGTGAGCTCCTCCGCCCCGGGAGTCAACAGGTCCCGGATCAGGAACGTGCGCACGATGATGTCCACCGGCTTCTCACCGAGCCACACCCGACCGTCGCGCACCTCCAACTGCCCGAGGTGGCAGGGGGAGGCGTCCAGACCCAGCTCGCCCCAGCGCTCGCACAGCTGCGTCATGTACGGGATCTCGTCCTCGAAGACGCTCGGCCACTCCGTCAGGGCGACCACCGGGCGGTCCCCCGGGGCGAAACCGCTCTCCACCAGGATGTTGTTGACCTGCTCGCGCAGCGAGTCCATGAAGGTGAGCCCGTGCCGCTCGGCGAACTCCGCGAGCACCGGGTGCGCGAGCAGCTCGCGGCACACGTCCACGTTGTCCATGCCGCCGACGGCGCTGCCTATGTTCAACTCCAGCAACTTGAAGCCGGCCTCGTCGCAGATCAGGTCCGCCCGGGTCTGACGGGTCATCCGCGCGCCCCGGTTGCGCATGACGGCGGCGACCTGGACCTCGTTCAGGCCGCCCGCGCTCGCGAACGCGGCGAAGTCCCCGCCGAAGAGCCGGTCGGGAAGGCTGGACAGGGCGTTCAGCAGGTTGTCCAGGTCACCCGCGAGCCGGGTGTGCTCGTCGCGGCCGAGGAACAGCGGCCGCGAGAGCCACTGGCCCATGCCGTTGGGCTTGTCGCTGTTGAGGATCTTGTTCTGCGGCAGCCCTCCCAACAGCTCGCTCGTCTTCAGGTTGCCGCCGGCCAGCTCGGCCAGGTACTCCTCGGTCAAGGCGACGCGATCCATGCGAACCTCTTTCTGACTTCTGTGCGATGTGGGTCGATTGGCTGTCAGGTGGTGACCGGCGTACGCCGATCGGCGGCGCGGACTCCCGGTCCGGACCGCGGGTCAGCGGCTCGCGGTGGCCGCCTTGCTCTCCACGGGCGGCGCCGGGAAGGCGACGACGTCCGGCCGCAGGGAGCGTTCGACACGCAGGAGGAGACCCGCCCCCAGCAGGGTGGTGGACGCGACCAGGACCCAGGGCAGCCGGCCGTCGAGGGTGATCAGGGCGGTGAACAGGGTCGGTGCGAGGGCGTAGGCCAGGGACCAGGACAGTTGGTACCCGGCGAGGTACCGGCCGCGCAGCTCCTCCGGGGCCGCGGCCTGGGCCAGCGAACCCGAGAAGGTGCTGTGCACCATCTCGCCCACCGTCATGACGATCACGGCCGCCAACAGCCCCGCCAACAGCACCTGAACGTTCTCCGGGCGCAGCGTGCCGAGCACGATCTGCCCGATGAAACCGGTCCCGAAG
The DNA here is from genome assembly GCF_044766345.1 of Streptomyces sp. NPDC102278. Taxonomy (NCBI): domain Bacteria; kingdom Bacillati; phylum Actinomycetota; class Actinomycetes; order Kitasatosporales; family Streptomycetaceae; genus Streptomyces; species Streptomyces sp. NPDC102278. The sequence goes on along the minus strand of NZ_JBIWLV010000010.1, from coordinate 236,010 downwards.
AGCGCCGCCCCGGCCGCCGCCGCCCGGGTACGGGTCGTGAAGCGGCGCCGGGCGAAGGCGGCGACCGGTACGGAGACGGTGGCGCAGAGCGCGGTGTTGACGACGAACGCGACACCGGTGAGCCCCTGGGGCAGGTGCAGCCAGTCGACGGCGTAGACGGGCAACAGCACGCTGAGCGAGGTGTAGCCGAACGCCACCAACAGATTGGCGAGGGTCAACGTCAGGAACGGACGGTCCTTGGCGACCAGCCGGTACCCGCCGCTCTTGTCGGCCCGGGAACGGGCGGCCGGCACGGTGATCGGGGTGCGCGCGGCCAGCACCGCCGCGACGAGGAAGCTCGCCGCGTTCAGGAAGGCGGCGGCGATGTAGCCGGAATCCCCCGACGTGGCGATGAGCAGCGAGGCGATCAGGGTGCCCACGCCCAACCCGGCGTTGCCGAGGCTGCGGCTGAGCGCCTGCATCCGGTCCCGGTTCTCGCCGTCGACGAGCTCCCCGATCCTGGCCTGGAGGGCGGCGGGGAAGGCCCGGGTGCCGATCGCGGCGAGCATCGCCACGACGGCGAAGGCGGGCAGCGAGTGGGCGAGCGGGAAGCAGGCGAAGCTGAGCCCGCGCAGCACGTACAGGAAGAGCTGCACCCTGCGGGCGCCGAAGCGGTCGACGGCGATGCCGGCCACCGGCAGCGCGGCGATGCCGATCAGCCCGGTGACGGTGAGCACCAGGCCGATCAGCGCCAGCGGCAATCCGGTGACGTGGAGGAAGAACACCAGGCTGAACGGGACGTACATCCCGTTGCCGGTCGCGTCGATCGCGATCCCGGCGGCCAGGGCGCGCTCACCGGGAAACCGAGGGCGCAGGAAGGACATGGATCTCCAAAAGTGGGGTGCGGTGGCGGGAGGGTTCCGCCGGCCAAGACGTCTCAGGTGATGTCGTAGAAGCCCTCTCCGTCCATGTACCGCGTGGTCAGCGCGTCACGGGCGACGGTGCTCGCGGTTTCGTGCAGCAGGTACACCCGCAGCGGGAACGTCCAGTCGTCCACGGACCGGAAGACCGGGTTGCCGGGGGTGACGCGGAACAGCACGTCGTGGAAGCTCTCCAGCGCCCGCAGCTCGGCCATCCTCGGGTACCCGACGAGCTCGCCCTCGGCCGGCGAGACCATGTTGACGACCCGGGCGTGCCGGTTCAGCTCGTAACCGGCCTCCCACCGCTGAGCGAACCGCTCGGGATCGACGCAGGCGTCGACCGTCCAGTCCAACTGGCTCTCGCCGATGGCCGCCTCGACCGGTACGTGCACGTCCGCCCCGCAGACGCGGGTGCCCGTCTCGACCAGCCGCGGGCCCCGGGGCGTCAGCTTGAGCTCCGTGTGCGCCGGGCCGTTGCGGATGCCCAGGGCGTCGAGCACCAGCAGCGTGTGCTCGACCAGCTGCTCCTGCTCGACGCCGTGACGTGTCATCAGCTCGGCGCCGGCCGGCAGGTCCCGTACGCCGTTCGCGCTGAGGTGGTGCATCTTCCAGATGTCGCTGACGTAGTGCCGGCCGTCCAGGCTCACCGTGTTCACGATGTACTCGCTGCCGACCAGGTACTCCTGCGCCAGCACCGCGTGATTGTCCTGATCGAGCGCGCTCGTGCTGCCGAGCAGGGCGTCGAACGCCGCCCGCACCTCCTCGACGGTGTCGCAGAAGTGGACGCCGTCACTGCCGGCGCTGCTCACCGGTTTGAGCACCACGCGGCCGTCGGCCTTCTCGTACCAGCGCAGCAGGGTGTCCAGGTCGGCGGCCAGCACCTGGTCGGTGCCGGGGACCCCGGCCTCCCTGACCGTCTCGATCATGCGGTACTTGTCACGGCGGGCCGCGCTCAGCGCGGTTCCGTTGCCCGGCAGGCCGAGTTCCTCGTTCAACCGGTCGGCGAGGACCACCGCGCGCTCCACGCCGGGCACCAGCGCCTTCGGTGCGTGCGCGGCGATCGCCGCGGCCGTCCGGGAGACGTCCCCGTCGTGGACGATGTTGACGACGAAGTCCTCCGGGCGGAAGCTCCGTTCGTACGCGGGCGGAATCGTGGGCGTGCTCTGCACGTGGACGCAGGTGTAGCCCCGGGCCCGGAACAGCGGCGCCAGGCAGCGTGCGCTCGCGTACGCGTCGACGATCACGACCGTACGGGGAACGGTGTCACCACTCATTACTTACCTCAGCTGTGGATGTGGACGTGGGACGGAGCCGCGTCAGCCGACCGGCCTGGTCCTGATCTCGATGGCGGCGATCGTCTTCTCGCAGCGGGCGACGGCCTCGGCGGCATCGGCGCCGACGGCGATCACATGGCCGCAGACCCGGTCCACGGACCAGGTGAGCGGGGGCACCACCGTCCCGGGCACGGCCTGGACGGCGAGGGTGACCCCCTCCTCCACCTCGGCGGGCTCCTCGACGTCGGTCACGACGCCCGGCTCGGCGAGCACGAACCGGATCGCCGCGCCCGCGGTCGCCTCGGGGACGTCGGGGTTCCAGGGCTCCAGGCCGAGCGGCACCGCCACCGCGGCCCGGACCAGGTCCACGCCGTAGGCCAGGCGCACCAGTTCGGGGATGTTGTCGCCGCCCGCCCGGTTGTGCGACTCGATGATCCGCAGACCCGCGTCGGTGATCATGATCTCGGTGTGCGAGGGCCCCTCGACCAGGCCGACCGCGTCGAGCAGCCGCCCCGTCAGATCCACGATCCCCTGCCGGGTCGCCCCGTCCACCCGGGCCGGGACGGAGTGGCCCGCCTCGATGAACCCGGACCCGCCCTCGCCCAGCAGCTTGTCGGTCACCGCGACGACCGTGTGGACGCCGTCCTGCGAGAACCCCTCGACGCTGACCTCGTGCCCCGTCAGGAACTCCTCGGCCAGCATGCGGCCGCGCCCGACCGCCTCGACCTTCCGCCAGATCTCCGGGACCCGGTCGGGCCCCTCGACCCGGTGGACGTCACGGCTGCCGCCGTAGTCCAACGGCTTGATCATCACCGGGCCCGCGAGTTCGGTGACGAACTCCAGCAGCTCCGCCTCGCTCTCCACGACGCGGAAGCGGACGGGCGAGAGCCCCACCTCGGCGAGCCGCCGCCGCATCGCGGCCTTGTCCTTGAGCATGCGGACGGTCTCCACCGAGTTGCCGCCGAGACCGAATTCCTCGTTCAGTCGGGCGGCGGCGACCAGCCCCAACTCGGCGGGCGAGAAGAACCGCACCACCGGCTGCTCGGCGAACACCCTGCGACCGGCGGCGACCGCCGCCTCCTGGTCGACGAGCGGAGTGTCGACGACCTGTACGCAGAACTCGGCGGCGGCCTCCGGGTCGTACACGCCCGGGGTCTGGATCAGCACCACGTCGCAACCGAGGTCGGACGCGGACTTCAACACACTCGGTCGGCCGCCCAGCAGGGCGATGCGCGGAGCCATCTCGGAACCTTCCAGGGGGAGCGGTGTCGTGGGAACCATGCGTCAGCCCCCGATGAGGGTGACCGTGTCGCCGAACCGCATCAGGTCGCGGTACGACTCCGCGCGGGCGTGCCGCATCGTGCGCAGTACGGCGATCGCGCTCTCGGAGTCCTCGCCCTGCACGATCGAGCGGTCGTCACCGACGAGCTTGGCGGTGATGATGACGTGCTTCTCGATGTCCTGGAGGTCCGCCTCCAGCAGCGCGTCGCGCGCGGCGGCCAGTTCCGGATCCGTCGCGGCCAGCTTGGCGAACGGCTCGGCGGAGACCTTGACCAGGTTCCGCATCGCCTTGCGGAAGGCCTTGTGCTCCGGCTGGGTACGGCCGGTCAGCGCGACCGGGCAGGCGGGCGCGGCCATCGTCGGCCGGACCACGGCGCCGTAGCAGGCCGCCGACATGTCCCCGGAGTGCAGCATCGCGGCGGTGAAACCGCGCACCAGGACGATGGCCTCCTCCACGGCGGCGAGCGCCGTGTCGCGGTCCATCGCCTTCAGGGCGGCGATCGCCCGCGTGACGGCGTCGGCCGCCGCGAGGTTCAGGACGAAGTAGAAGTGGTGGGTGATGACCCACCGGGTCAGCTCGTCGGAGCCCACCGCGTACGGGGCGCCGACCTCCGCCTCCTCGCCGGTCGATCCCGGCGCGGCGGGGGCGCCGTCGACCGGGAGCAGACCGCCCAGGATCCGGACCATCGACAGCACCACGGCGGCCTGGTCGTTGAGATCGAGCCGCGCCACGCGCAGATCGGTGAGCGCCCGCGCCACGATCGTCGTCACCTCGCCGACGAGGTGGGCGTCGTCGATCGGCGCCGTCCTGACGCCGAAGTACTCGTGGTTGGGGACGATCGGCGTCAGCGACGCGGTGTCCAGGGGGGCGACGCGGGCCACGGCCGCGAGCCGGCCGACCCCCTCCACCGCCGCGTCCATGGCCGCCTTCGCGGCCGGGCCCGCCCCCCGGGGGTCGAGCAGCGCGGAGTGCAGGTGCGTCAGCTGCTCGATCGCGGCGGTCAGGGCCGTCTCGACCCGCTCGGCGGGTCGGGTGGCGGCCCGCACCAGGTTGTTCGCGGGAAGCACCACGATGGGGATGTCAGGGCAGGCAGCAAACATGTCGGTCACCTCAGAACGTTCGGAATTGCCGTGGGGAAGGCCGGGCGCGGGCCCGCGGGTGTCACGACGACGCGGCGAAACCACGTGCCTCTTTGAGGAACTGCCCCAGGTACCCGTCGTGCGGCAGGAAGGGGTCCTTCCACCAGCCGGGCACCCGGCCGTGCAGGACGGTGCGGACACCGGGGGACTCCAGGGCCTCGGCGACGAGCGAGGCGTCGTCGGTGAGCAGGGTCAGGGCCAGCGAGTCGTCCAGCGGACCCACCCCCTCCGAGCGCCGCCAGGGCGCCACCCACACGCAGGGGAAGGGCAGTTCGGTCGCCAACCCCGGATGGTCGGAGCGGTCCACGCACATCACGGCGGGCCGCAGCGCCACCGCGTCCGCGCCGACGAGCGGCAGCGGACCGTCCTCGTGGTGGCGCGCGACCAGGTCCGCGGCGCCCCCCGCGGCCAGGTCGAGGGCCGCCCGCAGGCCTTCCCCCTCCCGCCGCGGGCGTACGGGCAGGACCGCGCGGTCGTCGGTCACCGGGTGGGCCGGGAGTGCGGCCAACCGCTCCGCGAGGGCCTCGGCCAGTGCCCGGTGATCGCCCGACGTGAGGACGGCGGTGGTGTTCGTGCAGCGCACGCCGCCATCGGCGGCGATCTCGGCCACCAGGTGGTCCAGGGTCGCCTCGTCGAGCGGACCGTCCACGAGGATCTTGCTGCGGCCGGGGCCGCGGACCAGTACCCGGTCGTTGCCCCGCAACCGGGCCACGGTGGACTCGCTGCCGTAGACCAACGACAGGTCGGCGGTCTCCACCAGGGTGTCGGCGGCGGCGTGGGGACCGGGCAGCAGGCTGATCCAACCCGGCTCCAGACCGGCCTCCAGCAGCGCGCGCACCAGCCGCAACGGGGTGAACGGGTCGCGCGCCCCGGGGCGCACCAGGACCTTGTACCCCATCGCGATCGCCTGGAGCCAGGCGCCGTGCGTGGCCGGGTGGTTGCTGGGGGCCACGACGCCGAAGACGGAGCCGCGGCGCACCCACCGGGCGGTACGACCGGCCCCGACCGGCGCCTGCCGGTCGACGACCTCGCCGAGCCGCGCGCAGTCGTCGCCGATGCGGCCCAGCGTCCGCCGGGCCACGTCGACGGGGACGCCGGAGGCCAACGCCTGGACCCGGCAGTACTCCTCGGGCGTCACGCCGCCCAGGGTGGCCGAGCCGAAGAGGGCACCGGCCTTGGCGAGCACCGCCAGGCGCTCGTCGGGTGCCATGCGCGGCGCCTGGCGCATGGCCTTCACGGTCAACCTCGTCACCAGGGCGGGGGCCTCGTGGACCGTGCCGAGCGGGACGCCGTCGACACCGTTCAGGACGCGCGTGTCGCGGGAGATCCGCTCCCGTCCGTCCCGGAGCACGGGTATGTCGAGCGTCATGTCAGACCAACTCCTCGGGTACGGGCCGGGCGAGACCGGCCGTCCGGATCGCCCGGGGCGGGCAGCCCACGGCCTCGGCCCCGGTGGAGGCGACGGCCGTGGACCCGCCGGTCATGCGAACTCCCTGTGCGTGCGGGGTGCTTCGAGGCTAGGGAGAGCCTCAGAACTGCCATCCGTCGAAGACCACGGCACGCGACGGGGCGGCCTCCACACCGGCGACCTTGATCGGAAGCGCCATCAGCTGGACGATCGGGTTGGTGATCTGGTCGAGGCTCTGGATGTTCTCCAGGATCGGGATGCCCGCGGCCAGCAGACGGCGGTGCACCTGACCGCTGCGGTCGTCGGGACGCTCGGTGATGCAGTCCATGCCCACGAGGGTCGCGCCGTTGTCGACCATCCAGTCGGCCGACGACAGGGTGAGGTACGGGGGCTTGTCCCAGTAGTCGTCGCGGCCCAGGTAGCGGTTGGGGTGGTCGGTGCGGATCAGCAGCCGGTCGCCGGGCTGCCACACGTCGCGCAGCGCCTTCTCCAGGTCCTCGCCGGTGACCGGATCCAGATCCCGCTTGTGCGACAGGTCGGCCACGCACGCGCGGCCGACGAAGGTCTCCAGGGGGACCTCGTCGATCTTCTCGCGGTCCTCGAAGAAGTGGTAGCCGGACTCCACGTGTGTCCCGTTGTGCGGGAATATCTGCAGATCCGAGAATGTCCGCCCACCCTTGGCCGGGTCCGTCTCCGGGGTCATGGCCCGGCGGATCCCGAATTTCGGGTACCAGGGGGCGTCGTAGGAGGGCATGCCCTCGTGCCAGCCCTGGCTAATGTCAATCATCTTCACGATCTACTCCATTGATCAAGCGGCGTACATCTCGGCCCCCGCTCTCGCGGGAACATTGCGGAAGCTAGCACAGCGGTCGGCGAGGCAATGGCGGTGAGCCATGTCGCTTAAGTGACCAAAGGGGGAAGTCCCGGGTGTGCTGTCGCCTTCACCGCGGCATGACTTTCTACCACAGCGCGGGGGGCCGGACTACAGCCTGCCAGGCATTTCTTTATGGATTTAACCCCTCCATTTGTGTGCGCCCCAACCCCGTTGTCTACGAACGTTTCCGGCCATGAACGCCAGCTGTCCTGAAACGAGTTACGGAGCAGTAGCCTCCATTTTTAGCGGGTTGCTCGCCCAAATATCTGTGCGCTAGCCTCGCCGCAATCTGAAGTGCGAAATCCCGGCGATTGATCCCATGGAAGGCATCATCGTGATTGTGGTATTGCGTCCGCACGCCACGCGTGAAGAGATCGAATCCGTGAAGGAAAGACTTCACGCCCATGGATTGTCCGCCATGGAGAGTTCGGTAATGGATTCCTCAATGCTCATCAGTGAGGGAACCGGAAGTTCCGAATTGAATTCAATTGTCGAAAAGCTGCCGGCCGTGGAGCGCGTCGTCGTGGTCCCGGGCGTGCAGCGACTGACCAGCAGGGTCTTCCGGCCGGAAAATACCCATGTACGGGTGGGCGCCCTCGCGAGTGCCGTCTTCGGCGGGCCGGAATTCGTCGTCATCGCCGGCCCGTGCGCGGTCGAAAACGTGACCCAGATGAATGCGGCCGTCGACACCGTCGTCGGAAGCGGCGCGGTCATGCTGCGCGGCGGCGCGTTCAAACCGCGTACTTCCCCCTACAGCTTCCAAGGGCTGGGACTCGCGGGCCTGACCCTCCTCGCGGAGCAGCGCAAGCGCACCGGCCTCCCCGTCGTCACCGAGGTGGTCACGCCGAAGGACGTCGAGTTCGTCGCCGAGGAGAGCGACATGCTCCAGATCGGCACCCGCAACATGCAGAACTTCGAGCTGCTCCGCGAGGCCGGCGCCTCCGGCCGGCCCGTCCTCCTCAAGCGCGGCATGTCGGCCACCATCGAGGAGTGGCTGCTCGCCGCCGAGTACCTGCTGCACGTGGGCAACGGCGACGTCGTCCTGTGCGAGCGCGGCATCCGCAGCTACGACCGCAGCACCCGGTTCACCCTGGACCTCAGCGCCGTGGCCGAGGCGAAGCGGCTCACCCACCTGCCGGTGATCGTCGACCCCAGTCACAGCACCGGGCAGCCCCACCTGGTCGCCCCGATGTCCCTGGCCGCGGCGGCCTGCGGCGCCGACGGCCTGATCATCGACGTGCACACGGACGCGCGCAACGCGATGTGCGACGGAGCCCAGGCGCTCAGTGGTGAACAGTTCGCCGACGTCATGACCCGGCTCACGCCCGTCGTGGAAGCCGTCGGCCGGACGATGGCGCCCACGCGGGCGCACTCCCTCGCCTCGGTCTGACCCGCCCCCTCCTGGAGACAAGAACATGTTGGACGACACCGTCGAGCCCTTCACCGCCGATCTCGCGCCGGACGAGTTCATCCGCGCCGCCATGCAATGGCACTTCTCTCCCGCGACCGGCTCCCCGTACTGGGTGAAGCGCGCCGCGGCGCTGGACTTCGACCCGCTGACGGACGTCAGGACCTGGGAAGACCTCGCCCTCTTCCCCGACGTCAGCGAGGAATGGCGGGACATACCCGTCGACGCGCTCGTCCCGGCCGGGATCGGCCGACAGGGCTGGGACTTCCAGGTGTTCGACAGCGGCGGCACCACCGGCCGACCCAAGCGCATCGTCGAATCGCGCTCCCGCCGCAACGGCGTCCTGTGGGTCAGCGAGGTCCTCGCCGACCACGGGATCCCCGGCGAGGGCGACGGCCACTGGCTGCACATCGGCCCCACCGGACCGCACATCGTCGGGCGCTCCGTCGGCCTCCTGGCCCAACAGCGCGGCACCTTCTGCCACTACATCGACTTCGACCCGCGCTGGGTCAAGAGCAGCGTGAAGCAGGGCCGCGCCGAGGAGGCGGGCCGCTACGTCAAGCACATCCTGGCGCAGGCCCACGACATCCTGGCCACCCAGCCCGTCTCCGTGCTCTTCGCCACCCCGCCGGTGCTGGAGGCGATCGCCGCCGACGAGAAACTGCTCGGCCTCGTCCAGGAGAAGGTGCGCGGCATCATCTGGGCCGGCACCAGCGTCAGCCCCGAGACCCTGAGCGTCTTCGAGGAGGAGCTCTTCCCGCAGGCCACCGTCGTCGGCCTGTACGGCAACACCATGATGGGCATCGCCCCGCAGCGCCCCCGCACCGGCGAACAGGACGAGGAGCGCTGCGTCTTCGTGCCGTTCCACCCCTTCAGCCGCGTGACGGTCGTCGACCCCGAGAACACCGACGCCCAGGTCGGCTACGGCGAGCGCGGCCAGGCCCGGATCAGCCTCGTCTCCCGTGACCTGCTGCTGCCATGGACCCTGGAGCGCGACTCCGTGCTCCGTGTCACGCCCACGTCGAAGTATCCCCAGGACGGCCTCGCCGACGTCCAGCCGCTCACCGTCGAAGGCGGCCCGACCGCGATCGAAGGGGTGTACTGAGCATGGCGACCCCTTCCCTCACGGCGCCGGACTCCCTCACCGCGCCGGACTCGCTCACCGCGCCGGACTCCCTCACTGCCCCGGCGGCCGACCCGGCGATCGCGCCGGCGGTCGCCGTCCCGGCGGCCACCCTGCCGCTCACACCGCCCCTGGGCGCGCCGGGCGAACCCGCCCCGTACGACCGCGCCCTCGACCACCGCGACCTGGAGAGCCTGCTCGCCACCTTACGGCTCGCCTCTGACCGGGCCCGCCACACCGGCCGCCCCACGCTCGCCAGTTGGGCCAAACCGCTGCCCCTCCACTGCGCCGTCGACATCTGGCAGCGGGCCCGGCTCCTCACCACGCGCTCGCTGCTCTGGCAGTCCGCCTGGGACGGCGGCTCCGTCGTCGCCTTCGGCAGCGCCCACGACCTCGACGGACACGGCTCCGACCGGGTGGAGAGCGTCCGCGACGGCTGGGCGGAACTCGTCCGCGACCCGGTCTGTGGCGGCGCCGCCGACCCCTCCACGGCATCGGGCGTCGGCCCGCTGGCCATCGGCGGCTTCGCCTTCGCCGCCGCCGGCCCGGCGGGCAGCCGCCTCCCGGACGCCCTGATGTGGGTGCCCGCGCTGCAGATCCGCAGCCTGGCACCCGCCCCCGGCGCCGCCGGGACCCCCGTCACCGAGGTTCCCACCCCCGCCGAACTCCGCCTCAACGCCACCGTGTCGCCCGACGCCGACCCCGAGCAGACGGCCAAGGAACTCGCCGCCTTCGCCGACACCTGCCTGCTGTGGGAACCCGATCCCGCCTGGGACCTGCCCACCGCCCCGGCCGGCCGCGCCCACACCGCCGTCGAGCTGCCGGCCGCCGAGGACTGGAAGGAACTGGTCCGCCGCGCCACCGACCGGATCCGTGCCGGCGGGTTCGAGAAGGTGGTCCTGGCGCGCGAGTTGCGCGTCACCGCGGCCACGCCCTTCGACGTACCGGGCGCCGTGCGCAGGCTGCGCGCGGCCAACCCCGGCACCACCGTGTTCGCCGTCGACCACGACGGATGCACCTTCCTGGGCGCCACCCCCGAGTACCTCGTACGGGTCGAGGACCGCACCGTGCACGCGCTCGGCCTGGCCGGCACCACCCCGCGCGGCGCCACGCCCGAACAGGACGAGACCCACGAACGCGAACTGGTCGACAGCCCCAAGATCCAGCACGAGCACGACGTGGTGGTCCAGATGCTCCGCGACGCGCTCGGCGACTCCTGCGCCGACGTCGACGCCGAGACACCGCCCCGCGTCGTCAAACTCGCCAACGTCCAACACCTGTCCACCAAGGTCCACGGCCGGCTCGCCGAGGACTCCCCGGCCGGCATCCTCGACTTCGTCGAGCGCCTGCACCCCACCCCCGCCCTCGGCGGTCATCCCCGCGAGGCGGCGCTGAGCTGGCTCGCCGACAACGAGGGGCTCGACCGCAGCTGGTACGCGGGAGCCGTCGGCTGGGCCGACCGCACCGGCCAGGGCCAGTTCGCGGTCGCCATCCGCTCCGCGCTGCTCGACGGCCCCACCGCCTCCCTGTACGCGGGCTGCGGACTGGTCGCCGACTCCGATCCCGAGGCCGAGTACGCGGAGACCTGCGCCAAGCTGCGCCCCATGGTGCACGCCCTCGCCATCGAGTGAACCCGATGCCCCGACCGCCGTCCCGGCCGCGCCCGCGGCCGGGACCCCCGGCGACCACCGTCGCCGCCACCACCGCCCGAGAACCGAAGGTCCGACCCATGCGCAATGTGATCGTCGTCGGCGGCGGCCTCGCCGGTCTGCGCACCGCCGAGGCGCTGCGCGCACAAGGCTACGAGGGTGATCTCACCCTCGTGGGCGCCGAGCCCCACGCCCCCTACGACCGGCCCCCGCTGTCCAAGGGCGTCCTGACGGGGGAGACCGACGACACGGCCTTTCCCACCGACTGGGACAAACTCCGCTGCACCCTCCTCCTCGGCCGCCGCGCGGAGGCCCTGCGGCCGCACACCCACCGGCCCGGCGGGATCCTGGAGACGACCGGCGGCCCGTTGGAGTTCGACGCACTCGTCCTCGCCACGGGCGCGAGCCCCCTGCGGCTGCCGGGCGAGGGACCCCAGCACGTCGTACGGACCCGGGACGACGCCCTGGCCCTGCGCACCGAACTCGTCGAGGGCGCGCACGTGGCCGTCGTCGGCGCCGGCTGGATCGGTGCCGAGGTGGCGACCGCCGCCGCCGCGAAGGGCTGCCGGGTCACGGTCGTCGAGGCCGCCGCCGCCCCGCTGTCCGAGGCCCTCGGGCCGGAACTCGGCGCGCTGACCGCCGGCTGGTACGCCGAGGCCGGCATCGACCTCCGGTGCGACGTGCGCGTCACCTCCGTCGACCACGGCGGACTGACTCTCGACCACGGGGAGTTCCTGGCCGCCGACGTGGTCGTCACCGGCATCGGCGTACGCCCCGACGTCGACTGGCTGCACGGCTCCGGGATCGAGGTCGAGCGCGGCGTCCTCGTCGACGCAGCGCTGCGGACCTCCCGCCCCGAGGTCGTCGCGGTCGGCGACTGCGCCGCCTGGTGGTCGGGGCGCTACGACCGCCGGCTGCTCGTCGAGCACTGGGACGCGGCCCTCAACGCCCCCGAGACCGCCGCCGCGACACTGCTGGGCCAAGACGCCGCCCACGACACCGTGCCCTACTTCTGGTCGGAGCAGTTCGGACGGATGGTCCAGTACGCGGGCCACCACCCGGCGGCGGAACGGATGCTCTTGCGCGGCTCGCCCGACAGCGCCGCCTGGACGGTCCTGTGGCTCACGGGGAACCGGCTGGAGGCGATCTTGACCGTCGACCGCCCCCGCGACCTGGTGCAGGGCCGCCGCCTCATCACCGACGCCGGCCACCTCGACCTCGACCTGGTCACCGACCCGGACGTGCCGCTGCGCAAAGCCGTCCGCGGCTGACGGCCCGCCCCCACCGACCGGCCCGGACCGACCGGCCCACCCACCGGCCGGCGATCACCACAGGAGAAGACACACATGCCCGAACCCACCTTCCGCTCGGTGCTCGACCGACTCGTGAACTTCAAGCCGGGCGCGCCGGTGCGCTCCCCCGAGGGCCGTACGTACCCGCTCGCCGCGAACGAGTCGCCGTACGGCCCGCTCCCCGCCGTGGTCAAGGCCATCGAGGAGGCGGCCCTCGGCGTCCACCGCTACCCGGACAACAACTGCGTCGAGCTGACCGCCGAGATATCCGCGCGCTTCGGGGTCGCCGAGGACGAGATCGCCGTCGGCTGCGGCTCGGTCGGCGTCTCCCAGATGCTCCTGGAAGCCGTCGCCGAACCCGGCACCGAAGTCATGTACGCCTGGCGCTCCTTCGAGGCCTACCCGATCCTGACCCGGCTCTCCGGCGCCACCGCCGTCGAGGTCCCCCTGCGCGACGGGGCGCACGACCTCGACGCGATGGCCGCCGCGATCACCGAGCGGACCCGCCTGATCTTCGTCTGCAACCCGAACAACCCCACCGGCTCCGTGGTCCACGCGGCCGAACTGGAAGCCTTCCTCGACCGGGTGCCCGCCCACTGCCTGGTCGTCATCGACGAGGCCTACCACGAGTACGTCCGCGACCGGGAGGTCCCCGACGGCCTCGCCCTCCGCGCCGGCCGGCCCCACGTGGTGGTCCTGCGCACCTTCTCCAAGGCCTACGGCCTGGCCGGCCTGCGCATCGGCTACGTGGTCGGACAGCGCGAGACGATCGAGGCGATCCGCAAGGCCTTCCTCCCCTTCAGCGTCAACGGCGTCGCGCAGGCCGCCGCGATCGCAGCGCTGCGCTCCGAGCCCGAGCTGATGGCCCGGGTGGAGACCACCACCCGGGAACGCGAACGGGTACGCGAGGCGCTGCGCGCCCAGGGCCTGCCCGTCCCCCCGAGCGAGGCCAACTTCGTGTGGCTGCCGCTCGGCGAGCGGACCCTGGACTTCGGGCGACACTGCGCCGAGGCGGGCGTGGCGATCCGCCCCTTCGCGGGCGACGGAGCCCGCGTCTCGATCGGCTCCCCCGAGGAGAACGACGCCTTCCTCGCGGCCGCCGCCGGCTTCGAGCTCCCGCCGGCCGCCCGGCCCTGAGCCGCTCCCGGACCCGAGCCGGCTAGGCCGTCCAGTGGCCCAGGTCGTTCCGGTCGCCGTCCGCCGCCCGGCGCAGCGCGTCCGCGCGGCCGAGGACGTCCGGCGGCAGATAGCCCGACCGTACGGCCGGCTCCCACGCGTGCACCTGCACCGCGAGGACGGCCAGGGCGAGGGCGTCGAGCGGCAGCAGCGTCCTGGGCTCGGCATCGACCCCCGCGCTCGCGCGGTACTCGACCAGCCGGACCACCAGCGCCTGCTCGAAAGCCTCCCGGTCGTCGTCGAGCAGGACCCGCAGCAGGTGCTGATCCGGAGTCAGGGAACCGATCGCGTCCAACGCCCGCGCCGCCGCGCCGCGTTCCTCGGCATCCGGCTTGCACAGCGCCACGGTGGGCCAGTCGCGCGGCAGGTGCCCGGGCGACCGGGTCAGGTAGCCGCGCAACGCGTCCATCGCGGCGAGGTCCCCGGGATCCGACACCGCGTCGTGCCGCGAGTACGGCACGCCGTCGTGGATCGCGCGGGCGAAGTCCCGCAGCAGCAGACCGATCACCCGCTGCCAGTCCCACACGAGCCCGCCGGCCACGCACACCGCGAACGTGTCCAGCCACGTCCTGGCCGTGGGAGCCTCCTCGACGCACTCTTCGAAGGAGATGTCCTCGCTGGTCAGTCGTTCGCCGATGAGCGGGAACGTGATCTCCTGGTCGCCGTTGGGGAAGCAGCCGACGCTCAGCTCCCCCAGGGCGCACTCCGCCGCGGTCCGCAACGCCGACCGCGAGGACTCGTCGAGGACGGGGTCCTCCACGCCACGGGCGGCCACGTGGTCGAGGAGCTCGTCCCGCATCCCGCGCAACGCCGCCGGCGACGGGTCGTCGTAGCGCATCGAGTGCCAGCGCCGCCGGGTCCTTCGTCGGATGTCGTCGAGTGCCCCGGTCATGGCCTCTCGGCTGACCTCGTGGGGCGTCACTACCTGCACGACTACCGTCCTCTCATGATCATTTCGGCCCGACGTGGCACGCTACCAGCGGGTTCGGACAGCCCCGGTCTCCGCTCCCGGCTCACTGACGGGTGAGCGTCGGCCAGGGCAGCGCGTCGAGGAACAGCAGCACCACCCAGGCGAGATGCAGGACGACGGCGGTCACCGGGGCCGCCCGCGCGGGCACCGCGCCGAACCTGAGGACCCCGTACACCAACGGGAGGCCGAACAGGGTGGCGAGAACGGCTCCGGGCCAGATCTGGCGGCCCGGTTCCCTCGCCACCAGCTCGGCCGCCGGGTACACGAGGACGACGACCCCCAGGAGCAGGAGAGCGGCGATGACGTGCAGACGGGCCCGCACCACGGGTTGGCCCAGAGTCCTCCCGATCGTCCGGAGCGCCCCGTACGACGCGGCCGCACCCTCAGGGCGGGCGTCGTCACCGCGGTCACCGGCGGGCGGCCCGTCCAACGAGAAACCGGACACGGGCGGGACAACGACCTCGACCTCGGGACCCGACTCGTCCCCGTCCTCGCCCTCGTCCCCCTCCCCGTCCTCGCATCGGGCGTCGGCCTCGATCAGCGCCTCGTCCTCCAGCCCCTCGGCGACGATGTGCTCCAGCCGCATGTCGAAATCGGAGTCGTCGGCGCCGTCGGAGTTGTCGGTGCCTTCGATGCCTTCGGTGTTTTCAGGGGCCCCGGCGCCCTGGACACCGCTCCGCTCCTGCCGACCGGCGTCGAGCGGGCCCGACGGGATGACGAGGCTCCGCGCCTCACGCTCCAGCCGGTTGATCTCCTCCTGCGCGGTCAGCGCCTCCGTCGTCCAGAACTGCTGCTGTTCCTCCGCGGTCAGCCTGCGGTTGCGCGCACGTTCCTGCTGGACCTGAACCCGGCCCAGACGCTCCTTCGCCTGACCGAGCTGCCGTTCGACCCGTACCCGCTCCCGATCGCCCACCACCCTCAACCGCATCCGTGCGTTCTCCAGCCGACTCTGCGTGTACGCGAGCATCGGCCGCAGTTCCGCCAGGTGCTTCTCCGCGTTCGCCGTCAGCGCCTGGTACTTCACGACCTGCTGCAACGCGTCCTCGAGGCGCTGATGTTGACGCACCAGAGCCCCGGCCGCCGGCCCGCGCCGATCCCGATCCGCCGCGCCCCACAGCTCATGTGCCCGGACCGCCTTCACGTTCCGCGCCGCCCCCGGCGGCGTGTAGGCCTCGACGAGCCTCCCCAGCAACGTTCGCGGAATCAGTTGGGACCCGTTGAGGTAGTTCCCCCACGTCGAACTGCTGCGGCCGAACCGCTCCGCCAACGCCCGCACCGTCGCACCCCGCGTCAACCCGACCAGGAACACGGCCAGATCACCCGCCGGTGTGCCCTGCGGGATCTCCCTCTTCGGTGACATCGCACCCTCCTTGACCACCCTGTCCAGCCATGACCACCCGCAGTCCAGCCCGGCGCCCCCTCCCACCAGGCACAACGTCCCCCGCCCGGTCGGCAGCCGCCCGTTCACGGAGAACCTCTCCCTCGTCACCGCAACTGCCGCGCCACTCGGGGAGAGCGCCATGACCCTGTCCACGCTGTACGCCTTCCTGCGCCACGACGTACTCGGCAACGTCCTGGCCGCCCTCCTCGTCGCCGGGCTCGGGTACCCGGCCCGGAAGATCCTGGCCGAGGTCCGCAACCGGAACCGCGACACCGACCACTCCGACCACTCCGACGACTCCGACCACTCCGACGACACCGAGCACTCCGACGACTCCGACCACCCTGACGACCGCGACCGCCCGGACGGTTCCGGCCACGCCCCCTCCTGAACCCGGCTCGTCCGTGTGTTCGACCGCAGGGGTGCCGCGCACGAGCCGAGGGGCGGCTTCGGCGTACGGACGTACGACCGCTCCCACTCCTGCGACCATGGCACGGCACCCCTCCGTCCCATGGCTGGAGCACACATGCGTCGCGGCTCGACACGACCCGTTCTTCCGGCGGTTTCCCTGGTGTTACTCGCCGTCGCGGGCTGTTCGGAGGGCGCACCGGCCGCCTCCGGAACCGCCGAGAGCCGATCCACATCCGCCTGCCCGACCCCGACCCCGACCCCGACCCTGACCCCGACCCCGCCGCCCGGGAACCCCACACCCGCCCCCACCTCGCCCCCGGCCCCGGCCTCGGCGGGCGCGGGCGGGGAGTGCGCGGACACCAAGGCCATGGACACGGGAAAGCTGGCCCGGTACCTCGCCGGTTTGAAGAGCACCAGCGGCTCCTACGGGAGCAAGGCCCTGACCATCGACGGGGACGGGTTGAACTTCCGCCCGGAACAGACGGAGCGCCCGTGCGGTGCGGTCGAGGTGCGACTCAGCCGGTTCTGGGTGGACATGACCCGCAAGAGCGACGCGGCCGGCCCGCCCCGGACGTCTCCCACGTCTCCCACGGCGCCCACGTACGAGTTCCGCTACACGCTCATGGACCGCCCGTCCCTCTCGGTCGGCCCGCAGGACGGCATCGCCGAGGGCAGCGTCCCGCCCGACTCGACGGGATGCCGCGGCTCACTGTCCGTCGTCCACGTCGGTCACGACATCACCATCGACGAATTCCCGGACGACCTGCAGATGCCGACCTCCTTCACCGCGGCCGGCCGCGGAGCCATGGACGTGAAGGTCGAGGCCGAAGGGTCCCGCGCCGCGACCTTCGTACCCCCGTCCGGCACGTCCTTCTGCTGAGCCCCCCGATGACCGTCCGCCCGTCCGCCCGTCCGCCCGTCCCCGGCCGGGGGCCGCCCGGGCCGGGGTCAGGAGCGGTGGAAGCGATGGCGGCGGCGCCGGTGGCCGGCCGGGACGGCGCGCCTGCGCGGCGATCGGGCGCGTCCCGTCGACCCGCTCGGGAGCCCCTCGGTGAGGGGCCCGCCGTGGTGGTGCTCGATGCGGATGCCGTGGAAGACGAGCACGGTGAGGCTCAGGACGATGAGGGCCTCGGCCCAGTAGAAGGCGAGGTAGTCGAGCAGGCAGCCGTTCGGGGGTGAACCGGGGGCCGCGTTGCGCAGGCCGACGAGGGCGAAGAGACTGGCGGCCATCCAGCCGAGCGCGGGCCAGACCAGGCCGCGGCCCTGACCGACGACGAGCCAGCAGGCGGTGACGATCGCGAGGGCGACGGCCCACATGGCGGCGATCATGAACCAGGCGAGGATGAAGGTGCTGCGTGAGCGCTTGACCTCGCTGACCAGGTGGACGGACCGGCCCTGGTACGCGCCCGCGCCCGGCTTGTAGGTGAAGTACGGGTCACTGTCGTGGAACCACAGCACGATCGGCACCCGCTCCGTCGAGTCGCCCATCGTCGCGGCGAACGCGAACTCGGCGGAGTAGCGGTCGAAGGGGTAGTCCGAGGAGGTGCCGCCTTCGAGCGGGAGGTCGATGTCGCGCATCCACAGCCCACTGCCCCCGGCGAAGGTGAGCGCCTGCTGCCCGGTGGTGTTCGTGTGCAGGGTGAGGGGTTGCGTCGGGTAGCCGTCGGGGCCCTCGTAGCGGCCGACGGGGGTGACGGTGAGCCGCAGGGTGATCTGGTGCAGCGTGGGATCGGTGAGCTGGATGTCGGCGTCGACGTCGATGCGGTCCGGAGCCTGCTCGGGGCCGATGACGAAGGTCTGCTGCCGGGTGTTGCGCTCGTCGAGGTACAGACCGATCCCGACCCCACAGACCAGCGCGAGGACGGCCAGCGCGGCCACCAGGGTCCGCCAGGGGAGTTCGGCACCGCGCCGGCTCACGTCCTGGACGGCGTCCACGCCCCGGCGCAGGTGCCGGGCCGCGACCTCCCGTCCCGCCGGCCCCGCCCACCCGCCACTGTCGGCCATGATCCGATGCTGCGGGCGGCCCCGCCCGGCCGCCAGGTGGAGTGGGCCGGTCAGCGGCGTGTGCCGCCGGTTCAGGCAGGGGTGAAGACGCCCGCGTCCGCCTCGTCGAGGACGAACCCGTTGTCGAAACGGACGCGCACCGTCACGCGCGGCCCCTGTTCCTGGAAGGCGACCCACTCGGGCTCCAGCGAGCCGACCTTCTCTTCGAGCTGCTTCCTGCTCGCCTCGGGCATCTCGCCGCCGAACGAGTCGAGCAGCGACTTGAGGCGCTCGTACTCGCGGACACCGTCGCTCTGCTCCCGGTGCTCGACCACCCGCTCGACGCTCCCCTCGGTGCCCGCCGCCAGGGACAGGAACCCGACGACGAGCCCCGACACCTCGATCGAATCGGTCAGCCTGGTGTCCGCGGCCAGCTTCACCCGCCGGCCCTCCTTGAACGTCATCGACTCCCGCTCTCCTCTCGCATAGCCGTCAGTGGGCCCGTACGGCCCGTACGGGTCATCAGTGGGTCCGTACGGTCGTCAGTGGATCCGTACCGACGTCAGCCGGGTCCGTTCGGTCGTCACCGGGTCCGTACCGCAGTCAGTCGCCGGGCCGGTCGGCGCGCCGGAGCCGGCCGAACGCCTCGGGGGTCGCCCAGCCGCGCAGCGCCGCCCGCACCGCCGCCGCGAAGGCGCTCTCGGCCGTGACGGCGTCGAGGGCTCCGGCGAGTTCGAGCGTGACGAGTCCGTGCAGGGTCACCCACAGCGAGACGGCGATCAGGGTCGCCTCGCCGTCGAGGACGGACTCCGCCACCGCGCGGTCGATCGCCGCGACCAGCGGCCGGACGGGGTCGCGGGTGCCGACCGCCCCCGACGGATCGAAGGACTGCGCACCGCCGAACAACACCGTGTAGAGATGGGGGTGTTGGGCACCCCACCGCCGGTACGCGGCAGCCAGCGCGTACAGGTCGGCGAACACGTCGCCGGAGGTCGGTACCGCCGACAGGTCCCGGAACAGCCCCGCTACCGCCCGGTCGCGCACCTCGCCGACCAGCGCGTCCTTGCCGTCGAACAGCGTATACACCGCGGCCGTCGACGTCCCGGCGGCGGCCGCCAGGGCGCGGACCGTGACCGACTCCCGCGGACGGGTGGCGAACATCTCGGTCGCGCATGCCACAAGCCGCTCTCTGACCGCGGCGTCGTTCGTTCTGGGCCTACCCACGGGACCAGCCTACCCGTGCTGATAACATCGTTTTGAAACATCGTTCTGAAACCATCCACGCATCCGTTTCGTGTCCGTTCCGCTCCGTATCCACTCCGCGCCCGTTCCGAACCTTTCGGGGGACACCCGTGCCACCGCCCGCCCCACGCCCCGCCCCTCGTTCCGGCATAGGCCCCGCCCCACGCCCGGCCCCACGACCCGTCGCCCGACGCACAGGCCGACGATCCGCCTTACGCCGCGCCCTCGTCGCCGTCCGCCGCCTGCTCGTGGCCGCGGTCGCCGTCCTCGCACCGGTCGTCCTCTTCCTGGCGCTGATCGTCCTCACGGACGGGGCGGGCTCGGGGCTCGTCGCGTGGTCGGCTGCCCTCGGCATCGCGGTCGCCGCCGCGCTGTGGCGCGGTCGCCTCCGCGCCGGGTGGGCACGGCTCGTACCGTTCCTGCCCGTGGTCGTCGCGGCGGTGCTGACGGCGTCCGTCTGCATCCCGACCGTGCCCACGGCGCGGCGCGCACCACCGGCCCTGCCGTTCGTGGCCACGCAGCACTGGACCCTGACCACGGGCAGCCGGGTCGCGGTCTACCACTACCCGCCCGCCGGCTCCGGCGCCCGGCACCCCGTTCCGCTCGTGTACCTCCACGGCGGACCCGTGCGCGGCATCTCGACTCTCGACCACCGTTTCCTGCGACTGCTCGCCCGGCAGGGCTACGACGTCCACGCCTACGAGCAGGCCGGCGGCGGACGGAGCGATCTGCTGCCCATGGACCAGTACTCGATCTCCCGGTCGGTCCGCGACCTCGACGCCTTCATCGGCCGGTTGGGCAAGGGCGGCGTCGACGTCCTGGGATTCTCCTCGGGCGCGGTCGTGCTCACCCGCGCCCTCGCCGACCCGACGCTCGCCCCGCGCGTCCACCGGGCCGTCATCGCCGAGCCGGGACCGATGGACGGGCCCACCGCGCGGGTCACCGGACACCGGGGCCTGCCGTCCGCGCGCGCCATCGCCCCGCCCATGACCGGACCACGATCGACGCACGTCCCGCGCTATGCGACCGCGTTCGGACTGATGCGGCTCGGACTCCTCGGCCCCGACAGCGCACTGGTGGGCCAGGCCGAGGGCGTCAACGCGTTCACCGCCGCGGACCTCGGCAGCGACACGGCCTCCGCCTACTGCGCCCGCGACGCGCACCGCATCCCCGAGGAGGACACTGCGCGCACCTTCTCCTTCAGCGCCGCCGCCAGTCTCCGCGTCCAGCAGACGATCAAACAATCGGCCTCCATCGCCCCGCAGTTGAGGCGCTCCCGGACCCCTGCGATGTTGATGATCGCCGAATGCTCCTCCCAGCTCCGGGAGTGGGCGACGGCGATCCTCGCCGACACCCCCGGCATCCGGCGCACCCAGTACATGCCCGGGGTCGGACACCACATGTGGAACGGCCTCGACGACAACGACCAACGGGCCGCCGCAGTCATCGACGCCTTCCTCCAGGACGAACCGGCACCCCTGCCCGACCACCCCACCCGCGAGGACATCCCCGCCTTCCTGGAGAAGTTCGCGGGAGACCGTGAATGACCGACGGGCTGGGGAGCCGAACGCGCTGCCGCTGGTGGGGATCCCCGATGGGGACCCCGCCCGCGGTGTTCCCCAGCGGTCACGGCGAGGTCAGGCGCCTGATCGACAGCCAGTTCCCGCAGTGGGCCGGGCTGCCCCTGACCACGATCGCCTTCACCCTGTTGCCGCCGGGGTGTCGAACCGTGTTGCGTACGGCGCTCGACGTCGACGACGCCGCCTGCCGCGGGGTCGCGGATGGGCACTCGCCATGCGACATCCGGCCACGGGCTGCCGCGCGGACTCCCCTGTGCAACGCTGGAACGAGAGCCCCGGGCCGTTTTCGCCCTGTGCGGCCCACTCGACCACGGATGTCGCCATGCCCATGCGCCCAGCCTTCCGCGCCGTGCCGGCGGTGTTCGCCGGCGCCGCCCTCGCCGTACTGATGGCGGCCCCGGCCGCGCCGGCCTCCACGTCGAACGCGGCGGCACCACCCGGCCGCGCCGTCACCGCCGTCCGGACAGCCGCCCTGTCCATCCCCGCGATCGGCGTGTCCGGGCTCACGGTGGTCCCGTACCAGGGAACACCCGACGACGCCCCCGGCACCCGGATCCAGGACCAGGGCGCGGCGGCGAGCCCGCACGGGCCCGGCGGCGGGGTCGGGCCCGGTGACGTGGGCAACTACATCGTCACGGGCCACCGCGTCGTCGCGGGCGGCCCCCTGCGGGCGTTGCCGTCCCTGCCGAACGGGTCGGCGGTGTACGTCACCGCCGGCGGTGTGAAGTACGAGTACACCGTCACCGCGACGCGTACGACGTCGTTCCGGTCGCCGGCGTCCATGGACGCTCAACGGGCCGCTGTCCCGGGCTCCCCGGGCGCCGTACCCAGCCGCGCGATGATCACCGTGACCACCTGTCTCACCCCCGAGGACGAGGCGGCGGGCAACCACTGGCGGGACGCGCAGAACAACCCCGAACACCGCATCGACAAGATCGGCGTCCTCACGGCCACCACGCCCTGAGCCTGCGCCCCGCGCCGCCCGGGTGTCCCTCGGCCGGGCCCCGCCTCCTACCCGACTGGAACGGAACAACAAGGGCGTACTCACTTCCGGGGCGTCGAGCAGGTGGTGATGGTCGCGCCGGTATGGAAGACGCGGGAGTCGGCCGCCATGAACCCTTTCGGAAGGCGTGGTGACGTCACTGACGCTAGGCCGGCCGCCCCACGCCGGCATCGGTCACCCCGACGTGATGTCACCGGTCACCGGCCCGGTCACCGGCCTGCGGTCACCGGCCTGCGGACACGGGGCGACGGGCTGCCGCTCGGGACGCCTGCGGGCGAGGTGGACGGTGAGGTCGGCATCGACCTCCACCGCCTCCGGGAGAACCCGCGCGATCCGACCGAACAGCCGCTCGCGCACCGGGGCGGGCAGCACGAGACAGGCCGAGACCGTCGACAGATGGCCGACGTAGTCCCGCGAAGACAATCGCAAGCGCCGTGTGATCAGGGCCTGTCGGACATCGGTGAACCACTCCGACCGTTGGAGTTCCGTACCCGGCCACTGCATGTCGTTCCCCGGCGGCGTCCCGTCCGGTGAGGGGACCTCGTCGCTCTCCAGGAACGGCGCCCGTGCCGCACGCACGGCTTCCTCCACGGCCGGGTCGGCCAGTCGGAACGGGCCACCGAACGAGGCGAACACACCGCCCGGCTCCAGCAGCCCGGCCACGCGCGACCACCGACCCTCCGCGCGCGTCCCATGCAGCGCCGCCGCCGCGTAGACCAGCCCGTACCTCTCGCCCGACGGCACGTCCTCGAACGCCGCCCGCACCGTCCTGACGTGCGCCGGCACGTGCTCGCGCAGCTCGGCGAGCATCGCCCCGTCAGGCTCGGTGGCGGTGACCGCGACCCCCCGTCGGGCGAAGAGGCGGGTCGCCTTGCCCGTCCCCGCACCGATTTCGAGCGCGGTCCGGACCGGATGGCTGGCGTACGCCGCGACCATGTCGAAGAGCCGGTCGGGATACCCCGGCCGGAACCGTTCGTACGCTTGCGCCATGGCCCCGAAACTCAGTGCGCGATCGGACATGCCGAGCATCCTGACACTCGCGTACCCGATTCCGGCAGCCCGTCCGCCCGAGAGCCCGTCCGTCCCGACCGATCGTCAGGAGTGAGGCCCGTGCCGCTGAACCGTCACCGTGCCACCGCGTGGAGCCTGGGGCTCCTGGCCATGGCGGTGCTCGCCCTCACGGGCCTGCTCTTCCACCAGGGCAGGACGCCGGCACTCTACCCCGAACGCAGCTGGGGCCCTTGGAGGAGCGAAACCATGGGCGTCTGGTCGACGCACGTGCGGACCAACTCCTGGGCGCACGCCGCACAGGCCCGCATCCACTACGGCAAGGCCGAGGACATCCACCTCGACGCGTACGGCGAGACGGTCCGCGACACCGGCAGGATGTCCCCCACTGACTTCACCCTCACACCCGACGGGGGACTCACCGCGCGGCAGCCGTGACGCCCGGCCGCCGGGTGCCCACCGACGGGCCCCCGAGCGGCCCGCCGCTCAGAACGTCCACCGGGTGTGGCTGTAGAGCCCGTCGTCCCGCCCGAAGCCGTACGCGGTGTCCGGGGCCACCGCGAACACCACCGCGCCACCCGCCCGGAAGGCGTCGCCGATCCCGTGGAAGGTGCCCTCGGGCGAGGTGATGTGTGCGCCGTACTTCGCCTCGTACGCCGCGATCACCTCCTCCAGCACCGCCGGATCGGCCACCGGCTTCGCCGTGCCCTCGACCACGAGGTCGAGCCCCTCGGTGAGGGAGTTCCCCCCGGTGGTCAGCGCGCAGTGGCCGTTCGCGGCGAGGTTCCTCGCCTTCTGCTCGCCCGGGCCGGTCGAGAAGTACAGCACCCCCTCGTGCCAGGCGGCGATCACGGGAGTGACGTGAAGCCGGCCGTCGGGGCGTACCGTGGACACCCAGAAGATCTCGGCGGTCTCCAACTGCCGCTGTGCGTCGGCCCATTCGGTGGCGGTGACGTCCGCGGCGCCGGGGCGGGGATGGAGCGCGGAGCTGTAGCGGCCGTCGAGCTCGGTCGTGGGACGGTCGGCGGGTCCCTGTGCGGGCATGGCGGTTCTCCTTCGTTTCCCCGCACAACGACCGGCCGCCCCGACGGACATGCCCGCACCGGGGCGGCGACCACCCCGCACCCCACACCGTCCCCCACGCCCATCCCGCCCGCACCCCACACCCCCCACGCCCGCCCCTCCGCCCCCGTGCTCCGGACCCCCGGCGCTGTCAGTGGTCTCACCTAGCGTCTCGGACATGACGCGAACCGCACACACCTTCGCCTACGCCCGCCCCTCCTCGTTGACCTCGGTCGCGGCGGGCCGGGTCCTCGACCTGGAGACGGCGGGCGGCCTGACGCCGGCCGGGGCCGATGCCCGTCCGCAGTTCTTCTCCGGGTTCCTGAGCGCACCCCAGGCAGCCGCGCGGGCCCTGCTGGCCGTCGCGGACGTGGCGTCGGCCCGCTACCACCAGCGCACCCTGCGCGCCTCCCTCGACCCGGTGGTCACGGGCAACGGCGACCGGCTGCGGTTCGAGTCCTTCTCCGGTTGCTGCGGCGTGTACGCCCGGCTGGACGTGCTGCCCGACGGGCTGCGCGGCGCCGACACCGGCCACGGCACCACCAACGTGGACGTCAACAACCCGCTGCGCGAGGCGCTGTCCCGACTCGCCGGCGACGATCCGCTGCACCTGCGGGTCGGACCCGACGAGATGGCGGTGACCACCCTCGACGGCCCGGTCGTCGAGAAGAAGGTCCCCCTGCCGGACCGCTGGCTGCGCGGCTTCGCCGAGGCCCAGGCCGTCACCACCGGCTTCGACCTCCGTGCCGAACTGACCGCCGCCGAGACGACGCGCTTCCTGCGCTCCCTGCCGCGCACCACGGCGGGCGGGGGAGCCGCGAGCGCCGCCCTGTGGGTGGTCCCCGCCGGGCGTACCCTGCGCCCCACCACCCGCCCGGTGCCCGGCGCGGTGTGTCTGCCCGGCCCCGAACGCCTCACCGCCTTCCAGCGGGTGCTGCGACACGCCACCGCCCTGCGCGTGTACGGTCCCGCGGCGGACGGCGCGCACCCCACCGCGTCCGCGTGGGAAGTGGGTCTGCCCGGCATGCGGCTCACGCTCACCCTCTCCCCGCGGGCCGACCGCGGGTTCTCGGGCGAGGGCGGCGTCCTGGAGGCCCTCGCCACCGACGCCGCGGCCGAGGACGCCGAGCTGATCTCCGTCCTGCTCGCGTGGGAGCCGCGCATCGATCCGGCCGACCTCGCCGAGCAGTCGGGCCTCCCGGTGGCCCGGGTCCGGGCCGCCCTCACCCGCCTCGGTACGGCCGGCCGGGTCGGCTACGACATCGCCGAAGCGGCCTACTTCCACCGTGAACTCCCCTACGACGCCCGGCGCGCCGAGCGCCACAACCCCCGCCTGATCGCGGCCCGCGCCCTGCTGGAGGCGGGAGCCGTCACCCTGGAACGTGCCGGTACCGCCGTCGTGGCCTCCGGCGAACGCCGCTACCAGGTACGCGAGTCGGGCGGCGCCCTCAGCTGCACCTGCCAGTGGTGGGCCGACCACCGGGGCCGCCGCGGCCCCTGCAAGCATGCCCTCGCCACCCGCATGGCCCTGCGTGCCGCAGCCTCCACCACCACCTCGAACCCCACCTCCACGAACTCCACCGCCCCCGCCCCTTCCGGAGCCGCACGATGAACGCCACCGACGACGTCCTCGAAGCCGTTCGGGCGGGCCGTACCGCCGACGTACCCGGACTCCTCAAGCCGCTGGACCCCGGACAGCGCCGGGCCCTGCTCGCCGCCTTGAAGGAACTGCGCACCGAACTGCGCGCCTCGGGCTGGGACCGTTGGCAGGAACGGGACCTGATGAGCCAGGCCCTGGTCGTCGCCGGAGCCGGCTGCCACAGCGGCGCGGCGGCCGCCGCCGGCTGGATCGGCGCCCGCGACATGCGCCGTTGGCAGCAGCGCCCCATCGCCGCCCTGCTCGACGTACTGGCCGGCCGGGAACCCGGGTGGCTCGGCGACCTCGCCCACCGGCTCGCCGCCCGGGCCGGCACCGCCGAAGAGGACTACCCGCTGATCAGCGAACTCGTCCGACTCGCCGACTGCCCGATGCCCACCACCGACGGCTGCGTCGAGGGCTGGGCGACGGCCGCGGGCGCGTCCGGAACCCGGCTCACGCGAGCCCTGCGCGACGACCCCCACCTCACCGCGCTCGTGCCGCGCCTCTTCGAGACCGTCGAACCGGTCGCCGCCCTCGCCTGGCGCTGCGAACCGGACCAACCCGAGCACTGGCCGGCCGCACTGGCCGGCCTCGCCGACGAAGGACGCCTGGAGCGCGCCGTACTGCTGGACGGCTGCGTCGCCCGGTTGCTGCGCGGCGGCAAACCCGCCCAACTGAAGCCCTACCAGGCCATCCTGCGGGCCCTCCACCCCACCGAGGACGAAGAGGCGGAGCGCACCGCCGACTGGATCGCGCTGACCGCCGACGCCCCGTCCGCCGTCGCCGGGCACGCCCAGCAGACCCTGGCCCGGCTCGCGACCGCGGGCCGTCTCGCGCCCCGCACCCTCGCCGAGATGTCGACCGCCGCCCTCTTCCGCCCCGAGAAGAAGCTGGTGCGCGCCCAACTCGTACTGATCGGCAAGGAACTCGGCCGCGACCCGGCCGCCGCCCCGGAACTGCTGCCCGCGCTCGGCGAGGCCTTCGGCCACCCGGACACCGACATCCAGGAGCGGGCCCTGAAGCTCGCCGCGGCGCACCTCACCGACGATCCCGACCTGCGCACCGAACTCGCCGACCGGGCACGCCTGCTGAGCCCCACCCACCGCGCCCGGGCGGTGGACCACTTCGGGCCGGCCGCCGCGCCCGCCGAGGACACCGGCCCGTACCGGGAGATCCTGCCGCCGCCCCCCGTCCCGTCCCCGCTCGCCCCGACCCCGGGGACCGTCCAGGAGACCGTGGAGCTCGTCGCGGCGGTCGTCAACTCCCGCACCGCGACCGTCGAGGAGTTCGAGCGCGCCCTGGACGGGCTGGTACGGCACGCCCACCGGGACCGGGCGGCCCTCGCCGAGGCACTGCGCCCCGCGTTGGCGGGCCGCTGGTGGCTCGATCCCGAACAGGCCCGCCACTACACCAGTGAGCTGCCCGGCCTGGAACACGTCGCCGCCGCCGTCATGGACATGCACCCGACCGGCACGCCACCGGAGCCACTCGTGTCGTGGCGCTCCGACTGCCACCACACCGGCCTCCACGCCGTCGTCTGGGCCCGCCTGGCCGAGGCCGCGCGGCGCGTCACGACCCGCCCGCTGCCCTTCCTCCTCGCGACACCCACCGTCGACACGGGCTCCCTTGACCCCCACGTGCTGGTGGAGCGGCTCACCGAGTACCGCCGGCTCGGCGAAGAGCCCGCCCCGACGGACTTCGCCCAGGCCCTGCTGAGGGTCCGCCGCGACCCCGCGGCCATCCCCGACGCCACCGCCCTCGACACCCCCGAAGGACACCGGCTGGCGGACTGGCTCGGCGCCGCCGGACAGCCCGCGCCCGTCACCCGCCGCACCGCGTCCGCCGTGCGGTACGGGTACGGGGCGACCCCCGCCCACCTCGTACTGGACACCGGCGCTCGCCCCACCGTGCTCGCCGGGTTCCCGGACGCGTTCCACGAACTGGCCGGCGCACGCACGGCGCACGAGCGCTGCTGGGACGGTGGCGACGACGCCCGGCTGATCGCGGTCCTGCCCGAGGACCGGGAGACCCTGGCCGCCTGGTGGCTCCCGACCATCACCGCCTGCGCCCTCCACGAATCCCGCGACGGTACCGCCGAACTGCCCTCGATCACCGCCACCGGTGGACCCGCCGGCCGGGCCCTGCACCTCGCCGTGGCCACCGCGCTCGGCGCCCGCCACCCCGAGGACCGGCTGCGGGCCGTCGACGCGCTCCTCACCCTCGCCGGCCGGGCCGAGCTGGACGCCGTGCGCCTCGGCGAGGACCTGGCCGAACTCCTGAGCCTGGGCACCGTCAAGCCCAACCGGCTCGCCGACTCGCTGCGCACCGCCGCCGCGACCGGCGCCCACACCACCACCTGGGCCGTACTGGCCGCCGCTCTGCCCGCGCTGCTCACCGGCGGCGGGGACCCGCGCGGCGCCGGAGAACTCCTCGCGACGGCCGCCGACTGCGTGGAGCAATCCGGGGCGACCTCGCCGGACCCCGCCGGCCTCGCCGACGCGGCGGCCCGCGGCGGCCGATCCCGCCTGGTCACCCAGTCCGCCCGACTGCGCGACGCGCTCCACCGCAACCGGGCGACGTCGATCGCGGCCGACTGACGGCGGGCCGGGCCACTGGTTCGACGGCCGGCCCACCGGGCGCGGGCCGTGACGCACGATGCGTACGCCACGGCCGGCACGATCGCCGGCCCCCTGCGGCTTCCCGCAGGGTCGCCGCCGCGGGAAGCCGCACCGGTTCGGGCGCCAACCTCCTTACCGGCGCCGGGAGTTGCTTCCCAGCATGGGGAGAGGAGTCCGGGGCGACCGCCCCGGGCCGTCGCCCGCCTCCCCGGAGATCCCTCATGCACCTCACGACCCCGGCGCTGCCCCGGGAACCCGCCGACGGCCTCGCGGGCCGGGCCGCCGACCTCGTCGACACGCTCGGCGGCCCGGGAGCCGGCCTGGCCATCGCCCTGGAGAACCTCTTCCCGCCGCTGCCCAGCGAGGTGATCATCTCCCTGACCGGCTTCGCCGCCGTCGGGATGCTCTTCGGGCGCGAGCGGCGGGTGCTCCGCTACCTGGGGGCGTAGGCGCCGGTCACACGACGCGTCCCCCTGCCCCGTCCATAACCCGCCCGCCTTGCGGATGGGGCATACGCTCTTGCCCATGACGCAAGACCACGGAGAACTGGACAGCCTGGTCCGCGGGCGCATCCGCGGGCTGCGCGTGGCGCAAGGGTGGTCACTGGAGGAACTCGCGGCGCGCGCCAACCTCAGCCAGTCGACCCTCAGCCGCATCGAGAACGGGCAACGACGCCTCGCCCTGGACCAGCTGGTCACCCTCGCCCGCGCCCTGGACACCACGTTGGACCAACTCGTCGAGAACGCCACGGACGACGTGATCTCCAGCCCCATGATCGACGGAGCCCACGGGCTGATGCGCTGGCCCGTCAAGGCCGACCCCGGCATGAGCGTGGTACGTCAACGCCTCACCGAACCACCCCCGGACAGCCCCGCACGCCTGCGCGCCCACCCGGGTCGCGAATGGCTCGTCGTCCTGTCCGGTACCGCCATCCTGCTGCTGGGCAACCGCCGCCACCGGATCGAGACCAACCAGGCCGCGGAGTTCCCCACCATGGTTCCGCACGCCATCGGCACCGCCGGCGGACCGTGCGAGATCCTGGGCATCTTCGACCGCGACGCCCGCCGCGGCCACCAGCGCGCCGGCGAGCGCACCCCACGGAGCCCGGAGCCCGAGGGCCGGGACCCCGAAGGCCTGGACCGCCCGTCGCAATGAACGACGTCGTTGCGGTTTCGGCCGGCCATCGGGGGGACGTCTTGCGTATCCGGCAAGAGATCATGCCGAAACGGCATGACCGACCTACGTTGGCTCCATGACGCATCACTCGCACCCGCACGGCCAAGCCCCCCATGACCACGCCCCCACCCGCGACCACGACCACGCTTCCACCCACGACCACGACCACGCCCCCACCCGCGACCACGACCACGCTTCCACCCACGACCACGACCGTGACCACGACCAGGCGGAGATCCTCGACCTGGACGCGGACGTCCTCGCCGAACACCTCGCGTCCATCGCCGCGTGGCTGCCGGTCACGACCGCTCCCCGGCACATCGTGGACCTGGGATGCGGGACCGGTGCGGGCACGCTCGCCCTGCTGGAACGCTTCCCCGACGCACAGGTGACCGCCGTCGACTCCTCGGCCGCCCATCTGCGGCGCCTGGTGGAAAAGGCCCGCGCCGGCGGGGTGGACGGTCGGGTGCACACCGTCGAGGCCGACCTCGACACGAGCCGGCCCGACCTGGACCGCCCCGACCTGGGCCGCCCCGACCTGGGCCGCCCCGACCTGGGCCGCCCCGACCTGGGCCGCCCCGACCTGGTGTGGGCATCCGCGTCCCTGCACCACCTGGCCGACCCCCGACGCACCCTGCGCCAGGTCCACGACGCTCTCGCGCCCGGCGGCCTCCTCGCCGTCGTCGAACTGGCGGGCTTCCCCCGGTTCCTGCCCGCGGACGCCCCGGAGGACCGCCCCGGACTGGAGGAGCGCTGCCACGCCGCGAGTGAGCGCCGCCACGACAACCACCTTCCGCACCGCGGCGCCGACTGGGGACCCATGCTCACCGCCGCCGGCTTCGACGTCGAGGCCGAGCGGACCCTCACGGTGAACATCGAGGCTTCCCCCTCCAACGCGGTCGGTCGCTACGCCCTGAGCAGCCTGCGACGCGTGCGCGCCGCCGTCACCGACACCCTGTCGCCCGAGGACCTGGCCGCGCTCGACCGGCTCCTGGACACCACGGGTGCGCACGGCATCCTGCACCGGCCCGACCTGGCCGTCCGCACCCGGCGCACCGTATGGGCCGCGCGCCGGACCTGAACGGCATCACCGCCGCGGCACGCACCGCCGACCGGTCCGCCGCGACCGGCCTGCCGCGACCGTCCGCCGCGACCGGTCTGCCCCGAGGCGTCGGCAGGGCCCGCGCCGCCGCTCCGACTACAGGGAGCGGGCGGGCTCCCTTGCCCGCGGCCTCCATGTGCGGGGTGACCAGGCGCGCCATGCGCACGACGCCGAGCGGCAGCATGCCCCGGTCGGTGACCCGCGGGAGTGCGTCGTTCCTGGCGTGGCCGGCTCCGTTGACCACGGCGTCGATCCGGCCCTACCGCTCCAGGGTGACGTCCACCAGGCGGGCCAGGTCGTCGGGTTCGGTCAGGGAGCCGACGGTGGCGATCCCGCCGAGTTCGCGGGCGAGGTCCGAACTCGCCTCCTCGGACGGCGAACGCACCTGCGCCAGCCTCCCCCTGGACGTCACCAAGGCCACCGCCACCTTCCACTGGCGCGTGCTGCGCGAATCCGGGGTGACGCGCGAGCACAAGGTCGGCCGCTACAAGGCCGTCGAGCCGCACCGCGCGGACCTCGACACCCGCTTCCCCGGACTGCTCGACGCCGTCCTCGCCGACACGCCGCCCACGCTCGACACCGGCGCCTGACACCCCCGCCCGGCGACCTGGGAATCCCCGGCGCCCGCCGTGCGGACCGCGCCCTCACCACGTGACGGGGAGGGGCGCCGCCCGCCACGGCCAGGGCCCCACTCCCGGACTCCGAGGCGAGTTCGCCGGTGGAGACCCCGGGTGCGGCGCGACGGCGTTCGCGGCCCCCCCCACGGCACTTGATCGGCCGTCAAGCAACGCCCATCGAGGCCTCCGGCGCGGGGCCCGGGTCCCGTCCGGCGCGCCGCCGGACCACTCGGACCACTCGGATCGCCCGCGGTTCGAGCGGAGGGTCCTTGGTGACGCCGGACCGTTGTGGGATCGTGCCGGGCTGAAGCCACTTCGTCCCTTTCGGGGCGGAAAGGGGTCGGTGTCCTCGTTCCGGTCGGGGCGCCGGCCGCTGCCGCGTCCGCCGCGGGACCGTGCCGACGCGGGACCGTGCTCGGCCGCGGAACCGCGTCCCACCCGGGCCCACCCGGGGGGCCCACCCGGGCCCGGCCGGTCCGGTGCCCGGGACGGCGCCGACCGCGGGCCGCGACCGACCACCGTGAGACACGACCTTGAAGGAGGCCGGATGCCTGGCTCTGCCGACGGCCCCGCCCACCCCGGCGCACGCGAACGCCGTCGGCGCGGCGCGACGTACCGACGACCGACGAACGCCCTGCGCCGTGACCTGGCCCAGCTGTTCTGCGCGGTCGTCGGCCTGCTGCTGGGCCTGGTCGCGCCCCTCGTCACCCTGGGACCCCAGGTGGCCGCGGGGCGGGTGGTCAGCGTGCTGTTCACCATCGGCTTCGGTGTCATCAGCCTGGTGAGCATCATCTACTCGATGCTGTTCCTGGTCGTGCAGTTCTCCTCGACCACGTTCACGCCGCGCCTCGGCCTGTTCCGCGACGAGCCGATCGTCTGGCGGGCGTTCGCCTTCACCGTCGGCGTGTTCGTCTTCTGCGTCACCTCGGGCCTGGCCATCGGCGCCCACGAGAACGTCTCCGCCTTCGTTCCCTGCATCGCCATGATCCTCACGCTGATCGCACTCGGCCTGATGAGGTCGCTCCAGATGAGGGCGTTCAACTCCATCCAGCTCGGCCACTCGCTGACCGCGATCGCCACCCGCGCGCACCACGTGTACGACAACCTGTACGCACGCCCCTACGCCCCGGGCGCGCCCCCCACCCACGGGGACGGAACCTCCGCCGGGCAGCCGTCGCACATCGGTGCGGGCCGTACGGTGGTCCGCTGGGAGGGGCCGCCGGCCGTCCTCCAACGCATCGACGTGCCGACCCTCGTGGGCCTGGCACGGGAACACGACGCCGTCATCGCCTTCCGTGTCGCCCCGGGCGTGACCCTGTCGGCCGGCACGACGCTCGCCGAGGTGACGGCGGACGGCCCGACCGGAGCGGCGCTGCACGCGGCCCTGACGACAGGGGTCGAGCGGAGCTTCGACCAGGACCCCGAACTGCCGTTCCGGCTCCTCGCCGACATCGCGCTGCGCGCCCTGTCCCCGGCCGTGAACGACCCCGCCACGGCGGTGGAGGCCCTGGACCGGCTCGAAGACCTGCTGACCCGCCTCGCCGGCCGGGACCTGGACATCGGCGGGTTCGACGACCCCGCCGGACGGCTGCGGGTGAGCGTCCCCGTGCCCGACTGGGACCGGTACGTCCGCACCGCCATCGACGACGTGCTCTTCGCCGCCGCCGGATCCCCGATGGCCCTGCGCAGAATGCGCGACCTGCTGAGCGCCCTCGCGGAACGGGCCCCCGAGCGCCGGCGCGCCGTCCTGTACGACCGGCTCCAGTGGGTCGAGCGCACCGGCAACGAGACGTACCCGCTCGTCTGGACCCCCGCCGAAGCCGCCTGACCCCGCCGCCCCGCCGGCCGCCGTCGCGCCGGCCGGCCCGTCCTGGGCCGGACGGTTTCGAGCCGAACGACCCGGGGCCGGCCCGTCCCGGGCCGGCCCGCCGTACGCCGAGGTCACCGCCGTGGTGCCTGCGTCAGCACTTCAGACGGGTGGACGCGGCGGTCGTGGCCTCGTCCAGCTGCTGGATCTGGGGCTGCAACTGGGTCATCGCGTTCTGACCCGTGGTGTCGCCCGGCAGGGAATCGTAGGACTTCTTCAGGTTCTCGGCGGCACTCTGGACGGCCGAGCGCTCGGCCTCCTTGAGCTGCTTCGTGTTCTCCTTGACGTTGTTCCAGTCGTCCTGGACGGCCTGGACGGCATCCTTGATCTGGTCCTTCGTCGCGGAGGACGGGTTGAGCGCTTTGAGCTTGGCGTTGTCGGCCTTGAGTCCGGTGAGATCGCTGCACAACTCACTCGCGGCCTTGGTGGCCTCCTCCGCCGGGGAGCTGCTGTCGTCGGAGCAGGCGGTGAGACCGAAGACCGCGGTGGCGCAGAGCACACCGATCACGGGAAGACGCTTCATGGGAACTCCTCAAGCGAGATGGCGCCGGTACGGATCCACACGGAACCCATCACCACATACACACGCCCGAACACCTTCCGCACCCGGACACTCGCCCATTCGGCCCCCGCAAGGACTCCATGTGGTCCGGCCCGCCGGACGCAACCCCCGAGGAGTCCCGCCCCGGGCCGCGGACCCGGCGCCGGTCACTCACGCGCCCCTGCGGTGCCCGGGGTACGGGGCCTTGACCGCGACGCCCCGATCGGCCCCGCTCTGCGGCATGATGACCGCCGTGAACACCCCCGGCGCCGACCGGCCGGGTCGCACGGTCGTACGGGTCGCACGGTCGTACGGGTCGCGTGGTCGTACGGGTCGCACCGCGGGGGAGCACAGCACGGGCGTCGGACGTTGGACCGTCGAAGGGAACGATCTCGTTGGACACAGCGCACCACCCGAACGATGAGGAGGACTCGATGAGCACGGCCGACGAGGGACGGCAGTGGCCGGACGAGGCCAGTGTCGACAACGCGAGGACGACGCTGCTGCAGCTCCTCGCACGGGCGGGGGTCCCTTCCGGCGACGCACGGGAACTGATCGGACTCCTGGAGGCGGGCGCGCTGTCACTCGCGCACGAGGAGCTGAGCGGCTCCGGACGCAGTGCGCCGGGGGACAAGGGCGAGGCGTACGAGTCGGGCTGGCTCGACGGCGCCCGGGACCTCCTGGAGGAACTCGGCGACGTGGCCGAGCGGACCCTGCTCCAGGTCGTGGGGCCGGACGGACTGCCGGCCCCGGCCGAGGAACGTCCACGCCCCGGGCGCATGGAGGTGGAGCGGGCGCGGGTGGCGCTCACCCCTCTCTACCTGTCGTTCACCGCGGTCTCCGAGCTGGATCCGGAGGTGACCGACGACGTGCTCGTCGCCGTGCTCGGCACGATGACCCCCCGCCAGAGGGCCGCGTACGCCGGACGGCTGACGGCATTCGTCACGGCCCACCGGACCCGGCTGCAGCGCCTGTTCGCGACGTTCGGACCGGGCAGCGCCATCACCGTGCACGGCCGCTACTCGCTCGTCCACTCCGTCACCAGCATCGCCGTGCTGGAGCGGCTCGTCGCCTCACCCCAGGGGCTGCGGGAGGAGTGGGACGCCGCGGAGCTGCCGCCCGCGTGGCTGGACGGGCTGACGACCGCCTGGAACGCCCCGACCTGAGCGACGCCCCGCGTCCCCGGCGCGATCACCGACGCCCGGCCCGGGCGCTCGCTCGGGCGAACCACCAGGGCCGGGCCGGGGCGGGCATCCGCCCGGTGGTCATGATCAGGCGCGGCAGCGCAGCATCTCCAGCGGGGGATTGGCGTGGAAGTCCGCCCAGAAGTCCGTACCGAACTCACGCACGCCGGCGTCCGACACCGTCACCGGGACCCAGGTCGGCTCGCTGAACCCTGCTGCCCGCAGGCACTTCTCGTACACCTCGCGGCGCGGGAGGTTGGCGACGAAGGAGACCGGCGGGTCGAGCAGCGCCGTGGTCCGCACCCGCCGTCCCGTCTCGACCTCCTCGCCGGTGAGTTCGGTGTGGAAGCCGTACCTGTCCGGCGGCGGTCCGTCGAAGCGGAAGTCGGGCGACTGGTTGAGCAGGAAGAACTCGCCGCCGGGCTTCAGACTCCGGTGCACGTTGCGGCACATCCGTTCCGTGGTGGCGATGTCCGGTGCGTAGTTGAGGAGTTGAACCCCCAGGGCGATGTCGAAGTCCGCGTCGAAGGTCCGCAGCTCGGCCACGTCACCGACCTCGTAGCGCACACCGAGCGGATCGTTCTTCTCCAACTGCTGCGACACGGCGACCATTTCACCGGAGATGTCGATGCCGAGCACCTCCGCGGCGCCGCGCCGCCTGAACTCCCTGCTGTAGAAACCGGTGCCGGAAGCCAGGTCGAGGACCGACTTGCCGCGCACGTCCCCCACCATGGCCAGGAAGCCGGGCACCACCGCGTACTGCTCCAGCGGCAGGGCCTTGAAGCCCTCGTACGCCTCACCGATCTCGTCGTACTGTTGCGTGCTCACAGTGCTGTCATCCCCCACACTTCGTCATGCGTTCGTTCGCGGGCCCACCCCCGTACCGGGCATCCCCGCGGCCTCTGGCGGGCAGTCTCGCGTACGCCGACGGAGCGTCCGTACTGGCGGAAACCACAAGATGCGGGCCCCGTCCCGGTCTGACGAACGGACAGACGCCGAGCCGGCGCCTCCCGCCCCCCCCGGCCCCGGCGCCTTCGACACCGCCCCCGGCCGGCGGGGCTGTACGCGCCCACCAAGACGCACCCCAACGCCGTCACCATCCCGCCCCACCGGCCGGCTGTTCGACGACGACGGAGTCGTGCCGCGGTGAGGTGTGAGGGGGGCCGGCATGAATGTGCGGCGATCAGTGAGCTTCTTCAGCGATGCCGCTCAAGTGTGAGGATGGCCTTGGCGATTGACGTCATGCGGTTGGGGCTGCATCGCGACCTGCGGAAGATTCGCCAGGACTTCAGCCTCGCGGCGCCGCGTTCGACGGGTGCTCGCGCTGCGGCCAGTGCCTGATTGAGGTTTTTTTTGGTGGGGGTCAGTTCCTGCAGGGGTCTGCGTTTGATGCCGGTCGTCAGCCATGGGCCAGCACCTTGGTAAGCGAGATCGGCCACGATGGCAACGCCCTGGCGCTCGCAAATCCGGATGATTCGGTGGGTGCGAGCGGCGGTCAGGTCGTGGGCGCGGCCCGGCAGGGCGGGCGAGAGCCACAGCAGCCGGCCGCCCGGGTCGGTGACGACCTGCACGTTCACGCCGTGCCGCCGGTGCTTGGCGGAGTAGTCGGCCCGGCCATCGCCGACCCGGTCGCACTCGACGAGGGTGCCATCCAGCAGGACGAAGTCCGGTTCGTGTTCGCGCAGCGTCTTCAGCAGGCCCGGCGCCTGGTCGGCGAGCAGATCGACGACCGCGTTGGTGTAGGCGTGGGCGGTGGACTCGCTGATCCCGAAACCAGCTGCGATCTTCGCCAGAGTGGTGTGCTCGCGCAGGTACACCAGTGCCACCATCGCGCGCTGAGACGGACGGAGCTTGCAGCGGCGGTTGCCCTCACGGGTGACGATCAGCATGGTGACCCACTCCACGAGGGCATGCGGCAGGTCAAGTGCGGCAGGATGGACGACCAACGAGGCCTCCGAACATCGTGATTGAGACGTCAAACATCTCGATCAACAGCTCGAGGGCCTCGCTCGTTGCGCTTCACGATCCATCACCCTGGCTGAGCGCTTCATCTGGCGATACCCACCGCATGAAGCGCTCACGCGGAACCGAAACCCCTGAGGTCAGGCCTGCTCTTGGGCGTACTGAGCTGCGTACCAGCTGGAATCGACGGCGGGGTTGCTCAGGGTTCCCCAGAATCGGTCGTCAGGTATCGGTGGCAGTGGCGGGGTTCCCAGGTCCGCATGCAGATCCGCACGCCAGTCGAGAGTGAAGTGACTTCTGATGTCTGCGCTCTCGCACACGGACCTGTAGGGGGACCCCCAGATCCCGAGGGCTATCTTCTCCGCGGCCCACCGGCGAGTGTTGTCTCGGCCGGTGTCGGCCTGCGCGAGCACGGCGCGGAGTCGCAAGGCGAGCGGGGCGGTTTGGTCCGGCCGTGGTGGGGCCCCACCGTGCTCCCACGCGTCCAGGGCTGCCTTGACCTCCGGGTAGTTGTTCAGGCCCGTTTCGACCGCCAGTCTGCGCAGCTGCTTCCGCGCGGCCTCAACCACCTGCTCATACGGCAGGATCGCGATCAGTGCACCGAGTTCCTCATGTCCGTCCAGGTGGCTCACGTGGAGGAGGTCGGTGGGACTGTGGGACAGGTCCAGCTCTGGCAGCTGCTCATCCGGTGCGGGAAGGGGCTCGTCGGCACTGCACTCCGGCCTGACAGGCAGAGGCCCCTCCCAGAACAGCCGACCGTTGAACGTGACGACCCCAGCGTCCTGGCCGCGCTCAAGCTTGCCGGCCAGTTCGGCCAGATACTCACCCAGCGAGGCGGCCTGTCCGAAACTGGTGCCGGTCTCGTCGAAGAACCGTCCGATCGCACCGAAGGAGTCCCGCCCAGTACGGCAATCCACCAGGACACCGTCCGACGTCACGTCATAAGAACCGAATTTTACGTAGTCGCGAAGCCAGTAGCCCTCGGCCTCCCCGTCGAGGCCTTGGTCGATGCCGCGCATGAATCCGGTAGCCCCGAGGATCCCGCTCACTCCGAGCAGCCGGTCGCCCGTACTGAACTGGAAAGCGTCAGGTCCCTCCAGCGCCCCGTTGTGTCGGAGGAGTGAAGCGACCAGGTCCGGAGGAAAGGTGACACCTAGTTCCTCTTGCGCTGCCGCGATCTCCTCGTCTCCTGCGGGCGGCCGAAGCGTGGCGAAAGTGCGGGGCGCGTGCTCGCGCAGCCACGCGTCGATGCGAGTCCATGAGTCCTGGACCAGGTCTGCTGTCATAGGGCTGACCCTAGAGTCAGACACTGACAGCTTGGTCGTCGCTCACCGGCCTTGCCCGCCGTGTTGGCGTTCAGGCCGGCAAATTCGAGTGAACCCTTGTCTCGGCTCACCAAGCTGCAAGCACCGGACGCTGCAGCCGCTCACCACAGCGCTCACTCGCCGCGTGAAGCGCTCAGTCACAATCACCCGATCGGTGGCTACTCGAAGAAGCTCAGTGCGTGCGCAGGTGCCACCGGCGGGAATGGCAAAGGAAAGGCGAGCGTGTGAGAACGGGGATCACGGGCAGTAGGCGCTTCGGAGGTTGATAATCATGGTTCCCCTGCTTCTTGTTCTTCTGCTCGCTCTGATCCTTTTCGGTGCCGGTTTCGCGGTGAAGATCCTTTGGTGGGTCGCGATCGCCGTTCTGGTGCTGTGGCTGATCGGATTCGTTGCCCGCCCGAAGGGGGGCAGTGGCCGCTGGTACCGCTGGTAGGCGGCCCGTATCCCACAGATGTGCGGCGGTGGGGCCCCCCCCCCCCCCGGGGGGGCCCCCCCCCCCCCGGGGGGGTGGACCCCCCCCCAACATTGGTTGCTCAAAGAGGGTGGAGTA
>NZ_JBIWLV010000010.1:83773-197255 GCF_044766345.1 Streptomyces sp. NPDC102278 | reverse complement strand
TTGTTGGCCCCCGCGTGGGGGGGCTGTGGCGGGGGTAACCGGGGGTGGGGCCCCGTTACCCCCCGGGGGGGGGGGGGGGCCCCCCCCCCACCGGGGGGGGGCCCACCGCCGTCTCGTCGTTTGTCCAGCGCCTCGAAGATTGGTTTCCTCATGTCGGATGAAGTCGGATATCGAGGGCATGAGAACCCTTGCCGGGGCGGTTGCCGCGATGCAGCAAGGAACCCGCCTCCAGGGAAGCAGTAGCCGTCCCGGCGCGGTCCGGCCCGGCGCGTGCGTACACATGCAACGGCACACGTGTGGAGGGGCACCCAGGGCCCGGGGGTGCCCCCTCCACACGTGTGCCGTGAGGTCTTGAGGTCAGTCCTTCAGGACGTCCTTGATCTTTTCCTTGGCCTGGCGGGCGTCGCCCTTGGCCTGCTCGGCACGGCCTTCGGCGGTCAGGCGTTCATTGCCGACGAGGCGGCCGGCGGTTTCCTTGACCTTGCCCTTTGCCTGCTCGGTCTTGGCCTGGCTCTTCTCTTCACCGGACACGGTCATCACTTCCAAGTGGTAGAGAACGCTTACGCGGAAACGTCTGCCCACTCCCGTTGGGATAAACGTGCCGACCGGCTCGAACCGGGGGAGCGGGAGGAATGGGAACGACCCCTGCGGCTGCCCGTCTGCGGACATAAGAAACGCCTAAATAAGGGCGCATGTGCGGGGAGCGGCGGGGCAGAAGACGCTTCGGAGGTTGATAATCATGGTTCCCCTGCTTCTTGTTCTTCTGCTCGCTCTGATTCTCTTCGGTGCCGGTTTCGCGGTGAAGATCCTTTGGTGGGTCGCGATCGCCGTTCTGGTGCTGTGGCTGATCGGGTTCGTTGCCCGTCCCAAGGGGGGCAGCGGCCGCTGGTACCGCTGGTAGCGGCTCCGCCGTACTGACGGACCGACGCGAGGCCTACGGGGCCCACCCCTTCACCGGGGGTGGGCCCCGTAGGCGTGCCCGGACGGCACCTTCCCTCCGGCCGGAAACAGGGTTCAGGACAACCGGGCCGGAACAGGTTTCAGTACAACGGGGCCGGAACAGGCGTCAGGACAACCGCAGTTCGGCGCTGATCGTCTTGCCGCCGAGGTGGCTGCGGACGTCGACCCGTTCGGTGAGACGTTGGACGAGCGGCCACCCGTAGCCGCCCGGGTTGTCGGGGCTGCCCGTGCGCGACGAGGGAAAGCGGGGGTTGGCGTCGGCGACGGACAGGAGGAGGGTGTCGTCCGTGATCTCGGTGTGGAACCCGGTGAGGCCGCCGCCGTGGCGGATCGCGTTCGTGACGAGTTCCGAGGTGACGAGGAGGGTGTCCGCGGCGATGACGCTGTCCAGGCTGACCCCCGCACGACGCAGCAGATCGCAGACCCTGGCGCGGGCGGCGGCCGCGCCGGTCGGCACGTCGGGGGAGTCGGCCGTCGGTGGCGCCGGCGTGCCGGGGGCCGGTGTCACGACGGTCATGTGACCGCAGTCCTCTCGATACCCGGAGCCGCGGCTGTCATCGGCTTCTGTGGACGCGTTCATACCGTCATCGCCTGCCCAACGTCCTGCGTGTCATGTGGCAACACGTCGGTTCGGACAGGGGACGTCGGTGATGCCGGGGATGTTCGGGACGTCGGCGACGTACACGACGCGGGCTCAGCATGTCATCGCGGTCTCCAGGGAGTCCGTCATGCGGAACGCGGGTCCGGACCCGGTCACCTCGAACAGCCTGCGTATCGCCACCTGCAGAGGTCCGGCGAGAACGAGAACCACTCCCGCCGCCATGTGAGCCTTCCGTGCGTCGAACAGTGCGTGGAGGACGGAGGAATCCGCGAACTCCGCCTGAGACAGGTCGACCACCGTTCGGGAAGCTCCCCGCTCCGCCGCCTCGACGAGGGCCTGAGCCAGGCCCGGCGCGCTCTCCGCGTCGAGATCGCCGCGCAGGCGGACGACGGTCGTGCCTTCGTAAGTGGTCGTGGTGACCATCGCATCGTCTCCGTTCACCACGACATACTCCTACATGGCGAACGGGCGATACGGCCCGGGTCCTCGCGCGGTCCTCGCCCGGTCCTCGCCCGGTCCTCGCCCGGGTCCTGGCCCAAGCCCGCGCCCCGGTTTCGGACCGGCCCGTCACACGTCCGTCTCGCCCGCTCCCTGCACGATCTGCTCCTGCGTGATGACCTGGATCTCGTTGGTGAGCTCATTGCGGATCCGATACACCGCGTGCGGTCCAGGGTCGCGAACCTCTTCGACCCGGCCGTGGTGCCGGCCCTCACGGCCGTCGCGGTATCCCACCCGGTCGTTCTTCTCGAGCGCCATGGTTTCCTCCTGGAGCGACCGCCCCACGCGAACGCTCTGCGAACGCTCTGGCGGTGCGAGCGGCGGGTACGGGTTCCCCACGGCTGCGTCTTCCCTCCCGGCGTGCCCGCCATGCCGACCGTCCTCCCCCGAACCGCGCACGGTTCCCGCGATCCCGATCGCGATCCCGATCGCGGCAGCGACGCTGGGCGAGCCACCCGGGAGACTGACGTCGCAGGGCCTTGTGGGCGCACCCGCCCGCCCACCGCCGGGAGCGCCGGGCGCCGGTGGGTAGGTGCTGCGCATGGACACAGACCGCATGGACACACACGGCATGGACACAGACAGCTCCGACCTCACCGGCGCCCCCGCCCGATCCGCCCTGGGAACCGCGTCGACATGGTGGCTGACGGCCTTGGACCGCATCGAGCACTCGACGCAGGCGGACCCGGCCGTGCGAGCACTGCAGAAGGCGATCCGCTCGCTCCCCCTGGGCGGGGCGCGTGATCTGCTGCGCGGCCGGGCTCTGGGCCATCCCATCCATCCCGTCCTGGTGCAGGTGCCCATCGGCTGTTGGCTGTCGGCCGCCGTCCTGGACTTCGTACCGGGAGCTCAGTGCGGGGGAACCGTCCTCACGGCCGTGGGCTTGGCCGGTGTCGCCCCGGCAGCCGTGGCCGGCTGGGTCGACTGGGCCGACCTGCCACCCGAGCAGGCCCGGGTGGGACTCGTCCACGCCGCCGCCAACGCAGTGACGGTCACCTGCTACGCCATCGCCCTCACGAACCGGCTGAGCGGCCGGCGGACGAAGGGCCGACTGTGGTCGGCGGCAGGGCTGACGGCTGTCGCCGTCACCGGGGCGCTCGGCGGCCACGTGGCGTACCGGCAAGCCGTCGGGGCGTACCCGGCCGGATAGACGGTCTCGATCACGGACCGGACAGGAAGTGGACGGGGCCGCTCACCTGGACCAATCCGGTACCCGAGAAGAGGACGGCTGGTTGCCGTCCGCCCGGCGCGGGCAATCGGTTCCAGTGACTCGGAAACCTCCGCCTGACACCACCCCGGACGGTCATCATGTCGTCATCGGAGGACGCCGCTGGCGCGCCACCGACCCGGCCATCCCGGATGACGTCAGCGCCCGCCTGCGCGTCCATCTGATGGCTGCCCGGCGTGCCGTCGGCGTCGCGCTCCGCGCCGACGACACCCGGGCCGAGCGCGCCGCCCGGAACAGGGTGCAACGGGCGAAGGTGGCCCTGGGGGAGCGTGGTACCCCGTGGTGGGAGCAGAGCCCCGAGGAGCGGCGCACGCGCTGGCAGGACGGCCTGGCCGCGCTGGACGACAAGGGCGGCAAGGACGAGAAGGACGAGAAGGACGAGGACGAGAAGGACGAGGACGAGAAGGACGGCACGGCCTAGCAGTCGTACGGCCGGCCCCGACCGTCAGGCCGTCAGGGCGACGTCGACGACGACATCGACGCGGGCGCGGGCGTCAGCGTCGTCACGGGAGGTGAGGGGACGGCTGACGGGGTGTCGTCGCCGTCCACGCACGTCATTGACATGACGATCATCGTCTCGATGCCTTGGACCGCCTGCCCTCCTGGGAGGCTTGCCATGACCGTCCAGTTGTTCTTCGTCAGCGTGAGCGTCCGGCTGCCCATGTCCGGTCCGGGTTGCCAGCCGTACTCGGAACGGGCCCGCGCGAAGGCCGCCTTGAGGGCGGTGTCCACCGTTTCCGGCGCGTGGCGTCCCGAGAGCCGTTCGTGGCATTCACCCAGAACGTTCGTGGGTTGCCTCTCCGTCTTGATGCCCTCCGCCGCCAGTGCCGAGGTCATCTCCGAGACGGCCGTGTCCGCAGGCAGCGGCGGGCCCGAAAAGCGCGGGGGCAGCGGGCCAAGGTCCCGCAGCGGATAGGCGCAGGCCGTCGCTGTCGCCGTCATCAGTGCCGCCATGACCAGGGACGCCACGGTGGTGCGTCTCTGTCGTTGTCGCACGATGATCTCCACGCTGTCTGCTCTCCGTCCGCTGTGCTGTGTTCGCCGCTCGCTGTTCGCCGATGTCCAGCGACATCTGCACGGCCGGTCAGTCTCCCATCCCGCTGATCTTGACGGACCACCGGCTCCGCGCCCGGGCCGATGACGTCGCGCGAGCCCTCGCCCACGGCAACGTCGGCCGAACAGCG
Organism: Streptomyces sp. NPDC102278; assembly: GCF_044766345.1. Taxonomy (NCBI): domain Bacteria; kingdom Bacillati; phylum Actinomycetota; class Actinomycetes; order Kitasatosporales; family Streptomycetaceae; genus Streptomyces; species Streptomyces sp. NPDC102278. The sequence continues at coordinate 192,784 of NZ_JBIWLV010000010.1, read as the reverse complement.
GCTGGCCTGCTCGCGTGACGCCGAACGAAGACCGCTTGTTCCCCACCGCACTCGCCGCTGCCCTGGCGATCCGACTCGATCGCATCGGTGAGGACGGTGTCGACTTCGAACCCTTCGCGGCCTTCCTGTCTGCCGATGAGACCACCGACTGGTTCCGTGCGTGGACGGGCAACAGTGAACTGGACGGCGACGACTTCCGCGTGTTCGGCCAGGACGGCACCGGCGGATACGCCGCGTTCTGGCTGGTCCGCGCCGGTCGTCCACTGGCCGAGCAGCCGGTCGTCTTCCTCGGCTCCGAAGGGGAGACGGGCGTCGTCGCTCGCGATCTGGCGGCCTTCCTGTGGCTGTTGGCTGACGGCTTCGGCCCCTTCGAGGCGGCCACCTCGTACGAGCCCGACCGGGTTCCGCACCCCGATCGCGAGCTCACCGCGCTCGCGGAGCGATGCGCGCCGGACCATCGAGCGCCGGCAACTGCCGTGATCGAACAGGCCACACAAGAGTTTCCCGGCTTCGAGGACTCCATCATGGAGCTCTGCCGCTGAACCCCTTCGCCCCCGGTCCCCGGGAAAGCCACTCGACCGCCCGACGCGACGACAGCGGGCACCCCAGCCTGTGGCGGCGGAGCCGACTGTGTGCCAAACAGGGCCTGTTCGAGGTGACCGAGGGGACGTGTACACGGGCGGTGCGATGATGCGCCGCGCGGTGTACATGTACGGCGCCCACAGTGCGCGGCCCCGTCGCGCACACCGCGCTGGAGACGACCAACCCCGAGATGTCGATGGCACTCACCGTCGACACGCTCGTCGACTCGCTCGCCATCCGCGTCGACGGCCCGCGCGCATGGGACGAGAAGCTCACGATGGACTGGACCGTCACCGACGAGGGCCGCACCCGGCACCTGTTGCTGTTGCTGTCCAACGGAGCCCTCACCTACCGTACCCGCAGCACCGACGCCGCCTCGGAGACGACGAACAGACCCCGGCCGCCGACCTCACCTTGACCCTGACCAAGCCGCAACTGCTCGCAGTCCTGGACGGCAAGGACCTGGACGGCGTGCACGTCCAAGGCGACCGGCAGATCCGTGATCAGCCTGCCGTGTACGAACCGAACGTGTCCCGTCCGGCGGCTGGGCACGGCACTTGAGGTCGTACGGCATCCAGGCGCCGGAACGGGGCACCGGGTTCCCCGTCTCGCCGAGGCGGGCCCCGGCCATAGCGTTCACCTTCAGGTCGTTGCAACGTGCGTAGGGGGGCTGTTGCGTTTGACCTCATCGCGTTGCAACGATCCGTGCCATCTGACCAGCCTATATACCTGATTCGCGCAAAAGGACGTTGCCCATTCATCGAACGCAACGTAGCGTTTCCCTTGTCAGAAACAAGAAACCCGAAGGAGCACACCATGCTGAAGTTCAACACCGCCGCCCCGGTCTCCACCGTCCTCGACATCCCCGCCGGCCGCATCCGGTTCATCGCCGCCGATCGCGCCGACACCGCCGTCGAGATCCTGCCCGAGGATGCCTCGAAGGGCCGCGACGTGAAGGCGGCCGAACAGATCACGGTCGAATACCGCGACGGCGTTCTGCGCATCGCGGCCGCACCGGCGAAGAACCGGATCCTCGGCAACCCCGGATCCGTCGAGGTGACCGTCCAACTCCCCGCCGGGTCCCACGTCGAGGCGAAGACGGCCGCCGTCGAGTTCCGGGGCGTCGGACGCCTCGGCGACGTCACCTTCGAGGGTGCGCAGGGCCCCATCAAGCTTGACGAGGCCGCGAGCGCCCGCCTCACCCTCCAGGCCGGTGACATCTCCGTCGGCCGCCTGACCGGTGCGGGCCACCTCAGCACGCAGAAGGGTGACCTTCACATCACCGAGGCCACACGCGGCACCGTCGCGCTGCGCACCGAGGCCGGCGACATCTCGGTCGGCGCCGCCCACGGCGTCTCCGCCTCCCTGGACGCCGGCACCGGCCACGGCCGCATCCACAACACCCTCCAGAACGCCGAAGGCGCCACCGCCGGCCTGACCATCCACGCGACCACGACCTACGGCGACATCACCGCCCGCAGCCTCTGACCGGCAGCCTCTCACCGCAACCTCTGGTCCGCAGCCGTTGATCGAGCACCACACACCACAGCACACCACACCCACGACACAAACCACACCACACACACGACACACCACACACACCACACCACTCACGACCGAGACCGGAACCGATAGGGGACATTGAGAATGAGCACCACTCAGGACTATGAGGCCGCAGAGCAGCTCTTCCGCCGCCCTGCTCGTCCTGGCGAACTCGTCGTCGGCGACAAGGTCAGACCGCAGTGGATCGACGGCGGCGCACGTTTCTGGTACGCGGTGAGTACGGGCGCCGGCCGTAGGTTCGTGCTGGTCGACCCGGTGGCCGGCATCCGGGAGCCGGCGTTCGACCACGAGCGGCTCGCCGACGCACTGGCCGCGGCCTCCGGGCAGCAGGTCGACCCCGAGGCCCTGCCGTTCATGGGGATCGAACTGGCCGATGGGGCAGTGGAGTTCGCCGCCTTCGGTGAGTACTGGCGCTGTGGCTCGGACGGTGACGACCACGTCTGCGAGCGCGCCGAGTTCACTCCGCCGGGCAGTGGCCCGTTGGAGGTGCTGTCGCCGGACGGTAAGGTCGCGGTGTCGCGGCGGGGGCATGACCTGTGGGCGCGTTCGCTCGCCGACGGTCGTGAGTGGGCGTTGACCACTGATGGCGCCCCCGACCATCAGTACGGTCCCGGTCCGCAGTCGACGGCCAATGCCACGCTTCTGCGCAAGATAGGCCTGCCGTACCTGCCGCCGGCGGTGGCATGGTCCCCCGACTCCACGAAGGTGTTGGCGCACCGGACCGATGAGCGGGAAGTGCGGCTGACCCACCTCGTGGAGGCGAGGCCCGCCGACGGCGGCGCCCCCGCTTTGCACTCCCAGCGTTACGCCTACGCGGGTGACGTGCACCTGCCGCGGGCGGAGTTGGTGGTCCTGGACGTGGCCGCGGGCACGGTGGTCCGCGCACAGGCCGAGCCGCTGCTCATGCCGGTGATGTCGCCGATCACGGCGAAGTGGGCGTGGTGGGCCCCGGACGGCTCGGCGGTGTACTACCTCGACCGCCCCCGCGACCCGCGCACGCTCACCCTGTACCGGATGGACCCGACCACCGGCGAGGTCACCACGGTACTCGGCGAGACCGCCCCCACCCGGGTGGAACCCAACCAGTGGATGTACGAACCGCCGATCGTCCAGGTGTTGGCCGAGGAGGTGCTGTGGTACTCGCAGCGGGACGGCTGGGGACACCTGTACCGGTACGACCTGCGCACCGGCGCCCTGCTCGGACAGGTCACCAGCGGGCGGTGGGCGGTGCGGCAGATCCTGCGCGTCGACGAGACCGAGGGGGTGGTGTACTTCACCGCCTCCGGGCTGGTCGAGGGGGATCCCTACCGGCGCACGGTGTGCCGGGTCGCCCTGGACGGCTCCGGCTTCACCCCGATCACCGACGACGGGCTGGACCACGTCGTCACCATGCCCGACCACCAGAGGTACTTCATCGACTCCGCGTCCAGCGTCGACACCCCGCCCGTGACCCGGGTCCGTGACTGGAGCGGGCAGGTACTGGTCGAACTGGAACGCGCCGACATCGGCAAGCTCACCGCCACCGGCTGGACGCCTCCGGAACGGTTCCGTGTCAAGGCGGCCGACGGGGTGACGGACGTCTACGGCGTGCTGTACCGGCCCCGCGGCTTCGACCCGGCTCGCCGCTATCCGGTGGTGGACAACCTCTACCCCGGCCCGCAGGTCACCCGGGTCGCCCCCAGCTTCGACCCCGGCGGGACGGGCCTCGACGCCGAACCGCTGGCGGCGCTGGGCTTCGTGGTGGTGGCACTGGACGGACGAGGCACTCCCGGCCGGAGCAAGTCCTTCCACGACGCCTCCCACGGCCACCTCGCCGACGCGGGAGCCCTGACCGACCACGTCACCGCGTTGCGTCAACTGGCCCTGACCCGACCGTGGATGGACCTCGACCGGGTGGGCGTGATGGGCCACTCCGGAGGCGGATACGCCGCGGCACGAGCCATGCTGGACTTCCCCGACATGTTCAAGGCCGCGGTCGCCCTCTCCGGATCCCACGACGCCCCCCACTTCAACCCCGGCTTCGTGGAAACCTACGACGGCCCGGACAACCCCGAAGCCTGGACCCGCACCTCCAACCTGCACATCGCCGACCGACTCACCGGCAAACTCCTTCTCATCCACGGCGAACTGGACGACCAGGTCCACCCCACCCACACCCTGCGCCTGGCCGACCGCCTCATCGCCGCCGACAAGGACTTCGAACTGCTCATCGTGCCGGGGGCCGAGCACACCTTCATCGACTGCCTGACCTACGTCCGCAAGCGCTCCTGGGACTTCCTCGTCCGTGAACTGATGGGCACACAGCCCCCCGCCTACCGCCCGGCCCCCATCGCCCTCGGCCCCGAACTACTCGGCGAACTCTTCGCCTGAGCGGGCAGGCGGTCAAGAGGCCAAGCGGCCAAGCGGCCAAGCGGGCAGTGGGCAAGCGGTCAAGCGGTCAAGGGGGCCAGCGGCCAAGCGGGCAGTGGGCAAGCGGGCAAGGGTGCGAGCGGCCGAACAGGCGAGCGCGGTTCATGCCATGCGGTCACACGGCACGGCCCTGTCAGTGGGGGAACAGCGGGGTCACGGCAGCCTCCGAGCTGCCGTTCCAGTACGTCACGCGGACCTTGTCATCCACGTACACGCCGCCCTTCGGCATCTCCAGGAGTACACCCTCGCCCGTGTTGTCGTCGGGACGCTGACCGTGCGGTGCGAGCGCCATGTCCTTCACGAGGGTGCTGACCTCCTTGTTGCCCGTGCGCAGGAGCAGCCCCGCGTACGCCGCCTTGCAGGGAGCGAGGGTCACCTCCGTCTGCGGCTCGGAGTTCGCGAAGACCCCCACGAGCCTGCCGTGGCCGTCCTCCAGCCGCAGCACCGGATGGCTGCGCAGCTTGCACGGCCTGGTGCCGGTGTTGGTGACGGTCAGCAGCAACTTCGAGTCGTCCTTCGCGGGCGGCACGGCCCACTCCACCGTGACGTCCGTGTACGCGTCCGGGCAGTTTCCGTCGATGCTCGTGGGGTCGCCCTCGGCCTCGCCCGGACGGCCCGGCGCGGGAGAGGACGCGGCGGGCTTCGCGGAGGACGGTACGGCGGGCTTCGCCGAGGACGGCGCGGAGGCAGAGCCGGAAGGCTGCGCGAGGGAGGAAGAGGAGGTGGGCGACTTCGGCGGCGGGGTGGCGCCGGCCTTGTCGTCGTCCGGTCCGCAGGCCGTGGCGGCCAGGAGCGAGGCGGCGGCTAGGCCGAGAGCCCCGAGCGTCCGGGCATGGGCGGTCTTGCGGAGAGTGCGCATCACGAGCCCCCGTGGCTGATGGCGTACCGGGATTGGTGCGGAGAGGATGCCCTCCCCGGGCCCGGATTCACGCCCCCGCACCGACCGTTACAGCTCGCGCATCTGGCGGTGATGGTTCCGTTGTGAGCGAGCGAGCGAGCGGGCGATCGCCGTTGGAGGCTCGGCTCCCGCCCCGCGGAATGGCGGATGGAACGGTTCACGGTGTTCGTTCGATGATGGCCCGAGAGAGGCGCGGCGCCCGCGCCACCCTCTGAATCGACCACCGCTGTCGCGATCACAGGAGGAACGCGTGCCTCAGCTGCTGAGAGTCCAGAACTTCAACGTCTCGATCGACGGGATCGGTGCCGGCGAGGACCAGACCCTTGAAAGGCCCTTCGGCCACGTCCAGCCCGAGAAGCTGTTCGCCTGGGCCGGCGCCACGGCGAGCTGGCCCATGCGCACCGACCCCGGCGGGAGCCGGGGCCTGGACGACTACCTCACCCGGGACTACGCCCGAAACATCGGCGCCGAGATCATGGGCCGCAACAAGTTCGGGCCCCAGCGGGGGCCCTGGCAGGACCACGACTGGCAGGGCTGGTGGGGCGACGAGCCCCCCTTCCGTACCCCGGTGTTCGTCATGACCCACCACGAGCGTCCCTCGTTCACACTCTCCGACACCACCTTCCACTTCGTCGGCGGCGACCCGGCCACGGTCCTCCAACGGGCACGGGAAGCGGCGCAGGGCAAGGACGTCCGGCTGGGCGGCGGCGCGACCACCATCCGGCAGTTCCTCGACGCCGACCTCGTCGACACCCTGCACGTGGCGGTCTCACCGGTGAAGCTCGGGTCCGGGGTACGACTGTGGGAGTCTCCCGACGAACTGCTCGACCGGTTCCACCTGGACGTCGTTCCCAGCCCGAGCGGGGTGACGCACCACCTGTTCTGGCGGAAGTGACCGATCCCGGTCCGGCAGGGGCCCTACCCCGGTCTGATGGTTCCTGGCAGCATCACAGGACCGAACAAGGGGGGCCCATGCGCATCCGCGTCCGCTTACTCACCGGCGCCACCGCCACCGCCGTTGTCACCGCGCTGCTGCTCACCGGGTGCAGCTCCACCCCCGCCGAGGAACTGGAGGACTGGTGGTCCTCCGGGGGCGACAGCAGTGTCAAGGCGCTCTCCGACACCTCGGGCCGGGTCAACGAGGTGAGCATGCGCCCGATGGACGACTGGACCCCCGCCTGCCAGGAGCTGCTGTCCCAGGTGGCGAAGGCCAAGAAGCTCGACACCATCCCGAGCGAGAACGCCCGCGGGTTCTGGACGGAATCCCTGACCCTCTTCGAACACGGAGGCAACGAGTGCGTCGCCGGGGCCGGCGAGAAGGACCGGCCCAGGGCTTCAGCCGGCATCCGCGAGGTACAGAAGGGCGTCGGCCGCCTGGCATCCGCCGTCTCCCTGATCCGGGGCGAGCTGGAGTCCAAGTGACCCGATGGGGAACCGACAGACCTGGCGCCGGTCAGGCACCGTACGCGGCAGCGTACGCGGCACCGGACGGCGTGATCACGAACCGTCGGGGATCCTGCCCAGAAGGGTCCAGCCGGTAGGGGAGGGGTCGCCGCCGTTGAAGGCGTAGACGCTGGTCGGGCCGGCGGGCTCCTGGACGAGGTAGTCGGCGTGGGTGTCGGCGGTGAGATCTGCCAGTTGGACGCGCTCGTGGGCGGTGGTCACGCCGGAAGCGGTCTGCCCGCCCCCTTGCCGGCCACCATGGCGGTCGCCCCCTCGGTTGAGGTAGGTCGTCAGGCTGCCGTTCGGGTTGACGGTCCAGTAGTCGGCCCGTCCGTCGCCGTCGAGGTCGGCCGGCCGTACGCGCGTGCGGTCGGTGGTGGTGCCGGTGGCGATCTGACCCAGGTCGACCCAGCCGGCCGCTCCCGGGGTGTCGCCCCCGCGGTTGAGGTGGACGTTGACGGCGCCGTTGTCGGCGATCCTCCAGGTGGTGTCACGCCCCACCCCAGACGGCGCCGTCCAAGAGTCGCCCCGACGCCCCGCCCGAGCCCGCCACCGCCCCCCGGCCGGCCGGCCGGAATCCGGCGGCGTTCATAATCTCTGCATGCCCCACGAACGTCTCCCCGACATATCGGTGATCATCGCTGCCTACAACGCGATGCCCTACCTGACCGAGTGCCTGGACTCGGTCGCGGGCCAGACCCTGGGCATGGCCCGGCTGGAGATCATCGCGGTCGACGACGGGTCCACGGACGGCACCGGCGCGGAGCTCGACCGCTTCGCCGCCCTCCACCCCCAGGTACGGGTGGTGCACCAGGCGAACTCCGGAGGCCCGGGCGGCCCGCGCAACAGGGCCCTCGACCTGGCCCGGGGCCGGTTCGTGTTCCCCCTGGACGCCGACGACTACCTCGGCCCGGAGGCGTTGGAACGGCTCCTGACGATGGCCGAAGCGCAGGGCAGCGACATCGTGCTCGGCCGCCACGTGGGCCTCGGCCGCACCGTCTCCGAGAAGGCGTACCGGCACGCCGAGGTCGCGGACCTGTACACCTCGGAGGTCTACCGGTCGCTGCACGTCGCCAAGCTCATCCGGCGCCAGACCATCGAGGCCGACCGCATCCGCTTCCCGGTCGACCTCTGGTACGGCGAGGACCAGGTCTTCGTCACCGCCGCCTATCTGGCCGCCGGCACGATCTCCGTGGTCGGCGACTACGACTGCTACTACCTGCGCCTGCGCGAAGACGGGCAGAACATCACCTCGCGCAGCCGCACGGCCGACGAGACGGTGCGCCACATCGAGCGCGTCATGGCCCTGGTGGCCGAGCGGGTACAGGACCCCGTGGGACGCCGACGCATGCTGGGCCGCCACTTCCGCAGCCTGATCCGTACGGCGCTCCTCCCGGCCGTGAACGCCCGACACCGCAACCCGGGGTTCACCGCCGAGGTGTACGCCCGGGGGCGGGCGCTCGTCCAGGCGTACTGGACCCCGGACATGGGCGACGAGCTGTCCCGCATCGACTGGATCCGCCTGTACGCCTTCGTCAGTTGCGCCCCGGGCGCCTTCGAACGGCTCATGGAGTACGACCCCGTCGCGGAGCCGCCCGAAGACCTCGCTGAGAACGGCCGGGTGTACCGGCGCTACCCGCTGTTCCGCGATCCGACCGCCGGCCTCCCGGACGTCCTGTTCGACGTCACGGGCAAGCTGCGCGCCCAGCACTACCTCGCGTCGATGGCCTGGAAGGGCGGCAAGGTCAGCCTGACCGGTCACGCGTACGTGGAGTCGCTCGGCACCGCCCGGCTGGGGGGCGAACTGGTCCTGCGCGAACGCGACAGCGGTCGAGAGCACACCGCCGAAGTCGTCGCGGTCCCCTCACCGGACCTGGGGGAGGGCCTGGACACGGCCGGCTTCCGGGTGGAGGCGAACCTCGCCGTGGTGGACGGCGGCGCCCCCATCGGGCCGGGCGTGTGGGACGCCTTCCTGGACGTACGGGCCGACGGCGTGACCCGCCGGGTACGGCTGGGCCGCAAGCACGCGCCGGAACTGGACCGCACCGCGCGCCGCCCCCGCGTCGTGGCCCGCGACGCGGCGAGCGGCACGGAGCTGGCCGCCTGCCCGTTCTTCACCATTCACGACAACCTCAGCATCGAGGTGGTCCGCCGCTTCTCCCTGACGGCGGGCTGAGCGGTACCGCCCGCCGGCCGAGCGACACCGCCCGCTCCCGCCAGTGCTGTGAACCTTTCAGGTCACAGCACTAGGCGAGGTCGAGGACGGCTTTGCCGTGGAGCCGGCGGTCGAGCAGAGCTTCTACGGCCTCGTCGTGACGGGTCCACGGGCCGCGCCAGCTGATGCCCGGATCGAGGCGGCTCGCGGCGATCTCCGCGGCCAGCCAGCTCAGATCCGCGGAGAAGTCGGCGGCGGGGTCGCCGAAAAGGAAGAACGTACGGATCGACCGGTCGTGCCGTCCTTCGGTGCCGGTCAGGGCGTCCGGTGACAGCACCACGTCGGCCTCGGAGGAGCGGCCCACGCTGAAGAGGACGCCACCGGCCGACACGGTGGCGAAGGCGTCGACGAGGTACTGTCCACCGACGTTGTCGAGAACGGCCGACACGGTCTCCCGCACGGCGGCCGGTTCGGGGTGGACCTCGTGGGCGCCCAGGGCCCGAAGCCCGTCCGCCTGGGCGGGGTTGCGGCTGATGGCGACGACGTGCGCACCCGCACGGGCGGCCAGTTGGACGGCGTAGCGGCCGACGCCGCCGGAAGCACCGGTGATCATCACCCGACGACCCAGCAGCGGTCCCATCCGGCGCAGCACGTGCAGGGCGCTCAGCCCGGCCACGGGGACGGTGCTCAGCGCGCCGGGGTCGGCGTCCTTCGGGGCGGTGCCGAGCCGGGCGGCGGGTACGGCTCGCAGTTCGGCCCAGCCTGTCTCGCCGAGGGTGACGACCCTCTCCCCCTCGGCCGGGCCCGAACCGTCGGCTGCCGCCTGGACGACCACGCCGGCCGCGTCCCAGCCGAGGACGGTGCCGTTCGGCGTCTCCGGATGTGTTGCCCCATGAACCTCACCGAAGTTCAGCGATACCGCCTCGACCCGCACGAGCGCCTCGTGGGCGGCGGGCCGCGGTGCGGGGACGTCCGTCAATGACAGGTGGCCGGGTGAGGTGTGGTCGACGACGAGTGCGCGCACAGGAATGCCCCTTCCATGAAGTGCCACAGTGTGGCGTTTGCTCCAGTAGAGCATATGCGCGGCCTCGGCGTCCTTGGTAAGGTGCCCGTGATGACCAGCTCCGAACAGCCCGGGCCCGCAAACCTGCGCGAACGCAAGAAGCTCCGCACGCGCCAGGCATTGGCCGACACCGCCGTCACGCTCTTCGGTGAACGTGGATTCGAGACCACCCCGCTGGATGCGCTGTTGGAGGAGGTGGAGGTTTCCCGCCGGACCTTCTTCCGCAACTTCCGCTCCAAGGAGGACGTGGCACTCACCGCCGTCAAGCACCTCTGGGACGTCTACCTGGACGTCCTGGACGGCGTAGAGAAGTCCGGGCCGCTGATCGACGTCTTCCTCGCCGCCATGCTGACCACGCTGGAGCGCATGGACGAGGACTGGTACAGGCGCTTCCCCCTCACGCTCCGACTGATCGCGGACTCGCCCGCACTCGACGGGTACACGCTGCGGCACTGCGCCGAAGTCCAGGCCGAGATCGCGCGCCGACTCGACGGACAGAACCGTTTCGAGCTGCGGCTCCTCATCGAGTTCTTCGTGGCCGCCTGGCGCTGCGCTCTGGACGAATGGCTGCCGGCCTGCGCACGGGGCGAACTGCCCGCACTCCTGCGCCGGTCCTGCTCATCCATGAACTCCGCGCTCGCCCTGGAGGCGTGAACGCGTGGAGACGGAAGCGGTGCGGGAAGCCCGGCGTTGGCTCGCCCAGCGGGGTGTTGTCGAGGCGGATGATGGATGGGTCGAAGTCGAAGTCGAGGTCGAGGTCGAGCGGCCGGATGGGCCGGGTCGGCCGGATGGGTCGGGTCGGCCGCTCACTGGCAATGAGGTCGCGCATGCGTGGGTCGGTGAGGTGTTCACCGAGGAAAGCCTGGACGCCGCCGGGCAAGTGCGCCTGGCTTTCGGGTTGTTGGATCTCCTGGACGACTATTGGGTGACGTGCGAGATCAGGATGGCGGACCGTGGTGCGGAGGGGCCGCTGCCCGCGAACGAGCTGTGGGACGGCTATCGCCGACGACTGGAGGCGGATCGGGACGCCGAAGCCGTCACGTACTCGCTGTGGGTCGACTGGTTCGAGGACCGCACCACCGTCGCGACGGCTTTCGCCGAGGTACTGGGCAATGACGTCGACCGGGTCGTGGCGGAGGGTTCGGCGGGCCTGCTCCGTCGCGCCGGGCGGGTTCTCGCCGGGTCGGGTCCCGTGCCCTGGTCCGTGAAGGCGACGGTGTACGAGAAGGTCGTGCAGGAGCCCGCCTTGCACGGGTCGTTGTTCAAAGGCCTGCTCGGTGGCTACCACGACGTCTACGGCGACCTGGAGCCGAAGGCGGCGCAGGCGCTCCTCGCCCGACTGCGACTTCCGGCGACCACCCCGCACCTGGCGGCACTCCGATCCGTGCTCGCGGCCGGGCACGAGAACCACTACCGCAGTCCCCACGCCTGGGACGACGCGATAGGCACGTTGGTCGACTGACCGTGAGTGTGGTTGGAATGCGGCTGGTCGAGGCCGCCACCGCCACCAGCTCACTGCTTCCCGACTCTTCACCTGCGGAAGTGTGGCTTCCACCACTGCTTGAAATGTGCGCGCCTGCTCGACTGTCCGGATGTTGATCAACGTGGTACTCCGTGTCCTGCCTTTCTGGATCCGCGAACCCCTGCTCATCGCCGTCAGCCTCTTCTTCGCCGGCCTCGGCCTCTACTGGTTCGTCATGGTCGGTGAGTGGCAAAGAGCCGCCATCGGCATCGTCTTCCTCGGAATCGCGATCCTGCGGTCCTTCATGCTGCGCCGTGAGTGGAGATCCCGCCCCAGACCCGACCGGACCGGATGAAGTGACCGTCGGGCCGATCCGGGAAGCCGGCACGCCGGCGCATGGGGTTCCCCGTCGGGTGGCGCGAGGCCACAGCGGCGGGCCGGGCGGCCGGAACGACGGACAGGCCCAGGGCGACACCCGACACGCGACACCCGACACGCGACACGCTTTCGTCACGGGGCTGTGGGCGGGGACGGATGAGGTATCGTTGATCTTGTACTCACGGCCGGGATTCCGGTGGTGGGCGCGCGTTGGTGGTCCAAGGAAAGGCACCCCACTTCCCGTGGGGGGATGCAGGTGCAAGGCCTGCCCAGCGCTCGATCAAGGCCCCGGTCTCCCCGCAGGGAGGCCGGGGCCTTCGCGTACCCGCCTCGTCCCGGACCGCGGCGGATCGCACGACTGTTCCTCCCACCGGTGGCGGGACAGCGGTTCGAGGACACCCGGCAGGAAGCCCTTGGCCGCGGCCCGCATCTGCGGAGTGAGGAGGAATTTTTCCCGTGACTACGCGAGTTCGGCCCGGTGATCCCCGAATGGCGGCGTGGTGCCTACGGAGGAACGGGCTGTGATCGAGCTTCCCGAAGGGTCCTGGTGGGATTGGGACGTTGTCGCCTGGGACGCCGGTCGGCTGTGCTTCGGTGCCGGGCACGACCTCTCGTACGCCCACGGCCTGGAACTGGTGTTCTGTGACCCCGTCTTCGTCGCGTGCCCGGCTGCCTTTCACGATCCGGTGTTTCGCGAGCCCACGGTCGACGAGGTCCGGCTCGTTGCCCGACAGGTGGGTGACACGCCGGCCGTGCTGGTCGCCTTCGAGGCCGATGCGGGCGGTCCGAGCCTCGCCTCCGGTCTGGTCGCGGCCGGGCAGCTCGACATCGTCCAGGGTCCCGTCTTCCGGTATTGGCGCGAGCATCTGGAGACGGGGGAACGCCTGGCCCCTTGGGTGAGGCCTCCGGTGTGATCGGACACCGGTCCACGCGACGGGGCCCGGAGGCCCGAAGGGCCCGGGGTCGGGCCGGTGGCGGGGGGTCGGGTGCCGTACTGCGCCAGGCGTAGGGAGACTTCGGCGTCTGCTGCCACGTCGCGCAGGCCGACGGCGTGCAGTCCGCGCCGTCCGGCGACCCGGATGGGTGCTTCGGCGATCTGGGTACGGCGTTCCGCGTGGTCCACGCGTGTTGGCATCCGTGGGGTCTCCCGGCCGTGGTGGTCGAGTGGTTGGGGTCGCAGGTCGCAGGCGGGCCGCGGGGCCGTGGACCCGTCGGCCGGCCGGCCCAGGCTCACCCGGCGGTTCACCCGGCGGAGCGCCCCGCGACCTCGCGGCCCCGGGGCGCTTTCATGGTACCGGCGTATCAACATCATGGTACTGTCGTATCACGAAGAACGGATCCCCCCGGAGGTGCCCCGTGCCCGAGAACACGACCCGCGTGCGACGCGACATAGGCCACTACGTCAACGACGAGCTGCGTGACCGCTACTTCGCCGCCTGCGACGTGCTCTACGCGAAGGGCGCGCCCATCCGCTCCGAGACGGACGTCGAGACCAGCTTCGGCACCACGCACGTCTACCGGTACGGGCCCACGGACCCGGCGGCGGAATCCCGCACGCCCATCGTCCTGATCCACGGTTCGGGCGGCTGCTCCGCCCAGTGGTACCCCAACACCGTCGCGCTCAGCGCCGACCGGCCCGTCTACGCCCTCGACACTCCCGGCGACCCCGGTCGCAGCGTCCAGCGCGAGACCATGTGGCAGCCCGAGCGCGCGGCGCAGTGGATGGACGAGGCCCTCGACGCGCTGGGACTCGAAGAGGTCCACCTGGTCGGCTCCTCGTACGGCGGCTGGCTGGTCATCAACCAGGTACACCTCAGGCCCGAACGGTTCGCCTCCGTCACCGCCCTGGACCCGGGCGGCCTGGAGAAGGTGGGCCTGCGCTTCTTCGTCTGGATCTTCGCCAGCCTCTTCGCCACCTACGCTCCCGAGGCGTGGCGCCCCCGTCTCGCCGCCTGGCTGGAGCAGCCGGTGATCATCGTTCCCGAACTGCGTGCCATGATCCAGGCCGGCGTGAAGGCCTTCAGGATCCGTCGCCCGGCGCCGCTGCCGCTGTCGGACGCGGAACTGGGCTCCATCCGCACGCCGTTCTACCTGATCATGGGCAAGCGCAGCCTGCTCGTGCACCCCAAGCGCCAGCTGGAGCGGGTACCGCGCCTGATCCCCGGAGCCCGCGCCGAGATCGTCGCCGCGACCGGACACGGACCGCAGATCGACCATCCGGACCTGGTCAACGCCCGGATGCTGAGCTTCATGGAGGACATCGACTCCCTCGACCCGGTGGGCCCCCGGGGCGCCACGAACGCGTAGGGGCGAGTACCGCCGGGCGGTTCGGGAGCCGGTCGCTGGTCGAGCCCGAGCCCGAGCCCGGTCGACGCGGCCGCGAGGCGCTGCCTCCGGCGCCCACCCCCGGCCCACCTCGTTCGTCCGCTCCGGCCCGCTCCTGACATCGTGTACCCGTGGCAAGGTGAGCCCGTACGCGCGGGCTCGCGCACGGCCCGACGCAATGCGAGGAGCAAGGCGACATGCCCAGTTGGCGCACCACCCTGACCAGGGCCGGGATTTCAGACCCCCGGCTCCGGGAGGACTACACCCGCACCGCCCGCCGGGTGCTGCGCCGCGAACCGGCCCCGTACGCCACCCTGCGCCTGCTGGCCGCCCCGTCCCTGGTGCCCCCACTCGTCGCCGGCCTCGCCTTCATGAACCTGGTCGACGACACGGCCGAGACCGGCACCCCCGAGCAGCGGGCCGCCGGCCTCGCCGAACTGACCGGACGCGTCGGGGCGGCCTTGGCCGGTGAGGAGGGTACGGATCCGCTGCTGCGCGTGTACGCCGACGCCGTGCGCACCCGGAACCTGCCCGTCCACTGGATTACCCGTTTCCTCGACGGCGCCGCCACCGCCGAGGCGACCTTCGACGGGTTCGCCGACGAAGCGGCATTCCAGGCCTACCTCGACGCCTACGCCTGGCCCGGCGTCCTCGTCTTCATCGGCCTCCAGTACCAGGACGGTCCCGACGAGCAACAGGCCGCCGGCTGGCGCCGATTCGTGGACGCGGCGCAGCGCGTCGACTTCCTCGCCGACCTCGCCGGAGACCTCGCGGACGGCCGGCTCTGCCTGCCCCGCGCCCGTCTCGCCGAACACGGGGTCACCCGGACCGACCTCGAACAGGCCCGCGACACCCCTGCGGTACGGGATCTCCTCGCCACCGAGTGTCAGCGCGCCCGCACCGCACTTGCGGCCACCGACGGCTTGGCCGACCTGGCGGAGCCGGGACTGCGACCCGTGGTCACGGCCATGACGGAGCTGATGGCCCACCAACTCGGCGCGGTGGAACGGGCCGGAGCCGGCGCCCTGCGCAAGGACGTCGGCTACGGACTCGCGGCCCCCGTGCGTACCCTGTTGCGCGCCCGCACCCTCGGCCGCCCCACTGCCCGCACCACCCGCACCGCCGTCTGACGGGGGCGATGCCGAGGCCTAGCCCGCTACCGACCGAGCGACGGCCCCGTACCGACCGAGCGACGGCCCGCGGGGCGCGGTTCCTTCGCCCGCGCGGTCTACGAGGCCGGGCACCGGGCGGGTACGGCGGCCGGGCGTGCGATCCGTATCCGTCCTCCGTCCCAGACCACGGTCTCGGCGGGCAGGATCAACAACCCCGGCTCGCAGTCGGCCCAGACCACGCCCGCCCGTCGTACCTGCACGGCGGCGCCTCCCGCGCCGGCCATGTAGACCGTCGGGTCGACCTCCCAGCCGCGTTCGGCCAGCCATCTCTCCAGCCGCTCGGTGTCCGACGGTGTCGCCCGCCGCGGCCACAGGTACGTGCTCTCGCTGTCCATGCTCATCCCCCCGTTGCGGTCGGTGTGCCGACCGCGTCGATCCTTTCACCCGGCACTGACAGGAGCCACGAGGTTTCGAGGCGCTGAGGCGGCTCTCAGGCGGCGCTCAGGCGGTACAGGAGGAGTGTCGATCCATGTCGCCCTCGGACGGGGTGAAGGCGTTCCACGTCGTGGGGAAGGCCTGGACCACGCTCCCCAAGTGGGTTCGGAAATCCTCCTCCCACTGGTTGCGGACGTAGTCCTGAAGGGCCTTGAACACCTTCTTGCACACGTCGGCGGAAGTCTCCTTCGGCAGTGCGATGCCGTAGTTGCCGGCCGGCTGTCCATCGGTCGCGGCCGGCGGCACCTCGACGTCGTCGTACTTCTGCGTGTAGCCGTACAGGGCCACCTGGTTGCCGACGACCGCGTCCGCCTGGCCGGTGCGCAGGGCCCGGACGCACTCTGCTCGTGCTCGTCGCCCTGATCCTCGTGATCGGCGAAGGTGGTGAACAGTGACGGACGACGGGTGACCGGCGACCGGCGACCGGCGAGAGGTGACGGACGACGGGCGACCTGTGACGGGTGATCGGCGGGGGTCAGTCCGCGTTCCCCCTGGTGGCGGCGCGCGCCTCCCACTCGCGGCCGATGGAGCGGATCAGCGCCGGGTACACGCCGAGGTACCGGAAGGGCTTGATGGCGGCCATGTAGAGGGCGCCGAGCGGCCCGTTCGGCTTCACCAGGACGGCCATCTGGCCGTGGTAGCCGCCGGATCCGTCCGGTACCCAGCCGATGTGCACCACCCCCTGCACGGTCTTGTTGGCCATCTCGGCGGCCCATTCGTCGTCCCGCTGGTAGAGCGAGGTGAAGGGGGACGAGCCGAGGTCGGGACCCCGGGGACCGTCGCGAAGGTCCGCCGGCAACCGGTCACGCAGGCAGGCCCGCCGTACCTCGGTGTCGGCATCCGGCTCGTCCCAGCCGAGCAGTGCTCCGAGCTTCCAGCGGACGGCGAAGAGCACTCGGGAGACGAAACCGTCTCCGTTCACCCCGCTCTTGACGCCCTCGGCGAACTGCCGCACCAACAGCGCGAGGTCGTCGGGCCCACCGGGGGTGGGCAGCGCCCACACGTCCTCGACGTTGAAGTCGTCGGCGATCTCGTGGATCCGCCACGGGCGTTCGGTGTGGTCGGTTCGGGGAAGTCGCATGGCCGGACCCCTGTCTATACGGTGGCGTATAGATCGAGTGTAGGCGGATCTGTACGCCCCCGTATACTCGGCGGGCCGTGAGGAGGCACACACGATGGGCGCGACGCGCACACCCCGCGGAAAGTGGATCGAGGAAGGCCTGCGGGCCCTCGTCGCCGGCGGCCCCGAAGCCGTACGGATCGAGGCGCTGGCCCAGGCGCTCGGCGTCAGCAAGGGCGGCTTCTACGGCTACTTCCGCAACCGGGACGCACTGCTCACCGAGATGCTCGACACCTGGGAGTACGAGGTCGCCGAAGGCGTCATCGAACAGGTGGAGAGCGGTGGGGGAGAGGCCAGGGCCAGACTGAGGCGGCTGTTCGCCATCGTCGCCGAAAGCACCGACGGGCCGGTGCGGGGCACCACCGCCGACATCGCGGTCCGCGACTGGGCCCGCCGCGACGCGGCCGTCGCCGAGCGCCTGCGCCGGGTCGACAACCGCCGCATGGACTACCTGCGTTCCCTGTTCTCCTCCTTCTGTCCCGACGAGGACGAGGTGGAGGTCCGCTGCCTGCTCGCCGTCTCGGTGCGCATCGGCAACCACTTCAACGCCGCCGACAACGGCCGGCGCAGCCGGGCGGAAGTGATGGAGCTGATCGGTCGACGACTGCTGGCGTAGCCGCCGGGCTCGGGGGGCGGAGGCCGGGAGAGGCGTCGCACGCGGTCGGATCCGACGGCCCGTTGGTCGGCCGCCAGGTCTCAACGGCTCCCGAACAGGGCGATGGTGTCCGAGTCGGCGAAGTGCGGGGTTTCCGCTTCCGCGACCATGAGGGCGGCGATGCCCGCGCGCGGCGCCGTGGGCGGGATCATTCGCGGCTTGAAGTCCTCGATCCGGATGAGGCGACCGTTGTCCTGGTGGGGTTTGTCGGTCAGCGGCCCGGCGTGAACGGTGGTCCCGCCCGCGTCGCGGACCAAGCGGCCCGAGACGTCCTTCGCCTCCCACTCGTGGCGCAGTACCCGCTTGAGGAGAGCGCCGCCCAAGGAGCCGAGTGCTCCTTCGGTGGCGCCCATGCCCAGGGAGGTGAGCCAGATGACGTGAGGCGCGGCCGAGGCGATCTGGCGGGCACCTTCGACGAGGATCGCCGGGTCCTGCTTCTTGGTGATGCCCAGGGCGCTCACGACGACGTCGGCGCCCTCGACGGCGGCGGCAACACTGCCGGGGACGGTCACATCCGCCCGAACCACCCGCAGATTGCCGGTGGTGGGTACCTCGACCTGTTCGGGCCGGCGGGCGAGGGCCGTGACGTCATGCCCGCGCTCCAAGGCGCGCGCGATCACCAGGCGGCCCGTCTGTCCGGTGGAACCGAGTACGGCGATCTTCACGAGGATCTCCAGTAGAAAGAGCGGGGAAGGGCGAGGGGGAGGGGAAGGGCGAGCGGAGGGTGGCGGTGCAGGTCAGGCCAGGTCGGACAGGATGTCCACGACGTGGGTGCGCAGCCCGGGAGCGGAGGCCAGGAAGTCGCGGGCGGCCAGGCTCCACGGCTCTCCCCGGGTGTCCGTGACCGAACCGCCGGCCTCGGAGACCAGCAGCGCGCCGGGCAGGAGGCCCGAACGCACGTCGGAGAACTGCCAGAAGGCGTCCATCCGGCCGGACGCGACATGGATGAGCTGCATCGTGGCCGGCACCGATACCCGTACGACCAATGCGTTGAGCAGCATGGCCGTCACCGAGGCGCCCATGCGGCGAAGGGCCTGCTCGTCCTCCCCGGGCTTGGCCTGACCGGTGCCCACCAGCGCCGCCCGCAGGTCGGTCTTGGCGGAGGAGCGCAACCGCTCACCGTTGAGGTGGGCCCCCGCGCCCTGAACGGCGGTGTAGGTGTCGCCCGTCAGCGGCAGGTGGACCACGGTCAGTACCGGCGCGTTGTCGCGCACCAGCGTGGCGGTCACCCCCCACTCGCCCATGCCGTGGATGTGGTTGATGTTGCCCTCGGCCGTGTCCACGACCCACCATTCGCCGTCCGACAGCAAGCCGCCGCCCAACTCGTCCTCCACCCAGCGGGATCCGGGGCGCGCGTCGAGCAGCGGCTGCTGGATGAGCGCCGGCACCGCGGCGTCGTTGGCGTCGATGGCGCGGACGACCTCATCGAGGTCACCAGGGCGCGCGGCCACGCCGTGGCGCTCCCGCAGGAGCTCACCGGCCGTCCTCACGGCGGCCACGGTGCGCTCCAAGACCGCTTCGAGCGCAACGGTCTTGGCGGAGACGGTACGCGGGACGGTACGCGGGGTGGAGAAGGCGTTCACGATCGCTCCTGACGCAGGAAGGGAGGGGTGCGGCCCCTCGGCCGCTCGCCATCGACGTTAAGAGCAGGCATCATTAACTTCAAATGCAATCTAGTTACGACTGGATTTACCCTCATGCAACTCGATTTGAATCTGCTCACCGCGCTCGATGCCCTGCTGGAAGAAGGCAGCGTCACGGACGCCGCCGCCCGACTCCACGTCTCGGCCCCCGCGATGAGCCGCACCCTGGGGCGTATCCGCCGGGCCACCGGCGACCAGATTCTGGTGCGCACCGGACGGACCATGACTCCCACCCCCCACGCCCTCGCCCTGCGCGCGACCGTGCACGAGCTGGTGCAGCAGGCCCAGGCGGTCCTCTCCCCCCACACGCAGATCGAACCGGCGGCCCTGGAACGGACCTTCATCCTGAAGTGGCACGACGCCCTGGCAGCGGCGGTCGGTCCCGCCCTGCTCCACTCCTTGCGCGCCGAGGCACCCGGGGTGCGCGTGCGGTTCCTGGCCGAAGCCAGTACGGACACCCATGACCCGCGACGAGGAGACACCGACCTCGAAGCCGGGTCCGGCCAACCCTCCTCGCCCGAGATCCGCCACGAGATCGCGGGCCACGACCGGCTCGTCCTCGCGCTGCGCCCCGCCCATCCCCTGTGCCACGGCCCCCTCGCCGTCGAGGACTACGCGGCCGCCGACCACATCACCGTCTCCCGCCGGGGACGGCTGCGCGACCCTGTCGACGACGCGCTGGAGGCCCGGGGCTTGAGCCGCCGGGTGGTGGCCGCCGCCCCGACCATTGCCACGGCCTTGCAATTCGTCCGCCGGCAAGACCTCGTCGTGGCCGTCCCCCAACTCGTCAGCCGTCCACTCCTGGACGACCTCGGGCTGTGTGTCCGGCCGCTGCCGCTGACCATGCCGGCCATCCCCATCCACCTCGCATGGCACCAGCGCTACGACAACGATCCCGCCCACGCCTGGCTGCGCGGGCTGGCCCGCACCGCCCTGAGCCATGCCTGCGAGCCCACCGGCGACCCCGCCCGCGACCCCGCCGACGCGGGCACCGGCGAGTCCGCCGGGGGGCTCATCTCAGGGTGAAGAGCAGATTGACCGAGTTGTAGTAGTTGGGCAGGTGCACCAGCTCCGATCCCGGACGCGGCGGGTCGGCCTTCGGCCAGTTCCGCGGGCCCAGCAGATGCTCGGAGTAGTCGCTGTGCGCAACCCTCGGTACGAACCAGACCCGGTACGTGCCGGGTCGCGCGTCCGGGACGAACCGCCAGAGCTGCGTCGCGCCGTCCCAGCCGGTCCGGCAGGTGCGAAGGGTGACCTCGGTGAGGTTCCCGCCGCCGGTGGTTCCGTCGAGGCAGGTGCCGGTGTCCGCGTTCCGGAGCTGGTAGGCGTTCTGACGGGCAGGCAGCCGCTGCCATGCCTGGGAGGCCTTCCCGGTGCACTTCTCCAGCCGCAACGGGCCGCCGGAACGGCCGCCGCCGAGGCCGACGCACAGTCCCGAACCGACATTGACCAGGGCGCTGCCGGCGGGAGCCGTCGAGGGCGACGCCGAGGTCGGCCCGGAGGTGGCCGAGGCGGACACGGAGGCGGAGACCGAGGCGGAGGGAAGGGGCGTGGTGGTGGCCGATGCGGTGGCGGACGCGGGCGTGCCGATGGCCACGATCGGTGTCGCAACCGGAATAGGGTCCCCCGGGGCCGCGGTCGTCGCGGCGGGTGCGGCGGACCGCTCGGACGGGTTGTTCTCGGCCTCGGCCGGTACCAGGGCGACCACGGTGGCCGCGGTTCCCGCCACGGCCACGGCGGTGGCCCATTTGACGGCGCCGGCCTTGGCGCCGGCGAGCTGGGTCCCGTACAGGCTTCCCGCGGCGAGAGGGGCGCCGTTCCCGCCCAGGGTCGACAGGAAGGAGGCGGGGTTCCACAGCAGGATTCCGCCCAACAACAGCACGCCCAGACGGCCGTTGACGTCGCGCAGGTCGCGCTCGGCCCGTGCGCAGTCCGCGCACCCCTGGAGGTGGCGGCCCAGGTCCCGGGTGCGGCGCTTGCCCGGCCGACGGAGCATGGCGGCGATCTGCGCCCCGTAGTGCCGGCACTCGTCGCTCGCGCTCTGGTCCAGGTGGGCGCGCAAGTACGCCTCCCGCAGGCCTTCCCGCGCACGCGCGACCAGCGAGCCGACGCCTCCCGCCGATATCCCGAGGCGGCCGGCGGTCTCGGCCGCCGGCTCGTGCTCGACGACGGAGTGCCACAGCACGGTCTGCCAGCGCTCCGGCAGCGACCGGTAGGCACGCAGGACCAGCGATCCCTCTTCCGCCGAGAAGACGGCCTCGTCGGGATCCTGCCCGTCCGAGAGCTGCGCGGCCCACTCCTCGAAGTCCTCGGACAGCCGGGTACGGGCGCCCTCCCGCGCCCATGCGGCCGCCAGGCGGCGCACGCAGGTCAACAGGTACGGCCGCCAGGCGTATTCGGGCCCGGTACCCCAGGCGACGGCCCGGTAGGTACGGGCGAAGGCCTCGGCGGCGAGGTCCTGGGCGGTGGGCAGGTCCCGACAGCACGTACGGGCGTAGGCGAGCACCGCGGAATGGTGACGGGCGAACACCTCGGCCATCACGTCGTCGACTCCGGCGTCGGACCCCGAGGCGTGGCCACGCAGCAGGGCGCACAGCTCCCCGTCACTGAGGCTTCGCAGATGCTGCGGACGGGCAGAACCCGATGTGCTCAACGCGTGCTCCCGTCTGGCTTGTTGACGACCAGTAGGTCGGCCTCCGGGTGCGTCCCGTCATGAGGGTGCGGCGCTGCGCCCAACCGGAATTCGCGCAAGTGTGCACCCTTGCCGGGCCACAAGCAAACGAGCGCGCAACGCGCGACGGGCCGAGGGCACCGGTGGGCCAGGCGGTCCGTCGGAAGGAACCGGACACCGGGACCGGTCTCACGTGCGAGGCGGTCCGCCGTCATCGGGGCAACCAGCCTGTTGAGCAGGGGCGTTGAGGCCCGTTCGTCACTTCCGCAAGCGCGATGAGAGCGAGGTCGATCATCACGGCCGTCCTGCACGGGCGCGGCGGGAACGCCCCCGGGGCGGGTCCTTCTTCTGGAGATTGCTCCGTTTCCGGTCTCCGAGTCGATCAGGAGGATCACGCGAACCGGAATGCCCGGACGGTCACGCCGGCGTCCTCGTCACACGGCCGTGCGAGACCCGCGTCCGCGGAGGGGACGGGGGCCTCCGCCCGGTGTTTCAGCCGCCGTCCACGTAGGCCCGGGCGGCCACCATGACGTCCCGAAGTCGTCCGTCGGCGATGCACTGCGCCGGTGCCTGGTCTTCGAGCTGCGGGTTCATGCCGATCATCCAAGCGCGGGCGGTGTAGAGGCTCTCGGCGTCCTGGATGAGCTGGAACACCTGGAGCGCCGCACGCAATCGTTCCTCGGCGTCGTGTCGAGGCGCGCTGTCCCCGGACGCCCACCGGCCGACCTGCTTGGGGTCGCTGATGCCGGCCAGGCGGGCGGTCAGGCGCTGGCCGAGGTTGTCCTGGAGGAACCGGGCGATCTCATCGATGTGCATGCGCACGGTGATGGCGTGGGCCCGTTCGGCGCTGATGACGCTCTTGGCGACGGTGGACTGGCGCTGCGGAGTCATGGTGCGGTCTCCCTTGCTGTCGTGACCGTGTGTCCGCGGGTAGCGGGTCGCGTGTCGGACGACGCATTTCGGGTGGGTGCGTGACCTGGGACCGCGTGCTGCCGGGAGGGGGAGCCGGTACGGACCTGGTCTGCGCGGGTCTGTCGCTTCGTTGCCGTGCTGCCGACCCGCCGGGAAGCGTTACCTGCGCGGGTGGTGTGGCCGACTCGAGGTCGGCGTTCACCATCGGCGTCGGCCTGCATGGTGGATTCCGGAGCACGAGTGAAAGCTGTCGTTCAGGCGCGTGGCGAGGACCGCGGCTCGGCCGTGTGCGCCCTGAGAGCGGCATGGCTCGGGGCTGGTGGCGTCGTCGGTCTTCGATAAGCGTCGGAAGGCGTTCTTCACGGTGTCCCCCATGTGCTCAGTAGCGTCCCGTCCGCCATAGGCTACCCAATATCACCAGTCAACTCCACCTGTTAGGGCGAAACTTGGCGTCGGCCGACGCCGTCGACCTTTCCGCCGTTTGGGATCTGACAGGGCTGTGAGCAGGAGAAATGCCGCCGCTCCCGGTGTGGAGCGGCGGCGCGAGAGGCCCTCGCGCAGGGGATTTTTCCTACGTTCGGGGGAGGGCAACCGGGTGGATTCAGGCGGTGTCGAAGGTGGTCTTGCCGGTGGGGTTACGGGTGGTGTTCACGGTGGCTCGGGAAGGGGCCGGCCGTCGAGCCGTCGAGCCGTCGAGCCGTCGAGCCGTCGAGCCGTCGGCGACAGCCGGCAGCCGCGGCCGGCAGGCGGAATCAGAGCATCGTGAGGCCGTACTCCTCGGCGACGGTGCGCAATGCCTCGGCCTCGGGAAAGACGAGGCTGGATTCCTCCTGCTTGAAATCGACCCCCGAGAAGAGGGCCCAGCAGCGGCGGCGCCCGAACCGGGAGCGGTAGGCGATGCCCTGGATGAGGCCGCCGCGGTGCGTGAGGCCGGTCTGCTGGGCCGTCGCCCATGCGGCGATCTCGCGAGTGATGCGGTGGTTGAAACCCTGGATGTGCTCCGTCGTGAGCCGCACCACCCCGTGGGCCGCGAGTTCCCGGCGGAGTTCCCGGGTCAGGGTTTCGAGCGTCGCCTCGTCGTCGACGTCAAGGAAGCGGGCCTCCTTGACGGGCTGTAAGCGGATCAGGGTGTGGGCCGTGGTCCAGTCCCGGGGGATCTTGCCGGGGGTCAGGTAGTACGGCTCCTTCCAGTCCTCCGCGATGAGGTCGCGCATGGCGGGGTCGACACGGAAGGCTGCGAGGGTCTCCGCGAAACACCCCTCGTGCTCGGAGGCGCAGTAGAGGGTTCCGTGCGTGGCCAGGCTCCAGCGGTTGCCCCCGGCGGTGTGGGCGTCGTCCTCGCTGATGAACTCGTACTTGATCGGGTTCTTCGCTTTGCCCAGGCGCCAGATGCCGCGTTCGGGGGCCGGAACCAGGCTGATGTCCCGATGTGGTGTCGCCCTGTCCATGCGGCCGCTCCTTGCTCCGGCCGCCCGCTCTGCCGCGGTCGGCCG
The DNA here is from genome assembly GCF_044766345.1 of Streptomyces sp. NPDC102278. Lineage (NCBI taxonomy): Bacteria > Bacillati > Actinomycetota > Actinomycetes > Kitasatosporales > Streptomycetaceae > Streptomyces > Streptomyces sp. NPDC102278. Next base: position 168,405 of record NZ_JBIWLV010000010.1, on the reverse strand, counting down.
GTGATGCTCGTGGCGCGGCCGTCGGTGCAGGCCGGCTGCTCCGCCGACCGGGCCGGTTCGGTCTTGGATCCGTACCGTGCGCCGAGCACGGTGGTCGTGGGTGGCCGTGCGCGGTGAACGGGGGCGCATGCCGAACGATCATTTTCATGCGGTCGTCGGACCAAAGCGAGCGGCTGGGGGTGATCACGAGGGGGCGCACGAGGGTTTCAGGGGGGCGCACCGTTCACTTCGCACCTTGTGTCGTGTCGTGTCGGGCCATGGCGAGGTCGAGTTCCACGGCTGCGGCGCCGGCGTCTCCCGCGAAGGAGAGCACCACGCTCGCCGAGGGGGCCGCCGTGACGCGCGCGGAGAGGGATCGCACGGGGCTTCCCGTGGCCAACTGGAGCACGCACGCGCCGGAGATCGCGTTCCAGACGCGGATCGTGCCGTCACCGGACGCACTGGCGACGAAGTTTCCCTGACCCTCGACGCTCCACAGGGCCAGAGCGTGGACCACCGCGGTGTGGCCGGTCAGGGCCTCGCCCAGGGGGCTGCGGGTGGCCAGGTCCCAGAGCCGGACGGTGCCGTCGTCGCCGGCGCTCGCCAGGTGGGGGCCGAGACCGCCGGTGGGCCGGACGTTGACGGCCACGGCGTGCACACGGCCCTGATCGCACTTGAGGGGCGCGCCGACCATGCCGCCCGCCTCGGTGTCCCACAACCGGACGGTGCCGTCGGAGCTCGCGGACGCGTACCAGTCCCGGTCGCCGTCCGACGCGGCCGCGACGCAGCGCACCCGCAGGCCGTGTCCGCGACCGGTGTGCAGGAGGCGACGCCCGTCGAGGTCCCACAAGTTGACCGTGTAGTCGTCGCTGCCGGTCAGCAGGAGATGGCGCCCGGAGCGGGTGGTGAGGGGGGCCAGCGAGCGGATCTGGTCGATGTGGCCGGCGAGCCGGTGGGGGAGTGTTCGCCCGTCGGCGGCGTCCCAGAAACGGACGCTGTGATCGGAATCGGCCCACAGGAGGGTCGTCCTGCCGAAGCCCTCGGGTGCCCAGGCGAGTGCCGGTGTCGGTGCGCCGGTGTCGATCCTCACGGTCGTCGTGCCGGTCGTGACCTCCACGATGTCGATGCCCGGGCCGTCGCCGCCCAGGGCGAGGCCGGCGGACCGGGCGGCCGCGCCGTGGGCGAGGACGCCGCCGCGGGAACCGGGGGTCGTGAGCGCCCCGGCCAGGGCCCGGGTGAGGTCGCCCGCGTTCCACAGCCGCAGGGTGCCGTCCGCGGCGGCGGAGGCGAGGGTCGGCGTGTCGTCGAGGAGCAGCGGCTCCAGCGCGGTGATCGCGGCGGTGTGTCCGGTCAGGAACGTCGCCGGGTCATCGGTCTGCGTGTCCCACAGGGCGATGTCCTTGCCGGAACCGGCGGCGAGCAGGTGCCGGTCGCCGACGGGGACACAGGCCAGGCTGCCGACCGGACCGGTGGCGCCCGTGAGCGTGGTGAGGCAGCCGGCCGTGCCCCATACGGTGACGGTGCCGTCGACGTGGCCGGCGGCGATCCGCCCGCGGACGCCGGCACGGGTGAGCACCCGGACGGCGCTGGAGAGGTCGAAGCTGCGCACGGTGCGGTAGGACGTCGTCTCCTGGAAGCTCAACCGCGCGCCGTCCGCGACGGCGACGAGGCTGCGGCCGCTCTCGTCCTCCCAGGCGGCGAGGGCCAGTTTGGCCGTGCGGGGAGTTTCCCCGGGCAGCGAGAGCCGCTCCTCGCGGCCGAAGCGCTCCATCCAGGACACCAGGTTGCCGTTGCCGTCGGCGCAGACGGCAACGGCCTCCCGGTCGGCGTCGACGTAGGCGTCGACGTCGTCGATCCAGATGTCACCGGGCCGGTTGAGCCGGTCGACGGCCGTACCTCTGGTCGGGTCCCAGAAGCGGACCGTGCCGTCGGTGCTGCCCGACACCAGCAGATCGCTCTGCCCGGGACGCGCCGCGACCGTCAGGCAGCGGACGGATCCCTCGTGGGCGGCGATCCGTTCACCGATCGCCGTACCCGCCACGGCGTCGATCAGCTCGATGTGGCCGTCGTCGTCGCCCGCGGCGAGGACGGTCCGGTTGTCCGGCAGGGTCAGGACCGCCAGCGAGCGTGCCGCGCTGTCCAATGAGGCCAGGACATTGGAAGGCGGGCGCCACCGCGACCACAGCACCGCCATGGGCGAGGCACCGGGGAGCCCCGCCCGGGGAGGCCTGCGGGGGCGGCTCACCCGCTGGTCGGCCAGGCCCGCGTAGGCCAGGTACAGGCTGGCCAGCCTCGAAGCGAAGTCCGCCTGGTGCAGGTACGGTTCGACGCTCGCCCAGGCCTGTAGCCAATGCCGCGGCCCGTTGCCGCCGGCCGAGGGCAACAGACCCCGGATGGGGCTGCCCGTCACCCAGGGCAGCAGCTCGGCCGGGACGTGCTCGTCGTCCAGTACCCGACCCAACCGGGCGTGCCGCGCCAGATAGCGCCGCACGTAGGGCTCCGGCGGGACGTGCGCGAAGGGGCCGACCAGTCGGGCCAGCGCCTCCGCGATCCGCGCGTGCGCCTCGTACTCGTCCGGCCCGTCCTCGGACGTGCCCTCCCCCTCGGATGTCACAACCGTCCCCCCACCCTGCCCGGCCGCCGTCTCGGAGCGGCGCCTCAGTACCGCGGACAGCCGGTCGTGTGCCGGGCGGTACACGCGGTAGTCGTCCTCGGTGTCACGGGTGAGATACCCCGCCAGGCGGCCTCCCAGCAGCAGGCGGACCTTTTCTTCGGCATCCTCCAGGGGCCGCCGCAGCAGCGCCGAGGCAACCGCCGACCACACCGGGCCGCGCGGGATGCCGCGACCCGGCGAGAACGCGCAGGCCCGCAGGAGGGCCAGCGATTCCGGCACCGGCAGACCGTCCTCGGCGGCGCGTTCGAGATCCTCGGCGAGCAGCCCCGCCGTGCCCCGGTGCAGACCGGCCAGCCAATCGGGGTCGGCCAGCAGGACGGGGCCACCGCCGCGAAGCTGTTCGGCGGCGACGCGGGCGTCGAGGAAGGACCGCGGCGAGGCCGCGGCGATGGTCCGCGCGGCGACCGCCAGGTCGACGCCCTTCCACGCGGTCGCGCCGTGCAACAGGGCCCGTACGTACGCCTCGATGTCCTCGCGCATGCCGGAGTCGTCGGTGCGCACCACCGACGACCCGGGGAAGGCCTCGCGGAGCTCCGACAACAGGTCTCCGCCGGTCTCCGGCTCCGCCCCGAGGGCGTGCTCGCCGTGGCTGCGGACCGCCACCACCAGGCGTACGCGCCGCATCACGGTGGAGGACGGCTGGAGTTGGGCCGGGACGGCGGGACTCTCCTCGAGGTGTCCGGCGAGCGGTGCCAGCACCTGGTCGATGCAGGAGGCCGGGTCCACCGCCTCGTCGAGGGAGTCCACCACGACGGTCACCATCGGACCCGGCCGGCCGAGGAAGGACCGCAGCCCGCCCTGCCAGCGGCGCAACCGGTCCCGGCCCGCGGGATCCGGCGATGCGCCGAGCTTCTCGCCGATGGTGCGCAGCAGGCTCAGCGGCTCCCTGTTGCGCGCGGTGACGGCCACCGTCACCGCCCCCTCGCCGGGAACGGTGTCCGGGGGACAGTGGCTCGCGGCCCGGGCGAACCGGGGATCCTGCCGGAAGGACGCGTCGCTGAGGGTCACCGCACGCCCGAGGACGGCGGACTTCCCGCTGGCGGTTGTCCCGCTGACGATCAGGACACCGGCCGGCCCCGACAGGAAGGCCACCACTGCCGCGTTCAGGTGCTGCCGCCCGGAGAAGTACCAGCCCGGGTCGACGCTGTTGGTGCGCCCGCTGGCCTTCTCCAGCCAGTAGTCCATGTCGTCGAGGGTGATGGCGACCTCCCGGCGTGCTTCCTGCGCGGCCGAGGGGTTCGGCCGGTAGCCGGGGTTGGGAAGCGCCGGGGTCGGTTCGTACAACTTGTTGCTCAGGACCGGGGCGGGCACGTACAGGGAGCGGCCCTGCTCGGCGTTGATGCCCGCGGCGGCGGTTTCGAGTGCCCGGTGGAACTCGGCCATGGTCAGGTACCGGCGGACCACGGTCTCACTCGATCGCAGATCCTCGTGGGCGCGCCGGAGGATCAGTGCGAACGCGCCGCCGAGGACGGTCTCCTTCGGGGCGGCGGTCGCCAGCACGTTCAACGTGGCGGACGCCGTACGGTCGGCGGCCAGATCCCGTCGGAGGTCCAGCAGCTCTCCGCCGATGTCGGCGGACTCGCACATGTTCACGATCACCAGCACGTCACGGGCCGAGGAGTCGAGCGCTGCGATCACGATCTCGGTGGTTCGCAACCCGGTCGCGAGCAGTCGGGCACGATCGGTGTCGCGGAGCACCGTGTAGTGCTTCGTCGCCGCCGACGTGAGGCCGTGGCCCGTCACGAACAGCACCACCGGGACGTCCGGTCCCGCCTCGCGGATCCGCGAGGCCTCCAGGAAGCGCTCCACGTCGTGGCGGTTGACGACCGGGTCACGGTGAGTGGTCGTCACGAAGCCCGGACGTCCGGCCTCGGATCGCCGCCACCACAGCGCCACCGCGTCCAACTGCTCGGCCACCGCGCCGGCGAACGCCTCCGTACCGTCCTCCAGCACCAGCACGAACAAGGCACCCGCCGAGGTCCCCTCGGCCACCGCGGTCGTGCCCGCCCCGCGCGTGCCCCCGATCAGGCCGACCCCACCCGACTCGACCCCGCCCGACTCGACCCCACGCGGCTCCGTCCCACCCGACTCGATCCCGCTAGGCTCGGTCCCGCCCCACCCGATCCCGCCCCGCCCACCGTCCATGTTCCCTATTGTTCACAGGCATGGACCAGCACGCGCACCACCGATCCGCCGCCCAGGACGCCGCCGCGGACGCCGAGTTACCCGCCCACGTCACCCAGGACGCCGTGGTCGTCGTGCCCGGCATCATGGGCAGCGCCCTGTACGACAACGAACGGGGCCGGTACGTCTGGGGGCTCGACGGGATCTCGTGGCTGGTCCGCGCCTGGACCCTCCCGGGCGGGCTGACCTCCCTCGCCATGAGTGACGAGGAGCTGGAGGGCAAGACCGGCCGGATCACGGCGACCGGACTCCTCAAGCACTCCGCCTGGACGCCCTACCTGGCCGGCATCGAGCCCTACACCGACCTCGTGGCCGCCGTCGGCCGGTGCGTCGCGCACCCCGCCGCCATCCTGGAGTTCGCCTACGACTGGCGTCTGCCCGTCGCGACCAACGGCCGGATCCTCGCCGAAGCCGCACGCGCGCACCTGTCCGCCTGGCGCGCGCACCCCGCCCACGACCTCGCCCGCCGCCACCGCGTCGACGAACGCGAAGCCCGGCTCGTCTTCGTCGCGCACTCCATGGGCGGCCTGGTCACCCGCGCGGCCCTGGACCCCCGCCTCGACAGCGACCTCCAAGGGGACACCCGCAGCGTCCTCACCCTGGGCACTCCCTTCCACGGCGCCGTCAAGGCCACCGTCATCCTGAACACCGGCCGGGGCACCCCGGTGCCCCTTCCGCACCGCAAACTCCGGGCCATCTGCGCGAACATGCCCGGACTGCACGACCTGCTGCCCCAGTACAAGAGCGTGCGCGAGGACGGCAACATCCGGCACCTGACGCCCGGCGACGTCGTCTCCCTCGGTGGAAACGCCGAACTGGCCCGCGACGCCGCCCGGCTGCACCGCGACCACGGCGGCATCGAACTGCCCGGACACCGCTCGGTCGTGGGCATCAACCAGCCCACCCTGCAGAACCTGAGCATCCGCGACGGTCAGGTCCACGCGTACCACGACGGTGCCCGAGCCCACTCCGACGGCAGCCTCATCAGGGACGGCCGCGACCAGGTCAAGTACTTCAAGGTCCACGGCGACGGCACCGTGTACAAGGAGTCCGCCTCCATCAGCCCCGCGATCACCACCCTCCCCCTCCAACACGGAGACGTCGCCAAAGCCGACCCCGCCCTCGAAGCGGTCATCGAGATCCTCAGGGAGGACGTGCACCTCGGCCCGCCGCAAGGCGAAGCCGGATGCGGGCTCAGCGCCCCCGACTTCGTCGAGGCCGGCCAAGCCTGGAAGGTGACCCTCACCGACGCCGACTCCCTCGCCGGCGTGACCTGCCGGATCACCGGCCTGGACGACCCGCGCGACGTCCAGGAGCCGCCTCTGGCCTGGGAGGACGGCAACGCGGTCGCCGTCGCCGTGGCGAAGGCCCCCGGCCTGTACCGGATCTCGGTGCGCACGCTCGACGGGGCCGAGGTCACGCAGCTCGTCCTGGCCGGCGACGCCGGCGGGCGCCTGGAGGAAGCCTGACGCGTCCGGTCGAGCCCCACGTGTCCGGTCGAGCCTGACGCGTCCGGGCGAACCCGACGTCTCCGGCGTAGCCCGACGTGCCCCGGTCGTACGGCGCGGTGCGGCGGCGCGTGGCGTTCATAGCGGACGGAATGGGTGATTCCGGAGACGCTTGATCACGAATGAGCTTTTTCGGTCAGGATTGAACCGATCACTCAGCGTAAGGGGAATCGGCCGGCTCCCCTTCGCGCCCCTGCCCTCCCTTGCCCCGCCTGCCTCGCGCCACATGCGCGACAGGCAGGAATTCACGCGGCCGTACCCCGGGTAGGGCGAAAGATTTCCCGACCTCGCCCCCCGGTGACGCAAAAGAAGTCCGAAACTGACGGGGTTGCTTTGACTCCCGACAGGGGGTCGGTGACTGTCGTTCACATGTCCGAAACATCCCCGGCCGTCGCCGATGGCCCCATGCGTTCGCGCGACTTCCGCCTCTTGCTCGCGGGAGCCGCCACCGGACAGCTCGGTGCCCAGGTGACGCTGGTGGCGCTGCCCCTCGTGGCCGTCCTCGCGCTCGACGCCCCCGCCTTCCAGGTGGGCCTGCTGACCGCCGCGGAGACCGCCGCCTTCCTGCTCGTCGGACTGCCCGCCGGGGCACTCACCGACCGCATGCGCAAGCGGCCCCTGATGATCCGCGCGGACCTGGTGCGCGCGGTGGCCATGGCGAGCATCCCCGCCGTCGCGCTCGCCGACGCCCTGACCATGGCCCAGCTCTACGTCGTCGCGCTCGTGACCGGCGTGGCGACCGTGTTCTTCGACGTCGCCCATCAGAGCTACCTGCCGCAGATCCTGCCCCGGGACCAACTCGTGGCCGGCAACGGCGCACTGGAGACGGTGCGTTCCACCGCCCAGGTGACCGGACCCGGTGTCGGCGGCGGACTGGTCCAGCTCGTCGGAGCGCACTTCGCGGTCATCGTCGACGCCGTCGGCTACGTGCTCTCCGCCCTGTTCCTCTCCCGCGTCAAACAGCCCGAGGAAGCACCCGAGCCCGCCGCCGCCGGGCGTTCCCTGCGCAAGGAGATCGGCGAGGGCGTCCGCTTCGTCTTCGGCCATCCGCTGCTCCGCGTCATCGCCCTGACCACCGGCCTCGCCAACCTCTGTACCGCCGTGCTCATGGCCACGCAGACCGTGCACCTCGTCCGCGTCGTCGGCCTGAGGCCCGGCGGGCTCGGCATGGTGCTGTCCGCGTCGGCCGTGGGAGGGCTCCTGGGCGCCCTGTGCGCCGGGCGCCTCGCCGCCCGGCTGGGGCAGGCCCGGGTCATCCTCCTGTCCGTCCTGGTCACAGGCCCGTTCGCGCTGCTCTGGCCCCTGTCCGGGCACGGTGCGTCCGGGGCGGCCCTCTTCGCCGCCGGATCGGCGGTCGTCTCCTTCGGCGCCGTCGTCTACAACGTCGCCCAGGTCAGCTTCCGCCAAGGGCTGTGCCCACCGCGGCTGCTCGGCCGGATGAACGCCACCCTGCGCTTCCTGATGTGGGGCACCCTGCCGCTCGGCGCGCTCCTCGGTGGCGCCCTCGCCCAGTCCTACGGATCGCGTACGGCACTCGCCTGGTGCGCCGTCGGCATCCTCGCCGTACCGCTGCCGCTGCTGCTCTCCCCGCTGCGCCGGATGCGGGACCTGCCCGGCCCGCAGGACGACGCCGGGCAGGACGACGCCGCGCGGGACGACGCCGCGCAGGATCCCGGCCCGCAGGACGACGTCCTCGCCGCCGCCCACCAAGCACCGCGGGAGAACGCCCCCGCCGAGGGCGACGAACGCCCGGCCCCCGCACCCACCCGCTGACCACCCGTACGGCGCGCCGGTACGACCTCGCACGGGCACCGCCCCGTCCCGCCCGCCGCCACACCGTTCCGCGCGACCGCGGCCACCACAGAGAGAACCACGTGCTCAGCATCACGAGTCAGTACCTGGCCCGCTACCGGCGTCTCACCGCCGGCGACCGGCCCGACGTCCTGTTGCCGGTCACCGGAGCACAGCGCCGCTTCCTCCTGGTGCGTTCGCTGGACCCGTCGGGACGCCCCGACGTGGTACCGATGTTCTTCGCCTTCCCGGCCGGGACCATCGACCCCGAACGCCTGCGGGCAGCGGCCCGCGGGCTCGCCGCACGGCACACCGCGCTGCGCTCGCGCCCCGCCGTCGTCCGCGGCACTCCCGTCCTGCGCGTCGCCGATCCGGACGTCGACGTGACCCGGCCGCCCGTCGTACCGGGGGAGCGGCCGGCCGACACGCTCCGTCGCGCGCTGGCCTCCTGGGACGCGCGGGGCCCCGCCCTGCGGCTCTTCCTCGTACGCGACGAGGAACGCGCGGAGGACGTCCTCGCCGTCGCCTTGGACCACGCCGTCTGCGACGGCCGCTCGCTGGCACTGATCGTCGACGAACTCGGCGCCGCGTACACCGGGGAGCCCACCGCACCCCGTCCCGGCCCCGAGGAGACGGAAGCCGAACTCGCCGCCTACCGCGCCGCGGTCCTGCGCCAACTCGCCGCCGAGGAACGGGCGCAGACCCCCGAGGCCGCCGCGTACTGGGCGGACCGGCTGCGCGCGGTGCACACCCACGCCCCGCCGCCCCGTCCGGCACGCGCACCCGAAGGCGCCCTCCCCGACGCCGCCATCACCAGCGGCGCCGCACAGGCCCGGCTGCCCGCCCGCGACGCCGGCGTCCCCTTCCCCGCACTGCTCGACGCCTGCCGCTCCGCGGCCCGCGCGTTGTACGGCCCGGACCACGTGGTCCCGCTCGGCTACCCGTGGGGCGGCCGCCCCGCGGGAGCGGAGGCCGTCGTCGGCTGCTTCCTCAACACCCTCGTCTTCCCGGCCGACACCGGCCACGGATCCGATCCGGAGGCGACGGCCGACGCGTGGTGGGACGACCTCGACCGGGCCGACGTCCCGTTCGACGCGGTCGTGACCGCCGTGCGCGCCGCCGGCTCGCCGTGGACCGGCGGCCTCGACGGACTGCTGACCGTGGACGACGACAGCCGACGCCCGCCCCTGACCCTGGCCGGTGTCGAGGGACGGGAGGTCCACGTCGACGGCAGACCCGTCCGCGGTCCCTTCGCCGTCTCCGTCACCCAGGGAGCGGAGATCGACCTGCGGATGGTGTGGGACCGCGCGGTACTCGACGACGACACCGCGCACCGGGCGTTCGACGCGCTCACCCACGCACTGCGCCCCTGTGGGCACTCCGCACTCTGACCCGGCCGCGGCGCCCCGGGTGCCCCCGGCCCCCGCGCGACGCACCGGCGCTCACGCGCACCGGTCCCGCGCCCCCGGCGCGCCCCCACGCCGCCGCGCACCCCCGAGCCCCCACGGCTGCACACGGCCCCCCACGGCATCCCCGCACGCCCGCAGCGGCACCGCGCGACCCGCGAAGCCGCCCGCACGACCACCGGACACGACCGTGACCGGCATCGGAAACCGACCCGACAACCCCAGGGATCGCCCATGCTTCCCCTCTCCTCCTCGCAGGAGATCGTCTGGCTGCACGAGCAGATGCAGCCCGGCAGTCGCGCCTACAACTTCACCGCCGCACTGGACCTGTGGGGCCCGCTCGACACCGAGGCACTGCGCCGGGGGCTCACCGCCACCCTGGCCCGCCACCCCGGGCTGCGGCTCGAACTCGTCGCCTCCACCGGGTCCGTACCGGGCCAGCGGGTCGCGCCGCAGTGCTCGCCGAGGCTGCGCACGGTCGACCTCGGCACGGAGGAGGAACCCGAGGCCGCCTTCGCCCGGCTCCTGCGCACCGAGGCCGAGACACCGCTCGACACCTTCGAGGCACCGCTGATCCGCTGGACGCTCGTGCGGCTGGCCGAGCGCCATCACCGGCTGGTCCACGTCGAGCACCACCTCATCCACGACGGGCACTCCTTCGCGATCCTGCTCGACGACGTCTTCCGCGTCTACCGCGCCCACGTCCTCGGCGAGAACCCGGAACTCCCGGCCGCCTCCTCGTACGCCGACCACGTCCGGGCCGGCGCCGCGTACGCCCCCGAATCGCTCGACTTCTGGCGGGCCGAACTGCGCGACCAGCACCACGACCTGCCACTGCCCGGCCTCACCCGCCCCGGCGCCCGCCGCAGGCACAACGGCGGACAACTGCGCCAGACGATCGGCGCCGACCTCGCCGAACGCCTGCGCGGACACACCCGTTCACGCGGACTCACCCCGTTCGCCACGCTCCTCGGGCTGTTCGCCGAACTCCTGCGCCGGCACAGCGGCCGCTCCCGGATGGTCATCGGCACCGCCGTCGGCAACCGCCCCCTCGGCTACGAGGACGCCGTGGGCATGTTCGTCAACACCATCCCGCTGCCGCTCGCCCTGGACGGCGCCGCCCCCGCGCAGGACACCATGGACGAGGTCACCGACACCCTCCTGCGGGCCCTGCCGCACCAGGACGTGCCGGTGCAGGAGCTGACCCGGGCGCTCGGCATGCACACCTCCGGCGCCGACAACCCGCTCTTCTCCGTCATGTTCAGCGCCCACGACGCACCGCTGCCCGAGATCGACGTACCCGGTCTCGACATCACCCTCTTCGAGGGGTTCAACACCGGCACCACCCGCTTCGACCTCGACGTGGTGCTGCTCCCCGACGACCGGCGCGGCGTCACCCCGCGCCATGGCTCACCCGGCATGACCCTGGTCTGGGACTACGACGCGGACCTCTTCGGCGAGGACGTCGCCCGGTTGCTCTCCGGCCGCTTCCTGGACCTGCTGCGCGCCTACCTCGACAGCCCCGCGACCCCGCTGGCCGACCTGGCACCGACCGTCGTGGAGCCGGCCGCCGAACCCGTGCCCGTCCCGGCCGACCGCGATCCGCTGGATCCCGTGGCCGCGCACCACCCGTCGCTGCCGGCCCTGCTGTGCGGCGCGCGCCGCCTCACCTACGGCGAACTCGACGACCGCGTCCGCTCGCTCGCCGAGCGACTGCGCGACGCCGGTGTGACGCCCGGCCGGCCGGTGGCCGTGGTCCTGCCCCGAGGGACCGACTCGGTCGTCGCCCTGCTCGCGTGCCTGCGGACCGGCGCCGTCTACTGCCCGCTTTCCCCGTCCGATCCGCCGGCCCGGCTCGCACTGCTGCTGGAGCGGCTCGCCCCGGCGCTGGTCCTCACCGGTGAGGGCGCCCCGGCCCTGCCGGAAACACTGCCGACCGCCCGGATCGACGCCCCCGTACTGCCGCCCGCGCGCGAGGGCGCCGTACTCCCCGCCGCCGCCTACGTCATCCACACCTCCGGCTCCACCGGGACGCCGAAGCCGGTCGCCGTCGGACACGCGGCGCTGGTGCACCACCTGACGTCGGCCGCCGACCGGTTCGGCCTCACCACCTCCGACCGGGTCCTGATGTTCGCCCAGCCGTCCTTCGACGTGGCGCTCGAAGAAGTGCTGCCGACCCTGCACGCCGGTGCGTGCCTGGTCCTGCCCGAGTACGAGGTGCCCACCGGCGCGGAGCTCACCGAACTGCTGGTGTCCGCCCGGGTCACCGTCGCCAACCTGCCCACCAGCTACTTCCTCGCCACCCGCGAGGACCTGCGTCCCGCGCTGCGTGACGAGAGCTGGACACCGAGGCTCCTGGTCCTCGGCGGCGAGCGCCTCCCCGCGCAGGCACTGCGCGCAGTCCTCGCCGACACCGACGCCACCGTGCTCAACGTGTACGGCGTCACGGAGGCGGCCATCAGCTCGACCGCCCACGAGATCTCCCGCGACGCCCTCGCCGAGAACGCCGAGATCCCCCTGGGCACCGAGTTCCCGGGCGAGCGGGTCCACGTCCTGGACGCCCACCACCGCCCGCTGCCGGCCGGCGCCGTCGGTGAACTCGCCGTCGCCGGGCCGGGTCTCGCCGAAGGCTACGCGGGCAACGCGCAGGCGACGGCCGCCCGGTTCGTCCACCTCGACGCACTCGACGGACAGCGCGTCTACCTCACCGGCGACCTCGGCTACCGCGGCCTGGACGGCCTGCTGTACTTCCTCGGCCGACGCGACAACCAGATCAAGCTGCGCGGTCACCGCATCGAACTGGAGGAGATCGAGGCGGCGGCGTCCGCGGTGCTCGGCGGCCGGTCCTGCGCCGTCGTACTGGACCGGGAGAGTTCCGGCGGGCCCCGGCTCGTCGGCTTCCTCGAAAGCGGTACCGACGGCGCGGACGGCACCGACGGTGCGGACGGTGAGGACGGTGCGGACTTCGACGAGAAGACGCTGCACGCCGAGTTGAGTCACCGCCTGCCCGGCCCCCTCGTGCCCGCCCGCTGGGCGCGGCTGGACACCATGCCGACCCTCGCCGGAGGCAAGCCCGACCGTGCGGCCCTGGCCCGCCGAGCGGCGGAACTCGACCCCGAGGTCACGGTGACGCACGAGCAGTACGGAGGCGACCGCGCGGCCGAGCCCGAGGCCACCGCCGGGTCCGCCGCGTCCGCCGGGTCCGCCGGGTCCTCCGGGTCCTCCGGGTCCTCCGGGTCCTCCGTGTCCTCCGGGTCCGACGATCCGATGACGGCGCTGCTCACCGAAGGCTGGCGCGAGGTCCTCGGCCACAGCCGGTTCGACGCCCGCTCCCACTTCTTCCACAGCGGGGGCCATTCCCTGCTGGCCGCCGAACTGGCCGCCTGGCTGGAGCCCCGGCTGGGCACGCGCCCGCAGCTGAAGGTGCTCTTCCGCAACCCCGTGCTCGCCGACCAGGCCGAGGCGCTCGCCACCACCGCCCTTTCCACGGAGTCGTGATGACCCAGTCCCCGACCATGCCCGCCCTCCCCGCCACGCCCGCCGCCACCGGCACCGCCACCGGCGCCCCGCACGGCACCGGCACCGCCATCGCGGCCGGCACCGTGCCGAGCGTCGCCCATGGCCCCGCCGCCGAACCGAGCAGTGTGCTCGCCCGCTTCGAGGACCGGGCCCGGCGTGACCCGCAGGCCCCGGCCGTGATCGACGGCGCCCGGACCTGGACGTACCGGGACCTCGACGCGGCGGCCGCGCGGATCGCCGCAGCCCTGGGCGACCGCGTACGACCCGGTGACCTGGTCGGCGTCTGCCTCGACCGCTCCGCCGCCCTGGTGGTGACCGCCGTCGCGCTCGCCCGGATCGGCGCCGTCTACCTGCCGCTCGGCCCCCGCCCCGGCGAACGCCGCACCCGGGCCGTCACCGAGGACCTCGACGTCGCCTGCCTCATCGGCGACCCCGGCGTCCTGCCCGAGGAACACCGCACCGGGGAGCACGTCCCGCTGCCGCTGCCCACCGACGGTGTCAACGCCCCCGCCGCCGCGGTGGCGGCGTTCACCGGGTCCGTCCGTGGTACCCGGCGCGCGCCCGAAGGCGCCCTGTACGCCGTTCTCACCTCCGGCTCCACCGGCCGCCCAAAGGCCGTCGCCGTGGCCGAGACCTCGCTCTCCGTCGCCCTCGACTGGTACCGGGCCGAGACCGGCCTGGCACCGGGCGACCGCCAGTCCCTGCTCATCGGCGTCGCGTTCGACCCGCACCTGCTGGAGCTGTGGGCCGCCCTGACCTCCGGCGCCGCCCTCGTCCCGGCCCCGGACGACACCCGGTGGGACGCGCACGTGCTCACCGACTGGTGGCGTGACACCGCCCTCACCCACGTCGTGGCGGCCACTCCCACCGTCGAACCGCTCCTGGACCGGCCGTGGCCGCAGGACCTGAAGCTGCGTCACCTCGTCGTGGGCGGCGACCGCATGCGCCGCCGCCCCGCCGCCGACGTCACCGCCACCGTCCACAACGCCTACGGCCCGGCCGAAGCCACCGTCATCACCACCACGCACGCCATGCGCCCCACCGACCCGGAAGCCGGCGACCCGACCCCGCCCCCCATCGGCACCGCGCTGCCCGGCGTCACCCTCGTCGTCACGGACGACGAGGGACGGCCCGTCGCGCGCGGGCAGGACGGTGAACTGCGCGTCGGCGGCCACTGCCTGGCGCTCGGCTACCTCGACCCCGAACTCACCGCGCGCCGGTTCACCGCCCCTGCGCGCGATCTCCTGCCGCCCGCGATCGACCGCCTCTACCGCACCGGCGACCGGGTACGGATGAACGCCGACGGCAGCCTGGACTTCCTCGGCCGCCTCGACGACCAGGTGAAGATCAGCGGGGTGCGCATCGAACCGGCCGAGGTCGAAGCCGCCTTCGAGCAGGACCCCCGGGTACGCAGCGCCGTCGTCACCGTGCTGCGCGACAGCGCCGGCCACGGCCGCCTCGTCGCGCACGTACGGCCCGCCGACGGCGCCGAACCCGCGGCCGGGGACCTCCTCACCGCGGTCCGCGCCTGGCTCCCCGAGCAGGCCGTCCCCGCCACCGTACGGATCGTCGACGGCTACCCGCTCGACGCCAACGGCAAGGTGGACCGGGCCGCCCTGGCAGCCCAGGCCCAGGCCCCGGTCCCCGCGACGCCCCGGACCGCCACCGCGGACGACCTCGCCGACGCCACCGCCACCGCCACCGAGCGGCTCGTGCTGACGACCGTGCGCGAACTCCTCGGCCGGCCCGGCACCGGCCTCGGCGACAACTTCACCGACGCCGGCGGCACCTCCGTCGTCGCCGCACGCCTGTTGGCGGCCGTGGAACGCGAGACCGGAATACGCCCGCGCGCCCACGAACTGCTGCGCAGCACCGACCTCCGCGCCTTCGCCGCCCTCCTCGACCAGCGCCGGACCCCGCGCCCGGAAGGAGCCTGACATGACGACCACCACCCAGCCGCCCGTCGCCCCGACGAACGGCACGACGAACGGCCCCACCACCCAGCGGCCCGTCGCCCCGACGAACGGCACGACGAACGGCCCCACCACCCAGCCGCCCGTCGCCCCGACGAACGGCACCCCCGCACCGCCGCCCGGCGAGCGCCCCACCGGACCCGTACCGTCGCCGGCGCGGCAGGCCACCCTGCCGGCGCTCCTCGCGCGGCACGCCGAGCTCACCCCGAACGCCCTCGCCGTCGTGGACGGCGACACCACCCTCACCTACGGCCGCCTCCTCCACGCCGGCCGCGCCCTCGCGGCGCGCCTGCGCGACCACGAGGTGGCGCGCGGCGACCGGGTGGCGCTGCTGACGACGCGATCGTCCCGCACGATCGTGGCGCAGCTCGGGCTGTGGCTGGCCGGAGCCGTGTGCGTGCCGCTCGATCCCGCCCAACCCGGGCCGCGTACCGAGGCGATGATCACCGACGCCGAGGTGACGCTCATCGTCGGCGACGCCAAGCTGCTGGAGGCGGCCACGCTCCCCGCCCCCGCCCTCGCCCTGCCCGAGGAGCCGCTCACGAGCGGCCCGCCGGTAGACGAGTCCGACCCGCACGGCCCGGCGTTCATCATGTTCACCTCCGGCTCCACCGGCCGCCCCAAGGGCGTCGCCGTACCGCACGGTGCCATCGCCGAGCTGGTCACCGCACCCGACTACGTCACCCTCACCGGCCGCGACCGCGTCCTGTTCCACTCGCCCATGACCTTCGACGCCTCGACGTTCGAGGTCTGGGTCGCGCTCGCCAACGGCGCCGCGGTCGTCGTCTGCACCGAGCCGCGGCCCTCCCTGGAGGACCTGGCCCGGCACGTCGAGCGGTACGGAGTGACCGTGGCGTTCTTCACCACGGCCCTCTTCCACCAGCTCGCCGCGCGCCGCTCCCGGGTCTTCGCCCAGCTCCGCTCGGTCGTCGTGGGCGGCGAGGCGATGGCCGCCGCACAGGCCCGCGAGGTGCTCACCGCCTTCCCCTGGCTGGAGCTCGTCAACGGCTACGGGCCGACCGAGACGACCACGTTCGCCACCGCCCACCGGGTCACCGAGCGGGACTGCGAGGCGCCGATACCGATCGGCAGGCCCGTCGCCGGAGCCACGGCGCACGTCCTGGACGCCGACGGCCACCCGGTGGCCGAGGGCGACCGGGGCGAACTGTGGGTCGGCGGAAGCAGGCTCGCCCACGGGTACACGGGCCGGCCCGAACTCACCGCCGAACGGTTCGTCGAGCACCCCGCCGCCGGCCGGGTCTACCGCACGGGTGACATCGTCTCCCTGCGGCCCGACGGCATCCTCCAGTTCCACGGCCGCAACGACGACCAGGTCAAGGTGCGTGGCTTCCGCATCGAACCCGCCGAGGTCGAACACGCCCTCCGCGAGCAGCCCGACGTGGACGACGCGGCCGTCACCGTCGACGCCGCCGGCACCCCCGAGGCCTGCCTGACCGCGTACGTCGTCGCCGCGCCCGGTCCGGTGCCCCCCGCCGCGGCGCTGCGCGAGCGGCTCGCCGCCGTCCTGCCCGCCCACCTGGTGCCCGACACGGTCACCGTGCTGGACCGGCTCCCCCTCACCCCGGCCGGCAAGGTCGACCGGCGCGCCCTCGCCGGACGCGCGCACACGGCCGAGAGCCGGCCGGCCGACGCGCCGGCGGCGGAGATGACACCGCTGGAACAGGCCGTGGCCGAGGTGTGGAGCCGGGAACTGGGCACAGAAGTCACCCGCGCCGACGCCGAGTTCCTCGCCCTCGGCGGTCATTCCCTGCTCGCCCTCGCCGTCACCGACGACCTGCGCGAGGAACTCGGCGTGGAACTCTCCCTCGCCGACTTCTTCGCCGCCCCGACCGTCGCCGCGCAGGCCGCCCTGGTCGAACGCGCCCTCCTGGCCTCCCACGCAGACCTCCACCCCGAGACCCCGGAGCACAGCGATGTCCACTGACGCCGACTCGGCGGCGCGCGAGCGCCAACAGCGAACGCAGCGGGAACTGCTGCGCCGGGCCCGCGCCGGAACCGCCCGGCGCACGACGGCCGAGCCCGCCGCCGGCGCCGTTGCGCCCGCCCCCGGGCCCGCCCCCGTGCCCGCCGACGAGGGCGGCCACGCACCGCACGACACCACCCACCGCGGCGGTACCGTCCCCACCGCCCCCACCGCCCCCACCGCCGCAAAGTCCGCGAGCGGCCCCCTCTCCCGCGCCCAGCGCCGCATGTGGCTGATGGAGCGGCTCGGCGGCGCGGGCGACTCCTACCACGTACCGTTCGCCACCCGGCTGCGCGGCCCGTTCGACGTGACCGCGTTCGCCGACGCCCTCACCGCCCTGGTGACCCGGCACGGCATTCTCCGTACCCGCTACACGGAGCGCGACGGCGAGCCCCGCCAGGAGGTGCTTCCCGCGCCGCGGACGGTCCCCGTACCCGTCGTCGACGCCGACGTGACGCAGGCTCCCGGGCTGCTGCGGCGCGAGTCGGCCCGGCCGTTCGACCTCGCGGCCGGCGACTCCGTACGGGCACTCGTCCTGCGCCACGGCCCGCAGGACCACACCCTCCTGCTGACGTTCCACCACATCGCCGTGGACGGCGGTTCACTGGAGACCGTGGCCCGGGAACTCGCCGTCCTCTACACGACGGCCACCGACGGAACCAGCCGGCACCCGCTCGCCGCGGCGCCCCAGTACGCCGACCACGCACGCCGCGAGCACGACGCCCTCCCCGGCTTCGAGGCGGAACTGGACCGCTGGAGCGACCTGCTGGGCGACGCCGCCCCGCCGCGCCTGCCCCGACCGGCGGCGGCCGCACCCCACACCGCCGACCGTCCCGCGACCGTGCGCACCGTGCCCCTCGCGCCCGCCGTGCCCGACGCCCTGCGGGCGCTGGGCGCGGAGCGGCAGGCCACCCTCTTCGCGGTGTCACTCACCGCGGCCTTCGCCGCACTGCACCGCCTCACCGGTGACGACGACCTCGTCATCGGCGTCGCGGGCACCCACCGCAGCGGAACCGCCATGCGCGGCCTCGTCGGCCTGTGCGTCAACACCCTGCCCGTACGGGTCGACGTCTCCGGCGCCCCGTCCTTCGCCCGACTGCTGCGGCGGGTACGCGACGCCCTCCTCGAAGCCCAGCGCCACCGGCACATCCCCTTCGACCTGGTCCTCGAACGCCTCGGCGCCGGGGCGCGCGGCGCCGACGGAACCGCGCTGGTCCGCGTCACCTCCGACGTCCTCGGCGAGCCGACGGTGCTTCGCCTGCCGGGTACGTCGGCCGAGTACGTGGACGTCCCCACCGGCGGCGCGAAGTTCACCCTGTCCTACGGCTTGGGGCTGGGCGACGCCGCACAGCCCGTGGCGCTCGTCCAGTACGACGGGAACACCCTGGACGACACCGTGGCGGAGGCGGCCGTACGGGACTACGCGGCCCTGCTCCACGCGGTGGCGGCCGACCCGGAACTGGCCCTGGGCGCCCTGCCCCTGCCCGACCCGAACCCCAGGTCCGTCGCCCCGACCGGCACCGGCTCCGGCCCGACCGGCGACCGCCCCCCGACCGGCACCGGCTCCGGCCCGACCGGCGACCGCCCCCCGACCGGCACCGGCTCCGGCCCGACCGGCGATCGTCACCCGGCCGCGCAGGCCTTGCGCGCCCACCCGCAGGTCGCCGACGCCACGGTGGTCCAGCCCGACCAGGGCCCGCCCGTGGCCTACGCCGTCCTGCGCGACAGCGTCGGCCCGTCCGGTCACGAACTCCTGGGCCTGCTGCGCCGTTCGCTCGCACCCGAGACCGTACCCGCCACGGTCACCCTGCTCGACGCGCTGCCGCGTACGGCCGCAGGGCCGCCCGACCACGCCCGGCTGCCCGGGCAGTCCGGGCCGGGCGCCCCGGCCGGCCCCCGGGCCGAAGCGGTCACGGCGGCCTTCCACACCGTGCTCGGTCTCCTCCCGTCGCCCGACGACGACTTCTTCGCCCTCGGCGGCCACTCCCTGAAAGCCGTGCAGCTCGCCGAACGGCTGCGTACGGATCTCGGACTGCCACTCACGGGCCTCGACGTGCTCCAGGCCCGCACGCCGCGCGCGCTGACCGCGCTCCTCGACGAACGGGCGGCACGGCAGAGCGCCGCGAAGGCCGCGAGCAGGCCGGCCCGCCGCTCCCGAGACATCCGCCCGGGCACGGTACTGGTCACCGGCGCGACGGGCGGCGTGGGCGCGTTCATCGTGCGTGAACTGGCCGGTCGGGGACGCCCCGTACTGGCGCTGGCCCGACCCGAGTCCGCGCACCTGATCACCGCCGAGGGCGTCGACGTCATCGAGGGCGACCTCACCGACCTGGCCGGGCTGCGGGACGCCGTCGCGCACGCGGACGCGGTCGTCCACGCCGCCTGCACCTTCACCCGGCACGACGTGGACCTGGCGGCGATGGAGACGATGGTCGACGCCTGGCGGCGCGGACCGTTCGTCTTCGTCAGCAGCGTCGACGCCTACGGCCACCCCGGGACGGACCGCGTCGCCGAGGAATCGCCGCCCCACGAGCCCGTCGGCCCGTACGGAAGGGCCAAGCTCGACTGCGAGGCCCTGCTGCTGCGCGCCGCCGGGACCGAGGGACGCGGCGGAGCGAGCGCCGTGCGCTCACCGATCGTGTGGGGCGCGCACGACCGGCTGCGCGAACAGCTGCGCTGGGGCGCCCTCGGCACGCTCTACCAGTGCGCCAGCCAAGGCCGACCGATCGAACTCCCTCGACCCGGAACCGGCGGCCACGCCTGGTACGGAGCCGCCTGGGTGCACGCGGCAGCCCTGGCCCGTGCGGTGGTCGAGTGCCTGGACCGTCCCGTGCACGGAGTCGCCAACGCCGCCGGCGGCCACGTGTCCTGGCGCGACCTGGCACAGGACCTCACGGAACTGCTCGGCACCCGCGCGGACTTCCGCGAAACCGGCGCGGTGCCCCGGGACCTCGATCACCGCTGGCACTACGACAGCGCACGCCTGGCCCGCCCGCTCCGGCCACGGCCGGGGGAGGACCGGCGAACCGTGCTGGCGGAGATGATCGCCGGCATGACAGCCGGCACCGACTGACCCACCCGCCGCGCCCGGAGCGCCGCCCGGCTGTCACATTCCTTCGTCGTGGCGGGTCAGAGCAGTGAAAGCCGCACTGACCCGCCCGTACGAGGGAGAAGCCATGACCGAGTCGATACGCGTCACCGAAGGCACCGAAGGCACCGAAGGCACCGAAGGCAGCCGAGGCACCGGACTGCTCGGGAGGCACGTCGTGCCGAGGCCGGGCCGGCCTCACCCGCACCTGCCCGCGGACACGGGCAAGAGCCGGCTCACGCCCCCCGGGTGGATTCCCGGCAAGGCGGGCAGGGCGTACCGCGCGCCCCTGATCGCCGCCGCCTCGGCGGCTCTCCTGATCGCCGCCGCGGCCCCCGCGCCGGCCTCCGCGCACCCGGCCCCCGCGTACCCGGCTTCGGCCTCCGCGGGGGCGCACCGCTGGACCCCCGGCTGGGCAACGGCCGTACAGAGTCCTTCCCAGAGCTGGTACCCGACCTGGGCGGAGGCCGGCTTCGACCACCAGACCGTACGGCAGACCGTGCGCGTCGGCGCGGACGGCACCGAGCTGCGCGTCCGCCTGTCGCACGCCTTCGGCACGACGCCGCTCCGGCTGACCGGCGCCACCGTCGGCGTGTCGGCCGGGGGCGCCGCCGTCCGGCCCGGTACCGTCCGCGCGCTGACCTTCGGCGGGTCCGCCTCCCCCTCGATCCGGCCCGGGGACCGGCCGACCAGCGACCCGGTCCAGCTGCCGGTGAAGGCGGGTGACCGGCTCGCCGTCACCTTGTTCTTCGTCGGTCCCTCGGGCCCGGCCACCTTCCACAACGTGGCCATGGAGACCACGTACCGGGCCGACGGCGACCACCGCGCGGACGTGAGCGCGGACGCGTTCGCGCAGAAGAGCGCGTCCTGGTACTTCCTCGAAGGCGTGGACGTGGCCGGGAAACCCGCGGGAGCGCGGAGGGACACGGTCGTCGCCCTCGGCGACTCCCTCACCGACGGGGCCGCGTCGACCCCCGGAGCCGACAACCGTTACCCCGACCAGCTCTCCCGGCGGTTGGCGGCCGAGGGCCGACCCCGTCCGGTCCTCAACGCGGGCATCGGCGGCAACCGGGTGCTGAGCGACTCCGCGTGTTTCGGAGAGAAGGCCACGACCAGGTTCCGGCACGATGTGCTCGACCAGATCCGCGTGGGCACCGTGATCGTGCTGGAGGGCACCAACGACATCCTCATGGGCGAGACCCCGGCGAACGCCTGCACCACCACGAACCGGCGGGTGACCGCGGCCGAGTTGATCGAGGGCCACAGCGCGCTGATCCGTGCGGCCCGCGCCCGGGGGATCACCGTCGTGGGCGCGACACTTCCGCCCGGCAAGGGCATGGAGAGCGGGACTCCCGCCGAGACCCGCACCGCGCTCAACCAGTGGATCCGCACCAGTGGCCGGTACGACGCCGTCGTGGACTTCGACCGCGTTCTCGCGGACCCGCTGAACCCCGGGCGGCTGCTTCCCGCGTACGACAGTGGGGACGGACTCCACCCGAACGACGCCGGGTACCGGGCGATGGCGGACGCGGTGGACCTGGACTCCCTGTAGGCCGTCCCACCGAGTCCCGCACGTGCCGTGCCCGTCAGTGGCGGTGCATGGTCCGCAGGGCTTCGACCAGGACCCTCGGGTCATGGCGGCCCTTGTAGACGGGCGGGGGCCGCTTGTCGAGATCGAGGAGGGTGGCCACGGCGGTCCAGGCGGTCCGCACGGAGTACTCGACGGTGAAGACCACGTCGTCGGGGACTTCCGCGTACTGGCCGATGAAGGCGAGGTTGGTGGAACCCGGAGGGACGACCCGGGGCCGGTCACCGAGGCTGCGGACCAGGAACTGGCTGGTGATGTACGGCATCAGGGCCGGGATCACGATCGAGTTCTCCACGATCCGCTCCCCGGCCCCGCCGAACGGCAGGTGCCCGATCACTTCGCGAAGGATCTCCCGACCGCTGCACTCGCGCATCGGTTTCCCCACGTGCTCGCCCTCCTTGTCGGGGAAGAGGGCGTAGCCCCACCACACGAAGGTGTCCTCGGGCTGCTCGCGGAAGTGCGGTTGGTGGTTGAGGACGATGGTCAGCAGCCAGTTGGAGTCCTTGAAGGTGATCAGGCCGCCCTTGCCGGCTTCACTGCCGGAGAACTCCTCCATCAGCTTGAAGAAGGTGGGGTCCTTGGTGGTGACCGTGAAGGATTCCCAGGTGGAGTCGGCGATGGAGGAGTCGAACACCTTCGGGTTGCCGAGCCCCTGCCGCTTGGCCGCGAGCTTCTCCCACAGGCGCCAGGCGCCGCCGGCGTCGGAGGTGTCCAGGACGGGGGCCGTGTCGGTGGTGCCGGTGGTGGAACTCGCGGTCATGGAACCGTTGGTGACCATCACCAGGTCCTCGGGAGCGACGGGAACGGTCTCCTCCCGACCGCTGCGGGTCCACGTGATCGACTCCACGGTCAGCGCCTCGCCGTCGACCAGCCCCAGGTCCGTGACCGTGGTCTCCTGCAGGATGGTGACGCCCTGATCGGTGAGCCACTTCACCATCGGGCGCACGATCGAGTCGTACTGGTTGAAGCGCGTCCGGTAGATGCCCGACATGGAGTCGAACGTCTTGAACAGATGGATGAACCGGTTCAGATAGCGGCGGAACTCGATCGCACTGTGCCACGGCTCGAAAGCGAACGTGGTGCACCACATCCACCAGAAGTTCGTCTCGAAGAAGCCGGGGCTGAAGCAGTCGGTGATCCGCTTCCCGTCCAGCTCCTTCTCCGGCGTGGCCGAGCACGTGATCAGCTCCAGCCGGTCCCGCTCGGAGAACCCCATGTCGTGGGAGGGGAGGACCCTGCCGGAGGAGTCGACGAGGCGCGCGCGGTCGTCCCAGGCGAAGTCCTCGTGGAAGGCGAACGTGTCCTCGGTGACCGACTTCGACGGGTCGTCCAGCGAGGGGATCGAGCCGAGCAGGTCGTAGGTGCACTCGAAGTGGATCTCGAACATGCGCCCGCCGCGCATCGTGTACCCGGTCTCCGGGGAGCCCGCCGCGTCCAGACTGCCGCCGTTGCGGTCCTGCTCCTCCAGGATCACGATGTCGGCCCCCGCGAACTCGCCCTCACGGATCAGGAACGCCGCCGCCGACAGCGATGCCACCCCGCTGCCCACCAGATACGCCTTCGCCATGTCCAAGTCCTTTCGGCGGGTGCGAGGAAACCTGAACTTTTTATCGCATATGCGCCGGAAAGTGGGGGAATTGCATGCCCGGATCGCCGACCGACCCCCTTCGTTCATCGCCGACCGACCCCCTTCGTTCGAGGGAGGCCGGGCCGGCGTTCGTCCGGGGAAGCCGCCCGACGTCAGGCCGCAGACGTCAGACGCCGGCCGCGGCGGCGGCGATGATCCAGTTCCTGAACTCGACGGCGTAGTGCCGCAAGTGGTGCTCCAGGACGTCCTGCGGGCACGAGGTGGGCACGTAGACCGTCAGGCTCGCGGTGAACCCGTCGGCGGTGTCACCGAACTGGGTCAGCGCGCGCCCGACGACCGTGCCGTCGGCCAGGAAGAGGTTCGAGGACATCTTGTGCGGAAACTCCGACTCCGGGAGGAGCTCGGCCGCGTCCGCGGCCCAGGCCATCGCGTCCGTCCCCCAGCCGCCCATGAAGAAGGAGCAGACGTGGGGGCCGATGTTCTCCACCACGTTGAAGGATCCGTCGGCGCCGGGCGCCATCACGTAGTGCTCGGGGTGCGCCGCGAGGAGTGCGGCCTCGTCGCCCGCGAAGGCCCTCTCCATCCAGGCCAGGAACGCGCCCGAGGTGAGGCCCCGCGTGGCGAGCACCGTCGTGCCGGCCGTGAAGCCGCCGTCGGAGGCGAGCGCGCTCTGCCGCAGGAAGGCGTTGCCCTCCTCGATGTCCGCGGCCAGGAGGTCGAGCAGTCCCTGGCGTCCCAGTCGCGTCCGGAAGCGGTCCAGGGCCCGGCGGGCGTAGAACAGCTCGAAGTCGTCGATGCTCCCGACGCCGGTGGGCCCCGAGGCGAGCGTCACGGTGACGGGCGGGGGAGTCTGCTGATCGGTCATGGTGGAACCACCTCCGGTAGGATGTGAATCCGAATTCACATTCACGTTATGAGGTTACCCGGAGGGGTGCACCACTTGTCAAAGGGACCTGCCGGGACCGCCGCCGTTACGATGCGGGACATGATCGAGGAGCCCGACCGTCCAGCGCCCTACCGGGCTCCCCGCCAGGCGCGCAGCGCCGCGACCCTGGCCCGCGTGCTCCAGGCGGCCGAGGAGATCGCCTCTTCGGCCGGCCTGGACGAGATGACGATGACCGGCGTCGCGGAACGCGCCGGCGTCGCGGTCGGCACGATCTACCGCCGCTTCGAGGACAAAGAACAGCTGATCACCGCCCTGACCGAGCGGATGCTGGAACGGCGCGAGGAGTACGTCGCCCGGAAACTCGGCGCCGCCGAGCCGTCACTTCCGGGCGTCATGGACGCCTACGCGCACGCCCTGCTGCAGTCCTTCGCGGACAGCAGCAACCTCTTCCCCGAACTGCTGCGCGTGCGGGGAACCAGGTCGCTGGACCGCGGGGCCCGCACCATCACCGAGATCCACCGCCTCCTGCTCGAAGCGGCGGCGCCCTACGTCGACCAGATCCGGCGCGCCGACCCGCAGGCGGCACTGGACACCGCGGCCCGCGCCGTCCTCGGCGCCTGCTTCCACAATTCCGTACGCCCCGACCCCGTCACCGGCGAAGCGGCCAGACGCCGGTACGCGGACGAACTCGGCGACATGGCCACCGCTTACCTCCTCACCCCAGACCGCCCCCGCACCGCGGGCACCTGAGCGAAACACCCCGCCCGACGCCACCTCCCCCCGGGCGGGGTAGCTTCAAGGGTTCTCCGACGCACGGCTGTTGGCGTCGGAGCCCGAAGGCCGACCCGGCGTCCGCAGTGGTGGTACGTCGTCCTCAGGGCTCGGCGACGGGTGGCGACGGGTGGCGACGGGTGACCGGTTGCCGTCACGGGCGGGCACGTTCGGCCTGAGTGGTCAGCGGCTGCCGGCGCCCGCGGCCTCGTTGAGCATGCGCGTCAGCCGGACGGCGAAGTACGCCGCCGCGGCCGCCGCGGCGATGTTCAAAGCCGCTGCCGCCGTCGCGAGGTTCACCGCGTCGAGGAGTTGGTCGAGCTCCTCGGCCCGCTGGTAGCGCAGGTTCGCGTACCGGGCGAGCAGCACCGAGCCGATGAAGGAGCCCCACCAGAGGTTCACCGGCCAGAAGGAGGCGCGGTCGGCAGCTGTGGACGGCTTCACCCGGGCGCCGGCGCTCCACACGTCGACGGCGATGCGGTACGGCATCCAGAGGCAGGCCACGGGCACGAACCAGGCGCCGATCGCCCAGCCCGGCCCCTTCCCGAACTGGTCCGGGGCCAGTGCGCCGGCGTTGCGGCGCATC
The DNA here is from genome assembly GCF_044766345.1 of Streptomyces sp. NPDC102278. NCBI lineage: Bacteria > Bacillati > Actinomycetota > Actinomycetes > Kitasatosporales > Streptomycetaceae > Streptomyces > Streptomyces sp. NPDC102278. The sequence continues at coordinate 142,880 of NZ_JBIWLV010000010.1, read as the reverse complement.
CGGTGGAACCAGGTGATGAAGGCGGCCGCACAGGCCACGAGAGCGGCCACGTGGATCTGGTCGTGGACCAGGAACATGTGGTGGGCCTCGTCCAGCCGGTCCTGGGAGACGTAGGCGAAGCCCCCGTCCCCCTGCACGTCGGAGCGCAGTCGGGCGTCGATGGAGAGGGAGAAGAGGTCCGTGACCGCGACGACGGCCAGCAGGACGCACACCCCCACGAGCAGACCCCGCGAAGTACCGGGTGCCCGTACGGCTATCGGCGGGCGCGGTCGGAGAACGCCGGAAGTGGACATGAGGGACCCCCACGGGCAAGGAAACGGAAATTGCCCGCGGATGAGCGTGCAGGGGGAAAGTACGCCAGAGCAGGGCCGTCCGTCCATGGGGAATCCCCTGGTCCGGGTAACCGGAGGCCCGGCCCCGACCCCGGTCCCATCCGTCCTGTCCGGCTCGTCAGTCCTGTCCGTCTCGTCCGTCCCGGCCGTCGCTTCCGGCGCGCACCGTCCACGATGGCCGCGTCGTTGCCGCGCCGGTGCCACGCCGTTGCTACGTCGTCGCCCACGACTTCTGGACCACGCTCCACCAAGCGGTGGACGACTGACGACGAGCCCGACCGCCGCCTTGCGGCCGATTCCGGCCACTTCCGGCCGCCGGTCGGCCGGTAGGCGTCTCGGAACACGTCCGGTGGCCGCGAGATCGTGGAAGCCGACCCGCACCCGGCACGGACCGTCGGTGGTGCGCCCCTGGAGGAACCGGTGCCGCAGGACGTTGAGTTCGACCTCCCCTTCCCCCGTGCTCTCAGCCCGGACCTCGAAGGGACGCGGGCGCACAACCTTCAGTGGGTGCGGCGCATGGGCCTGGTGGGGGAGGGGAGGTCACTGGAGTGGTACGCGTCGTGGGACATGCCGCGCTTGGCAGCCTGGGGGTTCCCCCACGCCCGGGGCGCCGCGCTGGATCTGTGCGCGGACGCGATGGGGTTCTTCTTCGTGTTCGACGACCAGTTCGACGGCTCGCTGGGTCGGGACCCCGCCGGGACGGCCCGGGTGTGCCGGCGGCTGATCGACATCGTTCACGGCGCCACCCCGCCCGCCGGTGGGGACGCGTGCTCGACGGCGTTCGCCGACATCTGGGCGCGCGGCATCGACGGCGCCCACCCCGGATGGATCGCGCGGTCCGCGCACGAGTGGGAGTACTACTTCGCCGCCCAGGCCCACGAGGCGATCGGCCGGCTCCGCGAAACCCCGAGCGACATGGAGACCTACCTCCAGGTGCGGCGCGGCATCGCCGGCACCGACCTGCCACTGTCCCTCGGCGAGCGGGCCGCCGGGATCCACGTCCCGCCGGCCGCTTTCCACGCTCCGCAACTGCGGATCATGCGCCAGGCCGCCACCGACATCACGTTCATGTGCAACGACGTCTACTCCCTGGAGAAGGAGGAAGCGCGCGGCGACATGGACAACCTCATCCTGGTGATCGAGCACAGCCGTCGCTGCTCCCGCCAGGAAGCCCTCACCGAAGCCCGCACGGAAGTCCACCGGCGCGTGCAGCGGTTCCGCGAACTCGCCTGCCAGGTACCGGCCTTGTGCGCGCAGCTGGGTCTGACCGGCCCGGAGACGGCCGCCGTGAACACGTACGTCGACCTCATGGCCGGATGGATCAGCGGATACCACGCCTGGCAGACCCGGACCCACCGCTACACGGGCGCATCCCACGTCCGGCCGCACACCGGTCCCGGCTACTTCGACAAGGTCCTGGGCGCCTGACGGGCGCCGATCAGTCGAGACAGAACTCGTTGCCCTCCACGTCCTGCATCACGAGGCACGACTCGTTGTCCTCATCGGCGAGCAGCAGTCGAAAGCGAGTCGCGCCGAGCGGGATCAGTCGCGCGCACTCGGCCTCAAGGGCGGCCAGGCGCTCCTCACCCACGAGCCCGGTGCCGACCCGCACGCACAGGTGCAGCCGATTCTTGACGACCTTGCCCTCGGGCACGCGCTGGAAGTACATGCGCGGTCCCACACCGGAGGGGTCGACGACGGCGAACGCCGAACCCCGCTGCTCCGGGGGCAGTGCGGCATTGTAATCGTCCCACGTGGCACATCCCTCCGGGGGCGGCGGTACGACGTACCCCAACACCTCACACCAGAAACGAGCGACGCGCTCGGGTTCCGCGCAGTCGAAGGTGATTTGGAACTGCTTGATCGATGCCATCGGCCCATCGTAGGCGCGGATTTCCACGCCGTCGCCACGGGGCCGTCCCCTGGCCGGGTCGTGGTGCATGCATTCCCCTGCTCCTGCCCACGCCTCTCGGCGCACCGTCCTGCGTACGCACGCCGGCCAGGTCAGGTTCTACGCCGGGCGGAACGCCGCTGGGCGTGGACCGTGAGGGTGAGGGGGTGAGTGATCCCGAGAGCCCTGATGCAGGAGTCGAGGGTCCGCTTGTACAGGCGGAGGGCTTCCTTGCGCCTCCCCAACACGTGGTAGGTGGCGGCGATGTTCATGCGGGTGGTGAGGCTGTCGGGGTGGCCCGCCCCGTGCACCCGTTCCTGGTGCGGGAGGTTCGCATCGAGCAGGGCCAGTGCCCGGTCGTAGTTCCTCGTCGCCGCGTGGGCGACGGCCAGGTTGTGGCGCGCGGTGAGGGTGTGTGGGTGGTCCTCGCCGAGGGTACGCGCGCATGCGGTGAGGTTGTCCTCGTAGAGCGGGATCGCCCGCTGGACGTCCCCGGCGTCCTGGTGCGCCTGCGCGAGCTGGTTCCGGGTGGTGAGGACGTCGGGATGGGAGGGGCCGAGCGCGATCTCCAGCCCGTGCAGCGCCTGTTGGCAGAGCGGGACCGCCTCCTTCGGCAGGCCGAGGAGCAGCAGGCTGCACGCGAGGAGGTTGAGGGCGGCGAGGGTGTCGGTGTGATCGGGGCCGAGAGCCCGGGTACGCCCCTGGAAGGTCCTGTCGTACAGGTGGACGGCCCGGTCGAAGTGGCCGGCCAGCCGGTGGGCATCGGCGAGGTGCCTGAGGGTGGTGAGCGTGTCGGGGTGGTCCTCGCCCAGGGTTTGCTCCCGGAGCCGGAGGTTCTGCTGGAACAGCGGGATGGCCGGCCCCGGGTCGTTCCTCATCAGGTGGGCCACCGCCAGGTTGTGGCGGGTGGTGAGGGTGTTCCGGTGCTCCTCACCGCTCAGCTCCCGACTGTCGTGGTAGGCCTGTGCCAACAGGGGCATGGCGCCTTCCGGGTCGTCGGCCTGGAGGAATGCGTAGCCGATGTCGGCGCTGCGCGTATCGGCACTGCGCGTATCGGTTCCGAGAGGGCTGGTTCCGAGAAGGCCCGTACCAGGAGCGTCGGAGTGCCCTTCCTCCGTGGGACGCGGCCCGCCGGTGGACCCGGCATCGCCCCGCCCACCCGGCTCGCCCGACCTGTCTGGCTCGCCCGGTTTCCGAGCGGCCAGGGAGTGGGCACTGCCGATGTCGCCCGCCTCCCGGTAGGCGAGGGAGAGCGCCACGCGGACGGCTCGGGTCCTGCGGTGGTTCGCACCGTGGAGGCGCTCCATGTCCCGCAGCGTCCGTTCGAACATCGGGAGGGCCCGGTCGAGGTCGCCGGCCTCCTTGTGGGCGTGCGCCAGGTCTCCGCGGGCGAGGACGGTGTCGGGGTGGTCCTCGCCCAGGACCCGTTCCATGTCGTGGAGGTCCTGCCCGAACAGTTCCGTGGTGGGGAGCCGCAAGCCCGCCGCCAGACGGGCGGCCGTCAGGTTGTGGCGGGTGACGAGGGTGAGGTGGTGGTCTTCGCCGAGTTCGCGTACGCAGGCGTCGATGTTCCCTTCGAGCAGGCGGACGGCCTCGTCGAGATTGCCCGCGGCCTGCTGCGCCCGGGCGAAGTTGGTGATGCCGGCGAGGGTGCTGAGTTCGTCCGTGCCCTTCAGCAGGCCCAGGGCGACGTTCTGTTCCAGCAGGTCGAGAGCCAGGTCCGTGCTGCCGGCAGCACGGTGGGCGTCGGCGAGGTTGTTGCGGGCGGCGAGGGTGAGGGGGTGCCTTTCGCCCAGGGTGCGTTCCGCGTCCTCCAAGGCCCGCTCGTAGAGCGGAATGGCGCGCTTCAGGTCGTCGCCTTCCTCGTAGGCACCGGCCAGGTTGTGACGGCAGGCGACCGTGTCGAGGTGGTCGGGCCCCAGCGTCCGTTCGTGGTGGGCGAGGGCTCGCCGCAGGTGTGTCGCGGCGCGGGCCGCCAGCCCCTGGCTGAGGAGGAACACCCCGGCGTGGTTGAGGAGCCTCGCCGTCCTGGTCGTGTCGGCTCCGGGCGCCGTGTGGCGGGCCACGGCGTCCATGTGCGGGAGCATGACGTGCCCCGTCGGCCACGTGGCGGGATCCTGCCACTGGCACGGCTGGACCGCCGCGAGCAGGGAGGCGGTCGCGTACGAGCGGGCCTCCTGGACGAGGTCGGGCGTACGGTGCGGGTCGTCGGCGTCGGGCGTCCGGGCGAGTGACTGGACGAGGCGGTGTACGGCCAGGGAACGGCTCCCGGCGTCGACCTTCACCATGCTGTAGGCGTTCAGGGTGCCGATGGCGTCCGCGAGCTCGGCCGGTTCGGCCACCCCGTCGAGGAGCCCGACGGGAATCCTGTCGGGGGCGTACCAGGCCAGGATCCGCAGCACCTCGGAGGCCAGGGGCTGTCGTTCGGCGATGCGGTCCAGTGCCACGCGCCACGTACGGGCGACGGTGCGCTCGGCGTCGGTCACACCCACGGCGCCCCGCCCGAGCATCGCGGCGGGGTCGTCCCGCAGCAGGTCCAGGTACGAGCGCGGCGTCAGCAGGGGGTTCTGGGCGAGAAAGGCGGCGGCCTGCTCGACGGCCAGGGGCAGGTGTCCCAGTTCGGCGCACAGTTCGTCCGCTCCCGCCATGTCGCGTGGGCCACCGCCGGTCACGATGCCCGTGAGGAGGGCGAGGGACTCGGACGGGTCGAGGACGTCCAACCGAATGACGGTGGTGGCGTCGTTCCACACGGTGGCGAGCCTGCTGGTGACCAGGAAGCGGCCGGCGGGCGCGCGCGCCAGCAGTTCGGCTATGTCGGCGGGGTCGTTGACGTTGTCCAGGACGAGCAGCCAACCGGTGTGCGTGGCCAACCACTCCTTCCCGTTCTCGACCAGCGCCTCCACGGTCATCACCTTGGACGCGGCAGGCTGGAGGGCCATCCCCAAAGCGGCGAGGCCCTGCTCGACGCCGGCCGGACTGTCCGCGGTGATCCAGCGGATCGGCGTCAGACCGAGCGCGCCGGCCCGGGTGGCCGCCCAGTGAGCGGCCAGGGCGCTCTTGCCGACCCCGCCCAGTCCGTGCACGGCCTGTAACAGCGCCACGCCGGGACGCCCCGGGTGTCCGGGGTGCCCGGCCATGGCGGCGTCCAGGCGGTCGAGTTCGGCGATACGGCCGACGAAGCGGCCGGGCCGGTAGGGCAGGTTGTCGAGACCCGGCCGGGACCTGACACCGCCCGCCGGGACCACCGCCTCCGGCGGCAGGACCACGGTGGAATGGTCGTTGTAGATGCCCGTGACGGCGATACCGCCGTTCGTCGCGGTCGCGTTGCCACTCGCCGACACCTGCTGCACGGGATCGACGGGCGCCGCGGGTGTGACGCCGCCGAGGGCGCTCCGCGCCACCGTGCCCTTGCCCGTGTCGCGTCGCCTGCCCCAGTGCCACTTCGCCATGCCGTCCCCCCACCCACTGCCACCGAATCGCGACTCAGGTCACTGGTCGTGCACTATGCCGCTGACGGCGCTGGAACCCGCGCCCGTGGCCTGCGCGTCGCCGGTGTTCACCGCCCGCGCCGACCGTCCGTCCTCGCCCGCACGCTTCACCCCGGTCACCGCGCTGCCGCCACCGCTCGCCACGGCCCTTCCCGTCGCGACGGCGACATCGCCGGCCGCGTCGGCGACGTACGAGACCAACGTGCTCAACTCCCGCGCCGCCCGCTCCTGTTCCCGGGCGTCCAAGGACTCCAGCAGCATCTCGAAGCGTGCCCGCCACTCCCCTTCCTGCCGCGCCCGCTCCTGCTCAGGATCCCCGGCGGCCGCCGGCTCCAGGGCTCGCGCGGTCCGGTCCAGTCGCTCCAGTTCGGCGCGGCCCCGAGCGGTGTCGCCACGTCCCAGGAGGGCCGCGGCGCGCTCACGCACCACGAGCCACGCATCGGTCCCGGCGGCCTGCACCACCGCACCACCGCCTGCCGCCGCCACCGCGGCCAACGCTTCGACCAGCACAGCCCACCCCACAGTTCGACTCGACGCGGTCAGCCGCAACGTACCGCCCCCGCCCGGCGGATGGGGCCCGAACCATGCGATGTGGGGAGAGCCACCGTCCCGGATGCCGGCGCCGGCGCCGGCATCCCGCCAGACGCGCCGCACTCAGCCGCCGGGTCGCCTGGGTTCCGTCCATCCGCGGCATAAGCAGGTCCCTGCCTGGCCCGCTTCTGCGCGACGGAGCCGGCGCCGGCGTCCCGCTTGACCGGGCGGCCACAACGGCGCTAGCGGAAGCAGGGGGTGGAGACGAGGAGACGAGGGTGGACAGGGCTGCCGGTCCGGCAAGGTCAGCTCGGGTCCGCTGCTGCCGTGCCCAGTCGGGCAAGACGTCCGCGTACGAGGCTACTCAGGCGGCCTTTGAGTACGCCCGCTCATGCTCCGCGCGCCGGTCGCTCCCTATCGTGACCTGCATGGACACGAACCCGGCCCCCACCGATACCGCCACTGACAACACCCCCACCACGGACACGCCCCGATGGTTCAGCGGCTGCGCGATCGCCGTCGTCGTCCTCACCGTCCTTGTCATCGCGGGGGCTTGGGCACTGGCCGAGTTCGAGAAGGGCCTCGACGGCTACGGTCAGCTGGAGCAGAGCGGCCCCTCCGGATACGTAGCGGACCCACTCGGCCCCGGCGCGACCGCCCGGTACGAGGACGGCCTGAAGGTGACCGTCAGCCCGCCGCGCCCGGAGTCCGACGGCACCTACAGCCTCACCGTGACCTATGAGAACGACACCGACGAGGAGCTCCGCCTCGGCGGGGACTCGTCGGATGACGGGGTGTCCGAGTACGGCCCCGCACCACTGGTCGTCCGCGCGGGCAAGTCGCTCGATGACCACACCTCCGGATACAGCCTGAACTGGTTGAACCAGCGGGAGTCCGGCGCCGCCCTCATGCCGGCGTTGGGCGCCGACAAGAAGCGCAGGATTCCGGTCCGGATCAAGCCGACGATGAAGGGAGTCCCGATGACGGTGGAAGTCGACCCGCCGGCCGCCGGCTTCCGGGAGACGGCGTACTTCCAGCTCACCCTGGACTGACGGCGACGGTCCTGCCGCCGCGATCGACTACGCCGCAGTCGACCATGCCGCGCTCGACAGCGTTACGGTGACGAACTGGCGGTCCTGCCCGCAGCGCGCGTGACGTCCGTTTCCTGCCGGCAGGCACCCGCGCGTCGAGCCAGCCTGAACACATGACCAAGTACACCGTGCTCCCCGTTGCCGCAGCCGTGTTGGAGGAACTGCGGGTCGCCGACGATGCGGGCCGTCCCTGCGCCCCGTACATCGCTACCCGCGACGACGCCGGCTCCCCGCTGCGCTGCTGCCTGCGCCCCATCACGCTGGGCGAGCGGATCGCTCTCGTCTCGTACGCCCCGTTGCGTCGCTGGGCCGCTGCCAGGGGGGCCGATCCGGGTGCGTACGACGAACAGGGCCCCGTCTTCATCCACGCCGACGACTGCGGCGGCTTCACCCCCGGCGAGACCTACCCCCTCGACCGGCCGGGCGCACTGCGTACCGTGCGTCGCTACGACGCACGGGGCCGTATCGCGGGTGGCCGCCTGCTGGAGATTCCGACTGACGCCACGGCAGGCTTCGACGCGGCCTTCGACGACGCCTTCCACGATCCGGACGTGCAGCTCGTACACGTCAGGGCACTGGAGTACGGATGCTTCCACTTCGAGGCGCGACGCCCCACAGCCCCGGGCGGCACGGAAACCGGTGTACCCGCCTGAGACGCAGGACGGAGCCGCCGCGCCATGGGTTTCGCCCGGAAGAAAGCCACGACCGGCGGGAACACGGGCCGAACGCGACCCCGAACGCGGCGGCGCCCAGCAGTCAGAGAGCTTCACCACGCACGAAACCGCGTTCGGCCCGTACAACGAGCGCCCCGGGCGCGGCGGTGCTCGAAAGGCAACCGGTGTGCCCGAGGCGGGCATACCTGGAGCGGCGCCGGAAAGGCGTTCTGTACTGGGAGATGCTTGAGCGGCGCGAGAGCCGTAGAGCCGTAGAGCCGTACTGACAGGAGCGGATATGAGTGACCAGGGCACGACGAAGACCGTCGAAGGGCTCCGCGGCGGCCAGAGCGAGGTGGTGATCCCCCGGGGCACCACACTGACCATCCAACTGGAGGGGAATCCCGCCACCGGCTGCGCGTGGACCGCAGACACACACGACGCGGGGGTACTCGATCTCACCGGCAGTGGCTTTGAAGGCGAAGCGGGGCCCGGACTGGCAGGGGCTTTCGTGTTCACCTTCACCGCGAAAGAAACGGGAACCACGGTGGTGCCCTTCACCTACCGGCGGCCTGGGGAGATGGGCGGTCACCCGGACCCGGCTGACACCTTCACGGCCCGCATCACGGTGCGCTAGCGCGAGCTCCGCTGCACGCCGAGGTACGAGCCCCACAGCCGGCCCGGCCCCCGAGCGATCGCTTCAGACGGCCGGGTCCCGCTGCGTGCGTCTGTTCGGCGGTCGGGAGACCCGGCGGAGGGTGTCCGGGCGCCGGCCGTGGACCCTGATCGGTTGCCGGTGAGGGCTCAGTCGCCCCCGCAGCCCGACCCGCAGCTCGACCCACACCCGGATCCGCAGCCGCCCCCGTTGTACCGGTTGCCGGAGCCGCTCCCGCGCCCCCGGGTCGACGAGCCGCGCGGTGCGTTCCTGCGGCGCTTCTCCGCTTTGCGCTGCGCCTCCTGGTAGCGGTCCGTCCTTTCCCGGTCCTCGCGGAGCCGCTCGCGCTGACGGGCGTCGCCGTCCGCCGGTTCCCACGGCCCCAGCCCGTGGCGGCGGTCCGGGCGGAGCGGAGCAGTGGTCACGGCCGCGTACATCCGGCCCATCTGCTCGGGGCGGTCGTATTCGGCACAGGCGTATTCGAGGACGACCTCGTCGCCCTCCGCGAGAGTGCCGTACAGGACCGCTTCGAAGGGTTCGTGCGTAGGGTCGATGTCGTGGTGCCCGTTCCCCGCTCCGAGCGCCGAGCCGCTGCCCAGAAGCCGCGTCCTGGTGCGGGTGTCGCTTTTGCGGGGAACGTACGCGATCAGGGGCGCGGCCGAGCGGGTGCGGGCGTCCGCGCACACCCAGTGGCGCCCGTCCGCCCCGGCGCGTACGCCCACGATCAGGGCCGGCTGTGACTGCCCGTGCAAGCGCGAGGCCGCCCGGTAGGCGAGCAGGCCCCGCCCGTAGAAGGTCGTACCGGCCACGAGGAGCACCAGAACGATGCGCTGTTGCCCGATGGCGTCGTAGGCGACGGCGGACGTGGTCGGTCCCCCGAACAGGCCGTCGATGAGGATGGCTGCGGCGACCAGGCAGAGCGCCAGCCCGAGGTAGAAGTGCCGGTGTCCGCGGTGGCCGTCCGACTCCGGGGTGCCGTCAGGCAGCGGGAAGCGGCGCCCGCCCGCAGCGGCGAGGGCCAGGGCCCGCTGTCGGCGTCGGGCCCGCAGCCGCCAACAGCTTCCCGTGAAGCCGACGGCGCAGGCGGCGAGGACGACCAGCCAACCGGCCCTCGCCGGAGGGTCCACGTCGCCCGACCGGGCCAGGGTCAGAACTACCTCCCCGGCGACGAACACGGCCGCCGGTATGGCCGCGACCGGGACGTACCGGTACCAGAGCGGCAGGGCGGTCAGCAGGATCAGCCCCGGATACCTCCGCCAGTCCGTCCCGTCCCCGGGGCCGCTGTGCCAGGCCGCGGACGTGGACGAGAGCCCGAACAGCAGGACGTACGCCGCCGCCACCAGGACGGCGAGGACCCAACCGCCCACGGCCGGGGCGGCAACGGTCGGGACCGCCGCCTTCCGCCACCGTTCGGCGTCGGCTACAGCCCAGGAGGCGACACCGGCTCCGAACACGGACCGGGAGGTGACGCCGTCCCGGGTCACGGACCAGGTGCCGACACCGTCTTCGGGCAGAGTCCCGATCGGCAGATACTTGATGTGATAATCCGTCACCGAATCACCGCCACGCGCCCCCGTATGCCCATCCCGCACGCCCCTACGCCGGTTCCCCCGTGCATTCCCGGTCAGTCTGCCCGCCACGGCCCTCCGCCCCACCTCGCAGAGCGCTTTCCAGCCAAGCACTTCGGTCCGGTGACAACGTCGTGGGACAGCGCGCAGCCGCTGCCGACTTGCGCGCGGCCCGCCGCCGCACGCCTGGGGGCGCCGCCGCACGCCTGAGGGCGGGCGGACCGCGTCAGCGACGGTGGGCGTGCCATCAGGCGTGCCATCAGGCGTGTCATCGGGCCTGCCATCGGGCCTGCCATTGGTCGTGCCACTGGTCGTGTCATCGGGCCTGCCATTGGTCGTGTCATCGGGCGTGTCATCCCAATGGGGCGATGTGCGGCACGGTGCATCAGGCAAGACTCTCGCGAAGCCCAACTTCGCCCCGGAGGTTCCATGTCGCAAAACGGCGCGCCCCGCACCGACGTTCCACGTGAGGCCCCGGCGCGGGCGCCGCTCGTTCTGGCGTCCCTGATCACCGTTGCCGCGGTGGCCAACTTGAACCTGTCGGTGGCCAACGTGGCGCTGCCCGCGATCGGGAAGGCCTTCGACTCCTCCCAGACCGGGCTGAACCTCGTCGCCGTGGGGTACTCCCTCGGCCTGGCCGCATCGGTGCTCTACCTGGGTGCGGTCGGCGACCGCCACGGGCGCAAGCTGCTGCTGCTCCTCGGCATCGCCCTGTCCATTCCCGCCTGCCTGCTCGCCGCGTACGCGCCGAACGACACCGTCCTCGTGCCGGCTCGGATCCTCGGCGGAGTCTCGGCCGGCATGGCCTACCCGACCACCCTGGCGCTGATCACCGCCCTGTGGGCGGGGCCGGGACGGACGAAGTCGATCGCGCTGTGGTCGGCCCTGGGCGGCGGCATCTCCATGCTCGGGCCGGTGATCGCGGGCGCGCTGCTCCAACGCTTCTACTGGGGGTCGGTCTTCCTCGTGACCCTGCCCCTCGCCGTGGTCGCGCTGGTCATGGCCCTGCTGTTCGTCCCCGCGCACGCCAACGAGTCGGCCGAACCGGTGGACAACCTCGGCGGCATCCTGTCCGTCCTCCTGGTCGCGGGACTGGTGCTGGGGATCAACTTCGCCGTCGTCCCCAACCAGGGGGCACTGGCCGTCGGCCTCCTCGCGGTCGCCCTCACCGCCGGGGCGGCGTTCGTCTGGCGCCAACGCCGCGCTCGCAACCCGCTGTACGACCTCCACATCGCCGGCCGGCGTACGTTCTGGGTCGCCGCGTGCGCGGGAATCATCGTGTTCGGCTCCATGATGGGCTCGGCGTTCATCAGCATGCAGTACCTGCAGAACGTGCTCGAGTACGACGCCGTCGAAGCCGGCGCCGCCATCCTCCCCCTCGTCGTGATGATGGTGCTCGTGGCACCCCGGTCCGCGAAGCTGGTCGAGACACGCGGCGCCCGTGTGACCCTGCTGAGCGGCTACGCGTTCCTCTTCCTCGCCTTCGCCTGGATGCTGCTGTTCTGGGACGAGGACAGCAGCTACTGGCAGATCGGCCTCGCCTACGTCTTCATCGGCATCGGCGCCGGCCTCGCCGGGACGCCCGCATCGCACTCGCTGACCGGATCGGTGCCCGTGCGACGGGCCGGCATGGCCTCGGGCACCGCGGACCTGCAACGGGACCTCGGCGGAGCCATCATGCAGTCCGTCATGGGCGTGCTCCTCATCGCCGGCTACGCCTCGGCCTTCGGCGCGGCGATCGCCGCTTCCCCCGAGAGCAAGGACGTGTCGGACCAGGTCCAGAGCGAGCTGACGAAGTCGTTCGCCTCCGCCGGGCAGGTCGCCGAGCAGCACCCCGAGTACGCTCACCAGATCGTCGCGGCAGCACGCCAGTCGTTCCTCCACGGCGACGACTGGGCGTACACCGTCGGTTTGATCGCGATCGCCCTGGGTGCGCTGCTGATCTTCTTCATGTACCCGCACCGGGACGCCGAGCGGGAACTCCTGCGCCGCTACTACACCGAGGACTCCGCCACGCCCGCCACCGCCGCCACCGGCGCCGCCGACGAGGGGCCGAGCGGACCGGGAGCCTGAGAGGTCGGGCGTCAGCGGGTCGGCGGGCGATGACCTGCACCGGAGGCACGCGGGCGCGCCGCTCGCGCTCGTACGGTTACGGGAGCAACGGGGCCCTCCAGCCGCACGGCGTCCACCGTTACCTCGACAAGGCGGCCGTCAGCGAGCGCATCCTGAAGGCGGCGGCCGGCTGAGGGAAACGGACCGGGCGCGGTAACGGACCCGGTCGTTGTCGAGGCCTCCTAGACTCGGGGTTACTTACTGTCGTCGTGTGCGGGGGATGCTCGTGTTGGACCTGCCGTTCGATCAGGCCGGGCGGTTCTGGCGTGGCAACCTGCACACCCATTCGGACGAGTCCGACGGGGCGTTGTCACCGGCGGAGGTCGCAAGCCGCTACCGGGACGCCGGTTATGACTTCCTGGCCATCACCGATCACTTTCGCGTCGAGTACGGGTTCCCGCTGACGGATACCCGGGCGCTGCGCACGCCCGGGTTCACCACGCTGCTCGGCGCCGAGTTGCACGCCCCGCGTACGGAGGCGGGGCCGAAGTGGCACATCGTCGCGGTGGGGCTGCCCCTGGGCTTCACGCCGCCCGAGCCCGAGGAGAGCGGGCCGGAGTTGGCGCGTCGGGCGCGGGCGGCGGGTGCGTTCGTCGGCATGGCACACCCGGCGGCCTCGCTGCTGACCACGGACGACGCCGAGTCCCTGGACGCCGCGCACGCCGTCGAGGTCTACAACGCGCTCGCGGATCGTGAGCACCGCGGCGACAGCTGGCACCTGACGGACGTGCTGCTCAACCGCGGGCACCGGCTGAACGCCTACGCCGCCGACGACGCGCACTTCCAACCCCAGGACCCGCCGGGGTGCGTGGCCTGGGTCCAGGTACGCGCCGAAACCCTCGACCCGGACGCCCTCCTCGCCGCCCTCAAGGCCGGTCACTACTATTCCAGCACCGGCCCCGAGCTGTACGACGTCCGCCTCGACGACGGCCGGATCACGGTGCGCTGTTCGCCCGCCCGCAAGATCCTGCTCACCGGTGGCGCACCGGGCCTGCAGGTGGTGGAGGGCGAAGGGCTGACCGAATGCTCCCTGCCCGTCGCGATGTTCGGCCAGGGGTACTGCCGGGTCACCGTCGAGGACGCCGACGGGGGACGGGCGTGGAGCAACCCGATCCACCTGGGGGACCTGCCCACCGCCACTGCCGCCACGGCCGCTATCACTGGGCCATAGCGCCAGACGTCGCCTCGCGGAGGAGCCGGCCGGGGCGGGCCGGCGGTCGATCGGCCCCGGCTGCTTCCTGAGCCGCGGGCCTCCGGCCTGGCCACACCACAGCCGCCGACGTTCCGCACGCGGGCGGGTGGACCCGCGGGCCACCGCCCTGACCGTTCTCGATACGTCGGAACTGCCGGGTCGGCGTTTCGAGTTGTTGCTGCCCGTCAGTCGCCGGCGCGATCAAAGGTGGCTCCCCCGCGCGGGGGAGCGTGATCGTTCGCGAGGACGACGCCCTCTCGTAGAGGTTCAGCGACGGTGGAGTGGTGACGATCAAGCATGCTTCGGACGATGCAGTCCCTCCGCCCCCGAGCTGGGCGCTCCGCCTCCATTTGGGCAGGTGGCCCGGGTTCACCGTCGCGGCATGGGGGTTCCTGTTCGCGGTACCCAGCTTCGTCTGGGCGTCGGGAGGCACCTTCGGTGTGCAGGCGACGGTGGCTCCTCCGCTGGTGAAGCTTGCTCATGACCGGGTGACGTGGTTCCTGGCAGTCTTGTGGGTGACCGGTTTCCTGAAGCTCTTCGGAGTGCTGATCGGTATCGGTTTGACGCGCCGTCGCGGAAAGTGGACCGGTCGATTGATGGTGCTCTGTGGCGGCGGCGCGACAGTGCTGCTCGTCTGGCATGGATGTCAGTTCGTGATCCACGGAGTGTTGGTTGAGGCTGGGGCGCGCGCTGTGGCGCCTGATCTGGTCGGGTTGAACCGCTGGTACCTCTACCTGTGGGGGCCGTGGTTCATCGCCGGTGGCCTGGCCTTTGCCGCCGCTGCCACGCGCTATGTCCGCCGCCACGATGGCCGGCGTGAGGTGAGGCTTTATGGCTCTGCGGGGGCGCTGGGCGCGTTGCTCCTGTCTTTGGCTTCGGTGGTCACCGGGATTGGTTGACGGCTACCACGCAGTTGCCGGTCACGGGTGAAATGATCGTGGGATGGCGGTGTGATTGCGGCGTCGGAACCGTCATGGACAGCCCCGTTCACCGGGCTGAATCGGCGCGCCTTCGGAAAGCTTTTCCCGACCGCGGCGAAAGATCACTGGCATTCAAGGGTGGCCGGCTGGCCGGCTGGCCGGCTCGCCATAAGGCAGGCGGCGGAATGCAGAGCGCAGTGAGCGATAGCGGTCGGATATGCGGAACGGCGGAATGCGTGACACGTCAATGCGATAAGGCGTCATGGATTCAGCCGCAGGGCCATGAGGTAAGGCCATGAGGTACGGCCATGAGGTACGGCCATGAGGTAGGGCCACGACGTAAGGTCATGGCGCACCAGGTAAGTCAAGACTTACCTTCAGGGAAATTTGGCCGTACGGTGTGGCTCGAATCAAAGGAGCCCCGTTGTCGAAAATGAAGGATCTCGCTGCGCGTGCAGTTGCATTGGAGCGGGATTACGTGTCCTCCCTGTACGAGTTGCTCACCGAGCGGCTTTCCGAGGCACGAGTACACCGAGCGCGTGTGCTGAAGGCCCCGGCGGAAAGCGTCGGTGAGGCATACGAGAGAGAAATGGCCGCCGAGCGTCTGGCCAAGGACATCGGCCGGCTGGAGGGTGCCGAAAAGGGGCTGGTGTTCGGGCGCATCGACCGGACGGACGGCACGACCCTGCGCATCGGGCGGCTCGGACTGCACACGGAGGAGGACGACCTGCCGCTGCTCGTGGACTGGCGCGCGCACGCGGCGCGGCCCTTCTACGAGGCGACACCGGTCCACCCGATGGACCTGCGCCGGCGCCGGCACCTGCGCCTGGAGGAGCGGACGGTCGTCTCGGTGAGCGACGAACTGCTGGACGGGACCGCCCCGACCGACGAGGACGTCGTGGGGGACGGGCCGTTGACCGAGGCTCTGTCGGCACGGCGTACGGGCAGGATGCACGCGGCCGTCGCGACGTTGCAGGCCGAGCAGGACGAGATCGTCCGTTCCGCCCACCGCGGGGTGACCGTGGTGCAGGGCGGCCCCGGCACCGGCAAGACGGTGGTCGCCCTGCACCGGGCGGCCTATGTCCTGTACGCGTTCCCGCGCGCCGCGGAGGAGGGCGTCCTGGTGGTGGGCCCGAACGCCCGGTTCCTCGACTACATCTCCCAGGTCCTTCCCTCGCTCGGAGAGAACGACGTCGTTCTGACGACCTGCCGGGAACTGGCCGGAGTGTCCACGCACTCGGTGGACCCCTTCGTTACAGCGCGTCTCAAGGGCAGCTCCGACCTCGCCGACGCCTTGGCCGGGCTGTTGCGCGTCCACCAAGCCCCCGCAGGTGACTTCACGGTGCGGATCGGACAGGAACCGGTTCACCTGTCCGGCGAGGAAGTCGCCACGGCACGCGACGCCGCCGTGGCAGCCGTACCCGGCCACAACCCCGCGCGCCAGGTGTTCAGGGAGCTCCTGGTCGACGCCGTCACCGACGCGATGCAACGAGACATGGGCGATCTCCTGGAGCGGATCGACGCCGATTCCGAGACGATGACGGGCATCAACCTCGACCGGTTCACGGGAGCCGCCCAGCACCGTGTCGAAGGTGCGGCCGACCCGGGACCGGCCCACGAGCTGGACCTGGACGCCATCCGAGCCGATCTCCTCGACGATCCCGGCGTCGACCGAGCGGTCGAGGCATTGTGGCCGCGGCTGGTACCCGGTGACCTCGTGAAGGCGCTCCTGACGGACGCCGACGCTCTCGCCGAGCTCCTGCCCCGACTGACCGCGCAGGAGCGGTCCCTTCTGCTGCGCGGTCCGGGCGACCCGTGGACCGATGCCGATGTGCCGTTGCTGGACGAGGCGGCGAGCCTGGTCGACGGCCCTCCCGAGCGGACGTACGGGCACGTCGTCGTCGACGAGGCGCAGGAACTGACCGCCATGCAGTGGCGGATGATCGTCCGCCGCTGCCCGGCACGGGCGATGACGCTGGTGGGTGACTTCGCCCAGGCAGGCCCGGTCGCGACGGCACGCGACTGGAAGGAAGCCCTGAGCCCCCACGTCGGACCGCGGTTCACACTGCACCACCTGACGGTGAGCTACCGCACCACGCAGGAGATCCTGGAGAGCGTCCGGGACCTGCTCGCGCGGATCGCTCCGGACCAGAAGCCCACAAGGTCACTGCGAAACGGTGACAGCCCTCGCACCGTGATCACACCTGCGGCCGGATTGCTCACCGCCGTAGTGAACGAACTCCGCGCCCAGAGCACCGCGCACCCGGACGAGTTTCTGGGAGTGATCTGCGCGGACGCCAGGGTGAGCGAGCTGACGGACCAGGGCATCGCCCACCACGCACGCATCGTGCCGGCGTCCGAAGCACGCGGCCTGGAGTTCGACGGGGTCCTCGTCATGAACCCCGAGGAAATCATCACCGCCCGGCCCGGTGGGGAAAGGGACTTGTACGTGGCCCTGACCCGGGCCACCAAGCGCCTCTGCACCGTCACCGTCCAGCCCGCCTGACGACCAGGCGCCGGCGTCGCCATCGTGGGCGCACCCGGCGCCGTGCGGACACGGGCCTACGCGCACGGGGCCGCCCGTGGTCGCTCACCGAGCAGGTAGGCAGTTCCGGCGGCGCTGACCGGTCTCAGCGGAACGCGGCGACGTTGCGGGCGGCCCAGTCGGCGAAGGGGCGCGGGGCCCGGCCGAGGACTTGCCGGACGTCCGGGCTGACGCGCAGTTCGGCCGGGCTCGGGGAACCGAGGATGTCCAGAGTGTCGTCGGCCAGCTCCGCCGGCATGCTCCGGGTCATGGCGGTCTTGGCCTCGTCGCGGGTGAGCTCGTGGAACCTCACCGGCGAACCCAACGCGGCGGCGATCGCCTCCGCCTGTCGGCGCGGAGTGATCACCTCCGGGCCGGTCAGCTCGTACACGCCGCCGGTGTGGCGGTCCTCCAACAGGCAGGCCGCCGCGACCGCGGCGATGTCCGCCGGGTCGATGATGGGGACACCGACGTCGCCGAAGGGCGCGGCGACGGCCCGTTGCGTACGGACGGAATCGGCCCACCACAGGGCGTTGGAGGCGAAGCCGCCCGGCCGCAGGATGGTCCACTCCAGTCCGGACTCCCGCAGCGTGTCCTCCAGCGCGCGCATCGCGATCCGCGTCCGGCCGGCGGGCCTGGTCACCACGCCCAACGTGGAGAGCAGGACGACCCGGCGGACCCCGGCGGCCACAGCTTCGCCGATGATGTCGGCGGGGCCGGCTCCAGTGGCGTGCAGGTCGCCGGACAGCAGCAGGAACAGAGCCTCGGCCCCGGCCAGTGCGGGCTTGAGGCCGGCCGGTTCGGCCAGGTCGGCCACCACGTGGCGGGCGCCGTTCGGCACCGCCGCCGTGTGCCGCGACACAGCCGTCACTTGCCGGCCGGCCTCGGCCAGCGCCTGCGTCAACGGCCGTCCGATGTTTCCGGTGGCCCCGGTCACCACGATCATGGTCAGCTCCTCGTCAGTTGTCCTCTGAGGCCTCAAAGCTAGGAGCGCGGACTCACATTTCGTAAGGACATACCTTGAAGTAAGCTCCTGACATGGTGGAAGGTGTGCAGGACAGAGGGGCCGAGTCGGGGAAGCGCTATGACGTGTTTCACACCGACTGCGCCGCGCGCGACGTGGTCGACCACGTAACCAGCAGGTGGGGCATCTGGGTGCTGATCTCCTTGCGGAGCAACAGCCTTCGGTTCTACGAACTGCGCGAAAGCATCCAGGGCATCAGCGAGAAGATGCTCGCCCAGACGCTGCGCGCGCTGGTTCAGGACGGCCTGGTCTGGCGGGAGGTCGAACCGACGACGCCACCCCAGGTCACCTACGGACTGACCGAGTTCGGCCGGGACATCGGCGAGCCGCTGACGGAGCTGTTCGACCGGATCACCCGGCGACTGTCTCCGCCCGGCGCGGGATAGCGCGGGAGCAACCGGTCCACATCCGCGACCCGTTGGCTGACTCCTCGGCGCTCGCCAGAGTCCGTTCGACTCAGTCCCTTTCCAGAACGTCGGCTCGCCGCTTCAGGTCTGCCGCGATGTTGTCCCAGTCCGGTCCGTGAAGCCAGAGGTTCTCGGCGGCCTCCCGCAACAGCGCCGGCTCGTCCGGTCGCTGCAGGAGTACGAGTCGATAGGCAAGGTTGCGAACCCAGACCGGCAGATGACCGTCGACCACGTGCGGGCTCAGCTCATGCAGCATGGCCAGGATCGAATCGGCGTCGGCAAAGGTCAACTCTTCGATGAAGTAGCGCTCTTGGTGGTCGCCATCGCACGTCGGGGTAGGTCGGTACTCGTCTCCGTATTGACACCGGGCGTGCTCCGTCAGGGTGCTGTGCATGCCCTGAAGCCTACGGTTCCTTGATCCGTGTTCCTCCGTCTTGACCCCCTTTGATCCGCCGGACCGAGCCTGTCCGGACGGCTCCGACGATGGCGGTCCGTTTGGACGATGACTGGAATGCCGTCTCGGCATGGTTCGCCCCGTGAGGACACAGCCTGCCGCGAACCGCGGCACCCGGGCGGCTCCACGCGGGATGGCAGACTGCACCGATGATCGATGATCTCCCTGCGGGTCTGAAAGCCCGACAACTCGCCGTCACCGACCATCCGCGTGTGCTCGCCGTTCTGGACGACTGGTGGGCCGGCCTGAAAGGGGAAGAGGGTTCGAGGGAACGCGCGTTGTTGCTGCCCCGGCTCTACTTCCAGCACTTCACCACCACCAGCTTCCTCGTCGAGGA
Organism: Streptomyces sp. NPDC102278; assembly: GCF_044766345.1. Classification (NCBI taxonomy): domain Bacteria; kingdom Bacillati; phylum Actinomycetota; class Actinomycetes; order Kitasatosporales; family Streptomycetaceae; genus Streptomyces; species Streptomyces sp. NPDC102278. The sequence continues at coordinate 123,701 of NZ_JBIWLV010000010.1, read as the reverse complement.
TGACGCCGGTCGGGTAGCCGCCTTCCTCGTCGGTTTCCTGTCGCAGACGGACCCCGAAACCGCCTACGTGCACTTCGTCGGCGTCGACCCGGTGCTGCATGGACGGGGTGTCGGCCGCGCGCTCTATCAGGCCTTCTTCGACCTCGCGCGCGCACACGGACGCCGGTGCGTGCAGTGCATCACCAGCCCGCAGAACATGGCGTCGCAGGCATTCCACACCCGGCTCGGCTTCACGTCCTCGGGCGTGCAGGCCGACTACGACGGCCCCGGACTCGACCGCGTGACGTTCACCATCGACCTTTCCACCAAGCCTGCCGCCACCCCTTGATCCCGTAGCGGGTACGACCCGGCCGGATGACGACCGCGTCGAGCGCGTCCGCTCGGGCCCCCGGATGGTGCCGCCCCTTGGACGGTGCCACCCCCCGGATGGTGCCGCCCCTTGGATGGCGCCGCCCGCTGACCGGGCATCGGCCGGAGTGCCTGCGGGAATTGGCCGGCAGGTGCATGACGGGTTGGTGGGGTGCGGGGCTACCTTCTTAGGGCTCAGGAGGGGCGGCTGTCCGAACGCGCGGGTCACGGGCGGGCGGTGGCGGCTTCTCCAGTGCCCCGGCTCCGCCGAGGGGTCGGGTCCCCCACGCGTGAAGGAAGACGACATGTCTCTGGGCACCTGGCTGAAAGCAGGCACCTCCGCCGCCGCGCTGGTCCTCGCGGCGGCAACCGCCGCGACCGCGGCGCCCGCCCCCGTACCGGACGCCGGCGCGGCGGTAGTGACGCTCCGTTACGACGACAGCCGGGCCGGCGGCTGGGAAGCGGCCATCGCGGCCGGGGTCGCTTCCTGGAACGCGAACGTCGGTAACGTCCGGCTGGTGGAGGCCGCGCCGGGGGTCCGGGCCGAGATCGTCATCGTGGCCACCACCGGCTGGCCGCAGGCCACCCTCGGCCCGGTCCGTCCGGGGCGACAGGTACGAGTCGAACTCGGTGCGCAGGCCGTGAGCCAGGGGTACGACAAGACGCGCATCGCCGCGCATGAACTGGGCCACAGCCTGGGCCTCCCGGACACCAAGCCGGGACCGTGCTCCCAGCTGATGTCCGGGTCCAGCGCCGGGACGGCCTGCACCAACGCCGTGCCCAACGCGACGGAGCGCTCCCGCGTGCAGAACGCGTACGCGAACGGGCTCGCGGCAACCGTGCCGACCGACGGCCGGGTACTCGTCGACGCCCCCTGACCGTCGGGGTCGGCGGGTGGGCCGGTGCGGGGGCTTGGCCGGACGGGACTCCGGGCGGGCGCTCGTGCCGGTCCACTCCCGCGCCTTCGTCGGGCAGCGGTGATCAGGCCACCGCCAGCCGGACAGATGCACGGCGCTGACAACGAGGCCGAGGCCAACGGATCTTGAGGGGTCGTCAGTGACGACTCGTTCGTCCGGTCTTCATCCCGTCCGGCCCCGGAGCGGCAGCACTCCCCTCCACGCCAGGTCGTCGGCTGAGCGACCCACCATGATCTGATAGGTCCCGGGCTCCGTGCGCCAGGCCTTCTCGGCTTCGGACCAGTGCCGCAGCGCGTGCGCCGGCACCTGCACGGCGGCGACCGCCGAAGCGCCCGGTTCCGCGTGGACCGCCGCGTAGCCGGCGAACCAGCGGACGGGCCGCTCGACGGCGGAGTGCGGCCGGGCGAGGTACACCTGCACGACCTCGCGGCCGGGCCGGTCGCCCGTGTTGCGCACCTGGACGCGGACCGTGAACGGGGAACCTTCCGTGACCTCGGCCGGGACGTGGACCGTCCCGTACTCCCAGGTGGTGTAGCCCAGGCCGTGACCGAACCAGTAGGCGGGCCGCCTGCCGGTGAGCAGCCACGCCCGGTGCCCGATGTGCACGCCTTCGTGGTAGGCGAGCCGCCCGTCGACGGGGTGTACGTGGGTGACGGGTGCGTCGGTCAGGGCGGCTGCCCAGGTGGTGGGGAGGCGGCCGCCGGGTTCGGCGTCTCCGAACAGGATGTCGGCGAGCCCGGTACCGGCCTCTTGTCCGGGGAACCAGGTGAGCAGTACCGCGCCCACCTCGTCGCGCCAGGGCAGTTCGACGGGGCCGCCGCTGTTGACCACGGCGATCGTGTTCCGGTTGGCGGCTGCCACGGCGCGGACCAGCGCGTCCTGGTGGCCGCCCAGCGAGAGGTCGCCGCGGTCGTGGCCCTCGGTCTCCGTGTGTTCGGTCGTGCCGACGACCACGATCACGGCGTCCGCGTCGCGGGCAGCCCGCACCGCTTCGGCGAGCGCGGCCGCCGCGTCGGGCTCCGGGGGCGCCGCCGCGACGATCGTGGCGCGCCCGGCTCCGGGGACGAGTTCACGCCGGGCCGTCAGGAGAACGGGTTCCGTCGTGTCCACGGTCGCGCGCACCGTGTGGCGGGGCGGGTTCACATGGACGACGGCCGGGTCGTCGGTGGTGCACGGGAACTCGCCGTCCAGAATGGTCCTGCCGTCGAGGGTGAGGCTCATGCGGCCGAAGCCGGCGACGGCGAAGGTCCATGGTCCCGTCGACGGCGGCCGCAGGAGCGCACTGATCTCCACCGTTCGTGCGGCGGGAGTCACGGGCGGCTCCAACTGCGTTCCGGACAGCCGGTGTTCGGCGTGAAGTTCACGGCCCGCCTCGTCCAGGAGGCGCACCAGCACACCGGGTTCCCCCGAGCGCGGGTCGCTGCACCAGCCGGTACCGAGAGGCGGGGGGGGAATGCCCGGGCCCGGACCGGTCACGTGCACGACCTCGGCGAGACCGTCCAGCCGGGCGCGGATCCCTTCGAGGGGGGTGACCACGCGCGAGGGGAACACTCCCGCGCTGCCTCCGCCCTGCACCCGCGGGCAGGCGGCGTGCACGCCGATGACGGCGACCCTGGGCAAGGAGAGCGGGTCGAGCGGAAGCACCCCGCGATTGGTCAGCAGCACGGATCCCGCGGCCACGGTACGGCGCAGCAGCGACCGGGTCCCGTCCGGACCGAGCGCGGGGGTTCTTGGGCGCCGGTCCGACTCCAGGGCCCCCACCCGCCGGGCCAGCCGCAGCAGGCGCCGCACCTTCTCGTCGACGTCCGCCTCGGGGACGTGGCCGTCCTTCACGGCCTGGACGAGGGAGGCCTCCCAGGGGCCCTGCGGTCCCGGCATCGCCAGGTCCAGTGCGGCGAGCGCCGGTTCCGTGGCCGAACGCAGGGCGCCCCAGTCGGAGACCACCACCCCGTCGAAGCCCCAATCGCCCTTGAGCGGTTCGGCCAGCAGCGGACTGGCGGTCATGGTCGTACCGTTCACGCCGTTGTAGCCGGCCATCACCAGCCACACACCCGCCTCGACAGCGGCCTCGAACGGAGCCAGGTACACCTCGCGCAGCACCCGCTCGGAAGCCCGTACGTCCACGTGCATCCGCCCCGTCTCCGAGTCGTTGGCCACGTAGTGCTTGGCCGTGGCCGCCACCCCCGCCGCCTGGATGCCCCGGATCAGCGCCGCACCCGTACGGCCCGTCAGGACGGGATCCTCCGAGAAGCACTCGAAGTGCCGGCCGCCCAGCGGAGTGCGATGCAGGTTGAGCGTCGGCGCGAGGACCACGTCCACCCCCTTGCGGACCGCTTCCGAAGCGAGCAGACCCCCCAGCTCCTCGGTCAGGTCCTCGTCCCACAACGCGCCGATCGCGGACGCCGAGGGCAGCAGCGCGGAGGTGAGCCGCTCGTCCCAGGCCTCGCCCCGCACCCCGGCCGGACCGTCGGACGTCACCATCTCGCGCAGCCCGATGGCCCGCTCGCCGGCCGTCCGCCATGTCGTGGCCCCGGACAGCAACCGCACCTTCTGCGCCAGATCGAGCTTCTCCAGCAGCCGATCGAGCATGTCCTCGCTCATCCCCACCCCATTCACGTGCTCCGCTACTCATCTGCGGGAGAGCGCTCTCCCAAGCTTTGTTCGGTGCCGCGCCCAGCGTCAAGCCCCCCATGAGGGCGAATCCTCGGCGACAGAGAAGGGGCCCGGCCCGCCCCGTCGTTCAGACGGGGCGAGTCGGGCCGGTACGGAGGGCCGACCGGGTCAGGGCAGCCGGTACTCCGCGTTCAGGACGGCACCGCGTTCGGGGCGGTACAGGTCGAAGCCGCGCGGGTCGCATTGCAGGCCGCCGACGATGCAGTGGTCGACGAGGGCCTTGAGGGTGCGTTCCTCCCAGGCGTTGAAGAAGTCGTAGTGGAAGGAGTAGCCGCGGCCGCTGGCGAGGCGGACCTGGGACATGTCGCCGTTGACCGGCCACGCCATCTTGAACTCGATCATCGGCAGGGCGACGGGATGAGAGGCCGGGCACATGTTGTCGTTGGTGCCGGGCTTGACGACCGTGTACGACATGTGGCTTTTGTGGTCGGGGGTGTCGAGGTACTTGCCGTCCCAGCAGCTGGGGGCCTGCATCCGCAGGTTGAGCTGGACGTCCGGTCGGTCCGGACAGCTCGCCGGGATGTCGGTGTTGAAGAAGCTCTCACCGCACTCCCAGCCTTCGACGAAGCCCTTGTGGTTGCGGAACTCCTGGGCGCTCTGCATCGGGTTGCCGACGACGAACCGCAGGCCCTTGGGGAAGGGACGCACGCTGGTGTAGTCGGTGACGCCGGACTTGTAGTAGATGACCTGCGGTCCGGTGGGCAGGATCTTCCGATCGCCCTTGTAGAGCGAGGGCATCCAGTACGCGGAGGCGTCGGCGGGCGCCTTGCACGCGGTCGCGCCTCCGTAGAGCGAAGCGGTGGTGCTGTTCGCGTTGGTGGAGGTGTTGCCCATGAACGTGTGGTCGTGGGAGCTGCCGGGCTGGCCCGGGTAGACGATCGGGTCGTCCGGCGCGGTGTGCGTGACTGAGCAGCCGGCCTGGAACTCGTGGTGGTAGGCGGGCGGCGGTGTCCTGTCGGACGGCGTGACGCCGGTGACCTGCGGGACCGCCGGGATGTAGCCGTCCCCGTCGGCGTCGTCGCCCGACGCCTGGAGGGAGGCGGCCATGGTGTGTCCGCTGTGTGACGCGGCGGACGAGGAGGAGGTCGAACTGCCGGGATCCGTCGCGTTGGCGATCGCGCCGACGCTCAGGAGGCCGGCGACGAGGGTGGTACCGAGGAGGAGCGCGGAGAGCCGTTTGGGACGTGCTGTCATGGAAATCTCCTGCCGTATTCGTGGCGGTGGTGTGGGGCTGCCGCCGATGGGCGGGTGGCGGGAAGCGGCTCGTTCCCCGCCACCCGTTCTCCGGCCGCCGCCGGGCAGCCGGAGAGCCGTGGGGGCGCCGGCCCCCCGGGGGAGGGCGAACCCGTCAGGGTCGCGCCGTCACCAGGTCAGCTGTAGACGCCGAACTCGTGGAGGGAGTAACCCCAGCCGGTGCCGCGCGCGGTGAGGTTCAGCCGCACGTGGCGGGCGGTGGCCGACACGTTGATGGTGTCGATGTCACCGTTGCCGGTCGTGGTGGTGTGGACGGTGCGCCAGTTGGTGCCGTCGTCGGAGAGCTGCACTTCGTAGGACTTGGCGTAGGCGGGGTCCCAGACCAGCTGCAGGGTGCGGATCGCCTTGGAGGCTCCGAGGTCGACGCTGATCCACTGGGGGTCGCTCCAGTCGCTGGCCCAGCGGGTGGTGGTGTTGCCGTCGGTGGCGTTGCCGGCGGGGCAGGGGCAGTCGCCGTAGGAGGCCTGCGCGGAGGAGGCGGTGGCGGGCTTGTTCAGGGCTATGTTGGTGCCGCTGACGGGCGGGGCGACGACCTTGACGGACTTGGTCTCGATGCCCGCGTTGCCGTGGCCGTCCTCGGCCTGGATGTAGACCTTCCAGACGCCGAGCTTCTCGGGAGCGGTGACCGCGAAGGTCCCGTTGCCCGTCGAACGCCACCGCGCCTCGACCAGACGCTTGTCACCGTTCGCGTAGTTGCCGCTGAGGAACACCTTGTACGTGAGCGGGTCGTTCTGCGGGTCACTGATGTGGGCGCGGACGGTGAACTCACCGCCGGCCGGGGCGTTGGAGGCCTGGTCGACGACCATGTTGCCGATGACCGGCGGAGTGTTGTCGCCCGCGGTCGACCCGGTGTACGCCTTCTTCACCGCGTAGTAGGACAGCCGCTTGAGCCCGTCGGGCAGCAGGTTGAACCAGATGCCGCCGAAGTCGTGCTCGGTGCCGTAGTGGAACATCGTGGCGCCCAGAGCCACGCCCTGGTGACCGGTGATGCAGTTCCAGGCGGTGGTGTACCCCTCGGCGGTCTGGACGTCGGTCTTCTGGTCGGGGATGCCGTTCGCGTCGTTCGGCACCTCCCACTCGCCGGCCGGGCCCGTCTCGGTGATGATGTACGGCTTGTTGTAGCCGCCGTCCACCCAGTCCTGCTTGACCCCGCAGATGTCGCCGTAGGAGTTCATCGAGTACAGGTCGAGGTCCGGGGCGTTGCGCTTGTAGTACGGCCACGCGCCCGTCCAGGCGTCGGTCGAGGTGACCGGGTGGTCCGGGTCGATGGTGTGGATCTTCTTGGCGACGTCGTTCACGAACGTGGTGTAGGCGTTGCGCTGCGCCTCCAGTTCGGTGCCGCTGTAACAGTTCTGCAGGCCGAGGACGGACTCGTTGCCGACGTTCCACATCAAGGTGGCCGGGTGCGACTTGTAGGTGTCCACCCACTTCGCGAACTCGGTCAGCATGTTGCTCTTGTACGCGGCGTCGGTCACGTAGTTGACGCAGCCGCCCGAGCCGGGACCGCCGCCGGGCTGCAGCCAGAATCCGTTGACGACCCGGATCCCGTTCGCCGCGGCCGTGTCGAGCAGGGGCTTGCTCGACGCGTCCGTGCCCCAGGTGCGGATGGTGTTCACGCCCATGGACTTCACGTCGGGCATGTACTTCGGGGCGTCCGCGAAGGACGGGCCCCACGTCAGGCCCTTGACCGTGTACGGCTGCCCTCCGACCGTCAGCTGCCAGTTGCCCTGGGAGCCGGCCACGCGCACGGCGCCCTGGACCGGGGGCTCCACCGAGGTGGTGCCGTAGACCTGGAACTCCCAGAGGGAGTAGCCGTAACCGCCGGAGCGGACCAGGCCGTTCATCCGTACGTAGCGGCCGCTGCCGGAGATGGCGATCTCGTCGGTGCCGCCGTCGCTGCCGGTGACGGATTTGGCGGTGCGCCAGTTCGTCCCGTCGTCCGAGACCTGGATCTCGTAGTTCTTGCCGAACGCGCCCTCCCACGTGAGCACGACACGGCTGAGGTTGCGGCTCGCGCCGAGGTCGACCTGGATCCATTCGGCGTCGCGCCACTGGCTGGCCCAGCGGGTCCCGGTGAGGTTCCCGTCGAACGCGGCGGCCGCGGCATAGGCCTCGCCCTCGCTCGACGAAGCGGTGGCCGTCTTCCCCTGGGAGAGCAGGGTTTCGGCGGCGACCGCGGTGGGAGCGGCGGCCAGGGTGAACGACGACGCGAAGAGCGCGCCCAGGGTGACGAGGGCGGCCACGCCGCGCGTGCGGCGGCGGGGTGGGGTGCCGGTGGAGGGGGGATGGGTGAACATTGCGGCTCCTGGTGTAAATGGCGGTGGAGGGCCCCCTGGTCCGGGGCGGGGAGGCCGGTTCACCTGGTCCAGGGGAGTTGAGCGCGGCTCCGTCGGGTCATCGGAGGCCGGTCGAGCGGTGGTGCCCCCGGGCCACGGCGACAGGGCGGAAACCGGGCCCGGGGAGTTCGGCCCGGCTCCGGTGGGTCACCGGAGCCGGTGGGGAGGGACGGCGACTCAGGGGAAGGAGACCACCGTGGAGGGGACCGTCGAGGTCCCGGACGGAACGGTGGACGCCCCGGTGTCGTTGATGACGTGGGCGTAGTGGCCGTTGCCGCCGAGCGACACCGTCAGGAGGCTGTGGAACTTGACGCCCGGCTTGACCGGGGCCTTGAAGCCGTGGTCCTGGATGATCGTCGGATCGACGTTGTAGTTGCTGTAGGAGCCCAGGCCCCAGGCTTCGTGGGTGTTGACGGAGTCATCGACCCGGTAGGCGGCGTAGCCGCGAGTGCTGCCGTTCTCAATGGCGGCCTGGTTCGGGGCGTCGTACGCCTTCTCGTTCTGGTAGAAGACCGTCTTGCCGCGCTCGCCGAACCACTCCACGTCGTACTTGTTGAAGTGCTCGACGAACAGGCCCGTGGCCAGGACGTCGTCACCGTTGACCCGCACCCCGTAGTCGGCGCGGTTGGTCTCCCAGCCCACGCCCTCGCCGTGGTCGGCGCGCCACACCCAGGTGTGGTCGACGATGGTGTCGTCGCTGTTGACGACCACGCTGGTGGTGGCCTTGCCGGCGCCCGCCCCGCCGACGCGGATGTACACGTCCTGCACGGTGGTGGGGTTGGCGGCGTGGTCGGCGGAAGAGTTCTGCGGTCCGAGCTCCAGCAGCGTCGGCGAGTTGACCGGTCCCGCGTCGATCAGGAAGCCGGCGAGACGGACGCCGTCCACATCGGCGACCTTCATCGCGGTGACACCGTTGTCAGGGATGATCGTGGCGAGGCCGAGGCCGAGCACGATGGTGTTCGCGCGGTTCACGTCGATGGTCTGGTCGACGTGGTAGACGCCGGGCGTGAACAGCAGGTTCAGGCCCTGCGCCAGCGCCTGGTTGATCGTGGCGGCGGTGGTGCCGGGCTTGACCACGTAGAACCGGTCGAGCGGGACGGACTCGCCCTGCGGGGTGCCGCCCGCCCAGGTGGTGCCGCGGGCGTTGGTGCGCTTGGCCGGCGCGAACACCTTGTATGCGTTGCCGTCGAGGTAGAGGTACGGCTTCTCGCGCGAGACGGGGGTGGTGTCGAGCGTGGTGTACCGGGGCTCGGGGAATCCGGTGGCCGGTGCGCCCTCGACGCCGGAGAAGGTCTGGTTCCACACGCTGTTGGACCAGCCGCCGATGGAGCTGTCCCGGGTGTACCACTGCTGCTGCGAGTAGTTGCCGACCTGGCCGTCGACCTTGGAGTCGGCGATGTAGCCGCCGCTGGCCCAGCCGTAGCCGTTCGGCGCCAGGTCGAGTGCGCCCTTGACGTGCATGCGGCGGAAGGAGGACGCCTGCGAGACCGCCCACCGGTTGGTGCCGCTGACCGGGTTCACGGTCAGACCCTCCGCACCGCGCCAGAAGTTCTGAGTCGCGTTGCCGTTGAACCAGCCCGCGTCGACCGTCACGTCACCGTTGATGGTGGTGTCGCCCGGGCGCAGGCCGAGACCGGCGATCTGGGTGTAGAAGCCGATCTGGGCGTTGATGTTGTTGTACGTACCGGGCTTGAGGAGGAAGGCGTGGCGGCCGCTGCCGAACTGCGCCGACTCCTGCTCCTGGAAGACCTGGTCCAGCTTGGCCTGGATGCCGGGGGTCGACGGATCCACGACGTGCACGTTCGGGCCGAGGTCGCCGCCGCCCGGCAGGACCGGGCCGGTGCCTGTGCCGCCGGCGGCGAACACCTGGAACTCCCAGAGCGAGTAGCCGTAGCCGGTGGCCCGGGTGACGCCCTGCATGCGGACGTAGCGGGCGGTCCCGGTGATGTTGACGGTTTCGTTGCCGCCGGCGCCGGTGGTCGTGGAGTAGGCCGTGGTCCAGTTGGCGCCGTCGGTCGAGAGTTCGATCCGGTAGGCCTTGGCGTAGGCGGCCTCCCAGCGCAGAACGACCTTGCCGAGTTCGGCCGGGGCCCCGAGGTCGACCTGCAGCCACTGGGCGTCGGAGGAGGCACTGGCCCATCGCGAGCCGTTGTCGCCGTCGACGGCGTCGGTGGCGGGGGTGCCGTAGTGCTCCTGGCTGGAGGCCGTGACCGCCTTGCCCTGGGAGAGCAGTTCCGGCTCGGCCAGTGCGGCGGGGGCCGGGGGTGCGAGGGCGAGCAGGGTGCCGAAGAGCGCGGTGGTGACGGCCCCGGCGATCGCCCTTCGGGTTACGGCGGGACGACGTCTGCGTGGCGATGCGTCGACGGGTATGCCAGTAGGCATGGGTGCTCCTTAACGAACCTGAAACGGGAGAGCGCTCTCCAGACCTTGCCCGTCGCGCGATCGACCGGTCAAGAACCTTGCAGCGCTTTTCTTTCGTCTTTCATTAAGTGCAGAGGTGGATGGGGGTGGGACGCGTGGGGGGTGAGTGACGGGACAGCCCGGAAGCGTGGGCGGCGCCTGCGGAGGGAGGGCCGGGGCTCCGTACGGGCGACCGGGCACAAGCCCGCGAGGCCGGCCGGCCGTGGCGTCCCGCAGGGCCGGGCCGCCGTGACGAGGCGGCGCGTTGGGGTGGCGGGTACGAGCAGACGAGGCCCGGCGCCGCAGGACGTGGCGCGTACGGCGGGAGTGTCCCGGGCCACGGTGTCGCGGGTGGTCAACCGCGCCCGCAACGTGGATCCCGACATTCAAGATCTCGTCCGTCGCGCTGTCGAGCAGACGGGGTACCGGCCGAACCGGGCAGCCCGGTCGCTCGTGACCCGGCGGACGGAGACGGTCGCGCTGCTCATCTCCGGCGCCGGGGACACCATCGCCTCGCGCGTCTTGGCCGACCCGTTCTTCGGACGGGTGGTCAGCGGGGCCGTGGGGTACCTGCGGGCGCACGCGATGCACCCGGTCATCCTGGTCGCCGAGTCCGAGGTGGCCAGGGAACAGGCAGTGGACTACCCGGGCCAGGGCGCGGCAGACGGCGCGCGGGTGGTGATACGCGACTCGGCCTGAACCGTTTCGCTCTGTGAAGCACGGCGCCTGCCTGCCCGGGCGCCACGCCCGGCCGGTTCCCGCGATGGCGCAGCCCATGAGGTACCGGCCGATGAGCCGTCGCGGCCGGTACCGCCCGACGCCCGGCTGGTCGTGCCGGCCGGACGTTCGGCGTGAGCGGGGGCGGCCCACGGGGGTTGCGGAGAAAGGGACTGCGGCCGGGGGGCCGGCCGCAGGATTACGCGCCGAGCAGGCGGTGACTGCGGACGATGTCCGCGTAGCGGTGGCCGCTGGTCTTCACGGTGCGCCGCTGGGTCGCGTAGTCGACGTGGACGAGGCCGAAGCGCTTGTCGTAGCCGTAGGCCCACTCGAAGTTGTCCAGCAGGGACCAGGCGTAGTACCCGGCCAGCGGAGCGCCCTGGCGGGCGGCGCGCGCGCAGGCTGCCAGGTGTTGTTCGAGGTAGGCGGTGCGCTCGGGGTCGTCGACCGCGCCGTCGGGGCCGACGGTGTCGGGGAACGCGGAGCCGTTCTCGGTGACGTAGAGCTTCCGCACGCCGTAGTCGTTGGTGAGGCGCAGCAGCAGGGATTCGATGCCGTTGGCGTCGATCTGCCAGTCCAGGCCGGTGCGCGGTACGTCCGGGAGCCGGACCTCGCGGGCGAAGGGGACCGGGCCGTGGGCGTCGTGGGTGACGGTGGCGGGGAAGTAGTAGTTGAGGCCGTGCCAGTCGAGGGGTGCGGCGATGGTCTCCGGGTCGCCGGGCCGCTCGGGCAGTTCCACGCCGTACAGCTCGCGCATGTCGGTGGGGAAGCCGCGCCCGTAGACCGGGTCGAGCCACCAGCGGTTGGTGTGTCCGTCCATGCGGACGGCGGCGGCGAGGTCCTCGGGGTCGTCGGAGGCGGGTACCACCGTGGAGTGGTTGGTGACGATGCCGATCTGCGCGCCGGGTGCCGCGGCACGGAGGGCCTGGGTGGCCAGGCCGTGGCCCAGCAGGAGGTGATAGGAGGCGCGTACGGCGGCGGTCAGGTCGGTCAGGCCGGGGGCCATGCGGCCTTCCAGGTGGCCGATCCAGCCCGAGCAGAGCGGTTCGTTGAGGGTGGCCCACTGGGTGACGCGGTCGCCGAGGCGTTCCGCGACGGCGGTGGTGTAGGTGGCCAGGTGTTCGGCGGTGTCGCGGACGGTCCAGCCGCCGCGATCCTGTAGCGCCTGGGGGAGGTCCCAGTGGTAGAGGGTCACCGAGGGGGTGATGCCGGCTTCCAGGAGCCCGTCGATCACCTTGTCGTAGAAGTCGAGGCCCCGGGCGTTGACCGGTCCGGAGCCGTCGGGGACGATGCGCGGCCAGGCGATCGACATGCGGTAGGCGTTGGTGCCCAGTTGCTTCATGAGGGCGATGTCCTCGGGCCACCGGTGGTAGTGGTCGCAGGCCTCGTCACCGGTGTCGCCGCCGTCGACCTTGCCCGGGGTGTGGGAGAACGTGTCCCAGATGGACGGCCCGCGGCCGTCCTCCTTGACTGCTCCTTCTATCTGGTAGGCGGAAGTGGCCGTGCCCCAGGCGAAGTCCTGGGGGAAGGCGCCGAGGTCAATGGAATCCGACACAGCAGACCTTTCGAAGATCATGGGAGGAGCGGCTACTTGACGGCGCCGGCGGTCAGCCCGGTGACGAGGTAGCGCTGGAGGAGGAGGAAGCCGCCGACGACGGGCAGGCTCACGACGAGCGAGGCGGCCATGACCTGGTTCCAGTACACGTCGTTCTGGGTCGAGTAGCCCTGGAGGCCCACCGCGAGGGTGCGGGTCGCGTCGTTGGTCATGACCGAGGCGAACAGCACTTCCCCCCAGGCGGTCATGAAGGCGTAGACGGCGACGGCGACGATCCCGGGGATCGCGGCGGGCACGATGACGCGGAACAGCGCGCCGAGCGGACCGCAGCCGTCCACCTTGGCGGCCTCGTCGAGGTCTCTGGGGACCGAATCGAAGTACCCGATCAGCATCCAGATCGAGAACGGCAGCGAGAACGTCAGGTAGGTGAGGATCAGCCCGGCGCGCGAGCCGAACAGCGCGATCCCGGTGGCGTTGCCGATGTTGACGTAGATGAGGAACAGCGGCAGCAGGAAGAGGATGCCGGGGAACATCTGCGTCGACAGCACCGTGACGGTGAAGATGCGCTTGCCGCGGAAGGAATATCGGCTGACGGCGTAGGCCGCGAAGATCGCGATGACGACGGAGAGGACGGTCGCCGACCCGGCCACGATCAGCGAGTTCATGAAGTAGTCGCCGAGGGGGACGGTCTTCCAGATGTCGAAGTACGGCTGGACGGTCAGGCCCGAGGGCATCCACTGGAACTTCCCCGACACGTCCTGCAGCGGCTTTAGCGAGCTGGAGATCATGACGTACACCGGCAGCAGGACGAACCCGGTGAGGAGCGTCAGGAACACCAGCCGGCTCACGACGAACGACTTGGGGGGTGCCATGGGCGACCGGGACGGCACCGCCTGAGTGTGCTCAGTCATCGGTGGCGCTCCTTCCTCGGGAGGTGAACAGGAGGTAGAGGCCGGTCACCACGAGCAGGAACAGCAGCAGCAGGACCGACATCGCCGAACCGGTGCCGAAGTTCCAGGTCTGGAACGAGGACTGGTAGATGTGGATGGAGATGAGGTCGGCCGAGGCCGGCGCCGATTTCCCGAACAGGACGAACGGCGTGTTGAAGTCGTTGAACGTCCACAGGAACAGCACCAGGACCAGGACCTGGTTGACCGGGCGCAGCGAGGGGAGCGTGATGCGGCGGATCTGCTGCCAGACGCCCGCCCCGTCCAGGGCCGCGGCCTCGTAGATCTCGCGGGGGATGTTCTGCAGGCCGGCCATCATGATGAGGAAGGCGAAGGGCCAGCCCTTCCACACCGAGACCACCAGCAGGGTGATGAAGGCGTTGTCGCCGATCAGCCAGAACGGCGGGCTGTCGGTGAGCCCGAGCTGGTCGTGGATGACGTGGTTCACCAGGCCGTTGTCGTGCTGGAACATGAAGGCCCAGGTGATGACGGCGGCGTAGACGGGCAGCGCGTACGGCACCAGGAAGATGGTGCGCAGGATGCCCCGGCCCCTGAACGTCTCCTGCATGAAGATCGCGGCCGCCGTGCCGAGCAGCCAGCAGAAACCCACCGAGAAGAAGGTGAACAGGCACGTGGTCAAGAAGGAGCTCAGCAGTGCCTCGCCGACCGGTGCGTCGAAGTCGACGGTCAGGGAGTAGTTGTCCAGGCCGGCCCAGGGCGCGTTGCCCCAGTCGCGCAGGTAGAACTGGGTGAGCTCCTTGAAGCTGACCACGATGCCGATGACCATCGGGATCAGGTGGACCAGGAGCTCGAGGACGAGTGCGGGGAGCAGCAGCAGGTACGGCAGGGAGATGCGGCGCAGCCGCCCGGAGCGGCGCGTGCGCGGCGCCACTCCGGGGCGGTTCTTCCGTACCGTCCGCCTGCCCGTACGAGGGGGTGCGGTGGTGGTCATGAGATATCCGTGCCTACTTCTTGGGCATCTGCTGCTGGGCCTTCTCGAGCTTGGCCTTCACCGACTCCGGCGTCACCGGTCGGCCGGCCGCCGCGTCGGCGAAGAGCTCCTTGACCGCGGTGCCCACCATCGTCTCGAACTGCGACTCCTCGGGGACCTGCGGGAGCGCGGCGGCGCTCTTGGTGAGGGTGTCGCGCAGGACGGCCAGAGCGGGGGTGTTGAACGCGGGGTCCGTCTGCGCGGACTTCACCGGCGGGATGGAGCCGTAGGCCTTGTTGAGGACCTTCTGCTCCTCCTCACCTGTCATGAAGTTCACGAACTTCGTGGCGCCGTCGATGTTCTTGGTGTTCTTGAACACGGCCATGTTGATACCGGCGACCATGGAGTTGGTGGACGTGCCCGTCCCCGGCGCACCGGACTGCACGGGCGCGGGGACCACGCCCCACTCGTCCTCCTTCATGCCCTGCGCGGCGAAGGTGGCCGACGCGGTCTGCCACAGCACCATGGCGGTCTTGCCCTTGGCGAAGTCGCTCAGCGACTGGTTCTGGGAGTACTCGGAATTGCCCTTGGCGACGATCTGCGCGTCGGCCATCAGGTCGACGTACTGCTTGACGGCCTTGACCGCGCCGTCGGAGGTGAAGTCGGCCTTGCCGTCCGCGGTGAAGAAGTCCGCGCCGTGCTGCTTGCCCAGGACGAAGACCTGGTGGATGTTGTTCGAGAGGTTGGAGCCCTCGACACCGAACCCGGCCTTGCCGTCCTTGGACAGCTGCTTGCCCGTGGCGACCAGCTCGTCCCAGGTCGTCGGCGGCTTGGTGACGCCCGCGTCCGCGAACGCCTTCTTGTTGTAGTAGAGCGCGTAGGCCATCGAGTACAGCGGCACGGCCGCCGGGTCCTGGCCCTGGGCGCCGGTGGAGCCGAGCGCCGACTCGACGAACTTGTCCTTGCCGCCGATCTTCTCGAAGTTCTTGGCGTCCCACGGCAGCAGCGCACCGCTGGCCTGCAACGAGGCGCTCCAGGTGTTGCCGATGTTCAGGACGTCGGGGCCCTGACCGGAGGTGGTCGCGGTCAGGATGCGGTTGAGCAGGTCACCCCACGGCACGACCTCGAGCTTGACCTTGATGCCCGTCTGCTTCTCGAACTTGTCGAGCTCCGGCTGGAGGACCTGCTTGTCGACCTCCAGGCTCGATCCCTGGTTGGAGGCCCAGTAGGTCAGCGTCTTCGGCTGCTCGTTGGACCCGCTCCCGGCGGCGGAGCCGCCACCACAGGCGGCCGCCCCGAGGACGAGGGAGAGGGTGACGGCGCCGACCGCTGCGACTCTGATTCTGCGCATGGCTCCATGGGCCTTTCAGGAAGGAACGGGATGGCCGACTGCGAGGTGGGGGGCGGACGTTCCGCGGTTCGCCCCCGCAACCACATGGCTTAATTTAGGATGTGAGTTAAACCTCAAGCGAAGGACTCGTCAAGAGCGTTCACGCAGGTATCTTGCAGGTACGGGCTTCGAAGACAGGGGACAGAGTGCGAGTACGTAGCGGTCGAACAGTGCGTGACCTGCGGCGGGAGAATCGAACCGCTGTCTTGCAACGGTTGTATTTCGACGGCCCCCTGAGCCGCTTCTCCCTGGGCCCCGCCACGGGACTGAGCTCCGGATCCATCAGCAACGTGGTCGCGGAGCTGGTCGCCGACGGCCTGGTGGAGGAAGCCGGGAGCGTCGAGTCGGCCGGCGGGCGGCCCCGCACCCTGCTCCGCGTCCGCCCGGACAGCGGCTACATGATCGGCGTGGACGTGGGCGAGACCCGCATCCGCATCGAGCTCTTCGACCTGGCCCTGACCGAGCTCGCACGCGTGGAACGCCCCCTGGAGGTCGCGGGACCCCGCCGCATCGACCGCTACGACGTCGCCGTCGTCGTACGGCACCTGCGCGAGGGCATCGTCGAGGTACTGCAGGCGGCCGACATCGCACCCGAGCGGCTCCTCGGCGTCGGCATCGGCGTCCCCGGCATCGTGGCCAGGACCGCGGACGGCGCCGTCGTCCACGGCCAGACCATCGGCTGGGACGCGGTCCCCCTGGAGCGCATGCTGCGCGACTCCCACCTGCTGCCCGACACCGTCCCGTACTACATCGACAACGGGGCCAAAACCCTCGGCCAGGCCGAGATGTGGTTCGGTGCCGGACGCGGGGCGCGCAACGCGGTCGTCGTGCTCTTCGGCTCGGGTGTCGGCGCCTGCGTGGTCAGCGACGACACCCGTACCGGCCGCGCCATCGAGTGGGGCCACCTGACCGTGCGCGTCCGCGGTCGCCGCTGCCGCTGCGGCGCCCAGGGCTGCCTGGAGGCGTACGCCGGTGCCGAGGCCCTCCTGGAACGCTGGATCGAGGCCGGTGGACGCCCGCCGGCCCCGGCCGACGAGGAGACCGCCCTGACCGCGATGCTGGCCGCCGCCTACCCGACCGCGGGCCCCGACGGCACCAGCGCGCAGGCCGACACGACGGCCCTGGCCGTGCTGGAGGAGACCGCCGAGTACCTCGGCGCGGGATTCTCCGACCTGATCAACCTCTTCCAGCCCGAGCGCATCCTCGTCGGCGGCTGGGCCGGCCTGCAGCTCGGCACCCGCTTCCTGGACTCCGTACGGTCCTACGCCACCTCCTACGCCCTGTCCTACCCGGCTGCCAACGTCCGCATCAACCTCGGAACCTTCGGCCCCGACGCCGTCACCGTGGGCGCGGGAATCCTGCCCCTCGCCGACTTCTTCGCCCACGGCGGCCACCGCACCGAACCCGAACGCGAGGAGCCGCTCCCCGCATGGCGCACCACGCTGCAGGAGCGGGCGGCGCACTGAGACCCGGACACGGTGAACCCGTGCGCACGCATGCCGAACCCCCCCGCACGGAACCCACGCACGCCGAACCCCCGGCCCGCCCCGCAGCCCGCGAGGTGGGCGGGGCGGCGCCATGGCGTGCCGGGCGTTACGGGGCAGACGGCACTTCGACGACGGTGCTATCTCTCCAGAGGTGCGTGCCCGTCACCGGCCGGAGACACGCGGCGCCCCGCGTGGTCGAAGACGTAGAGCTGCGCGAGATCGACCAGCAGCGGGATCTGGGCCCCGACCCGCACCCGGACGTGCGGTCCGGTGCGCACGACGAGGTCGCTGCGGACCGTCCCCGGCCGCTGCGGAGCGATACCCGCGTCGGTCCCCCGAGTGGATTCCGGCACGTCCAGGACTGCCACCGACCCGTACCCCGGGGCCGACAGCCGCCCCACGGCGCGCGCGTTCTACGCGTTCGGGTCCCAGTCCGCGAGCTGCTCCATCGGCTCGGTGTCGCCGGTGGTCTCCAGGCCGTCGAGCGGGACGCGCGCGTAGAAGTAGAGGACCAGTTCGCTCGCTGTGCCTCGCATCGCCATGTCGCCCGGCTCCGCGTCGGCGGCGAGGTCGTCGCAGCGGACGCCGTCGGCGTTGAGGGTCAGGCGCCAAGAGCGGCCCTCGGTCGTGTGCAGGTCGATGGTCGCCGGCTTGAACGGCCAGGGGACGGTCGTCGCCGAGACGGTCATCAGGAACTCGTCGACGCCCTCGACCGCGACGTCCGTCGGCAGGGGCTGTGCGGCGCCCTGGGTGAGCTGGGCGTCGTAGGTGTGGACGGCGAGTTCCTGGATCTGGTGCCGGGCCACGGCTCCGCTGGTCTCCGGGGCCTGCGAGCGGCCCCACCAGGTCCAGCAGCCGCGGTCCGGGCCGGCCTCGCGCATCGCGTTGAGCATGAGCTCGGTCGACTCGGCGAGCCAGGCATCCAGGGCTTCGCGGTCGCGGGGCGAGGTCGGGGCGCCCTTCGGGACCGTCCTCGCCGGGGGCTCGGCGCCCGGGCCCGCCGCGACGATGGCGGCCTGGCGGCGGCGGCCGTCGCCGACGTGCTGCGCCAGTTCGCGCAGCGTCCAGTCCGGGCAGGTCGGAACCTGGACGTCAAGGTCGGGGGCGGACGCGATCGCGGCGCGGAACGCCGCCGAGCGGTCTTCGATCAGCCGCAGGACCTCGGGGAACTCCAAGATTTTTTGCACGTCGGTTGTGTATCACGGCGCTCAGGCCGCCGGGTAGCGAATTTGTCGGACGAACGCGTCCCCGGCCGCGCGGGAGCGCCGGCGTCGAAGCCGTCCTGCAGCTCCGCGCACTGCTCGCCAACGGCGACTTCGACCGCTACGGGACCCACCATCTGGCCAAGAGCACCAGCGCATGCGGTGTTCGGCCGCAAAGGACACCCGACCCCGCGGTCGCCGAGCACGGGCGCACCCACAAGACGATGCGGCTGCTCGCCCTGCTCGACTCGATAGCGACATCTACCGGCGGCTGATGAACCGGCAGCTCACCGTGCAGGAATCCCGATACCGCTCGCTTGCGCGATCTGCCAGGACGCGGACGTCGACCGCCTCTCTCCCCTCAAGGCCCGGCACATCAACTTCCTGGGCCGCTACCTGTTCAACATCACCGCCGGCGGTCCCGGCCAGGGCCTGCACTCCTTCCGGGACTCGGACGCCGGCGAAGACGGCGAGGACGAGGAAGGCTGGGTGACCCGGGCTCCGGCCGACGGCCGGAGCCTGGTAGCGGCTCAGTCGGCCTGGCTGTCGGCCTGGTTGTCGGCCTGTTCGGGCAGGCAGAACATCAGGACCCACATCAGGGCGAGCAGGCTACCGACCCACCACAGCACACTGATGAACGCGTCGCGGTTGAGTCCGGCGTCGGCAGAGCCGCCGGCGGTGGCGAAGAACACCAGGGCGGTCAGCGCGGTACCGAGGGCGATGCCCAGGTGCATGACGGTGTTGAACAGGCCGGAGGCCGACCCGGCGTCCTCGTGCGGGACCCTGGCCAGCGACATGTCGGCGAGCGGGCCTCCGACCATGCCGAGACCGAAGCCGATCAGTACCACCGGAGCGGTCATCCCGAGCAGGGTCGGGTCCGCCTGGCCGGCATCGATCCGGAGCCCGTAGGCAGTTATCGACGCGAGCGTGATGAGGGCTCCGGCCTGCGGCAGGCGGCGGGCGAAGCGCCCGGCGCTCTTCGCCGTGACCGTCGCACCGGCCAGCTCTCCGAGGGAGAGCAGCACGAAGGCCAGGGCCGCGTGGAAGGGGCTCATGCCCAGGCCGCGCTGGAGGTAGAGCGTCCAGGTCATGAAGAACAGCCCGCACAGGAGGCCGTGCATCAGCTGCGCGGCCATGCCGCCGGAGAACTGCCGGCTCCGGAAGAGGGACAGGGCCACGAGCGGAGCGTCGTCCTGCTTGCGGTGCTGGTGGCGCAGGAAGACAACGAGGACGAGGAGGCCCGCGGCGAGCAGGGCGAAGCACCACAGCGGCCAGTGGTGGAGGTGTCCCTCGGTGAGCGGGAAGACGATCAGGACGATGGCGGACGCGGACAGCAGCATGCCGGTCAGGTCGAGCCGGTCGGCCTTCTTCACGGTCGACTCGGGGATGAACCTGCGTCCCAGGAGGATCACCGCGAGGCCGACTGGAACGTTGACCAGGAAGATCGGCCGCCAGGACAGCCCGAACAGGTCAGCCTCGGTCAGCAGACCGCCCATCACCGGGCCCAGGACGTTGGCGAGCGACATGACGGCCCCGTACAGACCGAACACTTTGCTGCGGTTCTGCCCCTCGAAGGCCACATGGAGGGTGGCCAGGATCTGCGGGATCATCAGGGCCACTCCCACACCCTGGAGCCCGCGGGCGCCGATCAGCACGCCCGGCCCGGCAGCGAGGCCGCACAGCAGCGAGGCCGTGGTGAACACGACGGTGCCGATGAGGAGGATCTTTCGCCTGCCGTAGAGGTCGCCGAAACGTCCGCCGGTGATCAGTCCGACGGCGATGGGCAGTGAATAGCCGGTGGTCAGCCACTGCACCGCGTCCGGTCCGGCGCCGGTCGACTCCTGGATCGCGGGCAGGGCGGTCAGGACGACCGACTGGTCGATCATGTCCATCAGCTCGGCGCCCAGCAGCACCAAGAGGGCGACCCAGGCGGCCAAGCCCATCTTCGACAGGCCAGGTGTTGGGTGGGTCGGGGGCTGGGTGGTGTGCTGCGGCTCGTTGTCGAGCGCGGAGGAAGACACGACGGGAAACTCCTGATCCAAAGGAATCGGGGAGCCCTGCCGACAGCCGCGCCGGGGCCGGAAAACACGAAACCCGGGGCAGACGGCAGAGCTGCACCCGGGAATAGACAGAAAAATGCGGGGAGGGTGACGCAACTCAGGCCAGCGCGACGTCCGCCCCCGGACACGTGCGTCACAACAGCACGTGGGGAACACGGACGACTACATGGCCTGGTTGATAGGACGTCACCTCAAGATCGACGCAGAAGGAACAGGGCATCCGGTCACTGCCACCGACACCTCGGCACAGGAACTCGTCCAACATACGACATCCCAGGCCCTCCACGCACTCCAGATGGTGGACCCGCCCTGAGAGGGCCCGCCATTGCGCCGGAGCCCCCTCGGCGGAGGCAGCGCCCCGCCCTCGGCCGTCATGACGATCACGCCACCGTCGCGTCGACCTCGTACGGACCTGTCCGCGAACCCGGCGCGAACAAGAGCCCAAGGCGCATACGCGAGAGCGGCGTCACCCACACCATGCCTGTCGGGGGCACAGCCCGGGGGACCGGGACGATGGGAAGGCGCCGGTAGGGTGGTCAGTTGTGGACACGGGGGCAGGCATGGAGATGGTTGGCGTCCCGCCAGGACAGGTGACGCTGTCGGACCGGCGGACGCAGAGCAGTTGGCTGGTCGAGGTCGAGCCGTTCCAGATGGCGGCGTTCCCGGTCACCCAGCTCCGGTACGCACAGGTCACTGGTCAGCGGCCGAGCAGCGCCCGAGGCGACCGGCTGCCCGTCGAGGGCGTTTCGTGGTGGGACGCGATCCAGTTCTGCAACGCGTTGTCCCGGCGCGACGGGCTCACACCCGCGTACCACCTGCGCGCTGACGCCGAGATGACCGATTGGGACACCGGCGCAGACGGGTACCGGCTGCCGACCGAGGCCGAATGGGAGCACGCCTGTCGTGCGGGTACCACCGGCCCGCGGTACGGGCAGCTCGACGAGGTCGCCTGGTACCAGGGCAACTCAGATGGGCGGATCCACCCCGTGGGCGGCAAACAACCCAACGCCTGGGGCCTGTACGACATGCTCGGCAACGCCTGGGATTGGTGCTGGGACCTCTACGACGCCGAGGTGTACGGCGCTTACCGGGTCCTCCGTGGTGGTGGATGGGCCGACGAGCATTGGAGCTGCCGCGCGTCGGTGCGGCGGCGCAGCCATCCGACCTTCCGGATCGAGGACGTGGGATTCCGCGTCGCACGCTCCACACCGCCACTTCGGCCATGACCGTCTCAATCGAAAACCGTCAGTAAGTCGTGAGTCAAACCGTCGAGTTCACAGCTGATCGCATCCCGCAGCACATCGTGTCGCGGGCCGAGCCTGAACCGCTCGTCACTCCATCGGTCACGCGGATACAGCCACACCGGCTTGCCCACCAACTCGGCCGGCTCCCATTCGAATCGCGGCCAGACATGGGCATGCAAGAACGGGTCTGTGTTGCCGAGGATCTCCAGGTTGACCCGGCGGAAGTCGGGGTCCAGCCGCCGACAGCCCCGCTCAACCGCTTCTCCGAGCTGGTCCATGTCGGACAGAAACGACAGCCGCTTGGCCCTGGGCAGGTCGGACAGCCGTTGAACATCCGGCTCGTCCGCGAGGAGAACCGAGTATCCGGGCAGGAACTGTACGTCGCCGATCACCGCGAAGCCCGACTCAAGCCGCCGCATCACCGTCGGATTCCGGCCCCGCAGAGCAGCCCCGATCCGGTCCATACGCCAGTCACCGGTCACGGCCCGAGACTACCCGCAGGCGGGCTCTTCATCTGTGTCTTGTGCGATGACGCGCTGCCGCGGGAATGGAACGTGGACGGGTCCGAGGGTCGAGTTCTCCCACGCGGCGGCGCCGGGCGTGCGGTGCCCGAGTGGGGGCGGCCCTCTTGACCAGGCGACATGGAGATCGGCCCGCTTCGGGCCGCCCGCTCGCCGGTACCGATCGAGAGCACGCTCGCCGCGTAGGCCCGCACGGTGCGAGTCACCCACCTCGTGGGCCTGTTCAGATACAGATCGGTCTGTTCAGATACAGATCACGATCTTTCCTCGGGTGCGTCCGCGCTCGGCGTGCGCGTGGGCGTCGGCGATCCGCTCCAGGGGGTAGGACCGTTTGATACGGGGTGTGTAGCGGCCTTGCCCGCCCAGTTCCGCCGCCGCGGACAGGAGAGTGGGATCGTTCTCCGCGTTGACCACATGCGTGCCCAGGCGCTGCCCGCCCGCGTGGTCGGCGACCGTCGCGACGCGCTTCGGGTCGCCCGCGATCGCGACGAGGTCGTCCAGGGAGCCGGAGGCCGCGGTGTCGAGCACGATGTCGACGCCGTGCGGAGCGAGGGTGGTGAGGCGCCGTGCGAGGCCGGGCCCGTAGGTGGTGGGAACGGCGCCGAGAGAGGTGAGGAACTCGTGGTTGCGTTCGCTGGCCGTCCCGATCACAGTGGCACCTCGCGCTACCGCGATCTCGACTGCCGCGCTGCCCACGCCTCCGGCGGCGCCCTCGACGAGGAGGGTGCGCCCCGCGAGGGGGCCGAGCGCGTCGAGCCCACGCATCGCGGTCACGGACGCGAGACCGGCGCCCGCGGCCTGCTCGTCGTTCCACGTGGCAGGGGTGTGCGCCCAGGCCGAAAGGATGAGCAGCTCCGCGGTCGCGCCGGTGAGGCCACCCAGCCCGAAGACGCGGTCGCCGATGCTCACCCCCTGCACCCCGTCGCCGATCTCGTCGACCACACCGGCGGCGTCGCGCCCGGGAATGGCGGGCAGCTCCAGCGGAAGCAGCTGGTGCAGGGCGCCGGCGCGCAGCTTCCAGTCGATGGGATTGACGCCGGCCGCCGCGACGCGGACACGGATCTCACCGGGTCCGGGGTGAGGGTCGGGGGCCTGCTCGATCACCAGGCTCTCCGGTCCGCCGTATTCGTGGAACCGGGCTGCGCGCATAGTGGTCTGCCTTACTTTGACGGGCCGGGATGACGTGTTCATCCGACGCCCGTCACTCTAGAACCTGACGTTGACGTGAGGTGCAAGTCGCAACTGTCGCCCGGCCGGAGGAGAGCAGGCGCGGTCGGGTGAGGTTGCCGAGCAGGCGGGGCGGGGAGTGGGGCCCTGCGCCATTCCGAGGGATCACCCCGCCCGTCACGGTCGACGCCCATGTGCCCTCGGGCGGCTCGGCGATCCCGGCACGCCGCGCGGGCTGCCGTGCGTACGTGGACCGCGTGAACGCCCTCGGGCCCCTCACCGGGTCGTGATCAATCTCGGCGCCGGCAACGGTTCGATCGGTGCCAAGGGCCGCCTCCGGGGGCGGTGTTGCTAGCCTGAACGTGACGTCAACGTGAGGTATGAGCGGGAAGGGAGTGCCCTGCGTCATGCGCATCGGACAGCTCGCCAGGCGGTCAGGGGTCAGCGTGCGGGCCCTGCGCTACTACGAGGAACAGCGGCTCCTGGACTCGGCGCGGACGCCCGGTGGCCAGCGTGAGTATCCCGACGAAGCCCTGGAGCGGGTCCAGCTCATCCAGGACCTCTTCGCAGCCGGCCTCTCCAGCCGTACCGTCGTCGAACTCCTGCCGTGCGTGAGCACCGGCGTCGCGACCCCTGCCATGCTCGACCAACTCATCATCGAACGCGACCGCATCACCGCACGCATCCAGGACCTGGACCGGGCCAAGACCAAACTCGGCCGCGTGATCGAGAATGTGACCGCGGCGAGCGTGGGGCAGGACTGACCAACCCCTCGTGAGGGGCGCGGTCCCGACCTCCCCCTGTAGCCGTCATGGACGCGCAACGCCTCCACGCTGTCGGCCGCCTTGAACGGATCCAGGCGCGAGGTACGGGGTGGATTCTGCTTGCGAGGCGCCGGCCAGACCGACCCCAGCGCCATCGCGACCGTCCCGCGGGCGGGCAGGCACAAGGGCATCGCCGCCCAAGACAAGGCATTCGCCGGTATTGATGCGATACCTACCGTTCAGCACGGAACCCGATGTGCCGCCCGGCTCGTACCCTCCTCCGCCGCCTACCCCCACGTCGTATCAGTGAGGTCCGGTCCCCGCCCGTCGATGATGTCCGGGGCGCTCAACCCGTAGCCCTCGGCTCGGCCGTAGTACGTCGGCTCGCCGGGCTCCGCCGCGACTCCGAGCACCCGGTCAAGCTCCTGCAGGGCCGAGGCGAGCCGAGGCGCGTTGTTGGCCTGGATGGCTGGGTGGGGCTCGCCCCGGAAATCGCACTCACCCCAGACGTCGTGATGTACGGACAGTTCGATCCAGAGGTCCGTCTCGTCGGGAGCCACGATGAGTTCCATGAGACGGTACTCACTGTGTCGTTCTCCGTCCGCGTCGAACCAAGCGCCCGGCCCAAGCACGAGGATTCCACCGATCTCTGCCTGCGGGTGACCGGTCGGTCGACAGGCGCGGATTGCGTCCGGCAGTGCGGGTGAGTCGAGTGAACGCGTGGTCAGGCGGCTGTGAACGCCGAGGCCGCCCCTGCCGGTCTGGAACCAGTCCCACTCAAGTGAAGCCGGCACCAGCAAGGCGTGCTTCTCCAGCACCGCACTCATGCGCGCCGCGGTCATGAGCGCGAACTCCAGACCGGGCTCTTCGACGTCCTCCAGATTCCACGACCACGAGCCGCTCTCCTTGGGCGCGCGCATCAGCATGGTCGGCAAAACTCCTCAGGGGTTGGTGCCATTGGTCGGATTGGCGGTGACGGATCCCCCGGCCAACTGCAAGGGACGGCGGCTCCTGCTGAAGCTCCGCTCCCGCACCCAGGTTGGGCGAAGCTCCGCGCGCGGGCTGCCGCTGGGACTACCGGGCGTCGCGCCGCCGGCGCGCGCGCTCGAACTCGGCGACATCCGACATCCAGGGACCGTGCTGTTCGAGCGCGGCGCAGCCGCCGCGGACGAAGGCGCTCACCAGGTTCCGGTACCCGCCCATCCCGTCGACCAGGCTGTACTCGACCCGGTACTCCGGATCCGACCCGCCTTCCCCCTTGCGCAGCGTCGTGATCCGGGCGAGGGAGTCCGCGTAGAAGTGGAGCTGGATGCCTTCGCCCATTTCCTCGTCCTCGATGGTGAAGACTTCGTTGTCCGCGGCAGAGCGGTCGCCGACGAACTCCCAGAACTCCGCGGTGGCAGTGCGGGGACCGTCCCGTAGCCACTTCTTCTCGGCGCCCTTGTCGTCGGTGAACACCAGGGCCGTTTTCCTCGCACTCCCGCCGGGATCGGCGCGGTGGCCGGCGGCCTCCTCGTCATCCTGCACGGGTGCGTGCCTGGCGCGGTCCACGGCCTCCGCGCACATCAGGAAGCTCACGGTACGCACCGCGTCATCGACGAGCTCAGCGTGTGCACGGCGCACGGCCGCTTGGACCGTGGTCTCCATCCGAGCCCAGTCGCGCTTGTCCGTGGCGCGGTTTCCCCGTCGCGGATCGCGGTCGATCCGCATCCCGGCGCACGCCTGCTCCGCAGTCGCGATCACCCGCATGACCTGGGGCAGCAGCGCGGGGTCCACGGCGTTGGGCATTCGCCTGGGAACCGTCGAGCCGTGCAGGTACTGGCCCGTGTACTTCAAAATCGCGGTGTCGAGTGGACCGAGTACGGCTCCGCGCTCGGCGCGACGGCGGTTCGCGTGGTACTCCTGAGCCCGTTTCCCGTTCGACGTCTCCGTCGCCGTGCGCATCGCCGCGCATGGCTGACCGCGCTCGAGTAGACCGATGTCGGCCCCGTGCGCGATGAGCCGGCTCCTGTCCCACCGGATGCGCCGGAAGAGCGCGTCGACGTCCGCGGGCGCGGCAAGGAGGATCGGGTCCAGGAGCGCGCCGGCGGCGTTCTCGTCGAGCCGGCCCCGGGTTCCGGCGTCGTCGCACAGCGGAAGGACCGCACTCCACAGCAGCAGGTGTCTGGCCAGGTCCTCCCGGATCACCGCGAGATGGGCTTCGCCGATCGAGAAGGTGAACGTGCGAGGCTCGTGGTTGGCGTCGGCCCCGGCACCGAGCATCAGCTTCAGCTCGCCGTCCTCGCGGATCACGTTCGGGATCCAGCCGCTGTTGCGCGTGAAGACGATCTCTTTCATGGACTCACTCTCCCCCGGGACCGCACCGGCCGACATCGCGGTGACGTGGCAGCCCCACCCGGCACCATCCGTTCACGACCACCGTGCGAATTCGACGTCGAGGCGCGGGTCGGCGCGCACCCAGACTTCGCCGCCGGCGCCGCGGCCGGCCTCGGCGGGGGCGTCGACTCGTTCGATACCGAGGAACTCGATCAACTTGAGCAGTGCGGCTCGTTCGGCTCGGTCATCGTCGATGCCATGCGAGTCGAAGAAGACGTAGTACTGGTCGCTCGGGTCCACGTAGCCCGAATCGGCCCAGATCCGGGCGACTTCCTCGATCGCCGCTGCTTCCGTTGTGATCGTGGCGGCGCGGGCGGCGCCGCGAGTCTCCGGTGTCGCGTCGAGGTCGGCGAGGTCGGAGAACCATTGGCCGAAGCGGTCGAGGCCGGCATAGCCGTTCTCGAAGAACAGCATCGCGCTCGGAAGGTAGCGATTGCCCCTGTCGACCTGGAGGTACTCCGACCGGGGTTGGTCCGCATCCTTGGTCCGGGAGATCACACCTTGCCCGGGCATGAGTCCCAGACTCTGCCCCGACGGTTCGTCACGGATGGTGTAGGTGTCGGCAGCTCGACCGCGGAAGAACGCGGAGAACGCCACGTAGGCTTCCTGAGGGTCGCTTACGGACACCCGCTGGTCGTTGCCGTCACCGACAGCGAAGACGAACTGCTTCGGTCCGGGTCTGTAGGGGCGAGCCATATGCGTCCTTCGTTCACGTGTGACAGCTCCAGCAGCGTAGTCGAGCCGGCGGATCGGCCTGCCCCTGCACCCCGTCAGCTTGCGCACCGAGTGAGAACATCCCGGACCATGCAGGTCGTAGGCGCCTGGCGGATCGGAGCCCCGGCCGCCGCCCAGAGTCGGCTGCTCATCGCCCAACCGATTCACCAAGGTCCGCGGCAAGCCCGGACTTCTCGGCAAGATTTCCGTTCAGGGCGTGCGCTGCGACTGGGCTCGTCCAGAGCGTCACTCGTGGGCGTCGGCTCCGGGCAAGCTGACGAGCAGCTCCTTGCGGCCGATCATGCCGGCTCCCTTGCCAACAAGGGTGACCTTGGCGAGCGGGCCGCGGCGTTGGGTCTCCGGGCGGGGCGGATACCAGCTGAGGGAGGTCAGACGTACCTCGACGTCGGGCAGGCCGACGGGCCGGAACACCATGCCCACGTGCGCCTCGCCGGTGAAGCTCTCTGCGACGCACACCAGCTCATCCGCGGAGGCCTTGGCGATCTGAAACACGAGGATTCGAGCGGCAGTTGGCGGCGCGGACTGTACGGCGATCGCGTCGATGATCAGCTCGATGTCCTCCGAGGCGGCAACGCAGAAGTTCTGGTCGCTGGTGACGGAGAGATCGTGGGGACCTTCACCGCCCGCATCGGATTCGGCGATCCGCGAGGGGACGATGAACGAGTTCCGCAACTCTTTGAAAGTCCAGTCGACGTTTCGTGGGGCAGCACGCGTCACAGAGCGGAACATCACCGCCAGCTCGGGGTGAGGTTCGCTGAAACCCAGACCACGTAGACCCCGGCCGCCTGCCTGACCTGCAATCACAGTGACGACAGGCACCTCCTTGACCTACTGTTCCCGGGATGAGCTCCTGCGATGCCGCCCTCGACGAACCAGCCGAATTGACCGTCCGCTGCCAGGACGACCGGGCCGTCTCCGTGAAATTCTCTGACCTCTTCGATGACGACGAAGACTGCGTGCACTACGCCATCGAGGCGTGCGCGGCCGGTCTGAACGCTCGCCTGGACGGTGTGGCAGCCTGGAACCGGAGTGCCGACCTGGCTCCTTTCCTGGAGGAACTCTCCGAGGACTTTCGGGGCTGGCAAGGCGAGCGTGTCTGGCAGACCGACGACCGCGATGTCACTGTCAGAGCCGTGTTCCGCTCAGGCGGCCATATCGGCCTGACGTGGACCCTGCGTCCGTGGCGAATGTCCGTCGGCAGCTGGGAGGCATCCGTCACCACCTGGCTGGAGGCCGGCGAGCAGATGTCCACTCTCGCAGCCGATGTCCGGCACTTCCTCGGCCAGGAGGCCGGTCATCGCGGCTGACATGCAGCTCCACGGTGGACGCGGGCGGTCGCGGCGGTGGCTGCGCGCGACCCAGCCCTTGGGTGACCACACCGATCAGACGCCCTTCCGAACCGGGGCCTCACCACGACCGAGCGAACGGTCAACCGGGCCCTGTCAGCGGCGAGAGCACCAGTCGAACGCAGCATCGCGCGACTCAAGTCCTGGCGCATCTTCCGCAAGGTCCGCTGCAGCCCCAACCGCAATGACCGCCATCGCCGCAGCCGACCTCACCCTGGAGCGTCAACGCTGAGAATGCTCAGTGTGCCGACAGTCCCAGGCGTTCCCTGGCGTTCCTCAGGTCGGCGGTGAGCGCGTCGCTCATCAAATCCCCAGCTCGTTCCAGTACGTCCACGAGAACGGCCGCTCCGGCCAAGGCGCTCTCCTCGGCCTCGCGCAGCGGCACGGTCGCGGTGGAGTCGCCGGTGTTCAAGGTCATCCAGCGGCGGGCGGCATCGCAGAGGAGCAGTGCCTCCCAGAGCACGCGCAGTGCCGCGGGAAGGCGGTCGGATGCGATCAGCTGGTGGCCGATCCGGGCGAGCGAAGTGACCTGACGTGGCACAGCGTTGACCATGTTCATCCGGCCGGTGGCCGAGAACCTGGCTCCGTCCCCGCCGCAGAGAGAAAGTCGCAGCGTCCGGATCTCCAGCGGATCCAGGGCGTCGGCCCGTATGCCGCCTGCGAGCCTCGTGGACTCCGTCCGCTCCGCTTCCAGCAGTGCTTCCCGCAGACTCGGCGCAAGCACCGACCCAAACTCCCGCTCCACCTCCGTGATCCGATCATGCGGCCCGCGGGCGGCCATGGCCAGATGTCCGGCCGCCTCCGCGTCCCGCCCGGCCTCTCTCAGGTGGACACCGATCCGGGCATGAGCCCCGGAACTCCCGACCCGGCCGAGTTCTGCGGCCTCCAGAATCACGCCGTCCACGGCCAGCGCCGCGTCCCACTGCCCACGCGCCGCCTCCAGCATGGAGACGACCGGGGCGGCGAAACCGATCGCGTACGGGATCGCCTCAGGGCCGATCCGGCCCATCTCCTGGTATCGGGCGAGGGACTCCTGGCCGCATTCCAAAGCCAGTTCATGGTCCCCTACCCGCAGTTGGATCCCCGCCCCGACCGCGAGGATTCGCGCCGCGTCCCCGGATCGGTCCGAGAGGGGAGCGAAGGCTCCCGCCCGCATGTACCCACCGATCGACATGTCCAGATCGCTGAGGGCGCTGAAGGGACGGTCCCACTCGGCATAGGCCCGGGCCCTTCGTAGCCGGACATCGGCCGTCAGCAAGACCGCGGGAACGGGACCCGTTTCCTGCCGGTCACCTCGCTGCTCACCCTCCTTCCGGGCAGCGAGCTGCTCCGACTCCATCCGCTCGTACAGCTCCTCGGCCTGGTCCAGGGCTGCGACTGCACCGGTCACGTCTCCGACATCAGTCCTGGCCCGTCCCATGGCGTAGAGCAGTCCCGCTCTGGCCTGGGGAACCTCAGGCAGGTCCGGGGAGGCGGCGTCCAAACGGTCCAGGGCGTGCTGCGCCCGCGCGAACTCGGCCAGCGCCTGTGCCGGCCCCTGGCTCTGCTCGGCGGCAAGCCCTCGTTCGTAGGCCGTCCGGTACTCCTGGATCGCCTGCTCGGTACGATCCCGGTCCTGAGAGTCTCCGCGCCGCCGAAATATCTTCATCTTCCCTATACTTCCCTTGAGTTGACTACATCCAGCCGTCCGGTGAATCGTCGGCATCCTGTCACGGCGTCTCCACCGGATGCCCTCGTTCACTTCGAAGGGGTCTGTCACAGGGTCTGTCACAGGGTCCCTGGCCGACTTGTGCCGGTGTGTCGGTCCGGGCGCGGGTGTTGGCGTTGCGTGCGGCGCCTGCGATCCACGGACGGCCTGACCCCAGGTGCGCGGCGGTGGCGACGCCGCCTCGGCTCGCTCGAGCGTCGGATCAGGGGAATGGCAGGGGGCGGTCGAGCCGCTTGCGTCCGTCGGGTGCCGTGATGCCGGGGGCGTGCGCGACGAGCCGGAGGCGGCCGTCGACCACCAGGTACAGGTAGGTTCCGTCGCTGTCCTGCAGGCGGGGAACAGTGAACGCTCCCTTGTGCATGAGTTGCCGGCACGGCCCTGTCAGGGGGTGCGCGTCTTCAGTGTTGCCTCTCCAGGGTGAGGACGGCTTTGGTTATGACGGTCATGCGGTTGGGACTGATCCGGGATCTGCGGAAGATCTGCCAGGACTTCAGCCGTGCCATACCGCGTTCGACTGGCGCTCTCGCCGCGGCCAGGCCCCGGTTGACGGTGCGCTGGGTGAGGGTGAGTTCCCCGCCCGGTGGCCGTTTGAGTCCGGTGGTGACCCAGGGGCCGGCGCCTTGGTAGGCGCGGTCGGCGAGGACCGGGACGCCCTGGCGTTCGCAGATCCGGATGATGCGGTGGGTGCGGGCTGCGGTCAGGTCGTGGGTGCGGCCCGGCAGGGCGGGCGAGATCCACAGGACCTCACCGGCGGGGTCGGTGACGACCTGGACGTTCACGCCGTGCCGGCGGTGCTTGGCCGAGTAGTCGGCTCGGCTGTCGCCGACGCGGTCGCACTCGGCAAGCGTCCCGTCCAGCAGGACGACCTCCGGATCAAGCTCGCGCAGCGTCTTGAGCAGACCCGGGGCCCGTTCGGCGAGCAGGGCGGTCACGGCGGTGACATACGCGTGGGCGGTGCCGACGGATATCCCGAAGCCGGATGCGAGCCGGGTAAGGGTGTCGTGGTGGCGTAGGTACACCAGAGCAACGAGCGCCCGCTGGTGCGGCGGGAGTTTGCACCGCCGGTCACC
This sequence comes from Streptomyces sp. NPDC102278, assembly GCF_044766345.1. Lineage (NCBI taxonomy): Bacteria > Bacillati > Actinomycetota > Actinomycetes > Kitasatosporales > Streptomycetaceae > Streptomyces > Streptomyces sp. NPDC102278. The sequence continues at coordinate 92,553 of NZ_JBIWLV010000010.1, read as the reverse complement.
CTCACGGGTGACGATGAGCATCGTGACCCACTCGACGAGGGCATGCGGGAGGTCGATTGCGGCCGGATAGGTAACCAACAGGACTCCTGTGCCGATGGGTTGAGACTTCGAACACCTCCCTGAACGGCACGGGGGCTTTGTGCGTTGCGGCCCTCACCTCGTCCTCACCGGTGTCACCCGATCAGTGACCACACTGAAAACGCTCACTGAACCGCTCCGGATCGATGGAGGACCGGGTGAGGCTTCGCACTGACAGCGGTGGGTACATCCGCAAGCATGGACGCCGGCGCATGGATATCGCTGATAGCTACGGGGATCGTCTTGCTCATCGGAGCGGGGCTCATCTGCTACGAGATTGGGGATCCGGCGCGAACCAGAGCCGGGAGCATGACCTCGGTCCGGACAACACCAGCGGCGGAGGCGGAGGCGGCTGACGCCCAGGGTTCGGCCGAACCGCCTCAGCCCGAACCTGCCGTCGATCTCACGACCGCGCTGCAGCAGAGCATCGAACAACGGCCTGGATCTCGTCGGACTCCCATCGCGATAGATCGATGCCTTGGGTTCAGCGTTGCCGCTCCAGGGTGAGGACGGCTGCAGCGATTGACGACATTCGATTCGGGCTGCACCGGGCCTTGCGGAAGATCCGCCACGACTTCAGCTGTGCGACGCCACGCTCGACCGAAGCCCGTGCTGCGGACAGCACGCGGTTGACGGTCCGTTGGGTGGGCGTGAGGCCACGGCCCGGTGGGCGTCTGAGGGGCGTCGTCACCCACGGTCCGGCTCCCATGTAGGCGCGGTCGGCCAGGACTGGAACGCCCTGCCGTCCGCAGATCCGGATGACCGGTGAGTGCGGGCCGCGGTCAGGTCGTGCGTGCGCCCGGGCAGTGCAGGCGAGATCCACAGCAGCCGACCATCTGGATCGGTCACCACCTGCACGTTCACCCCATGCCGGCGGTGCTTGTGGGAGTAGTCGGCCCGGGCCACGTCCTTCGTCCCCACGTCGTGAATGACGGACACGGACTACGGCTACTCCGACACGGCAGCCATCACCCTCAAGCCGGCCACGGACGGCGCGGAGGTTCAGAACGTCACGGGCGCTCACGGCTGCGACTTCCGCAGCAACTCACCCGAGAACCCGTTCGTGTTCTCCCCGGGCTCCCCCTGAAGGGGCGAAGTCTGCGAACTCCCGTGTCTCGCCGTCGGCCAAGAACGCATCAGCCCTGCCACATCCCCGGCGACCGTTCCTGGCAAACGCACTGCCCGCACCGACGTTTATTTCAAGCCAATGGCCGGCACGCTTCGGTACCCGAAGCCGCAGGTCATAGTGAGGTGTTGGTCAACTTTCGCCACCTGGTGACCAGTTGCACTGTGGCCAAGTGATCGATCTGACGATAGTGTGCACGTTGTTCGGCGTCCCAAGGATGAGACGCCAACGCGTTGATTCCTCCCTGACCAGGGGAATCGGCAAGCTTCATGTAATCGGGGGAAAGAAGTCCGGGGGCCCACCTTTCGGTTCCACGCCTGTTCAGGTTGCCCTATGGGCTTCCTCCTCCTTGCGACGACGCAAGGGAAAAAACGAATGAATCGTAATGCTCTGCGCATGGCGGCAGTCTCGGCCGCCGCTGCCATAGCCCTTGGCGGGGCTGCCGGCCTGGCACAGGCGTCCCAGGCTCCGGTGGCCACGGCCCAGGCTGTGTCGGCCACGCAGCAGGCCGAGGCCCAGCAGGCCGCGCGTGCCCTGCTGGCGAGCCCCTTCGCGGTCAGCCTCTCGACTGCCGAGCAGACCGAGATGACCAAGATCGCCAACGGTGAGGCCTCGGCCGCCAGCAAGTGGAGTGCGATCAGGGCCGCCTTCAGCAAGGTCGGCGGCTTCGCCAAGGCCATCGGCGGCAAGTACAGCGACTTCAAGAAGTGGTACGACGGCCTGTCCTGGTGGGTGAGGGCACCTCTCGCTGCGATCTCTCCCGGGCTGACGCTCCTGGAGATCTACAACGCCCTGCGTTGATGACGGCCAGGGGACCCGAGTGATCCGAGTGATCCGGCTCCCTGACTGAACGGCAGCGGACCGGGCTTGCCCCAAGACGCCTGGGCAGACCCGGTCCGCTGTTCGTACACCGCAAACGGAAACACGGAGCACCCCCCCATGACCCACACCGCATCTTCCCGTACGGCAACGGAAGGCACATGGGCTCTGCCGCTGTTGACGCTGGCGCCACTCGCCGCGATCAGAATTCTTACCGAGCCCTCCACGCCATGGCTCGCAATCTCCTGGATCCTTTGCGCCCTGTCCGTGATTCTGGTATCAGCCGGATGGGTAACGACATTCCGTCACGGAACGCGAGGCCCCGGGGCGTGGGGTATGTGCGTTCTCGTACACGCCGTACTGGCATGGCAGCTGATTGCACTTGTACGGCGATAGGGCGATAGTGCGGGTCTCTGAGAATGCGTGTCTCTCCCGCATGCTCGGATAGAAGTAATCGGGGGAAGAAGTCCGCGCAGGGACCCTTCGGTTTCCACGCCTGTTCAGATCGCCTTTGCAGGCTTCCTCCCCCTTGCGATAACGCAAGAAGACCCTACATGAGACTAAGAGATCCGCATATGGTGGCGGTTTCGGCCACATTGCCCGTTGGTAACCGGCCCGGTCCATCAGGTGCAGGAAGTGCGCAGTGAAGGGCGAGGTACTCGTCGAGGCCCGGGGTCTCGGCCGGTCCTTCGGCGGCAAGAGGGTCCTGGACGACGTCTCGCTCACTCTCCATGCCGGCGAGGTGACCGGCTTCGTCGGCGCCAACGGCGCGGGAAAGACCACAACGATCCAGCTCATGCTGGGTCTTTTGAGGGGCGAAGGGCAAACGCGCTATCTCGGCAAACCCCTGCATGAGTGGGGAGCACCCGGCACGGTTGTCGGAGCTGTCCTGGGGGGCGTGGCAGGCCACTCCAAACACCGCCTCCGCTCACACCTGCGCATGGTGGCCGCGGGATCCGCGGTAGCGGACGAACGCGTGGACAGCCTGCTGGAGACCGTCGGGCTGGCCGATGCCGCAAGGCGAAAGCTGTCCGAACTGTCGCTGGGCATGGCGCAGCGCGCCGGCATCGCCCAGGCATTGCTGGGTGACCCGCCGGTACTGGTCCTCGACGAGCCCGCGAACGGGCTCGATCCTCATTCGATCCGCTGGCTGCGCGAGTTTCTGCGCGCCCAGGCAGCGCAGGGCAAGGCCGTGCTCGTTTCCAGCCACCTCCTCGGCGAGATGGAGCAACTGGCCGACCGCGTAGTGGTCTTGAACCTCGGCCGGGTCGTGGCGGCGGAGCGGATGACCGAGGTCCTCAAACGCGCGGCCGGCCGACGGATCGTGACGCTTGAGGCACCCGACTTGCCGGCTCTGGCCGAACTGGTGACGGAACACGGCGGGCACCTGGCTCCGGCCGGCGGACAGAACGCCACCGTCACAGGCCTGGACCGCGTACAAATCGGCACGCTCGCCCTGCAGGCCGGGATACCGCTGTACTGGCTGCACGAAGGAAACCCGTCGTTGGAAGACTTCTACCTCGGCATAGCGCAAGAGGAGTTCAAAATCTCGTGACAAGCGCTGTGACGACTGCACCAGTGACGGTCAGGCCCGCTGCCGGGTTCGTCAGGGCATGCCGGTACGAGTGGCGGCATCTGGCAGCCCTGCGGTCGACCTGGATCCTGCTCTCCGTGGTGACGGTCCTGAGCCTGCTGACCGGCATCACGGTCCTGCTCGATCTCGACAAGCAGCAGACCGTCAGCGCCGTGACAGTGGCGGACACGATCGCGTGGACCCCCCTCTCCCTCCAGATCCCAGCCCTGTGCTTCTTCGTGCTCGTCCTGGGCACCGGGCCGGTCTCGACCGACTTGGTGTCAGGCGCCGCACGCACGACCTGGCTGACCGTGAACGGACGCGCTGTCGCCTACGGAGCCAAGTGCGGGGTCGGCTTCACCGTAGGAGCAGGCACAGCCGCCGCCAGTGCACTGCTCGGAGCGCTCTCGTGCGCAGCATCGCTGGCCATGGCCGGCGCCCCCCAGCCAGACTGGACCGAAGTCCTGGCGCCCGCCGCCCGGTTCGTCGCATGGATGGGGTGCTGGGCGCTCCTGTGCCTGGCCGCGGTCGCCCTGTTGGGCAGTCGCATCGTTCCAGTCCTGCTCCTGGTTCTGTGGCCGCTGCTCGGTGAACGCATCACGGGAGCACTCCTCGGATACATACCGGGGCTGGACGGCGTCAACAGCTGGCTGCCCTTCGCGGCGGGCCGGGCGATGCTCACCGACGTCTCGGCATACTCCGCAGACGAGAAGCCCTTCGCTCAGGCGCTGGTCGGCTCCCACCTGTCCACCTCGGTCGCGTCTACGGTGTTCTGCCTCTACACGGCGGCCATCACGGCAGCCGGGTGGTGGGCCTACTGCCGACGGGACGCCAAAGCGCCCTGACTCGGCTCTCCTGCGCCGACTACGGCTACACACGCCCCGAATGCACAGCCGCGGCACGCCGTGACCGGGCCCGGCGCAACAGGGAGCTGCAGGCCAGACGACCCACCCGGGTCCCTGCGGCCGAAGCCGCTTCCCACGCCTGCCAACTGCGGGAGACGGGCCTGTCGGGCGCGGACATCGCCCACGTCGCGCGAGTCGCCGTCACCCTCGTGTGGCTCGCGCCTGCTCCGGCCCGATGGGAAGCGGTTCACCCGCCCCCGGCTCCTCATCCTCGGCCGCTCCCTCGCGCCGCCGAGTCGGAAGGTCAGGCTGCCGCAGCCCGGGATACGGGCTCCTTCTGGTCGCGTTCGATCTCGGCGCGTTCCTGCGCGATCTCCCGGGTGAGGAAGAAGTTCAGGATGGTGCGGATGGCGGCGATGGCCGCCAGTTGGCCGATCTCGGTGAAGCTGGGCGCGACTGCTGTGCGCAGCACGTCGCCCGCCAGCTGGAATTCCAGTCCCAGGACAAGGAAGCGGCCGAGACTGAGGCGGATCTTGTTGAACTCGCCGATGAGGGAACGCTTGCGCAGGCCGGTCATGGCGAACCGGGCGAAAGCCCAGATCGCGCCGACGAAGATGATCAGTGCGCCGGCTGCCTCGATGACGTGGACCAGCCATCCGATCATCTCCCGCACTCCCGACTCGGACACCAGCTCACCTGACATGTTCATGTGGCTGCTTCTACCCGCGGCTGCGCGCCTACACGGCTCGGCGCGGTGCCGCTCGCCACATCTGGCGGATGCGTGAGAACCGGCTGTGCACGGGCCACCTCGGAAGTGCTCGCGCGGGTCAATGAAGCCGTGGGTACGTGGGCACCTGATGGCCATCCTGTGCAGCGCCGGGACCGGGACGATGCCCACCCCGCCCGGCTCGGGGCCTTCCGGCGCGTGCTGACCGCGCGACAGGGGTCCGGCGGCGCCGACATTGTCGGTCCCCGTTGCTAGCGTCGCCACCATGGCAAACCGTTCATATCTCTACTCCGCAGACTCAATGCCGAACGAGGCTCAGATCCCCCAGCGGATCCGATGCATATCCGAGCACAACTGGGACATCCCGCTCGCGCACAAGCTCATGGTGGGACGCGGAACGACGATCGTCCCGTCCATGATCTGGAACCCCCCCATCGGCATCGCCGCGGACTACGCCGAGGGGGCGGCCCTGCTCCGCGGCCTCCTGCGCGCGGTCGGCAAGGGCCTTGAGGAAGAGGTCGAGTTCACCGAATGCGTGGCCAGGACCACCGCCCACCTGGAGAAGCAGCAGGCAAAGTACTTCCTCCTCGAGACTGGGGAGATCGTCTCGATGACGGGCGACGATCCGGCAGCGAGCGTGCGGCGTCTGGCCTACGAGGACATCCCCGACACCGTCGCCAAGGCCGAGGCGGCGATCGCCGGTCAGAACGACGACTGGTTGGCCTCGGTCCGAGCCGACTGGCAGCAGCACTTCGCGTCCTTCTACAGCGAGGCGCTCTACTACTCCTTCCCCAACTGACGAGGCCCGCGGCGCGGTGCAGGGCGATCTCGGCCTGATCCGAAAGACAGGGCAGCGGGGGAGTGGGGCGCGGGCGGTCTTACCGCCTCACCTGCGTGGCTGATGGAGGTTCGCGTTCTGCAGGGCGCTCTTGTGTTCTTCGGCGGCGTCGCGGGTTCGGCCTGCGCGGGCGTGGAGGTCGGTGGCCAGCAGCCGGTTGAGGGTGCTGGGATTGCTGCTCTCGGTGTATTCGAGGAGGTGGAGGAGGGCTGTCAGCTCGCCCTTGCGGAGGTGTAGGTGGGTGAGGGGGTCGGAGGCGCTGGAGGCCAGTGCCTGTCGTACGCGATTGTCGTAGGCGTGTCTGTGCAGGTCGGCGAAGCGCAGTTGGGGTTCCTCGAACACGCGGGGATGGGCGGGGAGGTAGCGGGCCAGGTCGTCCATCAGGGTGGGAAAGCACGGGCGGTGGTGGGGCTGTTCGCTGCTTCCGGCCGCGGCGGGGTTGAGACGGAAGGCGTCGACGAAGGCCCCGACGAGGCGGGGCTCGGGAAGCAGGGCAACTCCCGGCGGCCGGGCGCCGGGCAGGTACCGGTCCTGTCCGTCGGCGGTGAAGAGACACCAGCCTGACCTGCCGGCCCAATGGAGCCCGCAGTCGCCGGCGCCGTACTGGTCCTGGAATGCCTGCGTGAAGGAGATGCCGGCCTCGACGTCGAGGTCCTGGCCCTCCCGGTCGCGCCAGGGACCACAACTGTGAATCCCTGTCACCGGAAGACCCGCTTCCAGGAGTTGCTCGGCGACGGCAGCCGCGTAATGGCCCGCCCGCCTGGCGAGCTCGGCGGACATCTGGGGACTGGTCTCGAAGGCCACGGAACTCTCTCTCCACTGTCGGGCCGGGCGGCGATGTCGGCGTAGATCCTGCCCCTTCGGACGGTCATCCGGCGCAAGGGGGGTGCGACGAGCCGCCGGCCTCCCGCGGTACGGCGGCAACCGACGCCACGCAGACGCTCCGCCGGCATCACTGCCGGTGGCCGTCCCCACCCGCCCCGTGCCGCGTCTCGGGGAAACCCGGAGCACGACGATGCCGGCCGAGGCCGAATACCTCACGATCGGACACACGTGAATCTATCGCGGCTGGAGTAGACATTGGGCGGTGGTGTGGCTATGTTTCTCCCGTGGCCCAGTGAGGCCGAAGGGCCTGGCAGAGACGAACTGCGGGCAAGCAGGATCCGCAGTACAGGCAGTACCCGTAGTCGCAGTACCCGTAGTTGCAGTGCGCAGGACGGTGCGGTGGTGGAGCTCCGAAGCCAGGGTTGTCGTAGGACGGCGACGGAGCTGACGATCGGACCGGGTGGCCCGCAGTGATCAGGGGCCGCCGTGAGCAGTACCGCAGTTGACGCAGCGGCAGTGCCCGAAGTCAGCGCAGCGCGCGGTACCAGCAGCGAAGTGAGTGGAGCAGCACCTCGGTGAAGGCGTCGGCTGCGGGCGCGCGCACCGGGAGGTTCGGCAGTGGGGTTCCAAGCCAGAGTGGATGCAGGTTGGGCGACGGGGCTGGCTGCCGAAGCGTGGCGCTTGGTCAGGTCACCGGCAGTACTTGCAGTTCGCAGTAACGGCAGTATCGGCAGTACCGCAGTTCCCCGCAGGTAAGCAGTTGATCATCCGAGGGATGAACGGAGGGATGGGGCGCCATCAGGATCGCCCGGACGCGGTGACAGGGTCCGGGTACCGCAGGACATCGTTGGTGAGGTGGTCTCCGGTCAAGCAACCGCGATCCCCGCACGCCCGACGGTATTCAGGTCGGGTCGGCGGAAACAGTAGGCCGGTGCAGTTCCAGGGCCGGTAGATGGTGTAGCAGTTCCTTCGGGGCCCTGGTGTCTTACACGCCAGGGCCCCTCCCCGTGCCCAGACCCGCTCTTCGGTGGCCTCGGCTGTGATCACGAGCAGGAGGCCTTCGAGGAGGCGGCGGGCACTCTCGCGGGCGCCGGCGATGGAGGTCGCCCGCCCGGTCCTGTCCTGTTCGTATGGAGGTCGCCCGCCCGGTCCTGTCCTGTTCGTGCGGTGCTTGCGTCCCGACCTGCGCGGGTTATCCCGGCAGTGACCGACTTGCGTACCCGCCGTCGCGACGATGATCGGTACGCCGATTACCTCGCGGTCGAGCGCACGGAAATCTAACGTGGTCGGAGTAGACATCGGGCCGTGGTGTGGTTATGGTTTCTCTCGTAACCCAGAAGGACGGCAGGGCCTGGCAGAGACGAACTGGCAGGCAGCATTACTCGCAGTACCCGTAGGTGCAGTGCGCAGGACGGTGCGGTGGTGGAGTGTCGAAGCCAAGGTTTATGCAGGTCGGCGACGGGACTGGCGACCGGACCGGGTGGCCCGCAGTGATCAGGGGCCGCCACGAGCAGTACCGCAGTAGTGCAGTACCCGGCAGTAGATGCAGTGCGCAGTACCAGCAGTGAAGTGAGTGGTACCTCGGTGAGGGCGTCGATGGTGGGCGCGCGCACCGGGAGGTTCGGCAGTGGGGTTCCAAGCCAGAGTGGATGCAGGTTGGGCGACGGGGCTGGCTGCCGGAGCGTGGCGCTTGATCAGGCCGCGAGCAGTAACGCAGTACGCAGTATCGGCAGTATCGAGTAGAGCAAGATCAGTAGTTCCAGCAGTATGTAGTCCCCATGTTGGTAAGTAGTTGATCCCGAGGGATGAACGGAGGAATTGGCGCCATCAGGATCGCCCGGACGCAAGTGTCGAGTCCGGGTACCGCAGGACATCGTTGGTGAGGTGGTCTCCGGTCAAGCAACCGCGATCCCCGCACGCCCGACGGTATTCAGGTCGGGTCGGCGGAA
>NZ_JBIWLV010000010.1:0-83673 GCF_044766345.1 Streptomyces sp. NPDC102278 | reverse complement strand
ACAGTAGGCCGGTGCAGTTCCAGGGCCGGTAGATGGTGTAGCAGTTCCTTCGGGGCCCCGGTGCCATAGGCACCGGGGCCCCTCCACGCGTTTCACAGAGAGGTGCAATGACGGCAGAGACCCCGACCGGCCCGCTGGGCGGTCACCTGGACGACGACGACTACCCCGCCTACACGATGGGTCGGGCCGCCGAGATGCTCGGTACCACGCAGGGCTTCCTCCGCGCCATCGGCGAAGCCCGCCTCATCACACCGCTGCGCTCCGCGGGCGGGCACCGCCGCTACTCCCGCTACCAACTGCGGATCGCGGCCCGTGCCCGGGAGCTCGTCGACCAGGGCACGCCGATCGAGGCCGCCTGCCGCATCGTCATCCTCGAAGACCAGCTGGAAGAAGCGCAGCGCCTCAACGCCGAGTACCGCAACGCCGCGGCGCCGACGGATTCGCCGTCCGCGGACTGAGGAGGTACGTGGCCGCCCGGGTGTTGGCGTGAGTCGGGTCCGCGCCCTGACGGCCCTGCTCTCCCACCCCCGGGGTTCATTGCCCGGGAGCGGCCCGTTCCGTCTTGGACGGTTGTGAGGCGTCGGTGAGGTCGGCGTCGGTGGCGGCGTCGCGTCGGGAGTTGCCGCCGCCGCGGACGGCGTCGACGATCGCCCCGATGAGGGTGCGGGCGGCTCCCCGGGGAGGCAGTGCGCGGCTGCGGATGATCAGGCCGGACGGATTGAGGCTCTTGGCGTTTCGCTCCAGCATGCCGTCCGTCAGCATCACCAGCCGGTCGCCCGGCCGCAGGCCCGGCGACTGCAACCGTTAGGCGTTGGCCTGTGAGGCTTGGAGGCTGAGACCGAACGGCGGATCGACCTCGGGAACAATCTCCTGTACTTGCCCGTCGCGCATGCGCAGTGGTCAGGAGTGCCTCGCAGACGAACTCGGCCCGGCTGTCGCGCAGGCTGATGCGCAGCAGGCGAGCAGGCGAGCAGGCGTGTCGGCGGGTCGCAGTGCGCTCCATCCATCTCGTGGCAACCCTCGCCCGTACCGACGGACGACACCTCCACCTGCGCGGCGACGTCATGACGACGCGCGCCGCAGCCGGGGATGTGGCCCGCCACGGCAACACGCTCGGCTCGCCCCGACCGTCGCACAGGCAGGCCGGGCAGGCAGGCGGACCGACCTGCCGTTGGCCTCCACCGCCCCGCCCCGCCCCACCCGGCCCGGCAGCCGGCTCGAACCGATCCGCGGAGTGCCACGTCCGCAACCGTCCCGGCTCGGCGTCGCCCGCTCGGCACGCGCTCGTGCACCCATCGGGTGGACGGGATGCCGGTCCCGGCGGAGCCCCTCCCGTGGCGGGGGATACAAGGTTCGCAGGTGCGAGTACGGCGGGCGCATCCGGCAGCAGGGTGAACGGCGAACAGGGTTCAAGCACCACTTCACGACTCGGAGGACTCATGCACGCGAAGTCGGTTGCTCGACATCTCATCGCCTCGTCCCGGACCTCGCACATGCCTCGACCCACCGCCGCAGCCACCGTCGACGCGAACGTGGCCGCCGCCGTCACGAGCGAACTGGGGCGGCTGTGCGCCGAGTTTGTCGCGTACAGCCGCTCGCTCGACCCCACGTTCGCCACAGAGGTGGCCGAGCGGCTGGCCACCTTCACTCTCAACGGCGGCTCCCGGATCCGGCCCCGGTTCCTGTGGTGGGCCATGAGGGCCTGCGGCGGCACGGACACCCACGTGGCCGGGGCACTGCGCATCGCCGCCGCACTCGAACTCATTCAGAGCTGCGCCCTGGTCCACGATGACGTCATGGACCAGTCCGCGTTGCGCCGCGGCAGGCCGTCGTTCCACGCTCAGATCGCGCAGCAGTTCCAGTCGGGCGCGCCCCCGCGTGAACCGGACCCCTCGCCGTTCGCCCATTCGGTCGCGGCCCCCGCAGGACCGTTCGCGCATTCGGTCGCGGTCCTCGCCGGCGACCTCGCGCTGTCCTGGGCGGACGACCTTGTCGCCACCGTCGACCTTCTCCCGCCTGTTCGGGCGGACGTCCTGCGGATCTGGCGGGCCATGCGGACGGAGATGATCGCGGGTCAGTACCTCGACCTGCACGGCCAGGCGACATCCTCCCGCTCGGCCGTCCAGGCCATCCGCACCGTGTGCCTGAAGACAGCCCGCTACACCGTGGAACAGCCCGTGGCCCTGGGCGCGGCCCTCGCCGGCGCGGACGAGTCCACCACCCGCGCCCTGGCCGCGGCCGGCCGATGCGCGGGCATCGCCTTCCAACTGCGCGACGACCTCCTGGGAGTGTTCGGCGATCCGGAGGTGACCGGGAAGCCGTGCGGGGACGATCTGCGTTCCGGGAAGGCGACGTACCTTCTCGCGTTGGCCCACGCGCGAGCTCGCGCCACCGGCGCCACCGACGTTGTCGAGATCCTGCACGGCTGCCGGGGTAGCGGCCCCCTCTCGGGGACGGAACTGGCCCGGGTACGCGAGGCCCTCCGGTCGACCGGCGCACCGGCCCAAGTCGAACGGCGCATCGAACGTCTTGTGCGCGCCTCCGACCGCCACCTCACCGCCGCCCACCTGGAGGGCCCTGCCTTCCGGCACCTGGCCGACCTGTTGAGACAGGTCGCTTCCCCCCACCAGGACGCCACCGCCACACAACCGAACGACCTGCACGAAGGCATGTGATGAAGAGGATCACCGGGCCCACCGACCATGTGGTGGTTGTCGGCGCAGGACTCGCCGGCCTCTCCGCCACCCTGCATCTCCTCGGCGCCGGCCGGACCGTCACCCTCGTTGAACGCGACCCACTCCCCGGCGGCCGGGCCGGCCTCATCGAGCGCGACGGCTACCGTTTCGACACCGGCCCCACCGTGCTGACCATGCCGCACCTGCTGGAGGAAGCCTTCGCGGCAGTCGGCCGGAAGATGTCCGACCGTCTGACCCTGCACCCCCTCCACCCCGCCTACCACGCCCGGTTCGCCGACGGCAGCAGCCTGGACGTCCACACCGACGCCCAAGCCATGGAAGCGGAGATCGAACGCTTCGCCGGGGACCGCGACGTGGCCGGCTACCGGCGTCTGCGCCGGTGGCTGCACGACCTCTACCAGGCGCAGATGGGGCGCTTCATCGACACCAACTTCGACTCGCCCCTCTCCCTCCTGCACCCGGACCTGGCCCGCCTCGCCGCACTCGGCGGATTCGGTCGCCTCCAACCGGCGATCGGCCGGTTCATCACCGACGAGCGCCTCCAACGCCTCTTCTCCTTCCAAGCCCTCTACGCCGGCGTCCCGCCGGCCCGCGCGCTCGCCGCGTACGCCGTCATCGCCTACATGGACACGATCGCCGGCGTGTACTTCCCCGAGGGCGGCATGCACGCCGTCCCCGCCGCGCTGTCCGCGGCCGCCGCCGAAGCGGGCGCCACCCTCCACTACGGGCAGAGCGTCACGCACCTGGAACGCAGGGGCGACAGGATCACCGCCGTGGTCACCGACCGGCAGCGCATCGCCTGCGACGCGGTCGTCATGACTCCGGAGCTGCCCGTCTCCTACCGGCTGCTCGGCACCCACCCGCGCAGGCCGATCGCCCTGCGGCACTCCCCGTCGGCTGTCGTTCTGCACGTCGGCACCGATCGCACCTGGCCGGATCTGGCCCATCACACGATCTCCTTCGGGGCGGCCTGGAAGCAGACCTTCCACGAACTCACCCGCACCGGGCGGCTGATGAGCGACCCGTCCCTCCTCGTCACGCGGCCCACCGCCACCGACCCTGGCCTCGCCCCGCCCGGCAAGCACACCCACTACGTACTGGCGCCATGCCCCAACACCCGTCTCGGGCCCTCACCCGCCACCTGGAACGACCTCGGACCCCGCTACCGCGACACCCTGCTGCGCGAGCTGGAGCGCCGCGGCCTGACCGGCTTCACCGACGCCATCGACACCGAGGTCCTGGTCACCCCCGCCGACTGGACCGCCCAAGGCCACGCCGCCGGCACCCCGTTCTCCGTCGCCCACACCTTCCCCCAGACCGGACCCTTCCGCCCCCGCAATCTCGTTCGCGGCACCGCCAACGCCGTCCTCGCCGGCTGCGGCACCACCCCGGGCGTCGGCGTCCCCACCGTCCTGATCTCCGGCCGCCTCGCCGCCGCCCGCATCACCGGCCTGCCCGGCACCCGCCACCGCACCACACCAGGCACGCCCACCGCCAGGAAAGGCAGCACCGCATGACGCGACGCGAACTCGAGGCCGCCACCATCACCGACCCCGCCCTGCGCACGGCTTTCGAGGGATGCCGCCGCCTCAACGCACGACACGGCAAGACGTACTTCCTCGCCACCCGGCTGCTGCCCGCCTCCCGCCGTCCCGCCGTGCACGCCCTCTACGCCTTCGCCCGGCTCGCCGACGACATCGTCGACGACCTCGCCCCCGCCGAGCCCGGCGACCGCGCCCAACGGCTTCAAACCCTCTCGCACGACCTCCGCACGGCAATCAACGGCGGATCCGGCCGCCACCCCGTCGTGGCCGCCGTAGCCCACACCGCACACCGCTACCGCATCCCGCACAGCCACTTCGACGACTTCCTCACCTCCATGCGCAGCGACCTCACTGTCACCGACTACGGAACACTGGACGAGCTGCGCACCTACATGCACGGATCCGCGGCCGTCATCGGCTTGCAGATGCTGCCCGTGCTCGGCCACGTCACCGCCCGGGAGGAGGCCGCTCCGCACGCCGCCGCCCTCGGCGAGGCGTTCCAGCTCACCAACTTCATCCGCGACGTCGGTGAAGACCTCGACCGCGACCGCGTCTACCTGCCCGCCGACCTCCTGGCCGCCGAGGGCGTGGACCGCGAACTGCTGTACTGGAGCAGACGCACCGGGCGCGACGACCCGCGCATCACCCGCGCCCTGCGTTCCGCGACAGCCCTGACCCGACGTTTCTACGCGCGGGCCCGTCCGGGACTGGACATGCTCGCACCCGCGTCCCGGCCCTGCGTCCGCACCGCCTTCGTGCTCTACGGCGACATCCTCGACGCCGTCGCCCGCGACGGGTACGCCAGCGTCCACCGCCGCTCCGTGGTCCCCCCCATCCGCAGGGCGGTCGTCGCGGCGGCCGGACTGGCCAACATCGCCGCAAGCCGCCTCACCAGCCCCGCCCCCGCGATCCCCGCCGTCGTCGAAGAGCCGACCCGATGAGCCCGGCACCCCGACGGCGCATCCCGGTCAGGTTGCGTCGCGACCCGGTGTCCTGGCACCGCCAGGAACCGACCTGGCGGGACGCCTCACCCCGGCTCATCGCCGCCGCCCTCGAACGGGCGCGGGCCCGGCCATCCGGCAACTGGTACGTGATCGGTCCCAGCACCGCCGTCCGCACGGACGCCGGCTACGGAACCACGGTCGAAGGCACCGAGCTCGTCGCCTGGCGGACCGCCGACGGCGCCCTCGTCGCCGGCCCCGGCGCCTGCCCGCACCTGGGCGCGGCGCTGGCGCAGGCCCCGGTACGCTGCGGCACCCTGGTCTGCCCCTGGCACGGACTCGCCCTGGGCGGCGCTTCCTTCGCCGGCTGGAACCCCTACCCGGCCCACGACGACGGCATCCTCGCCTGGGCACGGCTCGACCCGCACGGCGGCGAAGAGCCCCTCGACACCCCCGCCGTGCCCCTGCGCCCGCCCGCCGCCGCCTCGCTGACCGCGGTCTACACGGACACCGGCGTCTGCGAGCCCGAGGACATCGTCGCCAACCGCCTCGACCCCTGGCACGGGGCGTGGTTCCACCCGTACTCCTTCGTCGACCTCACCGTCCTCGACGACGGCGCCGAGTCCGATGTCCTGACGGTGCAGGTCTCCTTCAAGGTGGCGCGGCGGATCGTCGTGCCCGTGACCGCGGAGTTCACCGCCCCCGGCCCCCGTACCGTCGTCATGCGCATCACGGACGGCGAAGGGGCGGGCTCCGTCGTCGAAACACATGCCACCCCGCTGGGAACCGACCGCGACGGCCGCCCCCGCACCCGCGTCACCGAAGCCGTGATCGCCACCTCCCACCGGCCCGGGTTCAAGCTCGCCCGTACCGCCGCCCCCCTGCTACGACCCCTCATGCGCCACGCCGCAGGCCGCCTGTGGCGCGACGACCTGGCTTACGCCGAACGACGCTGGGAACTGCGCAGCACCGGCCGCTTCCCCGGCTGACCCGACCCCATCGCCACCACCGCCGGGGCGCGGGGACGTTGGCGGCCTGGCAGCGCACAATCGGACCTGATCCTCACGGCACGCGTGACGCCCTGCGTCCCAGAGCCGCCAGCGCCCGGGCCGCGGCGGAACGGCCCCGATCCGGCACCGTCCACAGCGTCTCGCCCCGAACCCCCCAACGCTCCAGCAGGGCACTGGCCGCCAAGAAGCCGCTGGTGGCCGCCCGTTCCATCAGGGCGACGGGCAGACCCGTGCGCACCAGGTCCCCGGCGACCACCACCCGTGCGTCACCCGTGCGCACACCAGGCCGGTCCCGGTAGCCGCCGACCGTGAACAAGGGACAGTCCTCGCGCCACTCGTGCCGGACATCGACGATGCCGGCGCGCCCCGTCTCCGGGTACACCTCGCGCAACCGGCCCACCAGATCCTGCTCCACGTCCTGGCGCCGCCGCGACGGACCTACCGCATAGGCGTGCAGTTCCACCACCGAACCCCCGGTACGCAACGCCCACCGGTGGGCCTCGCCCTCCCACCGGTCCAGGACGCTCACGTTGTCGAGGCCGCCGAATCCACTGGTGCCCAGGAACCCGTGCCGATCGCCCGCGACGGGACGCGACAGCCACAGCCGCGACACCAGGAAGGGCGGCGCCGTCCGAAGCCGTGCGATCGAGGCCCGCCACGCCGGACCCACGAGCCGGGGCGAAGCGCCGACCACCGTCCTCAGCCCGGCGGTGTCCAGAGCCAGCACCACCGCGTCGTACTGTTCGACCGCCGCCGCTTCCGCGACGACCTCCACCCGCTCATAGCCTGCCGGGTGCACCTCCCGCACCGCCTCGCCCGCGCGGATGTCCACGCCGAGCCCACCCAGATACCCGGCCAGCGGGTCCCACAGGGCCTGCGGGAACGGTTCGCGTGGCACGTCGAACAGCAGCCCCTCGCTGGACCCGAGGAAGTAGATGTGGAACATCAACACCAACTCGGCCGCCGACAGGGTCGCCGGATCGGCGAAGAAGCTCCGCGAGAACACCTCGAACGCCAAGTGGTGTGCCGCCTCGGGAAACCGGATCGAGGCGAGGAACTCGGTGGCGCTCACCCCGTCCAGGGCTTCGTACACCCCGGGCACACCCACGTCCAGGAGGGGCAGAGCGGCCCGCGGATTCATCCATGCGAGGTCCCGCCAGCCGAAGGACGGGCTCTGCGCGACGAAGCCGAGCGCGCTCAGCGGAGGCGTGCGCGGCACCCGCGCGAAGCTGTCCTGCCCGCCGTCGCGGTGGCGCAGCGGATAGTCCGCCAACCCCGTCAGACCGTTGAGCCCGGGATCAGTACGGCGCAGCAGAGCCCGCAGGTTGTAGTACTGCCGGAAGAACGCGTGGAAGCCGCGGCTCATCGTCGCCTCCGACCCGTCCGCCAACCGCGTCCCCCACCCCGCCACCCGACCCCCGAGCTGGGCTTCCCGCTCGTACAAGGTGACGTGCACACCGCGCTCTGCGAGCACCGTGGCCGCCGACAGGCCGGCGATGCCCCCGCCCACCACGGCCACCCGCGGTCGGCCGGTCTCGACCTTCGCACGCCCGTCGCCGGCATCGAGACGCCGGGCCCGTCGGTCCCGCCCCGGGTAGGCCCCGCTCATGCCGCGACCCGTCCGACGAAGGTGTGGGTGATCCCCGTCTGCCACCCCGGCAGCGGCAACACCCGAACGTCCGTGAACCCGGCCGTGCGCATCCGTGCCGCGAACTTTGGCGCGGTGTCGAAGCCGAGGACACTGCGCCACAGGTGCTCGTACAGCCGCGCGTCCCCGCCCACACGGCCCAGCGGCATGATCACCGTCCGGCACACGGTCGTCCACAGCGCCCGATCCACCGGTTTGCCGCTGAGCGCGTACTCGTGCACGGCGATCCGTGCGCCCGGCGCCATCGCCGCGCGCACCGCGGACAGCGTCACGTCGGGATCCGGCACATTGCGAAAGAGGTAGGCGGCGAAGACGGCGTCGAACGGCCCCTCCACGCCCGCCTCCGCGAGCCGATCGGCCGACCCCCGCACGAAACGGACCGCGCCCGGCCACTCCTTGGCCGCAGCCCGCTCCAGCATGCCCTGCGAGGCGTCCACCGCGGTGATCCGAGCGCGCCCCGCGGTGGTCAACAGAGCGGCCGTCGAGGCGCCGGTACCGCACCCCAGGTCAAGGACACGGGCACCGCGACCCTCGTCGGGCAGACCCAGGCGACGGGCCGAGCGGCGCAGATGCCCGTGATAGCCGGGACTCGCCGAGACCAGCAGGTCGTAGCGTGCGGCGGCATGGTCGAAGGCGACCGCCAGGGCGTCCTCGCACAGAATTGACATGACAGCCTTTCAGCATCGATCGAAGACTCAGGCAGGGACGGAGCGGCGAAGCAGAGGCAGTTCCAGGAGCGATCGAGCCATGGGCAGCACGGGCGTGCGCAGACCGATGCGGAAGTCCTCCAGCGGAGAGGTCGCACCGTCCAGGAATCGCAGGACCCGATCGGCCGGTACAGCGGAGAAGAGATGGGTGAAGAAGGCCCCTCCGTCGACTCGGCCGGTGTCCAACGCGCGCAGCAACACCGCGTCCATCGCCCGCGCCCTGCGGCCGTGTACGGCGGGGACCCGGGCGGGGGAGCGGCCCGAGCGCACCGCTGCGGCGAGGTGACGACTCTGGCGCTGGATCGCGGCGAAGGTGTACCCGGTGGACGGCCGGGTCGCACCGCCGGCGGCTCCGATGAAGAAGACGCGACGGCCGCCGCGACGGGGGTAGACGCCGTCGCTCATGGGGATGGCCCCTTGCTCCCGCTCCTGCACGGTGAAGTCGCCCAGCCCCAGGACCACCGAGCAGTAGTGGCGCAGAGCCTGCTCGTACCCCGCCCTGTCCAACGCCGCCCGGGAGAACTGCGTGTATTCGACCAGCGCTTCGTACCGGCTCATGGGCAGGACGTAGCCGAAGGCGAGGCCGCCGGGCGGCTGGGGGAGCCGGAAGTCCATCAAGATCGCCGCGCCAGGATCGAACACCGGCCGGGCCGTCCGCACGAACCAGCCCTGGAAATGCTGAAGCAACGCGGTCCGGGCCGGAGGCAGCCGCCCCGGCGGCCGGGAATCGAAAACCAACCCCGACCGGATCACCGACGGCGCCCCCGACGCGTCATGACCGTGCACCACGGCCCCGCCACCCGCGTCGCGCGCCGACGTCACGGCCATCTGCCGTACCTCGACACCCCACCGGCCGAGCCGCTCCACCATGGCCGCCTCGAACCGATCCGACCTCAGCATCTTGTACCGCATGGCCCCCAGCGGGCGGTCGATCACCGTCCCGTCCGGGGCGTAGAGACGCAGCCGGTTCCAACTCGCCGCCAGCAACCCGTCGTACGGGCCCACGCCCGACTCCCAGTAGCACCAGGTCCGTCCGGACGAACGCAGCGGCCCGGGCGGCGCCTCGACCACGGCCACGCGCGGTGCGCGCCGGCCGGCGGGAAAGGGCTCCGCGATGCCGACGGCGAGGGACAACCCGGCCGCCCCCGCCCCGACCACGGTCACGTCAGTGTCCCAGCCCACCTCTCGACCTCCTGCTCCTCGTCCCTCTTCCCCACCGGGCAACCCGGCGGATGCAGTAAACCGCTCCCGGAGGGCCGGCCCCGCAGGGCACGGGTGCGCACACGCGCGGACCATCCCCGTGGCCCCTGGACCCACCCCTTCTGCGCGGTCGAGACGACCACGCGCGGGCCGGGCCTCATGCCCACCAGCCTGCCGGTGCCCACTCAGTCCAGAACATCGTCTTGGTCCACGGCTCTACAGTCCGGGGGGCATCCCTGAAGCTCTGTGACAGTTCGCCCAGCGAAGTGTGAACTGACGCGAAGCACGACTGCGACACCTTCCCCTGGCTCTGTCGAGAGGGCGTCCGTCGAACACTGTCGATCAACGTGGCGGTACTGCTGGTGGTCATCGTCGTACTGCGGCTGCGCCGGCGTACCGAAGCCCGGAGCCGGTTCGACGAGAAGATGACCGTGTTCATTGTCTTGGCATTGGGCATCGTGCTCGCGCCCACCGAAGTGGGTCAGGGCATCGCCCACTTCCTCGGTCAACTCGTCGGCGGCGTCTCCAAGGCCAACCAGTGACCGTGACCTCGCCGCGACGGCTTCTCCTGCCTGGCCGGCGGTACTCTGCGACTTCACCTCGGGCTGCCGTCTCGTGCCCGGCGAGGATCCGGTGAGCGGGCGTCGACGCCCGGCCAGGCGCTCCGGCCGGCGGCCCCGGCGTCGGAAGAACCAGGGCTTTGAGCAGGTGGCTCTCGCGGTACTCGCGGCCGTGGTCGCGTTCAGCCTGGCCACCACCGTACTGCGCCGGCTGGCAGCCCACCCCTGGACCGTGGTCTCCGTACTGTCGATGGCCGCCGCCGGGACCGGCGCTTGGGCGTGGCGGCGCAGGGAGGCGGTACGTTGGGACCAGGTTCGGGCGAGCGGTCTGCGTTACGCGCTCGCCCAGCTCGACGGCCTTCACCACCGGGCGTTCGAGTACGCGGTACGGGACCTCATGCGGCGCGACGGATGTGCCGACGCGCAGCAAGTCGGCGGCCGTGGTGACAACGGCGCCGATGTCATAGCGACCGATCCCTACGGACGCCGCTGGGTCCTTCAGTGCAAGCACAAGAGAGACGGCTGGTCGGGCAAACCCGTTGGTACCCCCGA
The DNA here is from genome assembly GCF_044766345.1 of Streptomyces sp. NPDC102278. NCBI lineage: Bacteria > Bacillati > Actinomycetota > Actinomycetes > Kitasatosporales > Streptomycetaceae > Streptomyces > Streptomyces sp. NPDC102278. Next base: position 72,815 of record NZ_JBIWLV010000010.1, on the reverse strand, counting down.
CCTCCACGTGCTCAACGGCACCGGCCGCCAGGTCCACCACGGCGATGTCCTGGTCATGCTCACCAACGGGCGCATCACCGCCAACGCCGCCGACTTCGCGAAGTCCCAACGTCTTCACCTGGTCGACCGCCACCTCCTCGCCGAATGGGCCGCCGGATCCCGCCCCCTGTGGGACTACTTGCGCGCCCTCCCTCCAGCCGGCCGCCGGGCCGGGCTCTGAATCGCGGGCGACCAGGGCATGCCGCCGACGCCGGGGACGCGTCAAGTCGAGCAGCGCATTGGGGTCATTGGGCAACCAGCCGGCGTTGCGCTGGGTCGAGGGGCCCGACCCCCTGATCTGAGCCAAGGGTGTCGCGCTCGCTCTGATGCGGTGGGCGCGCACGGATGGCGCCGCCTCCGCCACGGCTGGCGGCGCAGCGGTGATAGGAGGGGAGGCCCGATGACCTCCGACCCCGCCGGTGCGGAAGACATCGTCTCCCTCACCTTTCCTTGAGGCATGGCGGCTCCGCGAGCCCCTAGACGGCATCGCCAGCCACGGAACCTGGCTGCTCGGGGTCGCCACCAACGTCATGCGCAGCACCCGGAGGACCGCCCGACGCCACCGCGAGGCAATGCAGTGAGGATACGATCCGGCTGGTCGGTCGGAAGAAGCGCGCCACCCGGGTAGCGCGCCGTGTGGCCGGCGCCTGTGCGGTAATGACCCCTGCCGCAAACCGTCTGAGAAGCCGAGGTGTCGGTCTGGGCCGAGGCAGGGCGATGCCCGCAAGGGTGGTGCCCAGGACCACCATCAACCGCGCCAGGCCCAGCATGGCCAGGATGCGGCCACGACGTGGCGCGGACGCGCCGACGAGTGCGAAGGCCGCGGCGGATGCGGTGTTCATGGCGAACACCAAGTCAGTGAGGAGCCACCGCGGTTCAGGGGCGGCGGGCGATCCAGGTGGTGCGGGTCGTGTGCACGCGCAGGTCCTCGCGGTGCGCGATGCTCTGCGGCTGGCTTTCGTCCAGCAGGGCGTCCAAGGCGGCCAGGTCATCCGCGTCCAAGACGTCAGTGGCGTGGGAGCGCAGCTTGGCCAGGCAGATCTGGGCGTAGGCGTTCAGGGACGGCCCCGCTTGTGCGTGGTCGAGTCGGATCTCGTAGGGACGCCGCTCCTCGACGGTGAATCCGGCGTCCGTCAGGGAGCCGGCCCATTCGTGGGGCGGCTGGGTGTTCGTGACGGCGTGCAGGCGGGCCTCGAGGCCGGGCCGGCCGAAGCCGGTGTCCTCGGGCAGGAACAGGGGGAAGAAGTCCATCTCGGTGACGGCGATGAGCCCGCTCGGGCGGAGCTGCTCGAAGGCCCGGGTGAAGGTGCGGGCGGGGTCGGCCACGTGGTGGAGGAACGCGGCGGCCCAGATCAGGTCGTACGGTCCGCGCTCACTGATCTCGGTCCACGGTTCGTCGAGGTTCGTTTCCAGGGTGGTGACTCGCTCGGCGACTCCGTGTGCGGCGGCCCGCTCGTGCAGGCGGTGCAGCATCTGCGGGGAGATGTCCGCCCCTGTCACATGCGCCGATGGGAACTGGCGGGCGAGGGCGAGGCTGCCGGTGCCGGGGCCACTGCCCAGGTCCAGGATCCGGGCCGGGGCGGAACTCGTGAGCTCCGCGAGCCGGCCCGTCAGTTCGGCGATGTAGGAAGCGAGGACTTCGGCGTCCAGTTCCAGCAACCGCGCCATCGCGATGTCGGAGCCGGTCGCGCTCGCGTGTCCCATACGGCCGTCAGTGCCGGCATGTCGTGTGTTCATGCTGCGACGGTAAGACGACCACTGCCCGCATGTCTTAGGCTCTTGCCGGTGGAGCAAGAAGCGACATTGGACGCCACCATCAGGATGCGGATCAGGTCCTTGCGCAAGGCGCGCGGCTGGTCGCTGGACAACCTCGCCGAGCGTGCGGGCATCAGCCCGTCGCAGCTCAGCCGCATCGAGACCGGGCATCGCCGCATCAGCCTCGACCAGCTCACCGCCATCTCCGCAGCGATGGGCAAGTCCCTCGACGAGCTCGTCGAGTCCCCGGATGACTCGGACGTCGTCATCCGACCCGACCGCGACGAGGCCCGCGGTCTGACCACCTGGCTCCTCACCAAGGACGACGGACCCCAGGGACTGACCGTCGCCAAGATGCGCGTCACCGACCAGGCGGGCAGCGTCATCCCCGACGACTTGGGCGTCCATCCCGGCAGGGACTGGTTCACATTGCTGTCCGGCACCGTCGTCCTGTACCTCGGCGAACGCGTCATTCGCGTCGAGACCGGTCAGGCCGCCTCGTTCTCCACCATGACCCCGCACGCCATCCGCAGCGACCGCGGTCCCGCCGAGATCCTGCTCATCCTCGACCACAACGGCGAGCGCAACCATCTCCACACCTGAGCACGACCTCACCGGCTACGGCCGCCTCCAGCTTGTCGTCAGAGATGGAGGCGGCCGTAGCCCGTGGGGTGGAGGGTGACCACGACGCGTTCCGAAGGCGCCGCGCTTCGACGGCAGTTGTACGGCTTTCCCTCCGACCCGGCGTGCTCATGCTTGGGTCAGATGCGGTGGACCGTGTGCAGCTTCTTCGCGTAGGTGCCGGGTCCGTCGAGAAGTGAAGCGCCTCCCAGGTCGGACATGGTGGGGCCGTTGCCGGTTTTGCGGCTGGAGAGGAAGCGTCGCTTGCCGGTGGTGTCGAGGCCGAGGTAGATGCCGACGTGGTCCACGGTGATCGTCACGGTGTCGTCGCCCGAGTCGGCGTTGAACAGGAGTAGGTCTCCGGGCTGCAGTTGCTGTGCGGCGGGCGGGTTCGTGCCGTCGGTCTGGTCGATCCGGGTGCCGGGGGCGTAGTCCACCATGTGGCGGGACTTGCGGGGTATGCGGGTCTTCGAGGTGTCCTCGCCGGCGGCCATGGGCACGCCCATGTGATAGCCGTAGACCATGCGTGTGTAACCCGAGCAGTCGAGGTTGGCGACCTGCTTGCTCGAAGGCCCCGTTCGGGTGCCGTCGGGGAAGGTCCAGCCGAGGTTCATGTACTCGTGGAAGTCCGCGCCCTCGTAGCGGTATCCCTGCGGATCCAGGTAGCCGTAGCCGGCCTTGCCCATGACCTGTTTGCCCGTTGCGGGGGTGGCAGCGGTGGTGACCGCGGGCGCTCCCGCGAGGAACGCGGCCGCGTGGGCCAGAACGTCGGGGGTGGGGGAACCGGCCCAGCCTCGGACGATCTGTTCCAAGGCAGGGGTCCATGTCCCGTCGAAGGGCGCGGGGAGGACTCGTACCCAGGTGTCGTGGGTGACAGTCGGCGGTTGCTGCCACGTCGCCGCGTCGACCTGGAAGCGGCTTACCACCAGCTTGACGGGCAGGTTCGTACAGCCCTGGTTGGCCAGCGCCCGCAGGCCTACTCGTCCCTTGGAGAAGGTGGAGTCCGTGACGTCCGCGGCCCAACCGGTGGGCTCGGTGGTGTCCGTGCGCCAGGCCTTGGCCTGGATGCGGGCGCCCTCGCGGCGTACGCGGATCGTCCAGTTCGTGCCCGCCGGAACCGCGGTGGCGAGGGGGGTGGCCGTGGCCAGTTGGGTGACCGTGTCCGTGACCTCCTTCTCGACGCGGAGTTCGACCGTACCCGAGGTCAGGAAGGACAGCCTGGCCCGGTAGTTGTTGTGGGTGTCCTGGTAGCCGAAGGACAGGGCGTACGAGCAGGCCTGGCCGGTCGGTACTTTGTCGAACCGCGCGACCGCGCGGACGTCGACGTCGGTGATCTCGTCGTCCCGGAGGGTGGCGTGCCGGCTCGCGTAGTCGGTGGTGAGCGTGATGGTGGCGCTGCCGGGAACCACCGAGTAGTCGGTGTCGGCGGGGCCCAGGGTGGACCAGCTGCCGCCGGCGGGCGACGTCCCCCAGTACGTGCGATCCGGGACCGGGAGCGCTTGGTCAGGGAGGGTGCGCTGGAAGTCGTCGGCGAAGGGCTGCTTGTTCTCGCTGAAGGTGCGCTGGGGGCCCGTCAGGATGACCGTGCGTGCGCCCTTGGTCAGGATGGCCACGCGTTGGGAGCCGGCGGTGACCTCCAGACGCTCCGGTGCGCCCGGCAGCACGCTTGTGGTGAAGGAGGCGAGGGAGACTCGCGTGAAGTAGGTGGGATCCAGTGCGCCGATCGTGACGGAGGACCGGGGCGAGGTGAGCGACCCGGGAGCCGCCGCTGCGGCCACGGCCGAGTTTGTGCGGGAGGGAGCGGTCGCAACCGAGGTTCTGGGCGAGGCTGCGGCGCTCAAGGTGCCGAGTGGCACGGAGGCGGCCGCAGTTGCGAAGACGGCAAGGACATTGCGTCGAGACGTATGTGACATGCGGTAATGATCCACTTGGTGTGTGCCTCAGAGGGCGTTGCCCCCCGCCGCGCATAGCCGGCCGGTGGTGTCCCGGCCGGCCCAGCCGGTGGCCATCTCGCGGTAGGAGGCGAAGCTGGATCCGGTGCAGCCGGAGAACGCGCGGAAACCGTCCGCGTATTGCGTATCGGGGGTGGCGCGGGCCGGCATCCCCGGGACGGTGGCGGCGACGCGCCGACCGGACGGCCACGCACCCGAGACAGGAGGCCGGACGCGCTCTCGCCCCGGCAGAACTCGGCGAGTCTGCCGGGGCGAGGCGGATCACGGCGGTTCCCGTGCGGTCGTCGGGTCGGAGACCCTGCCCCCGACGACCGCACGACGGCGCAGAACGTCGCGGTCAGGAGGGGTCAGGAGGAGGATCGGGTCAGCGGACCTCGGTGACCCGGTGCTCCTTGCGCGCGCCACAGTTGGAGTTGTACACCTGCACGTGCACGTTGCTGATGCCCCCGCCCCAGTCGACGCAGTGGCCCTTGCCGTACACGTAGGCCGGACCCGCGTACGACGTGTACCGGCCGTAGTCCTCGCCCCGCTCCCAGGTGTCGGTGACTTCGATCCAGAGGGCCATGTCCACGGCCGCACCCGGGTTGTTGCGGATGGTCGCGACGCAGTTCTTGCCGTTGGAGGCGTTGTACGTCAGGTAGACGGTGCCCAGCGAGCCGATGGCGGCCGAGTTCACGGTCTTGTAGGCGCTTCCACAGACCTTCTGCGGCGTGGTGTTGGGCGCGGCGGAGGCGGGCGCCGCCAGCGCGGTCGTGGCCCCCAGAGCCAGGGCGGCGAATGCGGTGGTGGTCATGACGGAACGGGTGAATTTCATGTTTCCCCCTGGTGGTCATCGGAGTTGCTCGCTCCTGCATGGTGGGACATGCAGGACGGCCGAACGGTTCCGCGTCGTCTGCAGAAGATGCGACCGGTGCAGCCGTTCTTGTCGTCGCTGCGCCTGATGGCTCTGACTGTCGCGTTACGTCGGGGCCCGTGTCGCAATGCGGGCACGCGATCTTGGCGTGACTACTGCCGGACCAGCGGCCGCTGTTAGCCTGCCGTCCATGATCAAGGGCGGCCTGACCGGCCGAATAGGTCGGATGGCGGGGGACAGCAGGCCGGAGCGCGTGCTGATCGCCGCCAGTTTCACCAACCGGGTCGGCAACGGTCTGTTCAACGCGGCGTCGGCGCTCTATTTCACCTCGGTCGTGGGCCTGCCCGCGGCGCAGGTCGGCGCCGCGCTCACCATCGCCGGAGTGATCGGCTTGTCCGCGGGGATACCCGGAGGGCATCTCGCCGACCGGCGCGGCGCGCGCACGATCATGATGCCGGCCCTCGCGGTCCAGGCGATGTCGATGGCGGCCCTCGTCCTCGTCGAGAGCTGGGCCGCGCTCACGATCATCGCGACGGTCGACCAGATCGCCGCGGCGGTTGGTGGGGCGGCCTGGGGCGCTCTGGTGGTCCGGGTCGGGGGTGATCGCCCGGCCCTGTTCCGGGCGAAGCTGCGCACCTTCGTCAACCTGGGCGTCATTCTCGGAACGGTGGGTGCCGGGCTGGCGCTGGCCGCGGACACCCGTGGCGCCTATCTCACGTTGATCCTCGGCAACGCGGCGAGCTTCGCCCTGTGCGCGGTGCTTCTGCTCCTGCTGCCCCGCTATCCGGTGCCGGCCGCCCCGCCGCAGCAGCGTCGCCAACTCGCCTTCACGGACCGCCCGTTCCTGACGTTCACCGCCCTCTACGGGGCCATGGGGCTGCAATACCCGGTGGTCTCCCTGCTCCTGCCGATCTGGATCTCCGAACACACCGAAGCGCCGCGCTGGACGGTGGCGGCACTGTTCGCGATCAATGCCGCGTTCTGCGTACTGATGCAGACCAGGATCGGCTCCCGTATCGAAACCCCGCACGACGGCGGCAGGGCGTTTCGCACCGCGGGGCTGCTCTTCCTCGTCAGCTGCCCGATGATGGCACTGGCTGCGTACACCCCGGTCTGGGCGGCAGCGGGACTGGTCCTGGCGGCGATCTTCGTCCATAGCCTGGGAGAGGTCTGGGAGTCCTCGGCGGGCTTCGCCCTGGGCTTCGGTCTCGCCCCCGACCATGCCCAGGGCCAGTACCAAGGTCTCCTGGGCCTCGGCTTCAACGCGGGCCAGGCTCTCGCCCCCGCGATCCTCACCACCGTGGTGCTCGGCCTCGGCACGACCGGCTGGCTGCTGCTGGCGTTGTTCTTCGCGGCGCTGGGCGCTGCCGGCCCATCCCTTGCCCGCTGGGGCATGCGGACCCGGCCGCAGCAGGGTATGACCGCGGAAGTGACGGGATGACCAGGTAGTACCGCGCCCCTCCGGCGAGTTCATCGCGCGGCGCGCGAAATCGACCACTGTGTCCGGGATCTCGTCCAGCGAGGGCGATGGGGTCCGGCCTGGAACTCCACCTGCGCGTGACGTCGCCGAGGACCACCCTCGTGATGGTGCCGGGCATCGCGTCGCGCGCCGAGGTCGTGGCCCCTTCCTGTTCCCGGATCGCAGGTCTACCCAGGTCAGGTGAGGATCTGGACGGCGTAGAGGGTGCCGACCCCGGCGGCGAGGCTGCCGAGGAGGAGCCGCAGGAGGCTCTCGGGGAGGTGGGGCTGGAGGCGGGCGCCGAGGTAGCCGCCGCCCAGGCCGCCCAGACCGCAGCAGATGCCGAGGTACCAGTCGGGTGCGATGGCGCCGCTGTGGGCCAGGGAGAGCAGGGCGAAGGTGGCGGCGCCGACGATGGAGGTGGCGAACGTCGCGGCGAGGGCGGCAGGGGCGACGCGGGAGACCGGGATGCCGCGGCCGGCCAGGACCGGGCTGATCAAGGAGCCGCCGCCGATGCCGTAGATCCCGCCGACGACTCCGACCGTCAGGGCGAGCGCGCTGAGCGCACATGGGGACGGCTCCCGGACGGGCCCGGTGCTCGCCGGGCGCAGGGTGCGGGCGCACAGCCACAGGCCCAGGGGCAGGAGGAGGGCGGCGATCAGGAGGCGGAAGACGGTCGGGCCGGGGAGGGCGAAGACCCGGATGACGGCTCCGGCCACGACGCCGGGAAGGGTTCCGGCAAGGAGGCGGCGGGTGAGGGGGGACCACAGGCGGCCGGTGCGGTGATGGCGCCACAGCGCGCCGGGGCCCGCGATCACGTTGTAGAGCAGGTTGGTGGGGGTGACCGCCGGGTTGGGCACCCCGAACAGGCTGAGCTGGACCGGCAGGAGGAACACCGCTCCCGATACCCCGACGGGTGCGGTGACCACCGCGATCAGCAGTCCTGCCGCCAGTCCACCGAGTCCGAGCCACCAGTCCACCACTGCCCCCTTGAGATCACCCGGGCCAGTATCGGTCCCGGCGGCAAGGCGGGGGCGGCAGGGGCGTCAATGGCCGGTGTTGCCGGTCCTGAGCTTGCGCAGAGCGTAGAGGGCGGCCCCCAGGATGAGGACCGCGGCACCGGGGATCACGGTGCTCAGGGGGAGCGCGAAGGCCAGGACCGCGCAGCCGGCCAGGCCGGCGACAGGGATGAGCCGGTGGGGCCGGTGCTCCTGCACGGTGAGGGTCAGAGCGGCGGCGTTGGCGATGGCGTAGTAGGTCAGGACGCCGAAGGAGGAGAACCCGATGGCGCCGCGTACGTCGGTGGTCGCGGCGAGCAGGGCGACGACGGCGCCGACGGCGAGTTCGGCGTGGTGGGGAACGCCGAAGCGGGGATGGACGGCGGCCAGGGTGTGCGGAAGGTACCGGTCACGGGCCATCGCCAGCGTGGTCCGCGAGACACCGAGGATCAGCGCGAGCAGGGACCCGAGGGCCGCGACGGCGCCGCCCACGCGGACGATCGGCACCAGCCAATCGGCGCCCGCGGCCCGCACGGTGTCCGACAGCGGGGCGTTCGCGTCCGCCAGCCCGGCAGGACCCAGCACTGTCAGGGCGGCGATCGCGATGAGGGTGTAGACGGAGAGGGTGATGCCGAGGGCGATCGGGATGGCGCGTGGGATGGTGCGGGCGGGGTCGCGGACTTCCTCACCGAGGGTGGCGATGCGCGCGTATCCGGCGAAGGCGAAGAACAGCAGGCCCGCGGCTTGGAGGACACCGGTGGCGGTGGCGTCCGGGCCGATGTCCAGCCGTGCGGTGTCCGCGCCCGCGGAGGTCAGGGCGGTGACGGCCACGGCGGCGAGCACGGCCAGGACGACCGCGACGACGGCGCGGGTCAGGAGGGCGGACTTCTGCACCCCGGTGTAGTTGACCGCCGTCAGCGCCACGACGGCGGCCACGGCCACCGCGTGGGCCTGGCCGGGCCAGAGGTAGGCGCCGACGGTGAGGGCCATGGCCGCGCAGGAGGCGGTCTTGCCGACCACGAACGCCCAGCCGGCCAGGTAGCCCCAGAAGGCGCCCAGGCGCATCCGGCCGTAGACGTAGGTGCCGCCGGACTGCGGGTAGAGGGCGGCCAGCCGCGCCGAGGACGTTGCGTTGCAGTAGGCCACGACCGCGGCCAGGGCCAAGGCGAGCAGCAGCCCGGAACCGGCGGCCCCGGCCGCTGGGCCGAGCGCCGCGAAGATTCCGGCTCCGATCATGGAGCCCAGACCGATCACCACCGCGTCGAACACCCCCAGACGGCGCTTCATCCCGCCTGCGGCCGCCGGCACGCTCCGCGCGTTCATCGCTCACTCCTTCTTTGAACGGTCCTCAACCTTTGAACGGTCCTCAACCCGGCGCACCGTAGCCGGGGAGGATGACGGGCGGAAGTCGCCGCAGCACCGGAGCCGGCGGCGACCGTGCCGAGGTGCCGAGCGGCGATCGGGGGTCCGGATCGGTGCGGCCGCGGGTGGTGTCAGCAGGGCAGCAGTTCGGCGATCAGGCCGCGGACGCGGTGTTCGATCTCGTCCCGGATCGGACGGACCGCCTCGACGCCCTGCCCGGCCGGATCCTCCAGCTCCCAGTCGAGGTAGCGCTTGCCGGGGAAGACGGGACAGGAGTCTCCGCAACCCATGGTGATCACCACGTCGGACGCCCGGACGGCCTCGGTGGTCAGGATCTTCGGGGTCCGGGCGGAGATGTCGATGCCCGCCTCGGCCATCGCGGCGACCACGGCCGTGTTCACGGTGCCGGACGGTGCGGACCCGGCGGAGCGCACCTCGACCCGGTCGCCTGCCAGGTGGGTGAGGAAGGCGGCGGCCATCTGGGAGCGGCCGGCGTTGTGGACGCATACGAACAGCACCGACGGCTTCGCGGCGGGAGGGATGTCAGACACGGGCGGAGCCTTCCGGGGTGGCGGCCGGGCTGGCGGCCGGGGTGGCCGTCGGTGCGGGCCGGGGGAAGTAGCGGCGGGCGGCGAGGGCGACGTAGACGAGTCCGATGAGGACGGGGACCTCGATGAGGGGGCCGACGACTCCGGCGAGGGCCTGGCCGGAGGTGGCGCCGAAGGTCGCGATGGCCACCGCGATGGCGAGTTCGAAGTTGTTGCCCGCGGCCGTGAACGCCAGCGTGGTCGCCTTCGGGTAGTCGAGGCCGACCGCACGTCCTGCGGCCATGGATCCGGCCCACATGAGCGCGAAGTACACCAGCAGCGGCAGCGCGATTCGGGCGACGTCCCACGGCTTGGAGGCGATGGCGTCGCCCTGGAGGGCGAACAGCACGACGATGGTGAACAGCAGCCCGTACAGGGCGAACGGCCCGACCCGGGGGATGAACTTCGCCTCGTACCAGGTACGACCCTTGGCCTTCTCGCCGAGCCGGCGGGTCAGGAACCCGGCCAGCAGCGGGATGCCGAGGAAGATCAGCACCGAGCGGGCGATCTCCCACACCGACACGTCCAGGGTGGTCTGCTCCAGCCCGAGCCGGCCGGGCAGCAGGTTCAGGTAGAACCAGCCGAGTCCGCTGAACGCGATGACCTGGAAAACGGAGTTCAGGGCGACGAGGACGGCGGCGGCTTCGCGGTCGCCGCAGGCGAGATCGTTCCAGATGATGACCATGGCGATGCAGCGGGCCAGGCCCACGATGATCAGGCCGGTGCGGTACTCGGGCAGGTCCGGCAGAAAGACCCAGGCGAGCCCGAACATGAGCGCCGGCCCCACGACCCAGTTCAAGGCCAGGGACGGGATCAGCAGGCGACGGTCGCGGGTGACGGTGTCGAGGCGGTCGTAGCGGACCTTTGCCAGGACCGGGTACATCATCACGAGCAGCCCGAGCGCGATCGGCAGGGACACCCCGGTGACGGTGACCTTCGCGAGCGCGTCGCCCAGGCCGGGCACGAGCCGGCCCAGACCGAGTCCGGCGGCCATCGCGGCGAGGATCCACACGGCGAGGAAGCGGTCCAGGAACGACAGCCGCCCGGCCACCGGCCCCGCCGCCGCAGTTCTCGTGTCGCTCACGGGGCGGTTCCGGCCGGTTCGGCGGGGACGCCGGGGCGGGTGAGGACGGCGGCGAGCTTGTCGGTGGTGGCGGGCAGCAGCCGGTAGTACACCCACGTGCCCCGCCGCTCGGAGTCGATCAGCCCGGCCTGCTTCAACAGCTTCAGGTGGTGGGAGATCGTCGGCTGCGACAGGTCGAAGGCCGGGGTGAGATCACAGACGCAGATCTCCCCGCCGTCCCGCGAGGCGATCATCGACAGCAGCCGCAGCCGCACCGGGTCGCCCAGGGCCTTGAACACCTTTGCCAGGCCGGTGGCCGCTTCCTCGTCCAGGGGGGCGGTCAGCAGGGTCGGGCAGCAGCCGTCGGCCGCGTCCTGACCGAGCACCACCAGTTCTTGTTTCGACATGCCTCTATGTTGACGTTTTTCGATCCAAGGCGCAAGGTTGAATCGAAGAACGTGAATCCAGCGAAGTCCGGGCCCCGCCAGGCCCTGCCCATGAGGAGTGAAGGTCATGACCGAACAGTCCACCGATCTGCGCGAGACCGTCCGCCGGCGCTACGCGGCGGCCGCGATCCAGGTCACCGAGGGCGGGACCGCCTGCTGCGGACCGGCCGCGATCGAGATCGACGACAACTTCGGCTCCGCCCTCTACACCGGAGGCGAGCGCGACACCCTGCCCGCCGACGCCGTCGCCGCCTCGCTGGGCTGCGGCAACCCCACCGCGGTCGCCGACCTCCACGAAGGAGACCGGGTCCTGGACCTCGGCTCTGGCGGCGGCATCGACGTCCTGCTCTCCGCCCGCCGCGTCGGCCCCACCGGCAAGGCGTACGGGCTGGACATGACCGAGGAAATGCTCGCTCTCGCACTGGCCAACCAGAAGAAGGCCGGCGCCACCAACGTCGAGTTCCTCAAGGGCACCATCGAGGCCATCCCGCTCCCGGCCGCGACGATCGACGTGGTCATCTCCAACTGCGTCATCAACCTGTCCACCGACAAGCAGGCCGTCTTCACCGAGACCTACCGCGTCCTGGTCCCCGGCGGCCGCATCGGCATCTCCGATGTCGTCGCCGACGACACCCTCACCCCCGAACAGCGGGCAGAACGCGGCGACTACGTCGGCTGCATCGCCGGCGCCCTGTCCTTCACCGAATACCGCACCGGACTCGAAGCGGCCGGGTTCACGGACATCGAGATCACCGCGACTCACGGCGTCGCGGACGGCATGCACTCCGCCATCGTCCGGGCCGTCAAACCGCTGAAGACCGGCACCAGCGCAGCGCCCCTCGCGACCGCCGCCTGCTGTACCCCCGCAGAGGAGGTCACCGACCCTGCGGCCACTCCTGCAGACACGAAGGCCGCGGCCGGCTGCGGCTGCGAGAGCTGATCGGGGCCGGTGGAGTGATCACCGCCGGGTGATCAATGGAGTGCTCTGTCGGGTCCGGACATTTGCTGCGCACCTGGTGAGCCGCGGGCCGCGCGGCGGGCGGGTGGGGCGCGGAAGGCGTAGGAGTGGATAGTGCACTTCTCACCGCCGGTCGAGCCGATGCCGGCCCGCTCCGTGACGGCTCTGCCGTCGTCCGGGGCAAGGCCGGTGTTGTTCGAGCAGAAGGCGGACGGGTTCCGCGCCCTCGTGTTCACCGGCCCCAAGCCGTATCTCCAGACCCGTGGTGCCGATCTCGGACCGGCCTTCCCGGGGATTACCCGGGCGGCGGCCCCGCTCGGCGTCGAGGCGGTCGTCGACGCCGAGCTGGTGGTCTGGCACAAAGGCAGGCTGGACTTCACCGCCCTGCAGCACCGGGCTGGACTCCGCGGCGCCAGGGCTGAGCGCGCCTCCCGGGAGCAGCCCGCCCACCTGATCACCTTCGAGCTGCTCGAGCTCTCCGGCAGCGTCCTCACGGACCAGCTCCTGCACCGGCGCAGGAGCGCACTGGAGAACCTTTTCGCGTCCCTCGGCCTCGGGGCGCCCTGGGCGCTGTGCCCGGCAGACCGCCGATGCCGCGACGGACCGCAGCAGGCTGGACCCGGCGTGGGGAGCGGCAGGCGTCGAGGGCTTGATGATCAGGGAATCCGGCTCCCGGTACCGTCCCGGTCAGCGCGGGTGGCTCAAGTTGAGGACGCGCATGTCGGCGGAAGGGATCATCGGCGCGTCTGGATCTGGTGGCCGATCTGGACGAAGCGGCGGCGGCGCACAGGGGTCCCCATGCCCTGGCGACGAAGGCGAGCGAGCTGTACGGGGAAGGCATCGCGCGCCACCACATGATTCCCGAAACGTATCCCAACGCCACGGAATTCAAGCTGCACGGACCGAAGAGCGGCAGGGATCAATTCGATCAGGTGTGGCAGCAGGGTGACAAGTTCATCGTCGTAGAGGCGAAGAGCAATGTCGACACTGCCTTGGGTGAGCGAATCGTCGATGGCGCCCGCCATTCCCAAGGCTCTCGTACCTATTTTCTCGACATCATCCAGCAGATGGAACTCAGGGGCGAGAACCCAAAGTTCGAGAGCGACGGCGATCTCGCGGAGAAGCTCATTGTGGCCCTCGATGACGGGCGCCTTGACTACATTGTGGTCAAGGGGCAGGGCAATGCCGGTACGTACACTGGCTACACCAAGCAGAAGTTCGACATCAGGGAGATCGAGTGACCGTCACTGTTGAGCGCCACGGAGACGCCGAACCTGGTGACGATCGCTATGCGGAGCGAATGACAAGCTCGGTGATCAAGCGGATCGAATCCCTGGAGAATTCACCGCGAATGATCGACGCGCTGTGGAATTCTGCCCGGATCGTCGTGGGTGCACGCGCGGCCGTGGATCCGGTCGGCGGGGCCATCGATACCTGGGAAGCGGTGGTCAATGCCGCACAGGTGGGTTCCGCGCTGTTCCGGATCACCGCAGCAACCGAGGGAACCGTCGAGTGTCGAATTCACCATGGGATCCGGCGACTTCCGGCCATGGGCCCCAAGAAGTTCGCCAGTGCGCCGAACTGGCTGGACGCCTTCTTCTTCGCGGTCATCTGCCGTGACCAGGAACGCATGACCGAGTTGTGCGCGGTTCCGGTGGACAGGCTCCGCGCGTCCGGGGCCATGCACGACGAGTACCTGTACCACTGGGTCGGGGCGCTCCAGGCGTACTGGACGCACCGGCAGGCGGAGATGGTGGAGGAGCTGACCGCGGCCTTTCGGCTGTCCCATCCCGACGTGGTCCGGATCGCGCCTCGGGAGTGGCTCCAGCAGGTCTCGTATCCGCCGATCAATCTCTTCTACCGGTTCGTCAAGCGCGACCACGACGGTTTCAACAAGGCTTTGGTCGAGGCGCTCGAAGCACACAAGACGTACTGGAACCAGGAGGACCGCGACTTCGACGTCACCGGCCTGTGGGCGATCGGCCCCCTGGCCATGGCGTGCCTCGCCTTCGACGGCGACTTTCCCATCGAAGTGGTCTCCGACTACCTCCCGACCCAGCTCCTGAACCGGAGCTGGGTCGGCGAGTTCGACACGTAAGCCCCGGCATCGGTTGGCGTCGAGGCCGGCATCGGCCGGAGTGCGCAGTGCGTCAGAGCGTCTTGAGTGAGTCGTCTGCGGTGGTGCGGTACAGGCCCACCTTCGGCTTGACGACGCTGCCCGGCTTGGCGAGCGGGAGGCTGACGCCGTCCGCGTTCGGCATGTGCGAGCCGTCGGCCAGGATGTTGATCTCGTCGGCGACGGGGCCGTTGCCGCCCGAGGGGTTGAGGTTCACGGCGGCGTACGCGGTGGCGCCGGCTCGCACCGGGTACGCGGGCGCGCCGCCCAGGCCCTCGGGGGCGGTGGCCTGGATGCCGAGCGCCGCGCCCTTGGCACTGAAGCCGATGGCGGGGTGGTAGTCCAGGCCGCACGAGGTGGAGACGTTGTTGGTCACCGTGATCACGCGGACGCCGGCGGGCGCGCCCTGCGGGGAGGAGACCTTGACGGTCACCGAGCCCGGAGCCGTCAACGCCCGCGCCTCCGTGCCGCCCGCCCGTGAGGGAGCCCCTTCGTGACCACAGCGCTGCCCTGCCACCCAGCGCGCCCCTCATCCCGGCACCATCCCACCCTGCGCAACTCCTCCTCGAGTCTCAGGTGTTCTATTGGGTCCTCAGCTCCCAGAGGAACTTCTGCGAGTACCCCTTCGGCATCCGGTACGTGCAGCCCACCGCGGAGGGCATCCGGTTCCACCTGGGGAGCAACGCCAGTCTCGACGGCCTGCAGGCCGGCCTCCTGCCCGCCCGCGTTTCCGTGGGCACCGGCGACGACGAGATCCACGGACTCAACGGGTGCCGGATCACCGCACGAAGTGAGCGCGGCATCGAACTCCGCCGTCTCGGACAGCCGACGAGCACCCATCTCACCGGCCCCTCCCGACGCGCCTTGCACAAGGCCGAAGCCACTCTCGCCGAACGAATCCGTGACCACGGAGGCGAGGCCGGCTGGCTCGCCGGCGACACCTGGACCGTCCACGAACGCCGGTGGGAAGACGAGCGCCAGCCGCTCCTGTACGAATCCACCTGGCGTGACGCGGCCTGGCTCCCCAGCGGGCTGCTGCGCCGCCTCGGCCTCCTGCACACCGTCGCCGTCCCGCAGGTCGTCACTGGTCACAAGCCCGGCTGGGGGAGTGGTGGATCCTGGAGCTGGACCACGACTCCGAGACCGGCCTGCGCCGGGCCGAGCTGGTGCAGGCCCTCACCGGCCCGGAGCACGGACTGCCCCTGGAACTGCGCGGACACCGCGACCTGACTCCCGGCGAGAGCCTGGGCCTGGTTCTCCTGAAGTCCCCGGACCACACCGCCACCCTCCAGCTGCGCTACGACCGGTTCGACTACCCGATCAGGGAAGACCGGGCCGCGATGTTCGCGGCGATCCGGCGGCGCATCAGCGCTGTGAGCGGCGAGGCCTCGCTGCCGGCGATGCCCGGCTGCTCGGCCACCGGCTGAGCCCCGCTACGAAGCGCGGGGCAACCGTCAAGGCCCCTTTACCCTAGGGATGGAAGCCATACGAAGATGTCCCCTGCCCCGCGTGCTTGCCGTACCGCTTTCGGACTGCGCCGGCCCGGGGGAGGGCGGCGTCGGGGTGGACGGGGAAGATCGGGAGACCTGGGTGAGCGAGCGGTGTGCCGAACCGCAGATCCGGACGAGCTCTTCGTGGACGGCGCGGCCCAGAACAGAGCCAAGGTCCTGTGTACCGGGCGCCCTCTGGCCACGTCCTGGCGATGTCTACTCGAAGCCGCCCGGTCGGAACACGATCGCCTCGCCGTTGCCGACAAGGAACAGGCCTGGGACGTCGCCGGGTGACCTGGCATCAGCGCAACTCCCGCGCTGTCCGGCTGTGGGGCTCGGCCCACGCACCCGGTGGTTTGGGCCCCCATCTCCCGAGGGGTGCGGCAATCCGCCTACAGTCGATCCACCTCCGCGTCGACGTACCCGAACTCGCGGGCCATGTACACCAGCGTCTCCCGCAGCAGGCTCTTGTGCTCCGCCCGGCCCATGGTCGGAGCGGCGGTGATCGTGACCGCCATCCGCGACCTGGTCCCGCCGTCGTTCGTGCAACGGCCCACGAGGCCGCGAGTACCACGACGGTGACAGGATGACGGAGCTCATCAAGAAGAGCGTGAGCATGGACCAGCTCCGGGCCGACACCCTCGTCGACTGGAGGGACAAGGGGGCGGCGAACCAGGACGGCACCGTCAGCCACTCGATCTCCAAGGACGGGAAGATCGGCGCGCTCAGGAAGCTTGTCACCACCGACCTCCCGGCGATCTTCACCAATGACGAGGAGCACCTCGGCGAGGCCTTCGTGGGCTCGTATTCCCTCGACTACAACGTGAGGGGACAGGATCCTGACGGCTCGCTGGTGGTGGAGTACACCCTGAACAACAAGACGAGCAACGAATCGCTCCTCCACTACATCGGCTATTACGACTGGCTGGAGAAGACGAACCGCGAGGAGGGCATGCTGTCCACCATCGATCAGAAGATCACCTGGACCGAGCGCATCCTGGCAGACGGAAAGTAGTCCCTGTGCACCACCGATACCGCATCCGCCGCACAGCGGCAGCCCTGACCGTCCTGGTCGGCTCGCTTACCGCCTGCGGCTCGGACGCCTTCAAACGTTGTGTCCCGGAGGCGTCGACGACGACGAGCGCCGCTCAGCTCGTCGGTACCTACGAAGGCTCCCATGAAGCCGAGGGCGTCCATCTCACTCTCACGGCCACCCCTGGCTCCAACAGAGGGGGTAACCTCACGGCTGCGAACTGGCCCACCGGCAACTTCCACACATCCCAGCCCGGCAAAGCCTTCACCGGCTCCGGCACATGGGAAGTGGAGGATGCCCGCCCGCCGAAGGGCAGGTCCCTAATCCGGATGCAGTTCGACGATCCGTCCGATGTCACCTCGGGAGACACCCTCGACAAGCTCTCCATCGGCATCGACGCCGAGCGGGTGTTCGTCTACGACGACAGCGACCCCGATGTCTGCCCGGCCTTCCGCCTCAAGCTCCAGCAGTGACCCGACGGCCCGGTGAACCGCCCTGCCCCGCGTGGTGCGGACAGTCGGACCTTCGAACTGCGCGGTAGGCGGCCGCCGTGTCCTCGGCGAGGAGAGTTCGGTCGACAAGGTGGAAGCGCTGGGATTTCGCGAAGGTGACGGCGTCGGCGGTGACGCGGCCGTTGGTGAGCAGGACCAGGACGTCGTTATCGTGGACCTGCCCGCCGGGGCCGCTGAGGACGTGCGGGTCCGGAATGTCGACGGTCTTGCCGGCGCCCATCCGTCCTCCTTGTAACTCGAACGTCCGGGGATAGATGCCCTCGAGGTGTCCGAGCGCGTAGCGCAGACCGCTCGCCCGGACCTCCTCCCACCGGGTGGCCTTCTGCCGGCGCCAAGCCCAGGCCCCGCCCGCGTCCGCCGCCAGGAGTGCCGCGGCCAAAGTCCAGGGATGCGCGGTCAGCCATCGAAGAAATCCTCACTCTGGAGCTGCAACGCTGAAGAAGCTCAGTGATGAATTCGGAGGCCGGTCGGAGGCAGCGGACGGGCCGCCGGCCGCAGGAGGGATTTCCGGCGGCCGGCGGTCCGTTGAAGGGCTGGGGAACGGTGTCCTCGGCGCGGGTCCCTGTCAGGACTCGCAGGGAAGGTTGACGATGCGGACTGTGTACGCCGAGGAGCCCCAGCGGTTGGTGCCCACCGTGCGGAAACCGTTGGTGGTGGACGCCGACGCGAGGATCGTGGAGCCGTTGGCGTAGGACCCGACGACCGAGTAGCTGGTGCCGGGACCGCTGCGGATCAGCAGACCGTCGCTGGCGTTGACCTTGTAGTAGCACTGGGTGGCGAGCGCACCGGCCGGCGCGAGCTCCACGGCCGCGCCCGTCGTGCGCTGGGCTGCGCGCTGTCCGGCCCGGCGAGTTCGGTGGCCAGGGCGCGGACGGCGGTTTCCCGGGGGGTGCTGCGCTGGTCGCCTGCCGCGCGGCGGACGTCGACATCGCGGCGGGTCCACCAGCGCCGCCCGTACAGCTCTTCGCCGGGGGCAGGCACCCGGTGGTGGCGTAGGCGAGGACGGTCTGGTGCGCGAGGCCGAGGACATCGGCGGCCTCACGGTCGGTCAGCCGGTCGCCGGGGTGGGGGCCTTCGGAGGGCGGCCGGCCTAGAGGGAGCGCTCCTGCTGGGCCTCTCCTCCATCAGCCAGAGCGGCAAGGGACACGCGGGGGCCGTCCGCCTTCAGAGGCGGTGGATTCGTATGCCGGTAGCCCATAGCTCAAGCCGTTCGTCTCGAGCTCTGGTTTCTTGACGACGGGGGGCTGGTCTAGGCTGCCGCAGTCGTCGGCATCGACGCCGGCGCGGCGAGGAGATGTAGACGATGCCGCAAGCGGGACACGCGACCAGCCCGGCGGGCATGCCGGGGCGGGTGGCGCTCAGTGCCGTGGAAGAGGCGGCTCGGATGGATGCGGTGCGCCGCTATGACATCCTCGATACCCCGCCGGACGGTGCGTTCGACCGTGTCGCGGCGATGGCGGCCCGGTTGTTCAAGGTGCCGGTGGCGAGCGTGACGATCGTGGATGAGGACCGGATCTGGTTCAAGGCCGCCCACGGTCTGGACGACGTGAGCGAGATCGGCCGCGAGCCGGGCCTGTGCGGCTCGGCGGTCCTGGCCGATGAGATCCTGGTGATCCCGGACACGCTCACCGACCCCGTGGCGTGCTCCAACGCTCTGGTCACCGGGCCGATGGGCGTCCGTTTCTATGCCGCGGCTCCGATCATCACCGGCGACGGGCACCGGCTGGGCACCGTCAACATCCTCGACACCAGGCCGCGCCTGATCACCGAGGACGACACCGCCACCCTCGCGGACCTGGCCGCGATCGTGCTGGACGAGATGGAGGTCCGCCTGGCCGCCTTGAACGCCCTGCGCGCCGAGCAGGAGCGGCGCCGGGAGCAGGAGGAGGCTCGGCAGCGCGCCGAGCGGGACAAGAGCGCCATCGAGGCGTTCGCCTCCACCCTTCAACGCACTCTGCTGCCGCCGGCGCTTCCGGTGGTGCCCGGGCTGGAGCTGGCCTGCCACTACGCCACCGCCTCCCCGCAGAACGTGGGCGGTGACTTCTACGACGTCTTCCCCCTCGACGGGAAGAGGTGGGCGTTCTTCCTCGGCGATGTGTGCGGCAAGGGCCCCGAAGCCGCCGCTCTGACCTCCTTGACCCGCTACACCCTGCGCGCCGCGGCCCTGATCGCCCCCGACCCCGACGTCGTCCTCACCTCGCTGAACACCGCGCTGCTCCTCGACCCCGCCATCGGCAGCCGGTTCTGTACGGCCGTCTTCGGCGTCCTCGAGCCGCACGAGAAGGAAGGGTTCATCGTCACGGTGGCCACCGGCGGGCACCCCCCGACCTACCACCTGCGCCACTCCGGAGCAGTGGAAGCGGTGCAGCCCAAGGGAGGCATGCTCATCGGCGCCGTCGACGGCGCACACTTCGCCTCCCTCACCGTTCACCTCGCCCCGGGTGAAGGACTGCTCCTCTACACCGACGGGCTGACCGAGGCCCGCACCCTGGGCGGAGACATGATCGGAGAAGAGGGCCTGACCCGTTTCCTCGCCGCGCGCACCGGGCCCGTCAGCGCGGCGGAGGTCGTAGGGGACACCGTCGGCCTCATCGACGCCATGCCCCACGGGGTCGGTGACGACGTCGCCCTGCTGGCGCTGTCCGTCCCCCTCGCCGACGCCGCGGACGGCCTCACCGCGACCGCCACCGCCCACACCATCGCCCCCGCCGGCGAGACGCCGGAGAGCCGCCCGTGACCGACTTCCGCCTCACCGCACAGCACACCGACGGCGACCTCGCCCTGGCCCACGTCGCCGGATACCTCGACATAGACACCGCCCCCCACCTGCGCGCCCAGGCACTGGCCCTGATCGAACAAGGCCACCGTCACCTGATCCTGGATCTCGCAGCCGTCACCTTCTGTGACTCCTCCGGCCTCAACGCCCTGATCGGCATCCTCCGCTGCGCCAAGACCGCCGACGGCACCCTGGTCCTCGCCGCCGTCCCCGACCGCCTTTGGCGGATGCTGGACCTCACCGGCCTCAGCGCTCTGCTGCCCGCCCACCCCACCGCCGCCCACGCCCTCGTCGCGCACACCCCCAGCCAAGACAGGGCCACCGCGTAAGCCGTCCCGGAAGATGGGCCGGGGGTCACACCGGGCTCAACGTCTGAGATCGGCTCCGGGACACACCCGGGCCCTGTCGCGGCGTCAGGCTCAGGCCCTGGGCGTCGACTGATAGGCCCGCGATCCGCCGCGAGGAGTGACCTTTCCTCGGATCACGAGGTTAGGGACTGTGCCGGAGCGGCGCACCTGTACCGGGCCGTTCCGCTCCGGCATCCGCGAGCGGACTCCCACCGATGCAACGGTTCGGTGACCTTCTCCAACTCCTGCTCCTGCCCGGGGCGATGGGGTCGGCGGGTCGATGTGTGTGCATGCGGTGGACCCCAGTCGACCGACTGCGCATCTGGGGCGATGTGTGCGGCTTCGTCCAGGTGCGCCACGTGGCGCTGGACCACTCACGCCGTGCGACCGCCGGGCCCGCCCGCAAGGCATGTCGTGGTCTTTTGCCGTCCGTTGATCACTTCGGCTAGGTTCCGGTGGTCTCAATTCCCGACCTCAGGTAAGGGTCCCTCATGCGTACCAAACAGGCCGTCGCGGCCGCCGCCGCTCTCCTTGCCCTCATGGGCGCCTCGTCCTGCGCCGACGACGCGGGATCGTCCGGGGGCCAGAGCGGCCCGGTACCCGCCGCCAAGAACGGGGGGCAAGCGGGAGGTGGCTCGGATGGTGACGGCACTGCGGGCGCGAGCGGCGGGGCGGAAGCCCAGCTCGCCAAGGTGGCCGGTACGGACGAGCTGATACGGCTGATCAGCAACGTCACGACCTGCACGTCCGCCTCCACGAACCCCAAGGACACGACCTTCAGCGACGTCGACGCCGCCTCCGAGGACGCCGCTGCCGACATGGCGAAGACGAACGCCGAGTGGGGCATCAAGGAACGGGTCACCTGCGACGGGAGAGACGCCAGCGCCAACGGTCACGAACTGCTCGTCGTCAGCGACATGGCCCGCTTCGAAGCCGCCTTCAAGGCACGCCAGGCAGCGAAGCTCGCCGCGGGCGAGGGCGACACGCGAACCCGCTGGTTCATCGGCCAGAACTTCGCCGCCCGGATCTTCGCGACCGACAGCGACGAGAGAGAGATGCTGTCCCTCGGCACACTCGGCTTGAACTGCGCGCCCCACTACGCGGCTACGCCGCAGTCCACCACCCAGCCGGCCATCGTCAAGGGCTGCATCCTGACCAACTACGTCGACGCCTGACGAACAGTCGGTCGGAGCGGCTGACGGCCCGGTCACGTGAGGGTGGGGAGCCCCCGGTAGGAGCCCCCGGTATGGGAGGCTCACCCGTTGGCCATCGGCCGGGGATTGTTGGATTGTCGCGCGACGGTGGCGGCCCTCCGCCCGTCTGAGGACCCGGGCGTAGGGTCTGTGCCGGACGCCAGTAGCAGTGCACTCTCGAAGATCTCCGCCCGCCCGCATCCCGGACAAGCCGCCGACACGGCCCCTGACGGCACGGCGACCCGGACCTCCACATCCGTCAGAACCAGCTGATCGACCTTCACCGCGACACCCGGCGGAGAAGATCCCCGACCTGAACGCCACCCATCACACTGGAGAGTTGCCCAACTACCCCCAAAATAGCGACAGATCCGTTCTCTGGGGTTGACCCGACGACCGTGTCCGCGCGCACCTCGGCGGCCCGGTCACGCAGGAACGCGTCGCCGCCCGGCAGAGCAGCTACCCGAAGACGCCCGGCACCTGGACCGTCGTATGCGTCACCGATCACCGATCACCGATCACCGATCACCGATCACCGGCCGATCGGCCTGGTGACCATCGAGTAGAAGTCCTGGACGCTGCACACCGCGCCCAGGACCAGCGGCGGCACGAAGCTGTCCAGGCCGCCCACCGCGCCCACGATGCAGGTGACACTGCCCACCTGTGGTTGCTGTGGCACCCGAGACAGCAGGGTGAAGATGCTGCCTCGCCGTGGCCGGCCCGGCCGCGAGAGACAGCACACAGATCGCGCCCACCGGGTCCAGCGCCGGTTCGAAGGCGAGCCGGCTCACGCCCTCTTCGGCGCGGGCGTGTCGAGTGTTGAGTCCATGGCGCGGAAGACGTACGCCGTCATCGGGGCGGCAACCGGCCCGTCGCCCAGACGGGCCGTCATCTCTTCGATGATGGTGGCCCGGACGGCCGGCCCGTCTCCCCGCTCCTCGACGGCGGCGCGCACCGGGGTCCCGGTAAGGAATCCGGTGGCGAGGTCGGCGGTCGACGTGGCCCGGCCCTCCAACGTCAGCTCCTGCTCGTCCTCGACGGCGAAGCCCGCGGCCGCCAGGTCTGCGACCACAACGGCGGGGTCGCAGTAGCCGTGAGGGACCGTGGGGAGGAACTGTGGCGGGTCGGCCGGGAAGGCCCGTTCCAGCCCCGCCTGTACCGCGGCGCCGAAGGCGTGTGTCTCGAGCGGGCCCCAGGTGTTGAACAGGAACCGGCCGCCCCGGGCCAGCACCCGACGAGCCTCGGTGAAGGCCGCGACCCGGTCAGGGAAGAACATCACGCCGAATTGGCAGACCACCAGGTCGAAGGCTCCGTCCGGGAACGGCAACCCCTGCGCGTCGGCCTGCCGCCACGTTGCGCCGGGGGCCCGGGTCGACCCGAAGACGACCATGGCCTCGTTCAGGTCGGTGGCCGTCACTTCGCCCGACGGTGCCGCCGCGAGCAGGAGCGACGTCAAAGCGCCGGTACCCGCAGCCAGTTCGAGGATACGCCGAGGACGGAGTGTCGCGGCTCGGGTGGCCAGGTCCTCGGCGAAGGGCCGGAAGAGCACCGGCACCAGGTACTGCTCGTAGGCCGCCGGCATGGACTCGGACCACCGCCGGTCGGCATCGCTTCCCGTCACAGCGGCAACAGTAACGTCGCCTCCAGAAAGCCCCACCCCCGCCGCGCCGTCCCACCGCGTGCCTCGGAGCCGACCTCGCCGACACCGACCCCACCTTGCTCACCAGAGAAGTCGATACCCTCCAGAGCCGGCTCGTCGGAAACCTGGACTGGCACCGCGCCACCGCGCACCTGCGATATCAGGATCACCGCGACCCGGGCGCCGGCCTGCGGATCCTACGCAGCCCGTTCGCACCTCAACCTGCCGGCCTCTGACCCCGACGAGGGGTGACGGCACCGTGTGGGGGAGCGTATCGGGTGCCGGCCAGTTCGTGGCGACGCCGATGCTGTCGGTCGGGGACAGCCCGCGCGGCCACTACGGCCCCGGCGATTCCGTCGGGTTCGAGGTAACCCTCGTGGCCGGTCTCGGGGCGGGGAGCGCCGACGGATCATGGCCGGAGCAGGCCGGCGTCGACAGCGGCTATCCGGTGCGTCTTCAGGACGACGACGACCTCCGCGTAGCAGCCGGCGGCGCCGTCGCAATTCCCGTGAACGCCACCGCCCATCCGGTCAAGCCGGGTCCCGAGCGCTTTCCGCCTGGGCGTCGGCCGCATCATCTACGGCCCGCTGCTCCAGTTCGCAAAGACGGATGCGACGAAGGACATGCTCGGACCGTGGGCGGCCTGAAGAGTTGATCGAGCGACGGGTGCGGCTCTTGGAGAAGGGCGCACCCGAGCTCCAATGCCGGCCACTCGGTAGCTCGGCCTGTGCGGGCGGTGAGCTGGGAGAGCCTGGGTACGCCCAGGAAGAAGGGCGACTCCTTCTACCCTCGCCGGCCTTCGCATAAGGCCTGGGGCACAGGTGACCGGTCAGACGCTCCGGGCCTGCCAACTGCCCGCTATCTATTGCCCGATGACGGGTGACTGGGGTCGACGACCCCGTGCCCTGGGCGTAGGGCGTGATCTTCGAGCCGTCTGGTGCCGGCCGCTCCTCTGCTGTGGCGGGATGCTGTCCGGTGCTTTCGACAAGCGACTGCATCCTTTGGCCTACCGTGTTCTCGGTCCTGTGGAGGATGATCTGGCGGCACTGCCGCGAGAGGGTTGATCCGTGCGAACAGCCATCGGATACACCGTCGAAAGCATCGGCTACGTCATAGGAGCCCAGGGGCTCGTCAGCTTCGCTTCGCAGACCCTCTTCGGTACGGAGTGGGGCTGGATGCACAAGGCCGTCGACCTTTCGTCCACCGCGTACCTCGGTGTCGTCGCCGTGGGGCTGGCGCTCATCGTTGGGGGTGTGAAGACGCGCAAGGCGCCCGAGCATCAGGAGGTCGCCTGACCGGCGGACCGCAGTCCGCGACTCCTACTCCGTGTCGTCGTAGTCGAAGCCCACAGATGGGATCTGGTTGCCCTTCTGGCTGTACGTCGGCGGCCAGTGAGCCCGCGTCGGACACTAAGCCGGTCCTCTCCAAACTCGCTATGCCCAAGACGGACCTCGCTGCGGCGAGAGCTGCGGATGGTCTGCCGGCCGAGCCTCCGGCTTCGCCGACGGTCTCGGCACCTTCTCGGGGCGAGTGCGCGCGCAGCACCGCGCCGAGTCGGATGTCGTTCACCCCGTCGGCCAAGGCCTGCGCTGCGGGGTGTGGTGGTCCATGAGGAGGTCGGCGATGTCAAGGTGGTCATCGCCTGGCCGGAGCGCCTGTACGTGGTCGAACCCGCTCCGCTGATCACCGTTGCCGAGAGGCTGGAGCGCAAGGGCGGCCGCGAGATGGTGGGCCGTTGCCCGACCAGGAAGGACGCCCAAGAGGCGGCGGACTGGCTGGTGGACCGCTTCTCCCGGCTGGTACCGGGGCTGCCGGTGGCCGCCGACATCGAGGTCGGCGGCGGCCAGTTCCTCCTCATCCTGTCCACCGACGGCCGCTGACCGGCGACCAGCCGCGCACACTCGTCTCGAGGCGGTGGCCAACCAACTGGCCGCCCCATGCTCCAAGACCTGGCCAATCAGCCGGTGAGCTCGGCGAACTGGCGCTGCACAAGTTCGTGGTTGATTCCCTCATGGATGGCACCGCATCGCCGCGACGGACGCTCTTATCTTTCACTTAGAAAATTCCCCTAGCGTCTCGTTCATGATGATGCAACGTGGTGCAGTGGGATCTGCTGTCCTTACGGCCGTGGCTTTGACGGCCATCGTCGGGGTGGCGGCCGCGGTTCCCGCCCCCGACAAAGCCGCCGCCTCGGTGTCCCATGGCAAGGTGACGGACAATCTGTACATGTCGCTCGGCGCATTCGAGGATGCCACGTCCGGCGAGGACCCGAGGGTCAAGGCCATGATTGACCGTACGGACATCGGCGGCGTACAGGTGGTGGCGCCCTGGAAAGCCCTTGAAGGGAATAAAGGAGAGTACGAGTGGTCGCGGCTGGACAATGCCCTGAAGTATCTCCAGGAACGTCACAAGAAGCTGTTCGTCCAGGTTCAGGATCGGTTCTTCGATGTAGCCGTGAAGGACGCGAACGTTCCCCAATATGTGAAGGACGAGGGCGGGGTCGCGCCGACGGTTGATGAGAACCCTGACAACCCCACCACGCATGGGGCCATGGCCGCGCAGTGGAACAAAGAGGTGCGAGCAGACTTCCAGGCCATGCTGACGGCAATGGCGGAGAAGTTCGACGGCAAGCTCGCCGGGGTGAACCTTCCGGAGACCGCGGTTGAGGTGGACACCAAGAAGGATCAGACCAAGTACACCTCGAAGTCGTACATCGATGCCGAGATCGACAACATGCGTCACGGCAAAAAGGTCTTCACCAAAACGCAGTTCATCCAGTACATCAACTTCCTGCCGGATGACGACGACCATCAGCGCATGAAGGAGATGTTCGACCTCGCCAAGGCCAAGAAGATCGGCATCGGAGGACCGGACACCCTGCCGGACCGGGAGTACCAGATGGAGAACTCCTACAAGTTCCTCCACGCATACAAGGATGCCCTGCCCCTCGTCGCGATGGCAGTCCAGGAACCCGACATCAACGCCAAGGACCCCAAGACCGGTAAGCCGTACACCCGCGAACGGTTCACGGACTTCGCCCACGACTACCTCGGTGCGCGCCACATGTTCTGGACCACCGAAGCGGACTGGCTGCAAAAGCCCCCGGCATGACACGTGCACGAGTGCGGCGACTCAGACGCGTGTGAGTGACCGATCGCTCCCAGAGGGGCACAATTTCGCGATGTGATCGCTACATGACCTATGGGAACTTCGCAACGGAGTCTTCAACGCCCTCAGAGCAACCGCGGGGCCGTTGGGGGTCAGGACGCCGGTAGCCGCCCCCCAGGAGCCAGGAGCCAGGAGCCAGGAGCCAGGAGTCGGAAGTCGGGAGTCGGGCGGCGCGACGCGGCAGAGCCCGTCTGACTGCCTGCGATTGGGCGAAGCCTGGTGGATCGCTGGGCGGATGCTCTTGTTCGGATCACGGCGTCGTTCCATGAACTCGGTGGGCGGCTGCTGAGCGGGGTGGAGGCCATGGGGGCGTGGACGAGCCGGCGTTTCTCCGAGAGGGACCGGGCGGAACGGCTGCGGGTTCGAGGGAGCCGGCAGCCGTTCAGTGGCTTCGGGCAAGGGGACACGAGGCGCTCTTCGACCTGCCCGGTGACCGAGAGGTGCGGGCAGTGTGAGATCAGTAGCGCTGGTCCTGAGGGCGTCCCAGGACCCGTCAGGGACCCCCTCCGTGGCGCTGAGCTGATCCCCTGCCGGGGGTGACCGAAGCTGCCGGTCAGGAAAGCTTCTGAGAGGTAGGAGAACTCAGGACGGTTCATCCGCGGCCACGGTAGGCACGCACAGTTGGGGCTGGAGTTGGAGCTGACGTCGGTGGGCCGAGTGCATCGTCGGGGTGCGTGAAGGCGGCGAGCAGGGAGGCCGTATTCTCCTGACGCTGGACAAGCGTCGATGCTGGGCCGCCGGAGCCGTTCCTGGCGTGTCGGCGCTCGGTTTCGCGTCCGGAGCCCGACCAATGATCAGGAGGCTGACCGGTGATCACTTTGCCCGCCATCGTGGGAGTGGCCATGATCGAACTGGGCATGGCCCTGACCCCGGGACCCAACATGATCCACCTCGCCTCCCGCGCGATCACCCAAGGGCGCAGGGCGGGCCTGGTGAGCCTCAGTGGGACCGCTGTGGGATTCGTGTGCTACCTGCTGGCCGCAGCCGCGGGCCTGTCGGCGTTGTTCGCCGCCGTGCCGCTGGCCTTCCTGGTGGTCAAGCTTGCCGGTGCCGCCTACCTGGCCTACCTCGCATGGGGCATGCTCAAGCCCGGTGGTCGCTCGCCCTTCGATCCGGACCCGGACCTGGCCCCTGTGTCCGACGCCCGCCTGTTCTCGATGGGCCTGCTGACGAACCTGCTCAACCCCAAGATCGCTCTGATGTATGCCGCTCTCCTGCCGCAGTTCCTGGACCCACAGGCAGGACCCGCCTGGGGGCAACTGCTCCAGCTCGGCGGGGTGCAGATTGTCGTGGGGGTCTCCGTGAACGCTCTGATCATGCTGGGCGCGGCACGCGTCTCCGGGTTTCTCACCGCCCGGCCACGTGCCATGACTGCCCAGCGACTCACCGCCGGCGGCCTCCTCGGCGCGTTCGCGCTGCGCACCGCGCTCTCCCGTACCCCCGTCTCCGCCTGAAACCGGCAGCGGTCACCGTGACGCCAGGCTGGGGCTGCCGGCGTGGACTTGATCGGACAGAAGGTCGTGAGAGCCCTGTCATCGGCCGCAGAGAGGGCCGTGGGAGAGATTCGAAGCCTGACCCACCAGCCTCCACCCTGCGCGCCGGCCGCCGCACCCCCCACGCTCGATCCTCGGCATCCCGAAGCAGCTGCGACGTTCCCTGAGCTGGGACCGAGGCCGGGCGATGGCCGAGCACCGAGATCTCACCGCGGCCACGGGTGTTTTTCGTCTGTTTCTGCAAGCCCCGCAGCCCCTGGAAGCGCGGGATCAACGAAAAACACGAACCGACCCCTGAGGCAGTACCTGCCCAACGGCGCCCTCGGCCGGTGATCGGTAACCAAGGATCTCGCGGGGGCGGTTGTCAAGTTCCTCGGCGATGATGTTCAAGGGCTGCGAGAAGCTTCGAGGGGCTTGCTCCTGTGTCTCCGGGGAGTGAACCCGCGTTGCGCAGACACGTTCACACGTCGCGTTGGCGTACGACGACCACCGCGAGACCGACCGCGACCAGCGGCCAGAGGGCGTACACGGTCCAGGAGCCGGAGAGCGTGGCCGTGTAGCCCAGAGATCCGGGGTCCGGCTCCCAGGTTTGGGCCAGACGAGCCCAGGCGGCCGACACCATCGTGTGTCTGACGTCCGCCGACCAGCGGTTGCTCTCCGAGAACATGGTGGGCAGCATCAGCAGAGTGAAGACGCTGGTGAGCATGGTCCCGGCGGCGTGCCGGAGCAGAACGCCGAGGCCCAGACCGACTTGCCGGCTCCGTTGGGGCCGAGGATCGGCGACGCGCTGATCGCCCCAAGTGTCACGCGCCGTCTGATCGCGGACTTCGCCGGGCGCCCCGAAACAGCCCCGGCACGCTCCCCACGGCTGGTCGAGGGCATCACCGACCGGGAACGGGAAGTCCTGACCCTGGTCGGGCGCGGCAGGTCGAACACCGAGATCGCAGAGGACCTCTTCCTCACAGTGGCCACCGCCAAATCGCACCTGTCGCGCCTGCTCACCAAACTGGGGGCCCGGGACCGGGTTCAGCTCGTGATCACCGCCTATGAGGCGGGGCTCGTCACGCTCCCCGACTGAGCGCGTCTGACAACGACCCCGGTTCCTGATCCGTTCCTCGCGCAGCCCTGCCGCCGCCTCCGGCGGGGGGCGGCTCAGGACTGTGTGACGCACTGTGGTCGGGGTGACTCTGGACCAGGGTGCCTCGTCGTGATTGCTTCGAGGTGCTGGGCTACTCGGTGTGCAGCACCGTCGCGATGGTGGTGCGGGCCGCTGCCCGGGCAGGGACGAGGGCGCCGAGGACGGCGATCGTCACGCCCGCCAGGAACATCGCGGCAAGTTGTGGGGCGTGCCAGACGTCCTTCATGTAGGCGGGGAAGTCGATCACGCCGATGTGGTCCACGACGAGGCGATGGGCCACGATTCCAAGCGGGATCCCGAGCACTGCACCGATCGCGCCGAGTCCGGCGACCGAGGTCACCGTCATCAGGATGACCTGCCGGGGCGTCATTCCGATGGACTTGAGCATGCCCAGATCCCGGCGCCGTTCGCGGGTGTTGAGGAGGACGGTGTTGAAGACGCCCAGCGAGGCGACGAGGGTCAGCAGCACGGTGAACACGGTGGAGAAGGCGATGACGGTGGCGGTACCCGCGCTGCCGGGGTCCAGTACGGACGCGTGCAGGGCCGGGTCGAGTTTCCCGGCCGCCTCCGCGTAGGCGCGGGCGTCGGCGCCCGGGGCGAGACGGACCGTGTACTCGGTGGCATGTGTGTCCGGGGCGAGCCGGGTCAGGGTCTCCCATGTGGACTCCAGGGCGCGGGCGTTGCCCTCGATGACCTGGCCCACGACGGTAGCGGGGATCTTCCTGCCGTTCAGTTCGAGAGTGGTCCGGTCGCCGATCTCCAGGCCGCGCTGGGTGAGGAAGGCGGGGCCGGCCACGATCTCGCCGACGGCGTGCGGGGCCCGGCCCCGGACGATGCTGTGCTCGTACACGGAGTTGTCGCCGCGGTAGAAATCGGCGAAGACGGACTGGTTCTGGCCGGTCATGTTCGCCTGGGACAGTGCGCGGGCCCGTACCCCCCGGGCACCCGGCAGGGCGCTCAGCCGTGCCTCGATCTCCTGGTCACTGAGGCGGGGTGCCGTACGGTCGTCGGCGGATCCGCCGGTGGTGACCTGGATGCGGGCGCCGCCGTCCTCCTTGCCGATGTTGCCGTACGCCACCAGGGTGCTGGTCAGTCCGGTCGACAGGGTGACCGTGGTGACGCCGAGGACGATGGCCGCCAGGGTCAGCAGGGTGCGGGCGGGGCGGGCGAAGGGCTGGCCCAGGCCCAGGCTGACCGGGCGCGGCAGCCGGGTGGAGCCGAGCAGTCGCTGGACGCGCAGCCCGCGCCCGGTCCTCGGTGCGCCGCCGGCGCTGATGGCCCGGGCGGCGGGCAGCCGGTGCGCCCGCAGGGCCGGCACCAGAGCGGCGAGGAGGACCAGGGCGGGCATGCCCACCAGGCAGACGACGGACAGCCAAGGGCTGACCTCGCCGACCGTGGCCCGGCCGACCTCGATGCCGGTGAAGGCGACCTTCATGATCGGCCCGGCCAGTGCGTTGCCGGCCAAGGTGCCCAGGACGCAGCCCGCCACAGCCGGTATGGAAAGCATCGTCAGGTACACGGCGACGACCTGGTTGGGGGTGAAGCCCAGGGCCTTGAGGACCCCGATGTGCCGGTATCCGGAGACGACCGCCCCGCTGACCACATTGCCGACGATCAGGACGGAGACCATGAGCCCGAGGATGCCGAAGAGGGTCATGAACGGGAGGTAGGAGTCGGCCAGCGCGGAGAAGGCCTGCTTGAGGACGAGGTGGGTCTGCGCGCCGGTGAGGGCCTCCTCGGGGAGCCCTGTGGTGGCCCGCGAAAGCGAGGCTCTCAGCTGGGCTTCGGTCGAGGAGTCGGTGAAGCGGTAGAGCATCTGGCCTGAGGTGGGGTGCAGTTGGGTCATCTGGGCGGGTGAGACCCAGGCGCTCGCCGACTTGCTCATACTGGTGGCGAATCCGACGACGGTCAGCGTCGCTCCGCCGGGCGTCTTCAGCTCCGTACCGAGGTACTCGGTACCGGGAGAGCCCTGGGCCGACCAGTTGACGACGATCTCGCCGGGTGCGGTGGCCCAGTGGCCCTCCAGCAGATCGATCCGGTCCACCGCGCCCCCCGGGTCGGCCCGGCCCACCACGGTGAGGGAGCCGCCCGCCATCCACAGCCAATTCGTGGGGATGTCGACGACGGCCTGGCCGAACGGCCCGGCGGCGGCCTCCACCCCCGGCCGCTTCGCGGTCCCTGCCAACTGCTCGGGGGTGACCTTCGTGGTGTCGAAGGACGCCGCAGTGTGCGCGCCGCGCTGTTCGGCGTACGCCTTGTCGAAAGGGCTGGAGGCGGCGGTCAGCAGGGACAGCGCCAGCAGGACGGTCATGGTGGAGCAGAGCACCACCAGCCCGATCACAAAGGTCTGGACCCGGCGGCGCTTGACCGCCGCGCGCGAGGCTCTCCACACGGCCCTCATGCGGACACCTCCAGCGTGCTCTCGCGGGCGACGCGGCCATCGGCGACCTCCACCAGCCGGCTGGCGCAGCGGGTGGCCAGCTGCGGGTCATGGGTGACGATCAACAGGGTCTGGCCGATCTGGTTCAGATCGATCAGCAGGTCCATCACCTGCTCGCCCGCCCGGCTGTCCAGTGCGCCGGTCGGCTCGTCCGCGAGGAGCAGGGCCGGACGGTTCATCAATGCCCGCGCGACGGCGACGCGTTGGCGCTCGCCGCCGCTGAGCGTCGCAGGGTAGTTGTTGCGGCGTGAGGCGACGCCCAGTTCGTCCAGCAGCTCCAAGGCCCGGCGGCGCGCCTGCTTGGCCGGGGCGCCGGTCAGCTGCGCGGCCAGCGCCACGTTGTCCAGGACGGGCAGGTCGTCGATGAGGTTGAAGAACTGGAAGATCATGCCTACGTTCCGCCGCCGGAACAGCGCCAGGCCCGTCTCGTTCAGCCCGCCCAAGTCGTGGCCCTGTACCTCGACCGTGCCCGACGTCGGCCGGTCCAGACCGGCCACCATGTTGAGCAGGGTGGACTTGCCGCAGCCGGAGGGGCCCATCACCGCGACCGCCTCGCCCGCCCGGATCTCCAGCGACAGCCCGTCCAGGGCCTTCGCGTCGCCGAACTCCTTGTGTACGCCGTCCAGCCGCACCACCGTCGGCCGGGCACCATCGTGATCGTTTCTCATGCCCCGAAATCTAGGCCGGTGGCGGGTGCGCAACATCGGCCCCCGTATGTATCCGTTCGCGCGGGTCATCCTGGCGATGTACGAAGCCGCGGCCTCAGCCTGCGAAGATGATCGCGTGGGGGAATCGTGGACGATCGGGCTGCTCATCGCCCTGGTGGCGGCAGTTGGCGTTGCAGGGTGGCTGTACGCGACCGCGGCGCGGGAGCGGCGTAAGTACCGCAAGGCCATCGAGGAACGCGGCTGGCTGCTGGAACGCGAGCGCGAGAGCGCGACGCAGGCCGCCATCGGTGCCGAACGGGCGCGGATAGCAGCCGAGTTGCATGACATCGTCAGCCACAACGTGAGCGTCATGGTGGTCCAGGCAGGCGCCGCCCGCGAGGTGCTGACGACCCTGCCCGAGGCGGCGGCGGCCGCGATGAGCGCCGTGGAGAGCGCCGGACGCACCACCATGACCGAGCTGCGTCACCTGCTCGGCCTCCTCGCCCCCGCACAGGACGGCGAGGACGAGCCCTACGACGTGGACCTGTCGCCGCAGCCCAGCCTGAGCCGGCTCACCCCGCTCATCGACAAGATCGCCTTCGCCGGGCTGCCCGTCGAGGTGCGGATCTCCGGCGAACCGCGCCGGCTGCCGACCGGGATCGACGTCACCGCCTACCGGATCGTCCAGGAGGCCCTGACCAATGCCCTCAAGCACGGCGACGGAGCGAAGGCCGAAGTGACGGTGCGCTACGCGGACAACTCCCTGCGCGTCGAGGTGCTCAACAGCGGCCCGAGCGTGCTGTCGGGCACGGCGCCCGCCCCGACGGAGCCGGCCAAGAAACGAGCGGACGGCGCCGGACGCGGACTGCTCGGTCTGCGCGAACGGGTGTCCGTCTACGGCGGCGACCTCGACGCCCGTCGTCGCCTCGGCGGCGGCTACCGCGTCCGCGCCCGCATCCCCCTGGACCGCCCGTGACCACGCCCACCGCACCCGCCCCGCGTGTGGTGATCGCCGATGACCAGGAACTGTTGCGCACCGGGTTCCGCATGATCCTCACCGCCCGCGGCATCGACGTGGTGGGCGAAGCCTCCGACGGGGTCGAGGCCGTCATCGCTGTACGGGAACTGCGGCCCGACGTCGTGTTGATGGACATCCGCATGCCGAACATGGACGGCCTGGAGGCCACCCGCCGCGTCCTTGCCCAGGCCCCGGACTGCCGGGTGATCATGCTGACCACCTTCGACCTCGACTCGTACGTCTACGCCGCCCTCGCTGCCGGAGCCAGCGGCTTCCTCCTCAAGGACGTCACCCCCGCGCACCTGGCCTCCGCCGTACGCCTCGTCGACACCGGCGACGCCCTCCTCGCACCCACGATCACCCGCCGCCTCGTGGAACGCTTCGCCGTTGGCTCCCCGGCAGCCGAACCGGGGCCCCGCACCGGCACCACGATTCCCGCCGTCCACCGCGACCTTGCCGCCCTGACGCCACGCGAACACGAAGTGCTCACACTCATGGGCCGGGGGCTGTCCAACGCCGAACTCGCCCGGCACCTCACGCTCAGTGAAGCGACCGTGAAGACCCACGTCGCCCGGATCTTCGCCAAGCTGAACCTGCGCGACCGCGCCCAGGCCGTCGTCCTCGCCTACGAAACCGGACTCGTCGCACCGGGCGACACCAGCAGCGGACCGCCCTCAGGCAACACTCGATGAACTGCATCAACGTCCTTTGCTCCCTCGAAACAGCAGAGGGTTCCAGAGCATCCGGATTGCACAGAGGCTGACTAGCCGGCGTGCGCGGATGCGGAATGTCATGGTGGCCTTGTTCACGAGAACGGGTTCTGGCACAGAGGTTTTGGCAACCGCCCCGGCCGTCCGCGACGCGGTCCGCGCCTGCAGCCCGCGAACGTTGCGCCCGCCTCAGGGCCGAACGCGCTTCCCGTAGCCGGCAGTACTGCTCGTGTTCCCCGGCCGGATACGCGTCCCGCGCTGACGGGTCGGCGAACCACCGCCAGACGACGGGCCCAGACACGTTCATCACCGACTACCAACGCGCTCTCGAACCCGACTGCCCCGCCCCCTCGACAGCCGTTCCTGGCTCACCGGTGACGCACCATGGCCCGGCTTGGGGCTGCTTCCGTCTTCCAGGAGCGCGCCAGTGTCCGGCGCCGTCGCCGCGATGCGCCCCGATCTCGTGCGCGGTGTGGGGTGAGCGGGCCGCCGGTTCGCCTTCGCGCCGGTTGGGGCACCCGTGGACCTCGACTGCCAGGCACTCCATGCCCCGGAGGGCGACGTCGTGAAGGCGGGGTAATCATCGTCATCCAAACGACCGGCGGGCCTTGCCCAGCGCTTCAGCGTCAGCCCCCGCTGACTCAAAGCAAAGCCATCAGGCAGTGTCGGCCTGAACCTGTGGTCCAGGCCGACGCCGCAGGCCAGGGGCTGTCCGATGGGTCGTGTGACGCTCCCGCTGGGCAGTCGTTCCGTGGGACATGGGGCGGGGAGATCTTTCGGATGAGGAGTGGGCTCGGCTGGAGCCGCACTTGCCGGTGAATCGCGGGCGGGGTGGACGCCGGCAATGCCACCTTCGTGTGATCAATGGGATTCTGTTCCGGCAGCGGACCGGTCTCCCCTGGCGGGACCTGCCTCCCTGCTTCGGTGCCCGGCAGAGCCTCACCGGTGACGCTGACAAGGACCGTGCCACGGCGCTGGACGTTCGTGGTGCTCAATGCGCTCTTCTTCCGCCCGGGGCGCCGGGCCCCTCAGGGCTCCCCGCCCTGGCGCGGCGTTCCCCTGGGCGGGTGCGAGGCTCGCTGGCGCTCCGACACTTGCCCTTGGTGGCGCTGCGGGGCCGTTCAGTTGTCGGTGCAGCGCTTGCTGTTGATCGCGGTCTCGGCGCCCTTGTCGTAGCCGGACTGCCAGTTCGGGTCCGGGGCGAGGTTCTTCGGCGGGTTCTTCTCGCAGGTGGCCAGGGTGTCCCTGAGTCCCTGCTGGAAACCCGCCCGGTATTGCTCCTGTGCCTTCTCCTGGTCGGCTTCGCCTGCACCTCCGCTTCCGGTGCAAGGGACGGGCTGGCCCCCGGCCGGCGTCACCGTGTAGTCGCCTGTCGGCTGGCCGCCGGTATAGAGCAAACGGTTGCTGTTGAACACATTGACCTTGTCGGATTTCCCGGTGGCCGTGTTCGTGATCACAACATCGCCGCTGAAGCCGCGGAGGTCGAATGCGACCGTTCCGGGCATCACGGTGTTCGGTACGACCTGGCAGGACGCCGCGGGAACAGCGTCCGGAATGGTTCGTGCGAACGCGGCCGGCCCGATGGCGAGCGAGGAGACGATCAAGGGAGGAGCCGCCATCAGGCACCGGATTCGGTAGCTGCGCATGGTGCGTTCCTTCCAGGATGGGCCCGAGTCGGGAGCGCGGGAACGTGTGCGAAGAGGGCCGCTCCCGCGTGTCGGGACTCCTACGCGGCTCCGGGCCGCAAGTGCCGGCCACTGGCGGGTGCCCCGTGTTCCTTCCATCGTCCTGCCGCCCCGGGACGCTGTCGACCGCAGTCCGGCGGCGGTCGACATGCGGGCGGCGCGATCGTGAGTCAAAGCCGTCTGTGGAGCGGTCTTACCGGGATCTGGTCGAGCGCGGTCTGGTGGTGCGGAAGCCGCGGGTGGG
Source organism: Streptomyces sp. NPDC102278 (assembly GCF_044766345.1). Classification (NCBI taxonomy): domain Bacteria; kingdom Bacillati; phylum Actinomycetota; class Actinomycetes; order Kitasatosporales; family Streptomycetaceae; genus Streptomyces; species Streptomyces sp. NPDC102278. The sequence goes on along the minus strand of NZ_JBIWLV010000010.1, from coordinate 37,073 downwards.
GACGGTGGTGCGCAGTCGCGGCCGTGTTCGTGTTCCCCTGGCCAGTAAGGCGCTGTGCTGCGGCCTGGTGGCGATATGGGTCCGTGGGAGACAGCGGTGGCCGGCGGCCGGTGTGGGTGTGAGTGCGGGTGTGGGCGGCAGCGTGGTTTCCCTGGCTCTGGAGCGCATCGCCGCCCCTGCCGATATTGCCGCGCTGCTGGGGCTGGAGCCCGGCATGCTCGTGGTCCGTCGTGGCAGGCATGCCCTGATCGACGGGGATGTCGTGCAGGTACAGGAGGCCTTCTATCCGGTGGATGTGGTTGAAGCCTGTGGGCTGGACCAGCCGGGGAAGCTGGTTGGCGGTGTGCTGGGCGCGATGACCTCTGATGGGCCGGTTCCCGGGTTCGCTGGTGAGAAGGTCACCGTGAGGATGCCGACGACAGCGGAGGCGGCTGAGTTCGGTATGGGGGAGGGGGTGCCGGTTTTGTGTGTCGAGCGTGTGGTGCGCGGTCGTGGTGGACGCGTCCTTGATGCACTTCGCGTGGTGGGTGCGGCCGGCCCTTGGCAGGGGGTGTGGCGTAGCCGGCTGGGGAAAGGTCGCCGGTCGCCGGTCGCCGGTCGCCGGTCGTCGTCGCCTCGCCGAGCAGGAGCCCAGGTCCCCAGATCCGTTCGGCGATCTGCCGGTTCCGGTAGGCCTGGGCCCGGCAGATGCACCGCAGTACCGACGCCAGGCCGTCCTCGGCGGCAGCGCAGCTCCGCAGGAGGCACGCACCCGACGTCGGGCCATACCTCCAGGATCCCCGGCCGGTGTCACCCGGTGATCGATGGGCCGCAAAGGAGGGCTGGGATGCGATCCGGTCCGAGTCCGGCCTCGGCCTCCGGCCGCCGGCAGGCGAGGTATTCACCGGCTCGGCCCTCTCCCTCGCGGTCCTCTCAGGTGTTGGACAGCCAGATCGAGAGGTTCAGCACCGTGGCGAAGGCGACCCACGCTGCGTAGGGGACGAGCATCAGGGCGGCGCTCTTGCGGTGGCGGGTGAAGGACGTCAGCGTGAGCGCCAGGGCAGTCAGCAGCAGGCAGATGTCGAGGAAGGCGAGGCCGTACTGGCCCGCCGCGAAGAAGAGCGGTGTCCAGGCGAGGTTGAGGGCGAGCTGGACGGACCACCAAGTCATGGCCGTCCGTGTGGATCCGGCAGGACGGCGCAGCACGAGCCAGGCGGCGACGGCGATCGAGGCGTACAGGACGGTCCACACCGGACCGAAAAGCCAACCGGGCGGAGCCCAGCCAGGCCGAACCAGGGACGCGTACACCGACCCTGCGTCGGCCGAGGCCCACGCGCCGAGACCGGCCACCGCGTAGCAGACGGCCAGCAGCCCAAGCAGCGACCAGGCGCCTGCCCGATGCGGCGCACGTGGCTCATGGCGTTCACAAGAGCTGCGTGACTCTTGTCCGTCACCGGTCGGATGGGCCATCACGCGTACTCCCCTCGCTGTTTGACGTGACCCTCCTACCCGTCCCATCTGTTGAAATTCTCCTCCTTCGTCGGTCCGGCGCACGCGACCCGGATGGTCACCGGTCGGCGCTGACCCTGGACGGACGTATCCGGTCTCGAAGGCATGGTGTTCAAGGGGATGACGCAGCCCTACCGGCCCTCAGTTCGTGCCCGGACGAAGGCCGCTGCCGCAAGACTGCGGGAATCGTCGGCGGTCCGGCCCCTGGGGCTGCAAGGTCCTCGAATCCGCCAAGTTACCTCTGAGCTGCTTAAGTTGCACAGAAAAGGATCTTGACTGAAAACCTTTTCAGAAACTTGCATCGATGCACATGGTGAGTCGAGGATGCGGGACATGGCAAACCGGATGACACGCGTATTACGTCCCCTCGTTCTGGCCACCGTGACCGCAGCGGGTCTCTTGATGCCCCTGGCTACCGCCCCGGCCGCTTTGGCGACCACCAGCTCGCCGGCTCCGGAGTGCGTGGAGTACTTCCAGAGCTGGCGCTACACCGACGTCCACAACGGCTGCGGCGACACCGCATCCGTCACGGTCGAGTACACAAATGGCCAGTGGGCCCCGTGCCGCCTGATCGAACCCGGCGGCTGGGCGACCTTCTCCGGCTACGGGACGGGAGGCAACTACGTCACGGGGCTGCGGACGTGCGATCCCGCCTTCGTTACCGCTGACAGCTCCTGAGCCCCATAGGTTACGGGCCGGACGAGCGCCTGAGAGGTCCTCACGGAAGGCGTCGACGAGCGCTTCGGTCAGTCGGGTGACACCGCCGTACCCCCGTGATCAGTCACCGCGCCGCCAGCGGCGTGTTCGGGGACGGGGTGCAGTTCCTGGACTGGCACAAGGACGGGACCCGATCATGCCGCCCGCGCGCGGAACGCGTTCGCCGCCGAGATGCAGGCTGCGGGCGTCGACTGGCGCCTCGCGGTCTACGGCGGCGCCTTGCACGCCTTCCACCACCCGCCGGTCGACCACCCCACGGTCCCCGGCGTCGGCTACCACCCACGGCACGCGCAGCGAGCCTGGCGCGACGTCATCGACCTGCTCGCCGAGTGCCTGCCCGTGAGGAAGGACCTGGGGGCATGACCCAGGCAAGCATGCTGGTGCCAGGCCTGGTCGGCGTCGCGCACTGGCCCTTTCCTCGACTCAAGCCACCGATGCTTCAGGCGTTCCGGATGCCGTCGATGATGCGAGTCCAGTTGTCACCGCCGTGTCCGTTCCCGATCGCGTGCCGGTAGTGGGCCTGCACGGCCAGCGGGAGAGCGAGGTCGAGGCCGAGTGCGGCGCTGGTCTCGACGATGTGGTCGGCCGTCGCACCCATCATGGTGACCGTGCTGAGGTCGCCGGGATGCTCGTCGGCGTCCAACGCGGCGCCCGGGGTCTCCTCTGCGGCCCTGAGGATGGCGCCGATCGAGTCGGCGGAGGCGAGCAGTTCCGGCAGCGCTTCCCCGGCCGCCTCGCGCGGTGTCGCCGCGAGCGTCGCCCCGTCGGCGACGACGCCGGCGGCCCGGCCGGCGGTCCGGTTCCAGACGGTGACGGGGTGGCCTGCGGTGAGGAGGGTGCGGGTGATCGCCTGGCCCATGGGGCCGAGCCCGATGACGGTGACGGCGCTGTTCGGGCTGGTGGTGTGGTGCTGTTGTTCGTTCACCCCTCCATGCTCGGCGAGCACCTCTAGTCTCGGAAGTACCCACTATTTCCTGGGGTACTTACCTTTAAGTAAGGGGGATCAGTGATGTCCAAGGCGCCGAGGCGTGGGCCGTACATCTGCGGCATCGACGCCGCGCTCGACGTGGTGAGCGGCAAGTGGAAGGGACTGATCCTGTGGGAGCTCCACGCCCATGGCGTACGCCGCTTCGCCGCGCTCCGGCGGGGCCTGCCCGGAGTGAGCGAGAAGATGCTGACCCAGCACCTGCGCGAGATGGAGGAGGACCAACTCGTGCACCGGAAGGTCTACGCCGAGGTGCCGCCGCGGGTGGAGTACTCCCTGACCGAGCACGGGCGCACGCTCAACCAGGCGCTCGGGGCGCTCGGTGTGTGGGGCGGTGAACGGATGCGCCGCGAGGGCCTCGAGGCGGCCGGGGCCCCGCACGGTTGAGGGCCTGCCCGCCGGCCGCCCGACGGCTGGTGCGGGGCCGCCGCGTGGCTGGAGGAATGCGCGGCTCGACTGCGGGTGAGGGCCTCGGGGCGAGCGGCACGCAGAGTGCGGTGCACAGCGGTCGCGAAATCATCGTCGTACAGGCGCAGGGACACACGCACAACGGAACTGATCGAGCGGGTACAGAGTGGCTTCGAGGTTGGTCGTATCCGAGCTCGTCAAGGCCGACAGGGCGTGTGCCCTGTGGATGCGGGCGCTCTCCAACACTCCTTCCTCGGTGACGTCGCCCAGGAGAGAAAGGAGGACGGGGCCACGGAGCGCGAAGCCGTGGCCGCCGGCCTCGCCGCCATGTTCGAGGCGGCGGCCGATGACCGCGCCCGCAAGGCGACGCCCGAGAACGAACAGAACCACCTCGTGGTGGCCGCCATGCGCTCGGCGGAGGCCGAGGACCGCGACCTCCTGGTCTCGATCTCCCTGGCCCTGACGGAACGCAGGGGCCGGCTATGGAGTCGGTGACGTCAGCCGTTCCCTGACCGCCGGGATGAAGTGCTGTCCGTACGCGCCGGCACGTGCACCACGCACGGCGGCGAGCCGGCCACCCGGGCGGCCGGCCGGCCCGGTGGGTGGCCTCGGCCTCCAGCAACATATTGAGGACCTCGCCGTGGTGGCGGGGATCGGTCTCCCCGCGCGCCAGGGCCTGGTCGACGAGGAGGTCGATGGCGATGCCGTTCCCGCCCTGCATCATGATCAGGCCGCCGTTGCCGGAGGCCCGCTGCATGGCGCGCAGGATCTGCCCGTCGTCGCTGTAGACACGCCCGCTGTGAACGATCACGGTTCATGGGTCGGGGAGATCCCACGGACGAGCAGCGGGCGGCACCGGAGCCGTTGTTGCCGAAGGGGACGAGGGCGAGTCGGCCGACGGTTCGGTCCAACCGACATGCTGAGGCAACGCGGTGGGTCAGTAGCGCCGCAACTTCGGTTCCGGGTGCCAGGCGCCGTGCACCGCAGAGACTTTCGCGCAGTCACGGGTGGGTCACAAGTTCACCTGACGGCCCAACATCCCGACAGAGTGGCGCAATGCGCACACACGCCATCACAGCACTGCTCGTCGTCTCGCTCATTACCCTCAGCGGCTGCGCCGAGGCTGTCACCACGGGGCCCAAGGCGGATGACAAGCCCACCAGCTCGCCCTCGACAGCGGGGCGGCAGGCCGATCGCGATGCGGTCCGAGCGGCTGCAGGCCTGCCCCCGGAGCCGAAGGGCAGTCAGAGGCAGGCCTTCCTCGACGGACTCAACGCCATCGACAAGGACATCGTTCACGCCAAGGATGACAAGGCCATCAGCCGCGGCATCGACACCTGCGGCATGGTCAAGGACCACCCGAAGGACCCGGTCAAGCAGACGGAGCAGACCAACAAGCGCTGGACCAGCCCGTCCCATCCCGACGGCCACGGCCTGACCAAGGCCGCACGAATCCTGGCTGTCACCCACACCATCATCTGCCCCACCTACTGACGGGGTGAATGAGCGAGGAGCCGTGCGGCACTGAGCTCGCCGCCGCGACGGAGCGGGGCGGGCCGCTGGTTCGGTGGCTCAGGGACAAGGCCGGCTTCGGCATCCCGAAGGGCGTGAGAGCAGTCCCAATCCCTCGCGCTCGTGTGAGCGGGCGGCGCCGACTGGTTTGACGCGGTTGGCGGGCGACTGCGCTGCCGCGGGTGCCGGCGGGCCTACTGCCAGAAGAGGGTCTCGATGACGATCTGGGGATCGGCTGAGCGTGGGGTGAAGACGTACCTGAGCCATCCGCGCCCGTTGTCGAAGTAGAGGAGGGGCGCCCCGCGGGGTTGGGTGGAGCGGACGGGTTCGATGCTGACCTTCGTCGTGTCGAGGTGATCGTCACGGTAGGGGTGGCGGGAGCACTTCAGCTCGGTGACCGCGTCGATGATCTGCTCTTGGACGGTGGTGGGGAGGCTGTCGCGGTATTCGGAGGCACTCTTGGTCCAGTCGGTGGCCCATGGCGGGCCGGTGAGCTCGTCGGTCACTCGCCGGGCCCGAGCCGACTCACTCGGTTGTGGATCTGTGCTGCTTCTTCCAGGAAGGCCATGGCCTTGTCCGGGTCTGCCGACTGGGCGGCCCGCTCTTCCAGGTCTCGCACGTGCCGGTCCAGGTCCGGGTCGCGGGCCAGGGCGTACTCGCCCCACCACCGGGCCAGGAAGGCCGGAGCCGCGCTGATGTCATAAGTGTCGCCGATCTTCGCCCGCCAGTTCGCCTCGAAATCGGCCAAGAGCTCAGGGGCGTGCGCGGCGATCGCGGCACGAAGAGCGGGAATGCTGCGCTCGGGCATCGGGGGCACCCCGTGAGGGCGCCCGGGGGCGGTTGTCACGTCTCCTCCTGCGGTCGACCCTCGCCACGATAGTCCGTGGAGGCTCCAGGAGCGACGACAGGTTGCGGTCCGAGGGCAGGACTCGCAGCCGGTGACGGCGGCCTCGTTGGAGGAGGTGCTGCGCTTGCGTGATCATGCCGATCTCGCGGCGATGTTCCGTTATGAACGGCAGTACGGCGTTCTCGCCGAAGGTCCCATGGACGGCTGGCAGGACCAGCCGCAGGCGGCCGAGATCTCCGCAGAGGAGTTCGAGCGGCTGTGGACTGAAGCAGCGTGGCCAGCCGTCGCCTGCCGGACCTGCGGATCTGGGCCGGTGACCCGAACCGCTCCAGCAAGGCCAGGACGGCCAAATGTTGCAACCGCGGCCCCAGCACGCGCTCCAGCGAAGGATGGATCTGGGTCAGCAGGCCGTGCAGCTGGTTTGCGACCCTGGTGGCCTCGCCGGCCAGGTCGTCGTCGAACCCGACGATCATCTCCAGCTCGGCGATGGTCTCGTCCTCGCCGTCGATCGCGCGCAGCGTGTGGGGCATGGCGCGGGCAGCGTCCGCGATGATGAAGACGTCCTTCGCGTCCGTCTTGGCCTCCCCGGGGTAGAGGTCGGCGATCCGTCGCATCGTCAGCCCTGGCAGGTAGGTGACCGGGCAGCCCATGTCCCTCGCGACCGCCGGCGGCAGGGCGCCGATCGAGGCCGGCTGATCGACGACGACCGGCACCGTTCCGTGCTTGGCCTTCAGCTTGGCGACAGCCCGCGGAGCTTGGGTTCGGTGTTGGGTAGTCGCTTGTCGAAGGCCTTATTGCCGGCCGGGGTGACAGCGGTGGCGTGGTGTTCGCCCTTGCCGACGTCCAGGCCGAGGAAGACGTCGATGTCGCCGGTGTCGATCACGTGCAGGCCCCTCCGCTCACGCCTTCGTCCGGCCTTGCCTCGGTACCGAGCTGCCACACCCACGTTACGGAGAGCTCTTCCGGCTCGGGTGAAGCCGGTGCTCAAGCCCCTCATCAGCGGTTCGTCGATGGCTCCGGGCCCGGTGACACCACCCCCCCCCGGATCATCAACCGCAACGAGGGGGGGAAGTCATGCCGGACCCGAAGGCCGGAGGCCCCATCGCGGAGCCGCTGAAGACGGTAATGGGGGGCTCAAGTCCCTTGCGGTATGCCTCAATCCCGTACCCCTGCGGGTAGACGACATCGTCGCTGTTGATCGACGGGTGGCGGCGAGCTTCCGGCCGATCGTCAGCCAGTCGATGCGGCGAGCTTCAAGTCGATCGCGTCGGCTCGGCGTTGCGTGATCGCTGCACGCTGCGCCCGGGCGGGTCGGCCGCCCATGAAGGTCTCGCTGGGCCCCGCGCCACCCCTCCATGATCCTGTAGTGGGGCGATGCCTGTGCAGGGCCGGGGAGATGTGCGCCCCCGGGCCGGGAGGGTGCCCGGCCCGGGGGTCGGGCGCTAGTGCTGGGCCAGGGTCCACTTCCTGAGGCGGTCCACGATCTCCAGCAGGGAGCGCCGAGGGCCGGGGGAGAGGAAGCCGAAGGAGGCGAAGGAGGGGACGAGCGCGATCACCACGAGCAGAGCGGGGATGATGCGGACGACGACGGTGAAGAAGTCGATGACGAGCCGGAGCGTCTTGGCCTGGGTGAGTACGTCAGCAAGGCGGTCGAACAAGGTGAGATCTCCTCGAAGCGCGAGCGGGCTCGCTTGGTATCCGGCCGAGGGCATAGGTCTCCCTGGGCGGTGCCCCTCGCTGTGGAGGTGCGACCAAGCGATGAATGCCCGCTGGCCCGCGTCTGCGAGTCAGCGGCACATTTTGTGCCGGCTCATTCCTTGCTCCGTGGTTCTCTTACTGCCGAGCAAAACCTGGCGGCCAGGCAGAACCCGGCGGCCGTAAAAATTTACGGTCCGCCAGGTTGGCGCGCAAGGGCTAAATCAAGCAGGTGGCTTGATCTATCGATTCGGGCTACTCGGAGGCGAGCTGCCCGGGCTGATTGCCTTGGATTGCTTCGATTGATGGGGAGTTGGGGGCGCGTCTGGGTGTTCTGTGCTGTCGGAGCCACCATCCGAACTGCCGGCTCCGGCAGGTTCGGTACAGCCTGGCCTGCCGCATTTCGGCGTCGGCCGGGATGGAGTGCCCGGCTACGCCTACGTCACCGCGCAGGCAGCAGGCCCGGGAAGCCCACCCCTCGCATGGGCGCTCGCGGCCGAACTGGGATGCCCCGCCATCCTGCGCGACGAAATCAAGCCGAGATCTGGGCCTGTTCATGGCCTGGCTGAAGTACCCGCCGGCGCCCCGGGACGGTGTCGCCGCGGTGGTGCGACCGGGCCGGGACTGGGCCTGACTCGTAGGCGAGCCTGGTCAGCCGATCCGGTCACCATGTGGCGAGGACCGGCGCGTCCGGTTCGTGGCGGCTCCAGGCTTCGTTGATGCGCCCGAGCCGGACCGCTGCGCCGATGCCGCGCAGGGACGCGACCTTCCCGTCACGGACTTCGAACGCCACGGCGCCCACGACCCGGTGGTCGACTACGGCGAGGACGGCCGGGGAGCCGTTGACCAGCGCGAAGTGGAAGGTGGGCGCGCCGCCTGCCAGCCGCCGCTTCGCCGGCGTCGGCTTGAAGCCGGCCCGCACGTACGAGGCAACCTGCTCGGGTGTCGTGTACTTCACGAGCCGCTTGGCCAGGCCGTTGCCGTCCGAGAGTGCCATCACGTCGTCGGTGAGTAGCGCCACCAGCCGCTCGGTGCGCCCGGACGCGGCGGCGGCGAGGAATTCCTCGACGATCCGGCGTGCCGACGCGGGGTCGGCCTCGCCGCTGCGGCGGCGCTCGTCGGCGACCCGGGTCCTGGCCCGGTGGACGTGCTGCTGGCTGGCGGACTCTGTGATGTCGAGGATCTGGGCCATCTCGGCGTGGCTGTAGGAGAAGGCCTCGCGCAGGACGTAGACGGCCCGCTCGACCGGCGAGAGGCGCTCCATCAGCGTCAGTACGGCCAAGGACACCGATTCGCGCTGCTCGAAGGTGTCAGCAGGGCCGAGCATCGGATCACCCTCCAGGAGCGGTTCGGGCAGCCAGGCGCCGGCTGTTCGCTCGTGGCGCGCCTGTGCCGAACGGAGCCGGTCGAGGCACAGGTTGGTGACGACCTTGGTCAGCCACGCTTCCGGCACGTCGATCCGTTCCCGGTCGGCGGCCTGCCAGCGCAGGAACGCGTCCTGCACGACGTCCTCGGCATCGGCGCCCGAGCCGAGCAGACGGTACGCGAGCGAGGCCAGCCGGGTCCGGCTGGCCTCGAACCGACTGGTGCCGAAACTGACGGTGTCCATGCGGATCACCCTAGGCGGCTACGCGACCGCCTTGCCGGCCGGGTCATCCAGCGCGTACGGGACCGTGTTGGCGGCGGAAGACTGCGGCGCGTTGGCCAGGTGGCGCTTGCGCTTGGGCATGCAGAAGGTCGGGTGCGAGTTTGTCCACAGCGACATCTTGAGGATGCCCGCCTTGATCCGCGCGGCCTTGCGGCCGCCCATGTACTTCGGCTTCGCCTGGGCCTCGTGGTCGACCATCTGCAGGATCCCGTCGTGGCGCCCCAGGCTGATGTGGTTGCCCGGGTAGTCCAGCTTGACGTGTCCGATCTTGCTGCCGGTGAGGCGTCCCACGATGGCCTTCATGGCCTGCATGCCGGTGTAGCCGGCCGTGGCGCAGGACATCGGCAGCGGCCGGCCGTTGTCGCCGACGGCGTAGACGCTGTCGCCGGCGGCGTAGACGTTGGAGTGGGAGAGCGAGCGCATGGTGCGGTCCACGAGGATCCGGCCGTCCGCGGTGACCTCCAACCCGGCGGCGCCCGCGATCGGGTTGACCGCGAACCCTGCCGCCCACACCGTCGCGTCGGACGGCAGGGCGGTGCCGTCGGTGCACAGGACCCGAGTTCCTTCGACGGCTTCGACGCTGGTGTGCTCCCGGACGGTGATGCCCAGCCGGTCGCAGGCCAGACGCAGGTGGCCGCGGGCTCCGGCGGAGAGCTGGGCGCCCAACTCGCCGCGGGCGACCAGCGTCACGGACAGGCCGGGACGGGATTCGGCGATCTCAGTCGCGGTCTCGATGCCGGTCAAGCCATAGCCGACCACCACCACGTTCCCGCCTTCCCGCAGGCCGTCCAAGCGCTCGCGCAGGCGCAGGGCCGAGGGCCGGGCCGCGACATCGTAGGCGTGCTCGGCCACTCCCAGGACGCCGCGGTCGTCACCGTGGCTGCCGAGCGAGTAGAGCAGTGTGTCGTAGCCGAGCTCGTCGGTGCCGCCATCAGCGCCGGCCACGGTGATGACCCGGCGCTCGGGGTCGACGGTGGTGACACGGGCCAGGCGCAGTCTTATCCCCGTGCCGGCGAAGATGTCGGCGAGCTTACGGTTCTCGATCTCCTGGCCGGCCGCGACCTGGTGGAGCCGCAGCCGCTCGACGAAGTCCGGCTCGGCGTTGACCATGGTGATCTCGGTGTCGGCCGGGGAAAGTCGGCGGGCCAGGTTCCCGGCCACGTAGGTCCCGGCGTAGCCGGCGCCGAGGACGACGATGCGGTGCTTCATGTGATGCTCCTGTCGGTTCGCTGGGCTCTCGGCGACTTGAGCGGGACAGCCCCCCGATTCCTGACAGGAACCAGATGTGACGTGAGCCACAGGGTGAAAGGCGTGAGCCACAGAGTAAAAGGTGATCGCCCCGCGTATGTCGGTGTTGCGGCGACGACGGCACTGGCCATGAGTTCGGCGCGGTGCAGGACCTGGAGCTTCAGATGGACGGCGGCCAGGGCAATGCGGGAGGGTGCCGGTCGCGTAGACGACCAGTGCGAGGCCAGGGGCGAGCGCGATGGCCGTCCGGGCCGTATGCATCCTCATTGAGGGCCTGTCAGCGCGTTTCACCCAGACCCGCGATGGCGCCACACCTGGGCGGACTGGTGTATGAGCAGAAGTTATGGACAGGGTTTCGTGGTGTCCGGTATCCGGCCGGACTTGCTGAGTAGACCCTCCGCTGCGGAGACCGTGCCCCATCCGGTGCAGCGGCGGTTGTTACGGTCCGGCCATGACACACCCCGACCACGTACTCACCGTCCTGCGCCGGGATCCCGATCTGGTGAGGCTGGCCGCGGGCGCCTTCGACTTCGATCTTGACGGGGCCGAGCACGTGGAAGAGGTCCGGCTGGCGAGCGGGGCGCCGCTGAGGGCCGTGGCGGGCGACGACACTGGTGGGACCTTCTTCCTGTGCGCCGATGGGCCCGTGCTGTACGCGAGTTCCGAGGGCGGAGCGGGCCTCATCGGCGCCGGCTTGGACGAGGCTTTGGAGATCGTCATCGGTCTGCCGGGCTGGCACGACTACACCGACCTCGACCCCGAAGCCGATGACGAGGAGTTGCAGGATGTCTTCGCACGGACCGAAGACGAGATCCGGAACTCCTACGGCCCTGGGCTGGACGCCGATCGCAGCACGCTGCTCAGTGCGCTGGGTCTGCGCAGGGTCCCCAGACGGGAACTGCTGCGCCGGCTCCAGGAATGCCTCCTGCGGACCGAGCCCGAGTTCCTCCTGGTGAACGCGGACGAAGGCTGCGCGTACGAATCGCTGGACCGGCTTCCGCGTCCGCCGCTCTGGCAGGCGGTACTCGCTCCCGGTCGGGCCGATCTGGTCCGGATGCGGGCAGACCAGGACTGTTGGAACACGATCGCGAACGATCCGGTCCGGCGGGCCACCGCCCTGCGCGCGGCCCAGTACGACCGGCAGCCGGGGGACCCTCAGCTCCTGCGCGCACTCCTGCGGCAGGAGGCGGCCGACCGCGGCAACACCCCGGAGCTCCGCCTCGCCGCGGTCCTGGTCGGCCTGCACGGCATGGCGGAGGACCACGCGATGCTGCGGGCCCTGCGGGAGGCCGACCCCGATGTCCACTTCCTGCTCGACGGTTTCCCTGATTGCCCAGGAGCGCTCGCCCAGTGAGCGGCCGACATCGACTGGTCGGACTACGGCCGGGATCCCCACGAGGCGTACGACCTCACCTGGACGGCGCTGGCCCGCCGCCAGGGGCGGACCGAACTGGCCCGCGCCGCACTCATACGCATCCTCGACGGTACGGGCCCGCGCGATGTGGTCCTGCTCGGCGGCATCGCCCACGAGCTCGAAGCCCTGGGAGACCTCGGGCAGGCGATCCGGGCACGCCGCCTGCACGCGTCCCTGCAGGACGACGCCGACAGGCACGGCTCGGCCCTCGGCGACCTCGCCTCTTTGCAACGCCGCCACAGCGAGGTAGCGGCAGCCCGGGGATCAGCGGCGTGGCCACCGAGGCCAAGGCACATCGCGGAGGGCGAAGTGGACCTGGCAGTCCGTGATCGACATGGGTGTGGACAGTACCCACGGACTGTTCAACAGCGCATGACAGAAGTTCGACGGTCACCGGGCGATCTTGTTCACCTCGGCCGGGCCGGGCGGGCGGGTGCTGATCCAGGCCCGCCCAGGCGCTCGCCCAGGACCGGTTCCCCGACCTCGTGGCGGCGGCGGAGGAGCAGTTGCCGGACGGCCTGGTCCTCGACGGCGAGTTGCTCGTCTGGGACCCGGAGGCGGGCCGGCTCAGCTTCGAGGCGCTGCAACGCCGGGCCGCCGCCCCCGCCCAGGCCGCCCGGACACCGGCCTACTTCGTGGCGTTCGACATCCTCCAGGCCGAAGGCGTCGAGTTGCTCGCGTTGCCGTACCGGGAGCGCCGCCGGCGCATGGAAGTCAACTTCACGGCCCGGGGACTGACGGCCCCGTGGACGCTGTGTCCGATGGCCACGGATCCGGTGAAGGCGCGGGAGTGGTTGGAGGACTGGACCGACGTGTCAGGGATGGAGGGCCTGGTCGTCAAGCGGACGAGTCAGCGCTACCTGCCCGGCGCGCGCCTGGATCAAGATCAGACGACGCGACACCACCGAAGCGATCATCGGCGCCATCACCGACACCCTCACCCGCCCACAGCTCCTGGTCCTCGGCCGCCACGACCGGGCTGGCTGCTTCCACAGCATCGGCCGCACCGTCCCCCTACGCCCCGACGCGTCCCGCCTCGTCGCCGAACACCTGGCGCCCGCCGCCCCAGGACATCCGTGGACGGGAGTGCGGTTCGCCTCCACCTGGGGCTCACGCGACACCCTGGACACGACCCTGGTCCGCCCGGAGTTGGTCGCGGAGACCTCCATCGACCGAGGCGGCGCCTACCGCCACCCCCTGCGCCTCAAGCGGCTGCGCCTGGACGTCGAGTTTGAAGACCATTGCGAGGGCGGCGGCGCGGTAGCCGGCGCCTTTGGTGACCTTGGTCCGCAGCCGGACGGTGGCGAAGGTCGATTCGATGGGGTTGGTGGTCCGCAGGTGGATCCAGTGTCGGCCGGGTAGCCGTAGAAGGCCAGCAGCTCGTCCCGGTCGTCGGTGATCTTCTTGACGGCCTTGGGGAACTTCGCCCCGTAGAGCTTGACGAAGGTCTTGATGGCCCGTTCGGAGTGTCCGCGGTCCTCGGCGTTGTAGATGTCCTGCGGGGCCTTCTTCGCCGCCGGCTGGGCCGACTTCGGCGCCGAGGCAGCTCGCACCGCCGGCCGCACCGGTGCGCAACACCCACCGAGTGGAGGCGCACCGGGTGGATGCGCACCACCGCGCCAGTGCGCATCGTCCGCGTGGCTACGGACGCCCGGTCATGGACTGCACGGTGCGGTGTCGGCGTACATCCGAATGTGCACGGTCAGGTACGACTGCGCGTGTGGAGCGTCCACCTGTTCCCACGCAGGGGTAAGCGCGACCGGCCGCTTCGCTAGTGTGTGTTCCAAGATCAAGAGGGGTGGTCGGGAGAGCGCCCCGGTAGTAGGGGGACTTATGGGAAACGATGGGCACATACGTCGGAACCGGTGGGTGCGAGGCGGCCTTTCCGTGGCATGCGGCGGGCTTCTGGCTGCATGCGGAGCCTCAGCGCAACCGGACCGGTCCGCCCCGGACACAGGAGTCACGCCCGGGGCGTCCGCCCTGGCGAGCCAGTCCCCCTCTTCGGCAGCCGAGTGGATCGAGGGGCGAGGGCCGGCGCTGTCCGTGAAGAGCGGGTCGTATCCGCACTCCGTGCGGATCGCGCACGCCGAGCTCAGCCCCGACGCTCCTGAGTCCCCGGCACCCCAGGGCCTGACGCACATCCAGCTCATACTGAAGGTCACCAGTACTCCCGGGCGCCCCATGAAGGCCCCGCATCCCAAGAACTGGGTGGTCAAGTACGACGGCTGCAAGGCGGCCCAGCAGGCGCGGACCCTGATCGCCTGCGGCGGCATGGACGGTGGGAGCAAGTACTACACCGGGGAGCAGATACGCAACGAGGACTACAGCACCGGCATACACAACCAGTTCGGGGACCTGAAGGCTGACACCCCGTACTGGATCGTTGCCTGGCAGCTGGTACCGGAGAAGGCGGACCTGTCCCGGGCCCAGCTGTGCGAGGGGGTTATCGGAGTCCCGGACAACTGCATTCCGCTCGGGACAATCGGCCAGGACGGCGCGCGGAACCCCATGGCTGGCTGAACCGGCCCCGGTCAGGCGGCCCGTGTGAGGGCGGGAAGGGTAGCTCACCATGCCGCTCCCTCAGCCCTGAGAGCCAGGCGAGGCCAGAAGGGCTCGGCAGCCCAGGGTCGGTAAAGCCCATGCCAGGTGCTCGTCGCGCCTGGCCTCCAGGGTGGCGCGGGTGTCTCCGTGGTCGTCAGGGTCGGGATGACGTTCTCGACGAAGCGGATGATGCTGCGGGCGATGCCCGGCACGGCCGTAGTAGGGCAGGGCGGACAGCAGGATGCACCCGACCTCGTCCAGGGCGAAGGAGTCCGCGTGCGGCTCCGCGTCGCCCCCGTGGTGGGGAAGACGATGTTCTCGGCGAGCCGCAGCAACAGGAAGGCCAGCTCTGGAGTGTTCGGCGTGCGGTCAGAGGCGTAGATCCCGCCGCCCATCTGCAGAGCGAGGAGGTGGTCGAAAGTGCGGTCGACTTCCTCCGGGGCGAGCGGGGTGCGGGCCGGGATCAGGTACGGCATGGAGGTCTCCTCAAACGGGCGGATTGATCGTTTGGGGATCCTCAAACGAAGCGCTTTCTCGCACCGATCGACGCTGCTGTGGTCGAGGAGCGACGGGCTCCTGTCCCGGGCGGGCGTGACGGGGGGTGGGCCGTCCTCGCCCGCCGCCACCCCTTGACCTTGCTCACGTGGTGTCTGTCCCGAGCCGGACGCGCCCCCTCGGGGAGTGCGCCCGCGTATCGGAGCGCACCCCCGGGCTGCCGGAGCGGCGCACCGTGGTTGGGCCCGCCGCTCCGGCAGGCGGTGCAGGCCGGGCAGGCGGAGTAGCCAGGTGGTGTGGGGCGAGCGGGTTGCCGGTTCGCCTTCGCGCCGGTTGGGGCAGGTCCTTTCGTGCGCGATGACTCCGCCTTCGGGGCCGCCGATCGTCAGGGCTTGGGCTCCACACCGTCGGCAGGTGGGTGGCCGGTCCTTGTCGTCGCCGGTGCGTCGTGCGGCGCGCGCGTTCATGACGTGGGCGTTGTCCTGGGGCAGGCGCCGGTCGGGCTTTCGCCAGCGTCGTGCGCGAGATCCCAAGGATCAATGCGAGGAGCGAGCCGAGCGCGGCCGCGGTGGCACCCACACGTATGAGCGGTGCCGGCCAGTCCGCGGCCGGTGCGTTACCCGGGCTGCGCGAACTGTTCCGTGCCGACGACCCGGAGGAGGTTCAGGCGTTCCGCCGTGTCCGTGCCGGGCGGGGGCGTCAGGAGCAGGAGGCGCTGGTCGCCCTCCGGGGCAAGGAGGACCTGGCAGTCGAGGTCCACGGGGCCGACGATCGGGTGGATCACCCGCATGCGGCTGTGACGGCGGACGGCGACCTCGTGTAGTTCCCACAGGGCGGTGAACTCCTCGCTGGCCTCCCGCAGGCGCTCCACCAGACGGATGGCCGCCGGGTCCCAGGAGTGCCGGCCGACGGCCGCCCGCAGGTCCGCCACGTGGAGCCGGCTGTACTGCTCGTGTTCCCCGGCCGGATACGCCTCCCGCGCTGACGGGTCGGCGAACCACCGCCAGACGACGTTGCGGCCGTGCTCGGACACCGTGCACACGCCGCCCAGGAGATTGCGGGCCATCTCGTTCTGGGCCAGTACGTCGCCCAGGTCGCTCAGGACCTGCGCCGGCGTTCCGGACAATGCGTCCAGCAGGTGCAGCAGGCCCGCGCCGACCTGGTCGCCGGCGACCCGCGCGGCGGGCGGGCGGTGCCCGGCGAGCAGATGGAGATGATCGCGCGCATCATCGCCCAGGCGCAGGGCGCGGGCGAGGGCGGACAGCATCTGCGGCGAGGGTTGCGGGCCGCGGGCCTGCTCCAGCCGGATGTAATAGTCGGCCGACATGCCCGCGAGCTGGGCGACCTCCTCACGCCGCAGCCCGGGCGTGCGCCGTCGGGGCCCGACGCTGAGGCCCGCGTCTTGCGGGCGCACCCTTTCGCGCGAACGGCGGAGGAAGTCGGCGAGCTCACGGCGATCAATCGTCATGTGGATCATCATGCCGGAGCCCCCCGGGAGCCCCCCGGAGCCCCCCGGAGCCCCCCGGAGCAACCCGTCCCGCAGCAGGCCCCGCTGCAGGCCGCGACAAGTTTCGTATCCAGGGATCGGCGGTCCCAGGTTCGAGGGGCCTCTCCCGCCCCCGGCTACGCGGCGGCAGTGTGGGCGAAGCCGGAGGGAAAAACGCCCCCGCCCCACGCACCAGAAGGAGCAGCCATGCCCACGACCCTCACCGCCACCACCGTGAGCGCCACCGTACGCGTCGCCGACGCCGAGGTCTCCTACGAGCGCGCCGGCGAGGGCCCCGCGCTCGTCCTCGTCCACGGCACCGGCTCCGGCGGCTCCGCCGTGAACTGGGGGCAGACCCGGCCCCGTTTCACCGCCGACCACACGGTGATCACCCCCGACCTCTCCGGCAGCGACCGCACCACGGACGACGGCGGCCCGCTGACCGTAGAGGGGCTTGCCGCGCAGGTCATCGCCGTCATCGAGGACGCCGGCACCGGGCCGGTGGACCTACTCGGCTTCTCCATGGGCGCGCCAGTGTCCGGCGCCGTCGCCGCGCTGCGCCCCGATCTCGTGCGCCGACTGATCCTGGTCGCCGGCTGGGCCCACACAGACGGGGACGAGTACCTGCGCAACCTCTTCACTCTGTGGAAGCAACTCGGCGCCTGCGACCCGGCCGCCTTCGGCCGCTCCATCGCCATGACCGGGTTCAGCCGGGGCTTCCTCAACGCGATCGGCCGCGAGCAGGTCGAGCTCCTCATCCCCAACATGCCGGCCACCCCCGGCACCCTGCGCCACGTCGACCTCGACACCCGCGTTGACATCCGCGCCCTGCTGCCGCGCATCGAGGCCGAGACACTCGTCATCGGCGCCACCTTGGACATCACCGTCCCGGTGGAGAACAGCCGCGAGCTGCACGCCGCCATCGCGCACAGCACGTACGCGGAGATCGAGGCCGGCCACGTCGCGTTCTTCGAGAAGGAGGACGAATTCGTCGAGCTGGTCAGCCGGTTCACCCGCGGCGGCCGGGCGTAGCACCGTTCGGGACACCTCTGGAGCGGCCGGTAACAGACGACGGCTTGAACGCGGCGGCGGGCGGCGATCGACACCGCGTAGCGGCCCGGTCCCAGGCGCCGGGTCGACGAAAGGCCCCGGCGGACCGCGAGGGGCTGCCGGAGCTGTGTCGGGCCGGTGTCCCGGAGTTCGAGGGGCGAGCTCGTTCACGCACGGCCCTGCCCGGCGCACTCCATGTCGGCGCGGGTGTGGCGAGCCTACCGGGCACCGGAGCGGGCTTCCCCGACCTTCGGCCGCGCGGCGAGACCCCCGGAGCGGGCCAGGGCGTTCACTCCCGTTCCGGTGCTGTGGTGGGGGACCTTGCTCCGAGACGGGCCCGGCTCGGGGGAGTCGTGCTCCAAGCAGAGGGGCCGATAAACGACGGGGAACTCAAGTCTTCACTTCGGACAGCCCCACCCAGAGGGCATCCGACAGGTCCGGCCCTGGTAGCCACGGCCACAGCGTCGATGTCCTGGAGCCGCAGCCCCGACTGGTCCAGGGCCTCCCGTGTGATCGGGTTGAAGGCAAGCAGGTGCGCGCGGGCCGCGGCCCCGGCACGCCCCCGCCGAACCGCGTGTGCTCGTCCCTGCTCGACGCAACCCCGTGTGCGAGCAGCCGGCCGCCGGACATGATCCCAGTCCCGGCGCCGTCACAGGATGACTCGGTGCCCAGCATCACCGGAGTAACCGCGTCTCGTTGAATTGACGCCGTCGGTGCCGGGCCGGCGGGAGGGGGCCTTGCTGAGGAAGCGTTATTCGAACCCGCGGTATCCCAGCTCGTCCGATCTCCCCCTACGGGCCGCCACCGGCGGCTCTGGGCAACGGGGTTGCTAGGTTTCCGGGCATGGGGAGAAACGCCTGGACAACCAGGTATCTGGGTGCGGGGCCCGCTGCTGTTCGCGGTGCTGGCCACATGGTCGCTGTTGTTCCGCGCGGGTATGTCGGTGTACCGGCCGGACGTGGCCGTGCTCGGAGCGGTGGCCTTGGTGCTGGCTGCCGGGTGGGTGTGGTCGGGTTCTCGGCCGGTCAGGGTCATGTCGCCCAGGGAGGTCGACTCGGTGCCGGCGCCGCCCGCGCGGCTGCCCTGGGATCGATTCAGCCGGTTCACAGTCGTGTCTTGGCTGTTGGGCGTGATGGCGGTGTTGCCGGCCCTGTCCGTGGTGACCGAGCTGGCGCTCCGTCCGGATGGCGATGATCTCAAGCGCATCGCGGCGATACAGAAAGCCGGCGCCGAGGTGGCCGAGGGCAGCATCGTCGCCGTCCACCGGCTGCAGAAGGAGGACCCCAAGTTTCCGGTGTACAGCGGTGACGTGACGGTCGAAGTCCCCGTCCATGCCCGGGGCGACGGCGTGGAGGCCGGACGGGTCGAGGTGGTGAACGGATACCTCGGGCACCAAAGGAACGCGCCCTTCCTTCAAGCCGGTCGAGGTGTTGTATGCCCCGACCGCGCCCGAACTCGGCGGCGTCGTGGACGTCGGCAACGACATCGGCCGGTACGCGAAGGCGGACTCTGCGCTCACGTTCTCCCTGCCCACCTTCGGTGCCCTGATCGCCATCATTCCCGGAGGGTTCCTGCTGCTCGTCCTGGCACCGCGCAGGTTCCGGATCCCGCAGGCCGACACCGCCGCTCAACTGCTCCTCTCGGACGCGGCCGGCGGGGCGGCACTGCCCGCCGTGCGAGCGCGAGTCGCCGCGGCCCGGCGCGGCGAGCACACGTCGTTCGGCTCCGCGGACGGCACGGTCCGTGTGACATCGGACCACAAACTGCGCATCCAACTGGAGGACGGCTCCGAAGTGCTGCTCGGTCCCCCGACCGTCGAGCCCAGGAGGCTCGCCCTCCTCGCGGCGCGCATGGGACAACGGCCGGGCCGGCTGTGCGGCGCGCGGAACTGGCGTCTGATCGGGAATGCCCAGCCGGTCGTCTTCGTCACCGACGAGGGCGAGGTGGCGTGGCTGAAGATGGACCGCGAGGAATTCCAGCGGGTCCTCGCCCCCGCCGCCCCCGTGCAGCCCGACTTGGAGCGCCGAACGGTGCTGTCCCCCGCGCCCCCCGCCGTGCTGCCCGGAGCCCACTGGCCCTGGCTCGCCGGCATGCTGCTGTCCTACGGACTCGTCGTGTTCGTACTGGCGGTGCCGATGTCCTGGGGTGCAGCGTTGGGTACAGCCGTCCTCGCCGGGATCGTGGCCGTGTCAGCCTGCGTGCTAATGGCGTGGCGCCGGGCGGCCCTCTCCGACCGAGCAGGCCACTGGGAGGTCCACGAAACCCGCGACCCGGAGCTGGGCCCGGTCTGAGACCGGACCGCGGGGACGGTGCCGTGCAATCCACGCTGGCTCCTGTCGGTGCGGGCATGCCGTTCCTCGCGCCGATACGGGCCGGCGCACGTTGTGACCGGCCGTCGGTATCGCGCTCCGACCGGGGTTCAGGCCCCGCCCAGTTGTTCCGGCGGGGCCGGTGTCGCCGAACCGGCGCGGCCGGACGGGCTCCACCCGTTCGCGGCGGCGGTGACACCGAGGACGGCCACGCGGCCCGCCCTGGGGTCGGCTGTGTGAAGGCCGGGGCGACAGCATCCAAGGTGACGCGGCGAAAGAGTCGGCGCTGAGCGGGGAAAGATGGAGGTCGGTGGCGAAGGGGGAAGCTTCTTGCCGATGGCGTCCGGATATCCGCCTCAGGCTGAGCAGTTCGCCGAAGTTCTCGGGGAAGGCGCGCAAGCCGGTGATGGCCTAACGGCTGGTGATGACCATCACCGACGCCATCGAGGCGCCACCCGGGAAACGGGTCACTGGCAAATAGGAGGAACGCGGCGGGGACGCGGAGGAGATGGCCCCGGGCCGATCGGCCACTCAGCTGCGCGGCGTCTTGGGTGACGACCTCTTGGTCGAGGTGATGGCTGGAGCGGTCAGGCCGCTGTTCGTCTTCCGGCCGTTGGGTTGCAGCAAGCCGGCTGACCGCCGTCTCGCGGGGCGGCGCCCGCTCCGGGGGTTGTTCAGTGGCTGAGTTGGACGGCCAGGCCGTTGAGCACGATGTTGAGTTTGTTGGCGAAGTTGTCGTCGCGGATGGCCACGGCGTCAGGGTTGTCCGAGACGGTGGTCGAGGTGTCGAGGTGTCGAGGTGTCGAGGTGGAGGCGGGTGAGGAACTCCGCTTCGGTTTGTCCGGAGCGGGTGACCGTGTTCAGCCAGGCCGATTCGGTGGAGACCATTCCGGGACCATTGTCCATCGACGGCTACCTGCCCGGACCAGGGCCACGAGCGCCGCGAGCAGGACGATGAATCGGGTGTGCCGGCCGGCGGCGTCGTTGCTCATGGCTCAGTACGCCACGGTGATGCGGCGGCGGATCGCGGTGCCGCTCCCGATCGTGTCGGCCAAGGCGATGGCGTAGTCGGCGTACGAGATGCGGCTGTTGCCGTCGTCGTCGGTGAGCAGGGTGTCCCCGGCGCTGCGGTAGGCCCCGGTCCGCTCGCCCGCTCCGATGACCGCGGCGGGCGACACGTACGTCCAGTCGAGGTCGTGCACGCCGCGGTAGAGGTCGAGCGCTTCGGACTGGGCCTCGGCGTTGGCCTTCCACAGCGCGGGGAAGGCCGGGTCGTCCATGACCCGGGCGCCGGTCGGCGTGCGCAGGCTACCGGCACCGCCGATGGTGACCAGGCGGGTGACGCCGGCTCGGCGGAGTCCGTCGATCAGCGCACGGGCGGCACCGACGATCGTGGCGCGGTCGTTCTCCTGGCCGATCCGGGGGCCGACGGCCGAGAGCACGGCGTCGTGGGAGGCGGCGAGGCCGGCGACCGCCGCGGGGTCGGTGACGTCACCGGTGGTCACGGTCAGGGCCTTGTGTTCGAGGCCGTCGACGTGGCCGGCTCGGGTGACCGCGGTGACGGTGTGGCCGCGCCGCAGCAATTCCTCGGTGGTGGGCCGGCCGATGTTGCCGCCGGCACCGAACAGGATGATCTTCATGTGTTGCTCCTTGTTTCTGATGGTCAGAGGACGGGCCGGCCGTCGGCGATGATGGCCGCGGTGATGCCCCGCTCGTCGGCGGCGTGCTGAAAGCGCTGCTCGATGTCGGGTTGTTCGGTGTAGAACGGCGGGTTGTGGAACAGGCCGTAGTGCATGGCGCAGACGGTGCCGGCGCCGAGTGCGACGGCGGCTTCGACGCCCTGCTCGGGGGTCATGGTCGCCGGGACGTTGGCCGCGTAGCCCTCGAAGTGGGCGATGACGCCGTTGACCGGGACGAACGCGACGTCGAACGGGCCGTGGTCGCGGGCGATCTGCCACCAGCTGCCGTGCCACTGGGTGTCGCCGCAGTGGATGACCCGCCGGCCGGCGCCTTCGACGACCCAGGCGACCTGGTCACAGTCGTTGCCGCGCCAGTCCAGCGAGGTCACCGGGGTGACGGTCAGCTTTCCGATGCGCCGTGACCGGCCCAGGTCCTGGGCAACGGGGGTGATGCCCGCCTCGTGCAGCGCCGCCGCGCTCGGGGTGTGGCAGCCGATCGTGCCAGTGGCCGCGATCCGGGCGATCAGATCGTGGTCGTAGTGGTCGGGGTGCAGGTGGGTGATGAGGGCGTGGGTGCCGGGCGGGGTATCGACCGGGTCGACCGGCCGGTGTGGCGGCCCCATCGCCGGCGCCAACGGAGCGACGTTCTCGAGCGGGTCGATCAGCAGGCGGGTGTCGCCGAGACGGATCTCGACGCCGGCCCAGGCCAGCCGACGCACGGAAAGGGTGGTGGTCATGGGCAGCGACGCTAGACCGACGTTGTTGAGAAAGTCAACAAGAGAGTTTTGAATCTCAACACCACGATGTAGGGTGGTGGCATGCGCACCTACGGGCAGTACTGCGGCATCGCGAAAACACTGGACACCGTCGGCGACCGATGGACCCTGCTGATCGTCCGTGAACTGCTCGCCCTGGGTCCGTGCCGGCACACCGACCTGCGCAACGGTCTGCCCGGGATCGCCAGCAACCTGCTGGTCGACCGGCTCCGCGAACTCGAGGAAGCCGGCCTGATCCACCGCGAGGCCGCCCCGCCACCGGTGGCCACCACCCTGTTCTCCCTCACCGAACGGGGCCGCGCGCTGGAGCCGGTGCTGCGGGAACTGAGCCGATGGGGAATTCCGCTGTTGCGTGAGCCGGCCGGCAACGACACCTTCCGCACCCACTGGCTGGACATGCCCGCCCGGGCACTGACCGACCACCGCCCCGACCAGCCGGCAATCGCCCTGCAACTGCACGCTGACGGCAACGAAGACCTGGTCATCGAGGTCAAGGACGGCTCGGTGCACACACACGCCGGCCGTGTCGACCACCCCACCGCATCACTGACCGGACCGCCGCACCTGCTGGCCGCGACCCTGCTCGGCGACCTCGATCTGAGCGCCGCAGTACAGCAAGGCCTGCGGCTCAGCGGCGAACACGAGGCAGTAATGCGCATCCTGCCCCGCTGATCGACCGTCCGCTCGCGGGCCTGCGATCTCAAGCTCCACCGAGTCTGCGCCGGTCTCAAAAACGGTCCATTGAGCGTTCTCCAACTGGCTTTGGGCAGCTGAGGGCGCGTATCGGGGTAGAGCGCGGGGTCGGGTGAGGCTCCCGGTAAGACAAGCAATCGACCAAGAAAGATGCCCCTCCCGAAAGCCTCGTTGCTGTCCTACCCTGCCGCGATCCCGCTGTCCACCCGATCGCTGAACCACCTCGCCGACCTGATCCGCACCCAGAGGCCTCGACGACCGCCAGGCCGTCCCCGCGTGCCCAACTGAACCTGGATTGCTCCGTCTGCGAACGGGTCGGACGAACCAACGCGCTGGAGCGGGGGGCCGAGCGGGCCATCTGCTGGAGCGGCAGGAACGAGCAGCACGTCGCCGCGGCTCGGATCGCTGCGTTCGACGTGACAAGCCAGGACGACCGGCCGGCGTTGCGAACTGTGGTGGACAAGGGGTCACCGGGTTGGGGCGCCGGCGACCGGGACCGGGCGGGCCGCCACCGGTGCGTGCGGCCCGGCTACGCGGCTGCGCAGGGGAGCGAAGGCCAGCAGATAGCAGAGGCCGCCGAGCGGCAGGAAGTCCAGGTTCGCCGCGATCGCGGCCGTGCCCAGCACGAAGAGCACCAGCGAACGGATGGCGCCCGGGCCCCTGAGCGCGGCGAGCAGGGTGATCGTCCCCAGGTAGAGGAAGACCGGTACGACGGTGTACACCACCGGCATCACCCCGGGAACGTCCTGCACCCGAGCGAAGATCTCGCTCATCTCCGGCTTGTCGGCGGCCCGGAACCCCGCGTACAGGTCGATCACGGCCTGGGCGGTGGCCGCCGCCGCGCCCGCCAGGGCGGCCACCGCCCCGGCCCGGGCCACCCGCCGCCGGGCCGGTCCGGCCGAAGCGGCCACCGTACGGCGCAGCCCCTCGCAGGCCGCCCCGAAGAACAACACCCCGAAGAGGAAGGCGAAGTGGCCGGTGATCCACGCGGCGCCGGGCTCCTTGGACCCCTTCACCAGGAGGCGTACGGCCCCGTAGACCACGAGGAGGACGGGGGCCGCGAGGAAGGAGAACCGGGTGAGTCGTGCAGCTCGTTCTGTCATGGGTCCACCCTGCGGCCGGCCCCCGCGCCGCCACCATCGGTGATTACCCCGACAACGCCCTTACGCGGCACGGCAGCTGACCGGCGGTCATTTCGGGGTCGGATGTCCGGGGCGGGGCCGGGGGTAGGTCCGGGTCTGCTTGACGCTGCCGTACGCCAAGCTCGACTCGATCGACGCGATGCCCGGGATGGCGTGGATCCGGTGGCGCACCAGGACCTCGTACGCCTCCAGGTCCTCAATGACCACCCGCAGCACGGCTCCGGTGTCGCCGGCCTCGACCGCCCGGAGGTAGTTGAAGGCACTCATCACCGCGTGGGGAGTCATCGGGGTGAGCGGCATGGTGATGGTCTCGGACATGGAGGCTTCTCATGTACGGGCCGCCCGGCGAGCTCGCACCGACGGCTGGCCGGACCACCGGGAAGCGCATCGCCGCCAGCAAGACGGGCCTGCGCGAGCACGTCCTCGCCCTGGTGCTCCAGGGGCATCAGATGGCTCGCCGACAGCAAGGCAGCACGCTTCGCTCGCTGCGCCAGGCCGCCGTACCGCTCGACCCGACAGAGTCAGCGCTCGGGACCCTCCTGCCTCGCTGAGTCCGACAGGAAAGCCGCACGGGGTCGCCCGGCGTGTCCCCATCGGCTGACGTGCAGTCCAGGCGGGCGCGGCTCACCAGCAAGGCCCCTCCCTCCGGCCCGGCACCGACGGCCTCAATTCGACGAGACGTGGTCACTCCGGTGATGCCGGGCACCGAGTCGTCCTGTGACGGCACCGGGACTGGGATCATGCCCGGCGGCCGGCTGCTTCCTCGAAGGGCCTTCCCGACTCGTTGACGCCACCGACCAGGAACGCACAGAGTTCTTCATCACGCCTGGAGAAGGCGCAGCGCAGTTCGAGCGGCGCCGCGTAGGAAGGTTGAGCCCTGCCGCCGCGGCGGCGGGGACTCAAGGTCAGCGGTAGGTCTGGTGGCACAGCGCCGCGATGCCAGGGCTGGTGACGCCGTGCGTGGCCCGGCACAGCTCTCTCATGCACCGGCACCGGCACCGGCACCGGAACGGGTACGGGGTGCGGGGCGGGTCGGCCGTGCGGTGCCAGGGCCTTCGACCGTGCAGCGCCCGCCGGCACGTGGACCACCGCCGAGCGGTGGCCTCAGGAGACCAGGGGAGCGGCTTCCACCTCGGTCAACCTGACCGTGCACAGTCCGCCGCGCTCGCTCCGCACGTCCGTCACCTTGAGCTGCGTGCCCGGTGCGAGGACGTACTCCTCCTCTCCGGTGAAGGCGGAGAAGTTCCGGATCCCGACCGCCTGGGCCGGCGTCACCTCGAAGAGCGTCCGCTTGCCGCGGCTGCCGAGGAAGGACCGGGCCACGCTCCGCTCGGAGGTGCAGGAGGAGACGCCCCACCACGTCACCGTCCGACCCACCGGGTACTGCGCCCGCAGGTCCAACGACACCCCGCGCCACAGCGGTTGGGTGTGGGCGGGCAGTTCCGAGATCGCCGAGAACAGCAGCCGCAGGTACGGCAGGTAGGGCGTGATCCTGGTGCGGTCCGGGGAGCGGAGGACGGCGTTGATCTCGCGGTAGAAGGCGGACTCGCAGGTGTAGAGGTACAACGCCGAGACCGCGTCGGCGGACGGCCCGCCGGTCGTCCCGTCCGCCCGACGCTTGCCGAAGTCGAGGGACCGGTCGATGTGCCCCGCGAGCCCGGCCAGCGTCTCCGCGACGGGCGCGACGGCGTTGCGGAAGTCCATCAGCGGGGTGTCGAACACACCGGTGATCGCGGGGAGGACCAGGCCCTCGTCCTTGACGCTGGTGAGGCGCTCCAGGTACATCTGGTGCAGGTTCATGGTCGACTCGATGAAGGCGCCCATGCGCGCCGCGACGCCGCCGTCCGAGCCGGCGCCGACCGCCCCCTCGTTCCAGCCCTTGCTCGGCAGCCAGTCGATGCCGTCGGCGCCCAAGGACGCGAGGGCCTCGTTCACCTGGGCGAAGTGGTCGCCCTCGCAGAAGATGTCGCCCTGCGCCGCCGGGTTCGCGTGGTCGATGTGCCGGACCTCGACGTCCGGGTACTTCTCCTGGAGCCGCAGGACGACCCTCTTCAGGCTGCGCGCGTGCGCCCCCCACCAGGCGAACACGACCCCGCGGTCCTCCTCGTCGGCGTCCTGCTTCGACCTGAGGATCTCCTCGACGATGCGCTCGGCCACGGGCCGCCAGAACGCCGTGTGCTGGTCGGCGCCCATCGCCCCGTCGCCGCTGGCGGTGAGCGAGGCGTTCAGCAGGAGCACGCCCTGCGTCAGCATCGCCTGGAACCACTCCGGCGGTTGGACGGTCTCCCGCTCCTTCAACAGCGCGCGGACGTCGGCGATGGGCGTCTTCTTGGCGATGCCGTACTTCCACATCGCCGCGGCCTTGATGAGGCAGCGGATGCTGACGACCCTGCCGAACTGACTGTCCTTCCAGTCGTTGAAGGTGTTGTCGAACATGGCTATGCCCGTCGCGCTCTCCTGGCGCGGGTACGGGTTCTGGCCGAAGACGACGACCTTCCACTTGTGCGGGGGATGGGGCTTGAGCGCCTGGAAGGTCAGCTCACGGACCGGTACGACCTCGGGGCCGCGCCCCTTCCCGATGAACCCGCCGGCGTTCGGCTGCGCCTCGATGACCGGCTTCAGCAGGGGGAGCCAGGGCTCCCCGCCGCCGTGGAACAGCTCGGTGAGGGCGAGGGGGTCGGTGGCGTCGGTCATGGGAGGAGTGCTTCCGATCGTCGTGGTCGTCGTCGTGGTCGTCGTCGTGGTCGTCATCGTGACCGTGGTCGTCGGGGAAGGGACGATCTGGGCGGAGTGGTCGGCGGGCTCGGCGGGCGTCGCGGCCTTCGGCGGCACGATGCGCACCCGCTCCTCGACCGGCGCGTTCTCGATGCCGCTGAGCTGCGTGAGGATCGTGGCGCGCAGCTCGTCGTCGTCCTCGAACCAGTGGTCGTGGAAGAGCGTGTAGCCGGTCCACATCAGATTGGCGCACACCCGGGCCGGGACCCGACCGGTCTGCGCACCCATGCCCACCAGCGCCACCGAGCGGATGCTGCCCGGAACCTTCCGGTTCTGTCGGTGCACGGCCTGGAACGCGGCGGCGCAGGACAGGGCCACGTTCAGCGTGTCACTCACGTTCTGCGAGGAGCTCACCATGGTCGGCGTCGAGATCAGGTAGCGGGGAACATCCGCTCCCGACGGGACGCAAACGGCGCTGCCCACCGGGAGGGCGCCGGCGAACCGCTCGCGGATCGCGCGCCGCACCCGCAGTTGGATGCCGGGACCGAGGTGCCGCCTGATGACGGCGTCGACCCCGCCGTCCATCCGTCCGCGGGAGTTGGTCGGGGTGACCCAGGCGTCGACGTCCTCGTCGAGGATGGATCCCCGGTGGATCTCGATGCCCGGAGTGTCCTCGAACGCCGCCCGCCACGCCTCCACCACACGCTCGTTGACGTCCGTCAGCACCACCCGGAGCCCGGGCTGCGCACTGCTCGCGGTCATCGTCCACCCCTCGTCGAAACGACCCTCACAACACCCCGAACCTAACCGCCGGCACTGACAACACGGCTTACGAGACGGGGCGGGGGTGTAGGTGACGTTGTCCCCGCCGCAGCCCACGGCCAAGTCGTAGAGGCGGTCCTGTTCCAGGGCGTCCACGGCCAGGCCCCACCGCAGCTTGGTAGCCGTCCACTCCGAGGCGTACCGGCGCGGCCGGAGACAGCCATTCGGCCGGGTTCTGGTCGGACTTCTGGCGGTTCGAGCGGGCCGTGACCGCCACCAGCGACGCCTCCTGACCGAGGTCGTTGGCGTACGCCTCGCGGCGCGCGGCCGTCCAGGCAGAGGCCCCGATGCCCCAGGCCTCGGCCAACGGGACCATGTGGTCGATGTCCAGCGCCCTTGCCGAGGTCACCGGCCGCTCGTCGTAGTATGACCACCACACCCCACCCGTCAGCGTGCAACCGGGCCCGACCTCGGGAGCCTCGACCGCTTCAGCGATCAGGACCTCCATCTGGTGTCGCAGCCGTCCGAGGCGTTGGCGCCGGTACTCCAGTGTTCGAAGGAGGTGCGCTGGTAGCCGGTCCGGTCCTCGGTAGCGAGCTGGAGCGCGGAGACCGCGACGCCGATCGGCACGATCTGCGGAGCGGCGGCCGGCCGCTGTTCGGCGGCGTGGACGGTGGTGGGCAGGGGTGGACGGAGCGGGCAGTGGTGCGACCGCTACGCGCCCGGCGCCCGGTACTGGACTCGTTCGGCTTTGCGCAGGGCGGCCATGGTTTCATCGACGGTCAGGAGAACTGTCGTCTCGAACGAGCTAAGCGCGCCGCCTCCGCTGATCGCCAGCGCAACCGCGGCCATGGACACGTTGTCGGGTGCCTCCCACAGGTTGTAGCCGTCGTGCGTGCCGAAGGCGTACCAGAAGCCGTGAAGCTTCCCGCCAACGGACTCGATGTACGACTGAGCAGCCTTTGCGCGGTCCTCGGGGTTGAGAATCAGCCTCGCCCAAGTCTCCGGTGTGTAGCTGAACCTCGATAGATAGAGCGGCATCATGTCTCCCTTTCGTTCCAGTTCGTTCCAGCAAGGGATGCCCGGCGGGGCGGGAAATGCGCCGGATGCGGCCCGCGTATCCCCCGGATGGCCGGAGACGATGACCGGGACGGCCAGGGCCACGGGTGCGCGACCTACCCAGGCTCTCTGGCTCTGCTTCGTGCACGGTGGCTGATACGTCCGCGTACGGTTCGGTCCGCGTGACCACATGGTGCCCCTCGCGGAGGCGCGTCCTGTAGGGCGTTGCCGAACTCCGCGGCCAGGACTACCCGCCCCGGGCCACGGACACCCGCGCCCGTGACCGTACGACGGCCTGCCCCGGCCGCCGGGGAGCTCGGCATGCCCACCGATCCCCGGTGCCGCCGTGCGCGCCACGCTCCCGCGTCCGGGACGCCCCGGCCGCTCCGCACGCCGACGCCCCTGAGAACGGGCCCGCAAGTGTCGCGTTTCACCGATCTCGGCGAAGCTCGACCGCTCATGCGGGATCGTTTGAGCATCTATGAGCACAGCATCCCGGGCACGGATCTATGCCCTGGCTCTCGCTGGAGACCTCGATCGACTCCTGCGGCTCTGGACGGTTTGGCGCTGACCGGCGGTTGGAGACGGCTCACCCCGCTGGGTGAGCCAGTTCACCGCAGAAACGCGTCTACGCCCTCCGCCTCGTCAGGATCGAGGTAGCCGCCCTCACCGGCACGCCTGCCGACGTCCGCATGGACGAGAACCGCTACTTCGTCCTCGCCGGGCTTACGCCGCAGCCGGCACGGCCCGCTGGACAGGAACAGGGCAGAGATCCGGTGCACCGCTTCGAGCGCCGCCTTCTCGTGGCCTCGGATCTCGATCGTGACCACGCTCTCGTCGCTCATATCCCGGGAACCGATCAATGCGGGGACGAGTTGCGCGACGCCGCCAGTTCCACCCCATTGAGTGCGATGTGGGAGACCGACCGTGGCGCCCTGGTCTTGCTCGCGGCCAGTCCAGCTGGTGCCGCGTCACGAAAGGTTGGGGTGGTAATCGTGTCGGGCTGACCGCTGCTGGTGGCGGCTGGGACGCTGCTGGTGGCTCGTCAGCCTGAGCGGTTCGTGTGGCCGTTGGAGCCGGAGCAGGCGCATCGGTTGGTCAAGGTCGCGCGGTCGACCAAGGACCGGGTTCGGCCGGAACGTGCTCCACAAGCCGGTTCCGCTTGCCGGTCAGCACCTTGGTGCCGACATCGACGCGGACGCGCAGCGCCACGCTCGGCCAGCTGTCGATTACTCCTTGTGACGCCTTGTTCAACACGGTCACCGGTGGGTGCGTCGTGGCGCCCGGGGGACACGCTGTGGATAGGTGTAGGACAAATCCGGTGTTTTTCTTCCAGTCCGTACCTAGCGAGGGGCAGACTTGCTCTCGGTCCGCGAAGGGGCGGGACGTTGAGGCGACAGGAGGGGCTGACATGGGTCTACGGAACTGGTTGAGCGCAGCGGCCGTCACGGTCATAGTCACGTCAGGATTGGCCGTCATGGCTCCGTCGGCCTCGGCGGCCACCCGCCTCGGCGGCATCAACCTGGGCGCCTACTGTCAGAAAACAGTCGCTCCGGGGGACGCCAGCGTCGCCCGCTTGGTTGAGAACCACGCGAGGGGATGGCACTGCGTGGACTCGATGTGGATGGGCGCGCCCTATGGCTGGGCGACCTACCGCGTGCGAGAGATGGATCTCAACCACGCCTGTAGGTTGCAGTACGGCGGGGGGGCGTATGCAAAACTTGAGCAGAACCACGCGCAAGGCTGGGCGTGCTATCGATAGCACCCGCGTACGCATCGACTGGCTGAGCTCACGGACCGGGGGGCCGAACTTCGGTGGCCGACCCCGCTCCATTTTGGGTCCGAAGCCGCGAACCCCTGCTCGTTGAACGCGTGGAGTACCTGCCGCACGTACTGCGCAGTGGCCGCGAACATTCCCGCCGCGTCCGCGGCGCTGCGCCCCTGCGCCGAGGCCGGCACAATCCCCGCCCTACGTAACCGAACTCGATTCCTCGCCGTCCGCGTGATCTTCACCAACCGCTGTGCCTCTTCCGGCTCCAGCGAACGCACCAGCACCTCGGGCTGACGCGCCACCAGCACCACCTCCGGCGGCAAGCCTCACAACCCGCCTGTCAATGGCCAGGTCAAACCGACACGATTACAAAGCCAACGTTTCTGGTCGAGGCAACTACTGATCCGTAAGTTCGGTGGGTGTGGTGGGTGGATGGTGAGACCGGTGTGGGTGGGGAATGACCACGGAAGTTGTGGGTTGTTGTTGATGAGGTGGATGCCTTGTTCGGTGGCGTCGGTGACATCGGAGAGGTGGTCGCCGGCGAGGTTGGCGAGTTCACGCTTCTTGAGCGAGGACCACAGCAGTTTTACCGGGTTCAGCTCGGGAGCGTAGGCGGGTAGTCGTTCCATGGTGAGCCAGTCCTGTTCGGCGACCCAGGCCCGCATCGCCCGGCTCCAGTGGGCGGACAGGCCGTCCCAGACCAGGACCACGCGCTCGCCGCGGTAGAACATCTTCATCTGCTCGAGGACCTCGACGAGCCCGGCGGTGTCGTAGCTGCCGGGCTTGAGGTGGAAGCACAGGCGGGCCCCACGGTCGGGGTCGGTGGAGTGGTAGCCAAGGGCCCCGGCCATCGACGCGCGCTTCCAGTTCAGGTGGTCCGCAGGAGCGGGGTGCGGCCCCGGGGCGCGTAGGTGCGGCGGACCTGTGGGAGGAGTGAGACGCCTGATTCGTCGAGGAAGACGATCCAGGCACGTGTGTTCACGGCCCCTTTTTTATGCGCGGCCATTCGTGCGCGATCCAGCGGACGATCTCCGACTCGTCCCGCTCGACCGCCCGCCGCTCCGGTCGTTGAAGGCTCCACCCGAGCCGGCCGGTCAGCAGCCGCCACACCGACGCCCTCGACAGGGACACCCCCGTCACGCGCTCCACGACCATGCCGACTCGTTCCAGGGTCCAAGGTCGGCCTCGAAATCATGCGCCTGGGCGCCCTGCTCCAGCGCGGCCCGGACTGTCTCGACCTGGGTGTCGTCCAGCTTGGGCGGGCGTCCGGTGGCTGCCCGTCGCCGCAGGGCCGGAGCACCGCCTTGCTCCCACAGCCGCCGCCAACGCCGCACGCTCTCGGCACACACCCCCACCGCCGTCGCGACGTCCGCGTTCGAGATGCCGTCCTCGAACAACTCGACCGCCCGCACACGACGCGCCTCCGCCAACTGCGGGCGCGACAAAGGAGGAACAGAAGAACCGGCCACAGAAGACGAAGGTCGATAAGCCACCCCGACAGCCTCCCACCCACGAGGCCACCACACCCACCGAACCAACGAAAAGATCAGTAGAAGTCATCTCATTTGGCCTTCGCGATAGGCTGTCGGCCATGGTGGGATAGTTGAACGGCTGGTGCCGGACGAGTTGTGGGTGCTGTTCCAGCGGGTGGTTCCGGAGGCGCCGTCGCGGCCTCAGGGTGGTGGACGGCGCCGGCATGGTGACCGGGAGGTGCTTGCCGCGATCGTGTTCGTGGCAACGTCGGGTTGTACCTGGCAGCAGCTTCCCACGGCTCCTTTCGGCCCGTCCGGAGCGACGGCTCACCGACGGTTCTCCGAGTGGAGCAAGGCCCGGGTATGGGCCAGGCTCCACCGCCTGGTCCCCCCGGTGGAACCGATGTTGGCGAAGGCCGCCGAGACCATCCCGACCCCGCCCCGTACGGGGCCGGCTCTGGCCTTTGAGCAGAAGTTCGACGGTTCTCCGGACACTTGGGGGTGTCTCATTCGGGTGGGCCAGTAGGGTGGCGGCAGTCGAAAGAAGAGATCCTCCGATGGACTCCCGCATATCCCGCATACGCTCCAAGCTGGCGAAGGTGCCGTACCAGGCGCAGCGTAGCCACTCCGCGTGCGCGGAGCGCCACCAGTTTCGCCTCGGCCCACGTATCGACTCTTCGAAAGCCGATGCCTTTGAGTCGGAATACCACATCGAATTGCCGTCGGCCTACCGGAAGTTCCTTGTCGAACTCGGGGGCAGCGGCGCCGGCCCCTTCTACGGTTTGCTTCCGCTGGAGGAGTGCAGGCTTTACACCATGGACCGCAAACCTCCGGACGGCACCCCGCGGGGATTCCATCACGTGAGCCACCCGGACGCGCTGCGAGGGGATCTGTTCCTCCACATTGTCGAGATGGGCTGCTCCGACCTGTGCCTCATCGGTGTGACCGGGCCCCTCATCGGCCGCATGGTCACCGGCAATGCCGATGGCTTCTGGCCTCCGAACGTCTCCTCGGCCCAGGACTTCCTTAGCTGGTACGAACGGTGGCTCAACCACATGCGGGACGGCAAGGACAACGAAGCGCTGGGACTCGTCTCCCCGGCGACCGTCGCAAGCGCCCCCGGGGGCCCCCGAGCCAGAGCTCGGGAAACTCCGGCGTGGCAGGTCGCAGAGGGGTAAGACGACGGGACTCGGAACCGATATCTCCGCAGCGCCCTTGTCTCATGAGACAGGGCAAAGTCTGGAGAACGACGGACACCGGCTGCTCGTCTTCACCCCGACCGGCCCGGGTGGCCGGGTCCTCCTCCAGACCCGGCGCGGCGCCCTCGTCTGGCTTTGTTCATGTTCAGCAGCAGCGTTTGTCTGCTGGTTTGGGCGTCAGTTGGTGATCACCGGGCCTCGGAATGTTCACGAGAGATAGCGTCAGCGCATGAACCAGCGCGGCCTGGACCGCTGGCTCGGGTGTCAGGGGACATGCTGGTGCCCCGGAAGACGTTCGCCGTCTGCCGTCTAACCTCTCCTCTTGAGGGGTGGGATTATGGAAAAGTCGATCTTGGTTGAGTCCATCAGGTACTCCGCCGTGTGCCAGGGGTGCGGTGCCCAGGCGGAGTGGTGCGGTGTTCAGGCACTGGTGGGCGAG
This sequence comes from Streptomyces sp. NPDC102278, assembly GCF_044766345.1. Taxonomy (NCBI): domain Bacteria; kingdom Bacillati; phylum Actinomycetota; class Actinomycetes; order Kitasatosporales; family Streptomycetaceae; genus Streptomyces; species Streptomyces sp. NPDC102278. The sequence continues at coordinate 3,523 of NZ_JBIWLV010000010.1, read as the reverse complement.
GTACTGCGGTGGGATGTTGAGTCGACGTGTCCGGCCTGCGGGTTTGCCCTGGCTGTGTGTGATGGTGACCTGCCGGAGGAACTGCGTGGCCGACTGCTCTCTGAGCACGGGCGGGCAACGTTGCGGGTAGCCCCGCAGACGAGGAACGCCGCCATCATGCGGGTGCTGCGGGCGGAACTCGGCATCGGCCTGGACGGAGTCCAGGCCGTGCTGGAGCAAGTCCTGACCGGGCAGTACTCAGGGACCCTGCCCGAGATGGAGCTCTTGGCGCGAAGGCTGCGGGCATCAGGCATCGAAGCGGCCGCTTCACGGACGGTGGATTGAGTGAGCCTGCCGGGCGGAACGACTGGGTTCGGCCAGGACGGCCCGCCGCCCGGAGGGCGGCGGGCCGTCGATGTAGGCAGTGGCAGGGATCAGCCGGCCTTGGCCGATTCTTCGGCTCGGGCTCGGGTGCTGGCGAGGCGGTAGGAGTCGGTGCCGGTCTCGATGATGGTGCCGTTGAAGGTGAGGCGGTCGACGATGGCCGCGCAGAGGCGGGGGTCGGTGAAGGTCTTTGTCCAACCACCTAAGGACTCGTTGGAGGCGATGGCGACGCTGTTCTTCTCTTCGCGTTCGGTCAGGACCTGGAAGAGGAGTTCGGCGCCGCGGCGGTCGAGTTCCATGTAGCCGAGTTCGTCGATCTATGCGGATATCGGCATAGATCGACCTATGCCGAGCCCGCGACTATGCCGAGAATGTCGCTGGCGCGAGCCGGGTCCTCGCTTGTCTTGCTTGCGCTTGAGACTTCGAGGTGGAAGGGCGATCCGCTGACGCGTGGCGTCCAGCCTCGGGCGAGAGCGGTCCGAATGGCCTGGCCGACATCCACTGGAAGGACCGGCTTCGTCGGCAGGCCGAACCAGTTCTCCGGGTGGGGGCGGTCGGTCTGGACAACGAGCGTAGTTCCCGGGACTGCAGCATCCTCGACCGCGAACGTCAACGGAGTCCAGCCGTTGGCCTGGCAGTAGGTCGGCTTGCGGCGGATGCGCCAACGGTAGGTGACGCCGTCCACGACGAAGCGCCGGGACCCCTTCTTGACGAGCGCCACCATCTGCTCCTTCGACTGCCCGCGGTGCCGACCCGACATTCGCACCTTGCCCTCCGCGAAAGCAAACCCTTTGAGAAAGCCTCGGCATAGTCACAGGCGGTCGAGGAACGCGAGGACCTTGTCGGCGGGGCGGTATCGACCCGGCCGGGCGGTGACCGGTGCCGTCAGGGCCAGGCCTTCTCCTTGATGGTCATGTCGGCGTGGACGTAGGCGTCGGTGGAGCGGACGCCGACGTGGCCGAGCCAGAGCGCGATGACCGTGGTGTCCACGCCGGCCTGCAACAGCGCCATCGCGCAACTGTGCCGCAGGACGTGCGGGTGGATGCTCTTGTCCAGCAGCGACGGGCAGGCTCGCGCCGCGGTCTGGGTGTGGGTACGGGGTCGCCGCTGTGACCGGCGCGTTCGTTCAGCCAGGATCGCAGCAGGTTCTGGACGGGTCGGTCGAGTGGGACGGTGCGCTGTTTATGTCCCTTCCCCTCGCAGCGGACGGCGGCGCCGTCGCCCAGGGTGATGTCGTCGCAGTTCAGACTGGTGAGTTCGGTGACGCGCAGGCCGGTCTGGACGGCCAGCGCCAGCATGGCCTTGTCCCGTCGTCCTTCCCAGCGTTTCGGATCCGGTGCTGCCAGCAGCGCGTCGACCTCCTGGCCGGTCAGGAACGTGACGGTCCTCTTGTCGAACCGCTTCGGCGGGATGTCCAGGACCCGCTGGATGAGCAGGGCGTGTTCGGGATGTTGGAGGGCTGCGTAGGAGAACAGGGAGCGGATCGCGGTCAGGCGGACGTTGTGGGTCCTGGTGCTGTTGCCGCGCTCGTCCTCCAGGTGATTGAGAAACGCGGAGATCACGTCCGCGTTCAGGTCGTTCCAGTCCAGCTTTGCCGGAGGGGTGCCGATCCGCTGCTGGACGAAGCCGAGCAGGAGGCGGAGTGCGTCGCGGTAGGCGGCGATGGTGCGGGGGCTGGCCTGGCGCTGGCGGGCGAGCCGGTCGGTGAAGAACGCCTGCAGGGTGGGAGCGATCAGGGTCATGGGCGGGCCGCCTTCCGGACGCTGTCGCGGCGGGCGGCGGCCAGAGCGAGCAGTTCTGGGGCCGCCGACAAGTACCAGTAGGTGCAGGCCGGTTCGCAGTGTCCCATATAGGTCGACAGTGACGGGATCCTTGCCTGGATGTTGTCCTCGGTGCGATACCAATGCAGCAGGGTGCGAACGGCGAAGGTGTGTCGAAGCTCGTGCAATCGAGGTCTGTGCGGGGCGTCGAGCCCGATGCCGGCGGTGTCGACCAGGGCGCGGAACACCGGATGGACGCAGGCGTAGATCAGCCGTTTGGCGGTGAGGGAGATGAAGAACGCGGGGCCCTTGGGCCTGGGCATCAGATCTTCGCGCAGCCTGTCGTACTCGCGCAGCGCGTTCGTGGCGCTGTCCTGCAGAGGGACCAGTCGGGACTTGCCGAATTTGGACTCACGGATGTGCAGAACGCCTTCGACCCAGTCGATGTCGTCGCGGTCCAGCTTGATGGCCTCGCCGATGCGCAGGCCGGACGCTGCCAGCAGCCCGATCAGCGTGTGATAGGTCGCCGCCCGCAACGGCTGGGGGATCGTCTCCTTGACTGCGGCCATGATCGCTGTGATGTCGGCGTCGGAGTAGAGGAAGACCTGCCCTCGTCGCCGGTTGTAGGGCACGAGTCCCAGGCCGGATCACCCCCGCGTCGGCGGGGAGCACTCGGGCATGATGTGGGACATCGGGGTCCTCTTCGGATCACCCCCGCGTCGGCGGGGAGCACTCCTGGTGGGTGCCGGTCGCGCACGCCGCCAGCGAATCACCCCCGCGTCGGCGGGGAGCACTCGATCTGCTCGGGCGTCCACGGGTCGGTGTGCGGATCACCCCCGCGTCGGCGGGGAGCACGGCCTCGTCACCCTCGCCGGACCGGTACCCGACGGATCACCCCCGCGTCGGCGGGGAGCACGCTGTACCGAGCCGGCCGAGGTCGATGCCGGCCGGATCACCCCCGCGTCGGCGGGGAGCACTCCCGCAGCGCTCGCACCACCGTCTCGTGTGACGGATCACCCCCGCGTCGGCGGGGAGCACATCCACCGGCGGCGCCTGACCCTCCTGAAGGCCGGATCACCCCCGCGTCGGCGGGGAGCACCCCTTCGCGACCTGCCCCTTCTCAGAGGATTTGCAATTCGATTACCATTGCTCGGTCGGTCATGGTCGGAGCTTACGGAGCGCCGAGCTGCCGTGGGGCCGCTTGTTGGTCGCTGGTTTCGAATCGGCCGGGAGGGCCGGACCTTGTGGCTGGAGCTGGGGCGCACGGCGGTCGTTGGCAAGCCCCGCCACGTTGGGCGCCGGCCCCGGGGTGCAGTGGGGTGCCGTTGGGCTCGGAACCCCTCGCACCCGTCCTCTACTCGCAGTAGAGTCGGGGCATGGCTGACGAAACGAGCATCAAG